>JBMNRB010000021.1:0-53274 GCA_050944435.1 Ruminococcus sp.
CAGCTTTGTCGGCAAGATAGACTTGCCGGAAGCCTAACGCCTGACCTATCCGACACAGCCCTAAGTGCCGGATAGGAACGGCAAAATTTTTTACACTTCTATTACTTCTTTATCGCACATTAGCAGACTGTGCCGGTTTCAAGCGCAGGTTTAAAAGGGATAAAACGCAGGCTGTCATAGGAACAGTTCAGTTCCAGCGTAATTACGCTGCCAATTCTGCATCTGGCAAGTGCGGCAAGATTGTAAAGAAGATTGCCGGCTGCGATGTTTTGAAGCTGATCTGCATAATCTCCGAACAAGTTCAGAAGCTCATTCTGCACCATTTCGCGTTGGGACATAATCACGGGAAAGCGAATCAAATCTGCTGGAGTGACTTCTTTTTTCCCGGCAAGCTCAGAATCTTCATTCACCAGAACTCCCCAGCGCTCTTTGAAAGGGGTACGCACAAAATTATATTTTGACATGTCCACCGGTTCTACGAGAAGTCCAATATCAAGGATTCCCCGGTCAATCCGCTCTTTGATGTTGTCAGAATTACCGCTGTATATCTCAAACTGCACTTCCGGGTGTTCATTATGAAAGGATGCGATCAGTTCGGCCAGAAATTGTGAACTTTTGAGTTCGCCGTTTACTATAGCTATTTTTCCTGTAAGCTGAGTTGTTTTGTGCTGTATATCTTCAATGGTTTTTTCAGCCAAAGCCACAATTTCCTCAGCCCGGCGGCGCAGGAGAATCCCGTCTTCCGTCAATATGATGCGGTGTTTACTCCGCTGAAACAGCTTTACTCCAAGTTCTTCCTCAAGCTGAATCAGCCTGTCTTGACAGCGTGGGCTGCGTGATATGAAGAAGATCAGCGGCATGGGTGATGTTCTTTTCACGCGCTACCATCAGAAAATATTTTAACACACGAAGTTCCATACAGATACCTCCTCATTGCTGTATGAATTCAGTGTAGCATGCACATGAAATCCAAGTCAAGGAAAAATGCTTTGAGAGCATTTTTAAAAGAGAAAAATAAAAGACTGCAGGGTTATCCTTTCGGACAAGTAATTTTGGCAATGGTTTCGATGGTATGATGGAGGGTCTGGGCCAGTTCAGTATCCGCCGTCCGGTAGTACATCTCTTTTCCTTCTCTTCGGCTCACAATAAGACCGCTGCTTTTCAGCAGCCTCAAGTGGTGGGAAACGGCAGGGCTTGTCATATTCATAAGGGCTGCGATGTTGAGCACACATTCTTCGCAGTGACATAAGAGCCAGAAAATCTGAAGACGGCTGGGATCACCCAGTTGCTTCATGGCTTCGGCAACACCGGCAATTTCTTCCCGGCTGGGAAGAGATTGCCGGATTTTCTGTTCATTATTCCCATGATCATGGGGAAGATTTTGCGTCATAGATAATACCTCCTGTAATATTTTATTATGCTATCTGAAAATATTTCTAAATAAAAGCAAAAAAGTTAAATTTTTTTCCTTGACTAATTATACATTATAGGGTATATTAAAGTCAATAATTAAACAATTATTTAATTATTGAATAAAACGGCGATAGTGAAAGGAGAAAAGTGAAGATGAAAAAAACATATAAAATTGAAGTGGACTGTGCCAATTGTGCCAATAAAATGGAAGAGGCAGCAAAGAATACCGCGGGAGTAAAAAATGCCGTTGTAAATTTTATGACACTGAAAATGAATGTAGAATTTGAAGAAGATCAGGATGTCAAAGCGGTTATGGAAGAGGTTCGCAAAAATTGTAAAAAAGTAGAAGACGACTGTGAGATCTTTTTGTAATATTCTTTACAGTTCGGCCATTGTCCCCATGCTTATACCAAAAAGGCATGGGGTAAAAATGAAAAATAATTAAAATAATGTTTAATTGTTTAAATGAGGTGGAAAGATATGAATAAAAAACAGAAAAAGATGCTGATTAGAATTCTTACAGCATCAGTTCTGATGATTGGACTTCATTTCCTTCCAGTGGAAGGATACTTAAGATTTGTCCTGTATCTGATTCCCTATCTGGTGATTGGATACGACATTCTGATCAAAGCGGTAAAGGGCGTCAAAAACCGGCAGCCCTTTGACGAAAGTTTTCTGATGGCAATTGCTACTATCGGAGCCATTATCATTGGCATTACAGGTGAGGGCGATTATACAGAAGCCATCGGTGTTATGCTGTTTTATCAGATCGGCGAATGGTTCCAAAGTTACGCAGTGGGAAAAAGCCGCAGAAATATCAGTGAATTGATGGACATCCGTCCTGATTATGCCAACGTGGAACAGGATGGAAAACTAAAGCAGGTGGATCCCGACGAAGTTGAGGTTGGTACGGTGATTGTAGTACAGCCTGGGGAAAAAGTACCTATAGACGGTGTGATTACAGAGGGAATGTCCAGCTTGAACACCAGTGCGCTGACAGGGGAAAGTGTTCCAAGAGAAGCAGGCGAAGGGGATGAGATCATCAGCGGATGCATCAATATGACCGGCGTTCTGAAAATCAGGACGACAAAAGAATTCGGAGAATCTACCGTTTCCAAAATTCTGGATTTGGTGGAAAATGCCAGCTCCAGAAAATCCAGATCAGAACAGTTTATTACGAAATTTGCGCGTATTTACACGCCGGCGGTTGTATATTGCGCCATTGCCCTGGCGATTCTTCCGCCGCTTGTGCGGATGCTGGGATTGGGTATGGCGGCTGACTGGAGTACTTGGATTTACCGGGCGCTGACTTTCCTGGTAATCAGCTGTCCCTGCGCTCTTGTTATCAGTATTCCCTTGAGCTTTTTTGCCGGAATCGGAGGAGCCAGCAATGCGGGAGTACTGGTAAAAGGATCCAACTACTTGGAGATCCTTTCCCAGACAAAATATGTGGTATTTGATAAAACAGGAACGCTTACCCAGGGCGTGTTCGAGGTAAATGCCGTTCATCACAATAAGATGGAGGAGGAGAAATTGCTGGAGTATGCAGCTTTAGTGGAAAGTTCTTCTTCTCATCCTATCAGCAAAAGTCTGCAGCGGGCTTATGGAAAAGAAATTGACCGTTCAAGAGTTGCCGATATTGAAGAAATCAGCGGAAACGGCGTGACAGCGAAGGTGGATGGCATACCGGTGGCGGCGGGAAACGGAAAACTGATGGAAAGACTGGGAATCCAGCATATCGAATGTCATCATACAGGAACTATTATTCATATGGCGGTGGATGGTTCTTATGCAGGTCATATTGTTATCTCTGATATTGTGAAAGCTACGGCCAAGGAGGCCATTGGCCAGCTGAAAAAAGCCGGTATTGAAAAAACGGTGATGCTGACTGGAGACAGGAAAAAGGTGGCGGATCAGGTGGCGGCCTCCCTTGGGATTGATGAGGTGTACAGCGAGCTTCTGCCGGGAGATAAAGTTTCCAAAGTGGAAGAGTTGCTGGACAGAAAGCCGGAAAGAGGAAAATTGGCCTTTGTAGGGGATGGAATCAATGACGCGCCGGTTTTGTCCAGGGCGGATATCGGTATTGCCATGGGAGCTATGGGCTCTGATGCGGCCATCGAAGCGGCGGATGTGGTACTGATGGACGATGATCCTCTGCAAATTGCCAAAGCAATCAGAATTTCCAGAAAATGTCTTCGGATTGTATATGAAAATATCTGGTTTGCCATCGGCATTAAGATCATTTGCCTGGTGCTCGGGGCGGTGGGAATTGCCAACATGTGGCTGGCGATTTTTGCAGATGTAGGCGTGATGATCATCGCGGTGCTCAATGCTATTCGTGCTTTGTTCGTGAAAAAATTATAATATAGAAAAGATTGAAAATACAGCCTGTACGGTTAGGGAAACCGTACAGGCTGTATTTAGTATATTAAAAGAGTATTAACAATTCTTATTTTTTCTTAATTCGGTTGACCTTTCACAAAGAATAAGGAATAATGAGAAAAAAACGGGAAGGGAGCGGGAAATGGAAAAAGAGAGAAAACCGGTTATTTCAGTAAGAGATCTTTATAAAATCTATCGGATTGGAGAAAATCAAGTACGGGCGCTGAACGGTGTGGATCTTTCAATTTATCCAGGAGAATTTTGCTCTATTGTCGGTACTTCTGGTTCTGGAAAATCTACCCTTTTGAATATGCTGGCAGGTTTGGAAAAGCCCACAAAAGGGGAAGTAACCATCGGAAAATGCCGGCTGGACCGGATGAATGAGAACCAGTTGGTACGGTTCAGGAGAGAGACGGTGGGTTTTATCTTTCAGGCCTTTAATCTGATTCCTTCCATGAACGCTCTGGAAAATGTGGCGCTTCCTTTAAGTTTCAGGGGAGTTCCCAGGAAAGTCCGTATGGTTCGGGCAGCGCGACTCCTTCAGACAGTTGGGCTTTCCGAGCATATGTTTCATAAACCTTCCCAGATGTCCGGCGGTCAGCAGCAAAGAGTGGGTGTGGCAAGAGCCCTGGTGGTGGATCCGGCTATTATTTTTGCCGATGAGCCTACCGGAAATTTGGATTCGGCTACATCTGCAGAAGTGATGGAATTGATGCAAAAGGTAGTGCGGGAACAGAAAAAAACGCTGGTGATGGTAACTCATGACAATCATCTGGCTGGTTTTGCAGACAGGACGTTTCACATTATCGACGGGAAGATCGTTAAAATAGAGGAAAAATCAAAAGAAGAGGAGAACAGGTGATGAGAAGGAAAAAAGGATTGGCGGCAGCACTGCTGTGTGTGATTTTGACTGTGCTTATTCCGGCAGCAGTATTTGCCGAGGAGGGGGCGCAGAACGCAGGATATTTGATAATACCAGGGAGCCATAAGCTGGGTTCTTTTCAAAGCGGTGAAAAAGCGGCTTTGGAAATTCCCGTAAAAAATAACACCAGGGAGAATAAAATAGCAATTGCCGGGGTTAATCTGAAAAATAATACAGAAAAGTATCCGTTTATGAATGATACCACCGGCGCAGTGGGAACGGTAGATAAGCAGGAACTTAATCCAGGGGAAGAAAGTAAAATTATTTTTAAAAATTTGACGGTTCGGCCGGACGTATCAAACCAGGCAGTGACGCTTCAGTTAGAAGTAATATTTGGAATTGCGGTAATGGATGAAGAGACGCAGGAGCCGGTTATGCACGAAAATCAGAGGGTGTTGCTGCCGCTTCAGATTGACACCATCGCTGCGGAGGAAGAGGATGAGCCGGTGCCGGAGCCGACGGAAGATCCGACGCAGAATCCAGATGAAAGCGGCTTCGCCGACGACGGTTATGCCGACGGCGGCTACAGTGACGGAGGCGGTTACATAGATGCCGGCGATTACAGCGCTGGCGGAGAAGGGGGACAGGAAGGGGAAGAAAAAGGAAAAGGCGGTACCCCGCGGGTGATCATCGACGGTTTTACGACGGAACCTGCTGCTGTCAATGCGGGAGATACCTTTAAGCTGAATTTAAAAGTGCGCAATACATCCAAAAAGACGGCGGTAGGCAATATGGTGCTTACCCTGCAGACTCCCCAGGCGGGCGAACAGGAGACAGCTGCCGAGGCTTTTTTGCCGGTAGAGGGGTCCAACACAATTTTCATTGAAAATATTCCTAAAGACAGTACGAAGGAAGTGTCTATATCCATGACGGCCAGGGCAGATTTGGTTCAAAAACCCTATCCCATCGAGGCGGCTCTTAAATATGAGGATGAAAATGCCAATCCTTTTGAAGGAACATTGAATATCTCCATACCGGTACGTCAGAAAGCACGTTTTGACGTAAGCCGGGTGCAGGTGATGCCGGAATCTATCGCAGTGGGAGAAGAAGCGAATATTACCTTTGATATCTATAATCTGGGAAAGATGAAACTTTACAATGTCAGTGTGAAGGCAGAGGATCCCTCTGTGATAAACGGCGAGGCTTTTGTGGGCAACCTGGATGCAGGTTCCACGGGAAGCGTGGATATGATGGCTCAGGGAGCGAAAGAAACTGCGGGAGACGGAACGGTGAAACTGATCGTTACCTATGAGGATCAAGATGGAAATCAGGGAACATTTGAGACAAGCTGCAGCCTTTTTGTAACCGCCGCAGCGCCGGCAGACGATGAAATGTTCACGGATGAGGCTTTTGCCGGAATGGAGGAAGAGGAGCAAAAAGCAAATCCACTGATTTGGGTCGGAGCAGCGGCTGCAGTATGTGCCGCAGCAGCGATTATCGCGGCGGTGAGAAAAAAGCGCAGGAAGGAAGAGGAGTGGGCCAATGAGATTTTGGGATCTGATAAGGATGAGTTTAAGTAATCTGTGGCGCAGAAAACTCAGAACCTTTCTCACCATACTGGGCGTGATGATCGGAACGGCATCTATTGTGGTAATGGTGTCTCTTGGCTTGGCGCTGGATAAGACGACTATGGAAACAATGGAGAGCAGCGGAGGTCTGACCACCATACAGGTATACGAAAATGGAATGTTTATGGATATGTCTTCAGATTCCGGTGAAGAGACAACAGAAGAACAGAAAAAGATTACGGATGATACCATAGAAGAGCTGGAACGCATTCCCCATGTGACACTGGTCTCTCCGGTGCTGAATCTTCAGATTTTAGGAAAGCAGGGTCGATACATTGGGAATCTGGATGTGTACGGTATGAGCAGGGAGGCGCTGGAGAGTATGAATCTTTCCTTTGCCAGCGGCCAAATTCCAAAAGAAGGGGATGGGCTTTCATTTATTTACGGAAATCAGGTAACGGCAAATTTCTATAACGAATCTTCCGGAGAAGGCTATTGGGATTCTGGAGAAATGCCGGATGTGGATCTGAATAAGCCGGTATATTATATTTTCGATCAAGACAGTTATTGGAACAGTCAGAATCCGTCAGAAACGGGAGGGGAAGAAGGAGAAGAAAGCCCGCAGCCAGTGAAACCTCCCAAAAAGTATATTTTGCCCACAGCCGGTGTGCTGGCCGGAGATATAAATACTTATACTGAACAGAGCTATGGTGTGTATTGTGATGTGGAAGAGCTTACGGCACAGTTGAAACGGGTGTTCAAAAATAAAGCCATTCCAGGACAGCCGGTGACAAAATCAGGAAAACCTTATAAAGAAATTTATTACAACCAGGCTTATGTGAAAATCGATGATATGGACTATGCCGAGAGCGTACAGAATGAAATCAAAAATCTGGGTTATACCCCCAATTGGAATGCGGAATGGGTGAAAGCACAGCAGAAGCAGTATCAGAGTATTCAATTAGTTCTGGGTGGAATCGGCGCCGTTTCGCTGTTTGTGGCGGCTATTGGTATTGCCAATACTATGATGATGTCCATCTATGAACGAACGAAAGAAATCGGGATTTTGAAAGTTCTGGGATGCAGCCTGTCCAATATCCGCTCCATGTTTTTGGCGGAGGCATCAGCCATCGGATTGTGCGGGGGAATTGCAGGCCTGATCTTAAGCAGTGTCATTTCCTGGGCGCTGAATAATTTTGGCGCTGCTCTGGGGGGAAGCATTACAGGAATGGCAGAAGCCCAGATTTCTTATATCCCCTTCTGGCTGGCCGGACTGGCGCTTATTTTTGCGGTGCTGGTGGGGATGGTCGCAGGATTCTTCCCCGCTCTTCGTGCCATGAGGCTCAGTCCCCTGGCTGCCATACGAAATGAGTAGTGAAGATGAAGGAATATGGCTTAAGAAAAATCAGTTCCCCGCTTATATGGATTCAAAGGTGATATTTCGGCTTTTGAAAAAACGGGTCACCTTGTCATCCCAGGCGTAATCCACGGATTTGTCCATGGTGAAAAAGCGAAGGGATGTTCCTGTGACACAGGTAAGGGAAGTACCGTCAAACTGACAGTTTAAGTACAGACCGAAAATATCATCTTCCCGGAGGGAGAGGTTGTTCTCCGCCAGAAGCCGCCGGGTTTCTTCTTTTGACAGTTGAAATACGATCTTAAAGTAAAGAGGGGTATGTTTTCCCTTGATCAGTGAAAAACAAAAGGGACGTATTTCGCTCCATTGTACCAGATGCTCTTCTTTAGCCTTGATCAGTTCTGCTTCTCCTGCATCGTAAAAATCAGGATGAAGGGTACCGTCTATAGTGTAAGTAACGTTGGTGGTAAGGGTCAGTTCCAGCAGAGTAAAGTGATCAAAGGTGTCCTTTAAAAGAAGCTGGGACATAAAGTATTTGATCTCCGAAATAGTAAAAGCTTTCATGAAATGTTCCTTTCTTTTTATCACTTTATCATGCAGAAAGCAAAAATGTCAACGTCAGAAAAAGGCAGTTTAGAGGGTCTGAGAAAAAATTAAGTTGAAATATCCTAATATTTCCGCTATAATATTTCAAAATTCATTGAAGGAGGCAGAAGGATTGAGTTCAGTAAAAGAAGAGGCGAATTCTGTGATTAAGGAACAGGATTTTGAAGAATTATTAAAATACTGTATGAGTTCCGGAAAAATCAATCCGGATTTGTATGCAGAATACGATGTAAAAAGAGGGCTTCGTGATTCCAACGGTAAAGGTGTGCTGACGGGGTTAACAGAGATTTCCGATGTAGTAGCTTATGACATCGTGGACGGAAGAAAGATTCCCAGCGATGGAAGACTGTATTACCAGGGGTATGATGTGAGAGATCTGGTGGAAAGTCACAAGGATCGTCGGTTTGCTTTTGAGGAGATTACATATCTGCTGATGTTTGGCGATCTGCCGAATAAAAAGCAGATGGAACGTTTTATGAACATTCTTTTTGACGTACAGGATCTGTCGGGGAGATTTGTCCGGGACGTTATCATGAAGGCTTCCAATCCCAATATCATGAATGCGCTGCAAAGATGTATCCTGACTTTGTACAGTTATGATGATGCGCCGGATGATATCTCAGTGGCTAACGTACTTCGCCAGTCCCTGGAGATGATTGCGAAAATACCGCTGATTGCCGTTTATTCTTACCATGCCTATCAGCATTTTCGCATGGACAAGACGCTGCTGATCAGGAATCCTGAAAGGGGACTTTCAGTGGCGGAAAATATTCTTTATATGCTCAGGGAAGATGGAAAATACACGGAGTTGGAGGCAAAGGTACTGGATACGGCATTGGTGCTTCATGCAGAGCACGGAGGCGGAAACAACTCCTCCTTTACCACCCACGTTGTTACTTCGTCCGGAACAGATACATATTCTGCCATTGCGGCGGCCATCGGGTCTTTGAAGGGACCGCGGCACGGCGGAGCCAATCTGAAGGTGCAGGATATGTTTGAAAATATTATGGAGAATTGTTCTGACTGGAAGGATGAGGAAAGCATCAGAAATTATCTGAATGATATTCTGGATAAAAAAGCATTCGATCATGCAGGGCTGATTTACGGTATGGGACATGCCGTCTATACGGAGTCTGATCCAAGATGCGTGATTTTGAAACAATATGCCAGAAATCTTGCGGAAGAAAAGGGACTGCAGGATCAGTTTGCATTATACGAACTGGTGGAAAAGAATGCGGGCGAGCTGATTATGAACAAGAGAAAGCTGTTTAAACCGGTCTGCGCCAACGTGGACTTTTACAGCGGATTCGTTTATAAGATGCTGGGTATTCCCAAAGAATTGTTTACGCCGATATTTGCCATTTCCCGTATGCCGGGCTGGTGCGCACACCGTCTGGAAGAATTGATCAACCAGGGTAAAATTGTTCGTCCGGCTTATAAATACGTGGGTACCCATAAAAAATTCCTTCCGGTGGAGGAAAGATAATATCATCCCTTGTCAACAGAAAGTATATGTGATAGTATAATATGGTATTCAAAACTACGTAATACGGCGAAGAAAATGAATACATATATTATTGATATGATAATTCTGGAGGCAAGTGGAAAATATGAAATATAAAGTTGTGGTAGACAGTTGCGGAGAGCTGACGGAAGAGATGAAACAGGATCCTCATTTTGAGTCGGTTCCGCTGATTCTGGAAGTGGAGGGAGAATCCATTGTCGATGATGAAACGTTTTGTCAGGCAGATTTTCTGCAGAAAGTGGCTGCTTCTCCCCACTGTCCCAAATCCTCCTGCCCCTCTCCGGAGAGTTACCGCAGAGCCTTTGACTGTGATGCAGATCATGTATTTGCCGTAACGCTGTCAGCTGAACTAAGCGGTTCCTTTAACAGCGCTATGCTGGGAAGAGATCTTTTGCTGGAAGAAAAACCGGAACAGAAAATTTATGTGTTTAATTCCAGAAGCGCTTCTATAGGAGAAACGTTAATCGCCATGAAAATTGCTGAATGTGAAAAAGCCGGTATGAAGTTTCATGAGATTATTCAGGCAGTGGAGGCCTATATTGCCAGTCAGAATACTTTTTTCGTGTTGGAAAATCTGGATACGCTGCGTAAAAACGGAAGGCTTAGCCTGGTAAAAGCTTTTGTTGCCTCGGCGCTGAAAATCAAACCGGTGATGGGGTCTACCGATGAGGGAACGATCTGTCAGTTGGATCAGGCCAGAGGAATCAACAAGGCTTTGGTAAAATTGGTAGATTACGTGGTAGAGAGAACCGTTGACAGCGCAAATCGTATTCTGGCCATTTCTCACTGCAACTGTAGAGACAGGGCGGAAATTGTGCGGGACGCTATTTTGGCCCGCATGAAGGTAAAAGAGGTGGTTCTTCTGGACACAGCCGGCGTCAGCAGTATGTACGCCAACGACGGGGGCGTAATTGTGGTAGCTTGATTGGGAAAATGCTTTTCAGATCCGGAAATCTGTGGTATAATAAATCAGATTTTGACGTAAGGAGTGTACCGCATGAGTCAGGAAAAAGTTGACCGATATAAAGAATATAAGGCGAATAAACAGAAAATCTGGAAAAGAGAGAAGCGTATACGCAGGTTGGAATACGCGGCTGCGATTGTGGTTGTAGCTGCATTGCTGGGATGGTTTGGCGTTTCCGTTTATCAGGAGGTTACCAATCCGGGGGATCAGCCGGCAGAAGAATACACCCTGGACACCACAGCGGTGGATGAATATCTGCAGGGAATCACACAGGAATAAAGTTGCTTTAATAACAGAATGGACACAGCAAGGGCTGTATCCATTCTGTTGTTTTTTGCGGCTGGCTTTGGTGATTATGAGAAAAATGGCCGAATAGCGGGATACAGTCCGGTGAATTTCCGGTACTGTGTCTCATATTTTTCTGTCACTTCCGGCAGTGGTTCTATGGTTTCGCGGATTTTTACAATTTGATCAGCCGCACTTTTTACATCAGGATAGACGCCGCAGCCTACAGCCGCCAGCATGGCGCCGCCAAGGGCAGGGCCTTCTTCCTGTTCCAGTACATCCACTTTTAAATTCATCACATTGGCGATGATGGTTCGCCAGAGGGGACTTTTCGCCCCGCCGCCGCAGATTTTCGTCCGCTCCAGAGATATTCCCAGGCTTCTTGCAATCTCCAGAGAATCCCGCAGTCCGAAGGCAACCCCCTCCAGCACTGCCTGAGTCATATGAGCTCTGGTGGTATCCATACTCATGCCAAGGAACATGGACCGGACATTGGGATCGTTATGGGGGGAGCGTTCTCCCATCAGATAGGGCAGGTAGAATACCTGATTTTCTCCCAGATTTTCGATTTTTTCCTGCTCTTTTTCATTGTCATCAGTGTGCAGGATATTTTCCATCCACCATTTGTTGCAGGAAGCTGCGCTGAGCATACAGCCCATCAGATGGTAATGGCCGTCGGCATGGGCGAAGGCGTGAAGGGCGTTGTGGCTGTCCACGCGGAAATCATGACTGGAGATAAAGATGGTTCCGGAGGTACCAAGGGAAATATTGCAGCTTCCCTCGCCGACGGTTCCGGTTCCCACCGCTGCCGCTGCATTGTCTCCGGCTCCGGCGATTACCTTCACATGAGATGGCAGAGAAAGTTCTTTTGCAATGGCCGGACGCAGTGTTCCTACAATTTCATAGCTTTCGTGCAGCGTTGGGAGCTGTTCTTCCTGAATGCCGCAGATATCGAGCATTTCTTTTGACCAGCATCGGTTCTTTACATCCAGCAGCAGCATGCCGGAGGCATCCGACATATCGGTGCAGAATGCACCGGACAGTCGGTAAGCCAGATAATCTTTTGGCAGCATGATTTTTTTGATTTTCCGGAAATTTTCTGGTTCATGGTTTTTCAGCCAGAGCAGTTTCGGCGCGGTGAAACCGGCAAAAGCAATGTTGGCGGTATATCGGGAAAGGGTTTCCTTGCCGATCACCTGATTCAGGTAATCGGTTTCCTCACCGGTGCGCCCGTCGTTCCACAGGATCGCCGGACGGATGACACGGTCTTCCTCATCCAGAATCACCAGACCATGCATCTGTCCTCCGAAGCTGATGCCCTCCACCTGGTCTTTGTCAAAATTCTCCAGCAATTCCGCCATTCCCTTCATCGTCTGATCAAACCAGTCTTCCGGACGCTGCTCGGACCAGCCGCTGTGGGGAAAATACAGAGGATATTCTTTGGACACAGTGTTCTGTACCTGACCATTTTGATCCATCAACAGCAGTTTGACAGCGGAGGTTCCCAGATCAATACCGATATATAACATACCTGACGCCTCCTTTTAGGAAAATGGATTCTCTGTGGGATAACGGTCTTGTGCAGAACGGTTGTAGCCGATATCCTCCACGGGGACGCCGATATATTTAAATACCTCATAGAGTGCTTTTCCGAAATGGCCAAAGGCTACGGCTCCATGATGGGGGAAGTTGCCCTCGATCAGTACGTGGCGGTAGAAGCGGCCCATTTCCGGTATAGCAAACACGCCGATGGAACCAAAGGAACGGGAAGGTACCGGCAGTACCTCGCCGTGGGCAATGTAGGCCCGCAGTTTGCTGTCGGCTGTGCTCTGGAGACGGAAAAAGGTGATGTCACCGGGGATGATATCTCCTTCCAGTGTTCCCTGAGTTACTTCCTCGGGAAGAGAGCGGGCCATAATCAGCTGATATTTCATCTCGCAGAAGGAAAGTTTCTGAGAGGCTGTATTGCCGCAGTGGAATCCCATAAAGGTATCTTTTAAGGTGTAGTCGTATTTTCCTTTGATATCTTCCTCGTACAGATCCTTCGGCACCGTATTGTTGATATCCAGAAGGGTTACAATGTCTTCGCTGACCACAGTTCCGATAAACTCGCTTAAAGCGCCGTAGATATCCACTTCACAGGAGACGGGAATTCCCTGAGCGGTCAGTCTGCTGTTGACGTAGCAGGGGACGAAGCCAAACTGCGTCTGGAAGGCGGGCCAGCATTTTCCGGCGATGGCTACGTATTTGCGGTAACCTCTGTGTTCCTGGATCCAGTCCTTTAACGTCAGTTCATACTGAGCAAGCCGGGGCAGAATTTCCGGTTTTTTGTTGCCCTCACCCAGTTCTGCTTCCATTTCCTTTACGATGGCGGGAATCCGCTCATCGCCGTCGTGCTTGTGATAGGCCTCAAAGAGATCCAGTTCAGAGTTTTCTTCAATTTCCACTCCCAGATTGTAAAGCTGCCGGATGGGAGCGTTGCAGGCAAGGAAGTTTAAGGGGCGGGGACCGAAGCTGATAATTTTCAAATCGTTCAGTCCGATGACAGCCCGGGCGATGGGAAGAAATTCGTGAATCATATCGGCGCATTCTTCGGCGTCGCCGACGGGGTATTCGGGAATATATGCTTTCACATTCCGCAGATTCAGGTTATAGCTGGCATTGAGCATACCGCAGTAGGCGTCCCCTCTGCCCTGAACCAAACTGCTGCCGGATTCCTCTGCTGCAGCGACGAACATTTTCGGTCCGTCGAAATGTTTTGCCAGCAGTGTTTCTGCGATTTCCGGGCCGAAGTTTCCCAGATATACGCACAGAGCGTTGCAGCCGGCTTTTTTGATGTCTTCCAGGGCCTGCACCATGTGAAGTTCACTTTCCACGATGCAGATAGGGCATTCATAAATGGTGTCCTCTCCATACTTTTTTGTGTAGGCGTCAATCAGAGCCTTTCTCCGTCCGGCGGAGAGACTTTCGGGAAAGCAGTCCCTGCTGACTGCCACCACGCCAACTTTTACTTCCGGCATATTCATATGATTCATAACGGTTACCTCCTTATATTGTAATATTGTTTCCTTTCAGTCCGATGTGGGCGCCTTCAATTTCGGCGTCCGGGTGAGCAATAAGCCATTTGTTTTTTGCTGTCAGGAGACGGTCTTCTCCCTGGGCAGCGTGGGGTCTTAAAAGTTCTGTGTTGGTGTCCCGGGGCAGTACGATGACGCACTGGAAAGTCTTTTCGTCCACGGAGACCGGTGCGTAGTGAAGGGTAGTGGCATAAAGCTGCACGCCCTTGCCGGCGGGAAGAAGAAAGGCCTCCACCTGGGAAGTATCATAGGTGAAATCATCTTCGATATCCTGCTGCAGTCCCAAAAGAAGAATCAGATCGGTGACGGCAATGTCGAGTTCGCTGCTTCTGTGGTATTCCAGGGCATTCAGTGCACGGTTGAAGCCGTTGCAGAATCCGATCTGGATGGGAAGCTCGCCGAAGGCTCTGGTTTCCAGCTCTGCGGCCACAGGCAGGCTTTCCAGTTCTTTCAGTGAAGGCTGATAGATGCATTCGCCGGGCGGTATGGGAGTGTGTTTCATACCGCGCAGCAGCGGCTCAAAATCGTAGCCTTCTAAAATGGTCCCGTATTTTTGAAAGGACGGATCTGTTATTTTTTTTATCTGCATAAAAATAGACCTCCCATATCTTGGTAGGTCTATTATATCAGTCAATTTTTATCTTATCGACCGAAAAGTTAGCCTCTTTATGGCGATTTCTTATCCTTTTTGTTTTCTGCGGTATTCACTGGGCAGAATTTTGTATTTTCCCCGGAAGGAAGCGGAAAAAGACTTACTGTTGGCAAAGCCATGGCGGGAGGCAATCTGACTGATGGAAAAATCGGTGTTGGCAAGTTCCCTGCAGGCATATTCCAGACGGAGGTTCTGCAGATAAGTTTTATAGGTGGTTTTTGCATACCGGCGGAACATTCGGGCCAGGTAGTTGGGGGAGTAGCCGAACACCCGGGCCAGAGATTCCAGAGAGAGTTCCTGATTATAATGTTCTTTCATATAGGCGGTAATCAGAGAAAGGCGGTTCAGATTTCTGCTGGCCTTTACCA
Source organism: Ruminococcus sp. (assembly GCA_050944435.1). Taxonomy (GTDB): domain Bacteria; phylum Bacillota; class Clostridia; order Lachnospirales; family Lachnospiraceae; genus Ruminococcus_G. Next base: position 15,060 of record JBMNRB010000021.1, read on the forward strand.
GTTCAGGACTGACGTCCAGTTTCCGGTACCGGCTGACCAGCAGGTAGACGATCCGGTAAAACTGGCTCTGCACCATCAGCTCATATCCACAGTCTTTCCGGCTGTAAGTTTCGTACATATCTTTGATCAGGGACATGATTTCCACATCATGATTGAGAGAACTTCTGGAAAAATAGATAAATTTATCTTCGGTATAATATTTTTCAAAGGTGGAAAGGGGAATCTGCAGGACAATGGTCATATTAGGCAGCGGTGAGGCGATGGAATGCACTTCATTGGAATTGACCAGCATAAATTCTCCGGGGTTCAAAGGATATTCTGTTTCATTGATAAAAAAGGTCAGCGCTCCTTCAAACAGAGCAAAAATTTCCACGGAACGGTGCCAGTGCTTGTCACGATAATAATTGCCCTGTCCGCCTTCAAAAATGAACATTTTAAAAGGAATGTCTTCATTTGGCAAAACTAATTCATGAGAAATATCCATGTTCGGTGCTCCATAAAAAGATTTTCGTAAGTTTGGATCAAAAGTGCAAATTTTCCGATATTTCCTTGACTCACAAGGAGAGATTATGTACAATATACCTAGAAAGCTGCACATAAAATGCTGAAAATATGAAAAAATTCACAAATCAGACTTATTCTTCACACCGGGAATGATCTGGACCATGGCCGGTTACATCGGAGATTTTTTCTGCCGCCGTATTGGAAAAGAATACGATTTTGGAAGGTTTTCCATCAGAAGCTTCTCCGCTTAGTACCAGTCCGTTATTGTTCTCTTCAAAATCCAGAGGAAGAAAGCGGGTGTAATATCTGCCGGTTTTCTCATCCTGCACCTGCAGGGTGACGGCGGAAGCGCAGATGTGATCGGTCGGTTCGTAAGAGGCGTATAAAAGTTCCATCTGAGCGTTGACGGCCTGAAGAATCTGAGCGTGGAGGTCTCCCAGCTTCTGCTGGCTGTCTGCATCGGCGGCTGCTATGAGATAATCGATGGTACGGGCCATCTGCAGTTCAATTTCAGTATAAAGGTCTTTCATCTTGCGGCTCTCCTTTTTCTTTCTTTTTCTTCATTATAAAAGACGGGAGGAGAAAAGAAAAGTGCTTTTACTACTTAAGCGACAGATGTTCTGCTACCAGGAATGACAGAAAGCAAAATATCGACCAGAAGGAGGTAATCGAATGATCAAAAAGAGACTGGTAATCAATGGATTGCCGCGTACCCTGCTTGTGAATCCGGATGACACCCTGGCAAAGGTTTTGCGTGAGCAGCTGCTGCTGACAGGATGTAAAATCGGCTGCAATCAGGGACAATGCGGAACCTGTACGGTAATCGTAGACGGAAAAGCGGTTCGTTCCTGCATTATGAAAATGGGGAAGGTAAAAGATGATACTGTGATTGAAACCATTGAGGGAATCGGTTCTGTCGACAATCTGCATCCGCTGCAGGTGGCCTGGATGGGCCATGGCTGTGCGCAGTGCGGATTCTGTTCTCCCGGTTTTATCATGTCGGCTAAGGTGCTGCTGGAGGAAAATCCATCTCCTACGCGGGAAGAGGTACGCCACTGGTTCCAGGTTCACAGAAATCTGTGCCGCTGTACCGGATATAAGCCCCTGGTGGACGCCGTTATGGATGCGGCGAAGGTGATGCGGGGGGAGATGAAAAAGGAAGACCTGATCTTCAAGCCCGTGGGTAATAAGATTCTGGGCACCAGCTATATCCGGCCTTCTGCCATCCAGAAAGTAACCGGAACCTGGGATTACGGGGCAGATATGGCGCTGCAGATGCCAGAGCATACGGCAAGACTGGCGTTGGTTCAGGCGGATATTCCCCATGCCATTTTAAAAGGCATCGATTATTCCGAGGCGGAAAAAATGCCCGGTGTGTATAAAGTAATTACCCACAAGGATGTAAAAGGAAAAAACAGGATCAGCGGACTGATCACTTTTGCCAATAACAAAGGAGACGGCTGGGATCGCCCTATACTCTGTGATGAAAAAATCTTTCAGATTGGGGATGCAGTGGCCATCGTTGCCGCCGATACGGAGGAACATGCCAGAGCTGCGGCAAAAACGGTGAAGCTGGATCTGGAGCCCCTTCCGGCGTATATGAGCGCCATGGAAGCCATTGCGGAGGACGCCATCGAGATCCATCCCGGAACGCCCAATATCTATTATGAAACCAACTGTATCAAAGGAGAAGAGACGGCGCCCATCATGGAAAAGGCTCCCTATGTGGCGGAGATTGACGCTTACTCCAGCCGTCAGCCCCATCTCCATCTGGAACCGGACTGCGGTTTTGCCTATATCGATGAAGAGGGAAGGCTGACTGTTCATTCCAAGAGTATCGGAATCCATCTTCATTCAGCTATGATCACGGCGGGGATCGGAATTGAACCGGAAAAATTCAGACTGGTACAGAATCCGTCGGGAGGTACCTTCGGATATAAATTCAGTCCCACCATGGAAGCGCTGCTGGGCGTTGCTTGTCTGGCTCTGGACGGACGGCCCTGCAGTCTGGTTTACGATCAGTATCAGAATATTACGTATACAGGAAAACGGTCTCCGGCTTTTATGCACGTGAAGATGGCGGCGGATGAAAACGGAAAACTTCTGGCCATGGAAGGCGATAATTACATTGACCACGGACCCTATTCAGAATTCGGAGATCTTCTGACCATGCGTCTGACCCAGTTTACGGGAGCCGGATACGATATCCGCAACATCAGAAATAAGAGTCAGACCGTATGTACCAACCATGCCTGGGGTTCGGCTTTCCGCGGATACGGATCTCCCCAGTCTTTCCTGGGTTCAGAGCTCTGCATGGATGTTCTGGCGGAGAAAATGGGAATTGATCCCTTTGAACTGCGGTACCGGAACATTTACCGGGAAGGAACGGGCTGTACCACTCCTACGGGACAGGAACCGGAGGTTTACTGTCTGGAAGAAATGTTTGAGAAAGCAAGACCCGTTTATTACGAGGCAAAAGAAAGACTTTCCAAAATGAATACGGATACGCTGAAGTATGGCGTGGGCTTTGCCCTGGGTGTTTATGGATGCGGTCTGGATGGAAAGGACAGTTCCTTTGCCAATATTCAGCTTAATCCCGATGGAACAGTGACGGTATTTAATTCCTGGGAAGATCATGGACAGGGAGCGGATATCGGTACGCTGACCATGGCCCATGAAACGCTTCGGGAAGCCGGCATCACACCGGATACGATCAAACTGGTGATGAATGATACCGCGCTGACGCCGGCATCGGGACCGGCAGGCGGAAGCCGTTCCAATGTGGTGACCGGAAATGCCACCAGAGTAGCTGCGGAAATGCTGGTAAACGCCATGCGCAAACCGGATGGAACCTTCCGTACGTACGATGAAATGGTGGCGGAGAAGATTCCCACCTTCTATGAAGGAACCTGGGTGGCCAGCGCTTGTTCGGACTGTGATCTGGAGACAGGACAGGGAGCTCCCTTCAGCAATTATATGTATGAGTTGTTCATTCCGGAAGTGGAAGTAAACGTAGAGACCGGAAAAGTTCGTGTGATCCGCTTTACCACCGTCTGTGATTTCGGTACGATCATCAATAAGATTGTTGTGGACGGCCAGGTGTACGGCGGATGTACTCAGGGATTTGGCCTGGCTCTCTCCGAGGACTTTGAAGATTACAGCAAACACACCACGCTGGCGGGATGCGGTATCCCCTATCCGGAAGACGTACCGGATGATTTCAATATTATCTATACGGAAACACCCAGACCCCTTGGTCCCTATGGAGCATCCGGCTGCGGTGAAGGTCCGCTGACTGCAGGCCATCCGGCTATATTAAGCGCTATCTTCAATGCCACCGGAGCGAGAATCACCGAGATTCCCGCAAGGCCGGAAAAAGTGAAGGCGGCGTTGGACGCGCTGAAGTAACAGACAAGTGAAAAGGGAATTTATTTCCCAGTCCTGAAGCGGCAGGGATAATCAGTTTTTGATTATTCCTGCCATCTTCTTACATGAAGGGAATAATATGGAAGTAAATCAGCAAAAACTTCATGAATTGGAGCAATTATGTGTGCAGGAACAGCCGCCGGCGGCCATGGCTGTCTGTCCGCTTCATGTCAATTGCCGGGATATCTGCGGCGCCGTGTCTTTGATGAATTTTGATCAGGCAAGAACGGCCTATGAAAAGAGCGTACCCTTTCCGGAAATTCTAAGCCGGGTCTGTGAACAGCCCTGCCAATCGTTTTGTGTGCGGGGAAAATGCGGCGATCCGCTGCAGATGAGGAAACTGGAACAGGCGGCTGCAGACTGGGGGACGGTGAAACAAAAGAGATTGTTTTTGCCAAAGAAAAGGGAACAGGCGGCTGTGATCGGCGGGGGAATCACCGGGTTGACGGCGGCGCTGGAACTGGGAAAAAAAGGTTATCCGGTGACAGTATTTGAAAAAGCACCCAGACTTTGGGGCAGCTTAAGGGAAGCGGGACTGACAGAGGATGTGTTTGAGCGGGAAGAAAAGAAGCTGGATCCCTATCCGGTTTCCATCAAAGAGAGAGAAGAAATCATCCATCCGGAACTGCTGTTGAAAGAGTTTGATGCAGTACTGATTGCCTGGGGAAAAAAGGAAAATCCTCTGGCGGTAACAAAAGGAAGTTTCCAGATGGGGGATCAGGGCTTATTTGCAGGGGGAGACGCCATCCGAAAAGAGCATGGCTCCTTTGTGGAAGCTATGGCAGAGGGAAAACGGATGGCCATATCGGCGGACCGCTTTCTGAAAAAGGTTTCCATGGACGCCGGGAGAGAGAGGGAAGGCGTATTTGAGACGACACTTTTCGTCCGGTGGGACAAGGAAGAATACAAAAAGACAGAATCCTTCGGGGCAGAATTTTTATCCAGAGAAGAAGCGGCTGGGGAAGCGAAAAGGTGTCTGGACTGCAAGTGCACGGAGTGTACCGACGCCTGTGCTTTCATGCGTCACTACAAATCTTATCCCAAAAAATATCTGCGGGAAATCTATAATAATCTTTCCATCGCCATGGGGACGCGCCACGCCAACAAAATGATCAATTCCTGCACCCTGTGCGGCCAGTGCGGCGCGGTATGCCCTTATGGACTGAATCTGGGAGAGACCATACAGGAAGCCCGCAGGATTATGGTGGAGAAGAAGAAAATGCCCCCGTCTGCCTTCGAGTTTGCCTTAAATGATATGGCTTACAGTAATTCTGAGGATGTTTTCCTCTCCCGATGTCAGCCGGGAGAAGAAAAGAGCGATTATGTCTTTTTCCCGGGATGCCAGATGACGGCGGCGGCTCCCCGGACCGTGGAGAGAACGTATGGAGATCTGAGAAAGCGGATGGGAAAAAGGGTGGGACTGATCCTGGGATGCTGCGGGGTTATGGCAGATTGGGCAGGAGAACAGGAATTATTTGGAAAGACGAAGGGGCTGCTGGAGGCGGCCTGGGAACAGCAGGGGCGTCCGACCCTCATCCTGGCCTGCCCCACCTGTTACGATGTGTTTTCACGGGAATTTCCCCAGATGAAATGTATCGGGATCTGGGACGTTCTGCTGGAACTGGGTCTGCCGGAAGATTATCAGAAAAGTCCGAAAGAAGCGGTGATCCACGACAGCTGCGGCGCCAGAAGTCACCCGAAAATCCGGGAAGGGATCCGTTCGCTGGCAGAAGAGATGGGGTATCGCCTGAAAGAGGAACGGTATAAAGAAGAACAGTCCCTTTGCTGCGGCTACGGGGGGCTGGCGCCGGTGTCTCACCCGCAGGTGGCGGATGAGATAACGCAGCAGTGGATGGAGGAAGACGAAGGGATGCGTCTTACTTACTGTATCAACTGCAGAGATCGTATGGCAAAAAGTCAGGGCAAGGCCGTACATATTCTGGAGCTTTTGTACGATCCGAAAGGGGCAGAGGAAAGAAAAGCGCCGGGCTATTCCCTCCGACGGGATAACCGCCTGGAACTGAAACATCGTCTGCTGGAAATGATCTGGATGGAACGTAAAGAAAAGGAGAAACGGATGAAACTGATCTATTCACAGGAAACGGAGCAGATGCTGGAAGAACGGAAAATCCTGGAAAGCGATATCCAAAAAGTCCTGGAATGGTCCGAAAAGGGGCATCGAATTAGAGACGGGAAAAGCGGATGCATGATCGGCCACCGACAGGTGGGCAACGTGACTTTCTGGGTGTATTACCAGGTTCGCGAGGAGGGCGTATACGAGGTGGTCAAGGCCTACTCTCATCGGATGACGATTTCCGGGGAAGGAGACGGTAAGCAGGATGTCGGAGAAATATTATGAAACATGGGAGTTTGAACCGGGCAGTCTGATCTGTGACCGATGCGGCGTCCAGCTGGAACCGGGCGAGATTGTGCTTCACTATATGGGAAATGATTTCCCTATACGGATGCCCAAATGTCCGGTGTGCGGCCAGGCTGTTATACCGGAGGAACTGGCCTGCGGGAAGATTTTTCAGGTGGAACAGGCGCTGGAGGATAAGTAGTATGGGATGCGAGGGAACACATCCCGGAGGGATAAGGCTTACGAAAAAGCTCCTTGACAAAGCCAGGGAAACGGGTCTTTGGGAAGGAAAAGGGCCGGTACTGGACGTGGGCTGCGGCTGCGGAGAGACAGTTTTTCATCTGGCGGCCCAGGGAATCGCCTGTACCGGCATCGATATGGAGAAATTATGGGAGGAACCCGGGACTAAAAGCGGCCTTGCCTTTCATCAGGTCAGTCTTATGGAGTACCGGCCCAAACAGAGATATCGGATGGTGACGGCGGAATGTGTGCTTTCTTTGCTGGAGATACCGGAAGCGCTGGAAAAGATAAGCAATCTTCTGGAAGAGAAGGGGCTCTTGCTGGTTTCCGATCTGTTTACCGACAGTAAAGAGGAGTTTTCGAGAAAAAACTGGGAGAGAAATTTTCAGCGGCAGAGGTTCCGGCTGCTGGACTGGGAGGAAGAAGCCTGCTTTTTTCGAGAATATATGGCAAGATGGGTGTGGGAGAAGGGTTCTTTTCCCTGGAAGGACAGGCAGATGAGTTATTTTGGAGCGGTACTTGTAAAGGAGGGAAAGATAGCCGATGGAATTAAGGAAGAGACTCATGGAGCTGGGGCTGGAAGGATTTGAGTGCAGCCAGATGATGATGGCTGTGGCGATGGAGACAGAAGGGATGGAAAATCCGGATCTTCTGCGGGCCATGAGCGGTCTCACAGGCGGAATGGGTCACAGTGGCGGTCTGTGCGGAGCATTGACGGGAGGGTGCTGTGTCCTGGGGCTTTTTACCGGAAAAGGGGAAGCGGAGGAGATGGAGCATAACCGCAGCCGGGAAATCATACAGGAATATCTGACCTGGTTTGAAGCAAGCTGGGGGAACCGGTTTGGCACTTCCTTATGTCAGGACATCGTACAGGGAGATTTTTCTCAGTGTATGACGGTCTGTCTTCCGATGATTGAATCCTGCTGTGAGAAAATAATGGAAATGCTGGCTGAATATGAATTGACGGAAATGTGATAAGGTGATGTAAATATGAAGACGAGAGATCAGGACTATACGGTGTTGATTGTGGCGGCAGGCTGTTCCAGGAGGATGAAAAAGTTCAAACCGCTGCTGCCCCTGGGCGACGGATGTATTCTGCAGTCCACCATTTCAAATTTTCAGAAGGCCGGACTGAAAAATATCCTTGTGGTGGTAGGGTACAAAAGGCATGAGGTGATACCACTGCTGAAAAAGATGAATGTCAGATACGTGATCAACAGGGATTATGACGAGACGGATATGCTGGAATCCGTAAAGCTGGGGCTGAAAGAGATAAAAGACGGCGCTTTTGGCATACTGCTTTGTCCCGGTGATGTTCCGCTTATTCTGCCGGAAACCATAAAAAGAGCGGCAGAGGTTTTCCGGAAAGAGAAGCCCAGAATTCTGATCCCCACCTATCATGGGAAACCGGGGCATCCGCCCGTTTTTTCCGGTGAGATGATCGGAGAAATCATCAGACACGAAGGGGAAAAGGGGCTGCGGGGAGTCTTTGAGGAATATGAAAGCAGGAAGGAAGTACGTTACCTGGAGGTGGATGATGAGGAGATTCTTCAGGATACGGATCTGCCGGAAGATTATGAACGTCTGCTGCAGGCATATGAGCAGCGAAAGAAAGGAGGGAGCCATTGATCTATCTTAACAATTCTGCCACTTCCTGGCCTAAGGCGCCGGGGATGTCCGAGGCGGTAAAGAAAAACCTGGATGAGATTCCCTCTCACGGAAACAGGGCCACCTTCTCGGCGGCAGTTCAGGAGGAAACCTGCCGGGAAGCTATTGCCCGCATGATGGGAGTGAAGGACAGCAAAAATATTGTATATACCTCCTGTGCCACTGCCGGGCTGAATATGGGACTTTTGGGCTTTCCCTGGAAAAGGGAGGACGTGGTGCTGACTACGGCGGCGGAACACAATGCGGTGCTCCGGCCTCTTCATACCCTTTCAAAAGCAGGAAAACTGAAGTACTGCGTAATGCCGGTGGAAAAAGACGGGCGTTTGTCCTGTGATGTGCTGGATGGGTATCTGAAGGAGTGCCGCCCCAGGATGCTGGTGCTGACCCATGCCTCCAATGTAACCGGCGCCCTCAACGATATTCCGATGATTGCAGAGACGGCGAAGAAAAAAGGATGTCTCGTATTTCTGGACGCTTCTCAGACAGCGGGACTGTATCCTTTGCATGTGGAACAATGGGGAGTGGATATGGCGGTGGTCACCGGCCATAAGTACCTTCTGGGGCCCCAGGGCACGGGGGCGCTTTATGTGTCGCCCCGGTTGGACATCGCGCCGGTGTTTACCGGAGGAACCGGGATCCGTTCCGATGAAGAGGAGATGCCCCGGGAGATGCCTCTGCGGCTGGAGGCGGGAACACAGAATGATACCTCATTGGCCGGCCTTTCCTACGCATTGGACTGGGGACGGAACCATCCGGTCCCGTCAGAAAAAATTCTGGAGCTGGTGACAGAGCTGGAGGAGACGCTGCGCCGCCTTGGGTGTCATGTGGCGGAGGTGAAGGGACTGCGGACGCCGGTGCTGACCTTTGTGAGCGGCCGGTATTCACCGGAAGATCTGGGGGATATGCTGTATGGAAGCTTTGATATTATCTGCCGGACCGGACTGCACTGTGCGCCGCTGATCTTCCCCTGGCTCCGTATGCCATCATGGGGGACAGTGCGGTTCAGCCTTTCCCGATTTACCACAAAGGGAGAAGTGGAAGAGGTAAAAGATGCACTGGAGGCGATACTGGCATGAAAAAGGAAATCTTATGCAAAAAGGCGGAAAACTGTTTTTCAGGCGCCCGGTCTTTTATCTATACTCTGCCGGAGAACATCGACGACTTTTTTCTGGAGAAACTGGCCGGTCTGGGAAAGATGGAAGTCAGACGAAATTTCAGAAGACCTTTTTTTATGATGAAGACAGAAGAAGGGATTCAGATGAAAGGGATCCTTCATGATAACGTGCTAAAAGCAGGATTTCTGCCGGAGAAATGGGAAGAGCAGAAAGTATGGCTGGAAAAAGAGCTGGAGAAAATTCTGGAAGAGGATAAGGAGCAATAGCCAATGGAAAGAGAGGGTAAGATTTGCGGGGAGACAAAAAGTGTCTGTCCCGTCTGTCTGAGAAAAATACCGGCCCGAAATGTAAAATACAAAGAAGAAGTCTATATGGAGAAGAAATGCCCCGATCACGGCTTTTTCCGAACACTGATCTGGGAGGGCGCTCCGGATTATGAGAGCTGGCGGCAGGAAAGAAGAAAGGAAACTCCGGTGAATCCGGAAAGAGAAAAAAGGAAGGGTTGCCCCTATGACTGCGGACTCTGCCCGGATCACCGGCAGAAGACCTGCTGCGTACTGCTGGAAGTGACCGGCCGCTGCAATCTGGGATGTCCTGTCTGCTTTGCCTCATCCGAAGCTTCCGTCTCAGAAGATCCCTCGCTGGAGGAAATCGGACACTGGTATGACATGCTGATGGAAAAGGGCGGCCCTTTCAATATTCAGTTGTCCGGGGGAGAGCCCACGATGCGGGAGGATCTTGGGCAGATTATAGAAATGGGCAGAGAAAAGGGATTTTCCTTTTTTCAGCTGAATACCAACGGCATACGGCTGGCCGGGGACAGAGAATACGGGAAAAAACTGGCATCTGCCGGTTTGAACTGTGTGTTCCTGCAGTTTGACGGGTTCAGGGAAGAGACTTACCGGATGCTGCGGGGGCGAATGCTGCTGGAAGAAAAGAAACAGGTGATTGATGTCTGCAAAGAGCTGGGTATCGGCGTGGTACTGGTTCCTACGCTGGCTAAGGGCGTCAACACAGAAGAAGTGGGAGATATTCTTCGGTTTGCGCTGGAAAACATGCCGGTGGTCCGCGGAGTACATTTCCAGCCGCTCAGTTATTTCGGGCGGTACGACGGTCACGATCCGATGAGGCGCTACACTCTTCCCCGGCTGCTGCGGGATATCGAAAGGCAGACGCAAGGCCGGATGAGGGCGGAGGATTTCCGGGCAGGAAACGCAGAGAATCCCTACTGTTCCTTCAGCGGGAATTTTGTCCAGATGGGAGATGGCACCCTGCGGTCCTGGGGCAGTAAAAGTACCTGCGGCTGCGGCGGAGAAAAAAATGCGCTGCCGGACGCCTCTTTACGGGCCAGGAAATTCGTGGCCAGGCGGTGGTCGGCGGGCAGACCGGAGGTGAAAAGCGTACAGTCTGTAAAAGGCTGCTGTAGCACCGGTTCTCTGGACGAATTCCTGGAACGGGTGGAAAATCATTCTCTGGCTGTTTCCTGTATGACGTTCATGGATGCGTGGAACCTGGATCTGGAGCGGCTGAAAGAGTGTTATATCCATGTGGTGGAACAAAGAGAAGGAAGAAATCTGATTCCTTTCTGTGCCTATAACCTGACGGGCGCAGGGGGAGAGACTTTGTATCGGGGGAAAAGACAATGAGGTCGGTACTGGATGACTGGATCAGAGAAAAGCAGGGAATCAGGGGAAGAAAAGAAATGGATCTCTGGCAGGAGAAAAGGATAGGGGAACTGATTTCTTATGTCTGTGAAAAAAGTTCTTTTTACCGGGAAAGATTTGCCGGATACGGGCTCATAAAAAGGAAAGAGGATTTTCAGAAGCTGCCGCTTATGTCCTGGAAAGATCTGACTGAAAGCGGACTGAAGATGCTCTGTGTCTCCCAGGGAGAGATTGAACGGGTGGTGTCCCTGCAGACTTCCGGCACGCAGAGCAGATCCAAAAGACTGTATTTCACCAGGGATGATCTGGAGCTGACCGTGGATTTTTTTCACCATGGCATGAAAGAAGTGACAAAGCCGGGAGAAAAAACTGCGGTATTTCTCCCCTGCCGCCGACCGGATTCCGTGGGAGACCTTCTGCTGAAGGGGCTTAAAAGACTGGGGGCGGTCGGGTATGGCTTGGGACCGGTGGAAGATCCCAAAGCCTCTCTGCATATGCTGCAGCGGGAAAAAATCGAGACTTTCGTCTCCACCCCCATGGAGGCTCTGGCACTGGCGGAACATGCCGGAAAGGAAGGGGTGGAGCTGTCGGTAAAGAAAATTCTGGTCAGCACCGACTATCTGGCCAAAAGTGTAAGAGAGAGGATTGAGAAGGGCCTTGGCTGTTCCGTGCGGAATCATTTCGGGATGACGGAGGCCGGCCTTGGCGGCGCTGTGGAATGCTCCTGTTGTCATGGAATGCATATCCGGGAAAATGATCTTTTGATGGAAGTGGTCGATCCGCTGACCCAAAAGACACTGCCCGACGGGCAGGAGGGCGAGCTGGTCCTCACCACTTTAACCAGAAGGGGGATGCCGCTGATCCGTTACCGCACGGGAGATCTGGCTGTTTTGGATCACGGAAGGTGCGGCTGCGGAAGTTTTCTGACGAGAATTGTAAAGACCGGAGGCCGGCTTATCGATATTATCGGAGGGGACAGTGGAAAAATAAGGTTGACAAAAACAGATGAAATTCTCTTTTCCATAGACGGATTGCTGGATTACGGTGTAGAATATCAGGAAAGGGATAAAACACTTTCTTTTCATCTGGTCTTTTTTCCAAAAGAAGAGGGGAAAGCCGCTCTGGCAAAAGAAAGGGTACGGGATGAGCTGCTGTCGGAGCATAATAATTCTCCGGTCAGCAAGATCCGGGTAACCTGGGAAGAGACGAAGAGCTGGCGTCCGCAGTACGGGAGAAAACGGGTGTTGAAAAGAGGCTGATCAAAGGGTGAAAGTTATACTGATGCGTCACGGGGAGATCTTATTGCCAGATGAAAGAAAACGGTATATCGGACAGAGTGATTGCCCTATGACGGAAGATGGGAAAAGGCAGGTTGAGAGAAAACTTGCGGCAATGAAAAAGGAGTTTCCGATTCTTGCGGGAATCTGCAGCAGCGATCTGCTGCGATGTGTTCAGACGGCCAAAGCAGCGGCCAGGTGCTACGATATGTCCTTTGAAAAGGATAAACGACTGCGGGAAATCCATATGGGTTCCTGGGAAGGCCTTCTGATAGATGCGGTCCGGGAGCGGTATCCCGAAGATTATGAGGAGCGGGGGAAAGATCCGGGGATTTTCTGTCCGCCCGGCGGAGAAAGTTTTCAGATGGTGGCAGACAGGGTCTGGGAAGCGCTGGCCTTTTGGGGCAGAACTTTCGGCCAGGAAGCGCCGCTTTTGGTCATCACCCATGCCGGGGTGATAAAAACCATGAAATGCAAAGCACAGAGAGAGGAGTTAAATCAGGTGTTCCGATACCGTATCGGCTACGGTGAATATATGACAATGGAATATCCGGCAGATTTTCACTAAAAGGAGGATGCACAATGATGAAAGAGATACCAACGGCGGAAGCAGTGGGGCACGTACTGTGCCACGACGTTACACAGATTATCCGGGGAGAGAAAAAGGGTCCGGCCTTTCGGAAAGGTCATGTGATCTGTCAGGAGGACATCCCGGTGCTGCTGTCCATGGGGAAGGATCATATCTATGTGTGGGAGAAGAAAGAAGGAATCCTTCACGAAGACGAGGCGGCGCAGATTCTGTATGATCTCTGCAAAAATGAATATATGGAACCTTCAGAGGTAAAGGAAGGAAAGATCGAGCTTCGTGCCACCGCAGACGGCCTTCTGAAAATCCGGACGGATGGTATGATGGCCGTCAATCTGCTGGGGGAAATGATGATTGCCTCAAGACATAATAACACGACGGTGAAGAAGGGAGATGTGCTGGCGGGCACCAGGATTATTCCCCTGGTCATCGAAGAGGAAAAAATGGAAAAGGCAAAAAAGGCAGCGGGAGATGCTCCTCTGCTTAAGCTGCTGCCCTTTGAGAAAAAGAAGGTGGGAATTGTCACCACTGGAAATGAAGTCTTCTACGGAAGAATCAAAGATACCTTTACCCCTGTGGTGAAGGAAAAGATCGAGGAATTCGGTTCCACAGTGACCATGGAAAGTCTTGTGGGAGATGAGAAAGAGAAAATACGGGATGAGATCCTTAAAATGATAGAAAAGGGAGCCCAGATGGTAGTCTGTACCGGAGGAATGAGTGTGGATCCCGACGACAGAACGCCGGGGGCGATTGCAGACACAGGAGCCCGGGTGGTGACCTACGGAGCGCCGGTGCTGCCCGGCGCTATGATGATGATTGCTTACTATAGAAAAGAGGACGGGAGTGAGGTGCCGGTTCTGGGACTGCCAGGCTGTGTTATGTATGCCAAAAGGACGATTTTTGATCTGGTGCTGCCGAGAATTCTGGCGGATGATCCCGTTACGAAGGAAGAAATTGCGGCCATGGGTGTGGGCGGTCTCTGCCTGAACTGCAAGACCTGTACCTTCCCCAATTGCGGCTTTGGAAAAGCGTAGGAGGAGATTATTAAGTGGATTATCGCGGATTTTATCTGGAGCTCAAGAAGCGGCTGGAAAGGAACAGTTCCGTGGAGGTGACGACAGTCCTTGCCGGGGAGCATGCAGGAGAAAAAAGGTTTGCCGGGGAAGAAGGCGAGGGCGTTTTTTGTGAAACTTTTCTTGGAAGAGTGCATGCGGTGCTCTGCGGCGGCGGCCATGTGTCCCTTGCGGCCGCGCAGATACTCAAGATGCTGGAATATGAACTGACGGTCATTGATGACCGGGAAGAGTATGCAAATGCCGGGCGTTTTCCCATGGCGGATCATATTCTCTGCCTGGATTTTGAAAAGGATTTTTCAAAAGTTTCGTTTCCGCCCCGGGCATATTATGTTATACTGACCAGAGGGCATGAACACGATTATACCTGTCTGGCCGATATTCTCACAAGGTCTTATGAATACCTGGGAATGATCGGCAGCAGAACCAAGGTCAGTTATCAGAAAGAAAAGCTGAGGCGAGAGGGAGTTCCGGAAGAAAAAATCGAAAGTATACATGCACCCATCGGACTGCCCATCGGGGGCCAGACGCCGGAAGAAATCGCGGTGAGTATAGCAGCGGAGATGATTCAGGTGAAAAACCGTTCTTCGCGTAATGTTCTGGAAGAAGCGGTGAAAGAAGGACTTTCCTGTCCGGAAGCGGGAACCATGGTAACGGTGGTGGAAAAGTACGGCTCCTCACCCAGAGGAAAGGGAAGCCGCATGGTCGTCACTGAATCCGGAAAAAGTTTCGGTACGATCGGAGGAGGAGCCATCGAACACAGGGCAGTTCAGCAGGCGCTCAGTCTGTGTAAAGACAGAACCGGTTTTTTTATGCAGCAGTATGATCTTTCCGATTCCGAGGCGGCTGACCTGGGTATGGTCTGCGGCGGGCGGGTGAAAGTAATGTTTGAGACATATCAGTGAGGAGGCACAAATGGAGAATGAACTGACACATTTTGATCAGGATGGGAATGCTGTGATGGTGGATGTATCAGAAAAAAAGATCACCAGCCGTACTGCGGTGGCAAAGGGCACGATCTGTGTTAACCGGGAAATCATGGAGGCGGTGACGAACCGTAGCGTAAAAAAGGGCGATGTGCTGAGCGTCGCCCGGATTGCGGGAATCATGGGGGTGAAACAGACTTCCTCTCTGATTCCGCTGTGTCATCCTCTTTCTGTGACAAAGTGCAGTGTGGACTTTGAGGTGGATACAAAGGCGAATGAAATCACGGCATTTTGCATGGTGAAAACGGACGGAAAAACTGGTGTGGAGATGGAGGCGCTGACGGGAGTGCAGGTCACTTTGCTGACTATTTACGACATGTGCAAGGCCATCGACAAAAGAATGGTAATGAAAGATATACATCTGGTCAGCAAAAGCGGGGGAAAGAGCGGGGATTTTACCTATGAATGACGAATTTGAGAGAAAGATTGATTATCTCAGAATATCGGTGACAGACCGCTGTAACCTGCGCTGCATTTACTGTATGCCGGAAGAGGGGGTCGCCTGGGCGCCCCATGACGAGATCCTGCGGTATGACGAGATCCTGCGGATCTGCAGGTGTATGGCCCAGCTGGGAATCAGGAAGATAAAACTTACCGGCGGAGAACCTCTGGTGAGAAAAAATCTGCCCTGGCTGGCCGGAAAATTAAAAGAGGTGCCGGGCATTGAAAAAGTGACGATGACGACCAACGGCATCCTGCTGCCTCGATATGTAGAAGAACTGAAAGCAGCCGGAGTGGATGGGATCAATATCAGTCTGGATACCCTGAATCGAAAACTATTTTCCAGGATCACCAGAAGAGACAGTCTGGAGGAAGTGAAAAAAGGAATCGATGCGGCTTATAAATCAGAGATTCCGCTGAAAATCAACTGCGTACCCCTGGGAATACCAGAGCAGGATCTGATGGAGATTGCAGAACTGGCGAAGGAAAGGAAAATCCATGTGCGTTTTATTGAGATGATGCCCATTGGTTATGGGAAAAATTTCACCTTTCAGGGAGAGGATGAGATCCTTCAGATGGTGAAAGAAAGATTCGGCGCCGTTTATCCCTGCGATGAGCGGCTGGGGAACGGTCCCTGTCATTACTATACAGTGGAAGGACTTCAGGGCAGAATCGGATTCATCAGCGCTATCAGTCATAAGTTCTGCAGCGGCTGCAACAGAGTCAGGCTGACCTCTCAGGGGTTCCTAAAAGCATGTCTCCAGTATGAGACGGGATGTGATTTGCGGGCGCTGGTGAGAGGCCAGGCTTCGGATGAAGAGATTCAAAAAGCGGCCAGGGCGGTGATCGAAAAAAAACCGGAGGGTCATCAATTTCTGAAAAAAGAAATCAGGGAAGAGGAGTCTCACAGTATGGCTCAGATTGGAGGATAAAATGTATCGAGTAGCGATTATTACATCCAGTGACGCGGGATACCGAGGGGAAAGAGAGGATCTAAGCGCTCCTGTTATACGGGAAATTGTGGAAGCAAACGGATATCAGGTGGTGTCTTATATCATACTGCCCGATGAACAGGATATGCTGCAGGCGGAGATGGAGAAAATTGCAGATCAGGATCTGGCGGATCTGATTATAACTACAGGAGGCACGGGATTTTCCCCCAGGGACTGCACGCCGGAAGCTACGCTGGCGGCATCAGAGCGGATGGTGCCGGGAATTCCGGAAGCCATGCGGGCATACAGTCTTCAGTTCACCAAACGTTCCATGCTCAGCCGGTCAGCGGCCGGTATCCGGAAAAAGACGCTGATGGTAAATCTCCCGGGCAGCCCTAAAGCCGTGAGGGAATGTCTGGAATATGTCATAACGGAACTGGATCACGGGCTGGGTATATTAAGAGGTATGGAAAGTAACTGTGCCAGAAAGTAAGCGTATGGATCAGGAGGAAGACGATGGGAAGAGTAATGGCTGTCTGCATCAGCGAAATAAAAGGGGTGCAGAAGAGGAATGTACATCAGGCGAAGCTGATTGAAGACTGGGGGCTTGAGAACGACGCCCATGGGGGAAAATGGCATCGTCAGGTGAGCCTTTTATCCTACGATAAGATCGAAGAGTTTAAGGCCAGAGGCGCCCAGGTAGAAGACGGCGATTTCGGTGAAAATCTGGTGGTGGAAGGGATTGACTTTAAAAATCTGCCAGTGGGAACCAGATTTCGCTGCAATGATGTGATCCTGGAAATGACGCAGATCGGAAAAGAGTGTCATAAGGGATGTCAGATTTTCCAGGTGATGGGGGATTGCATCATGCCAAGAGAAGGTGTGTTTGCCAGAGTGATTAAAGGCGGAATTATCCGAGAGGGGGACGAGCTGGAGATTTTACCGGAGGCATAAAGCGACAGGATAAAAAACGGCTGCCGGACAAAGGATGACCTCTGCCGGCAGCCATTTACGTTTAATGAAATTCTGATAGCATTATAATTTAACAACGTTTGCAGCCTGCATTCCCCGTGCGCCTTCTGTCAGGTCGTAAGAAACGGCCTGGCCTTCATCTAAGGATTTGAAGCCCTCGCCCTGGATTGCAGAAAAGTGTACGAATACATCAGATCCGTCTTCGCTGGTGATGAATCCATAACCTTTTTCAGCGTTGAACCATTTCACTGTTCCTTTGTTCATAATGATGTAACCTCCATAAAAATTGAATAATGAGTAATCACTGGCAATCATTTTTATATAAAAAAATCACCAGTTACCACAGATTATATTGTAAACATAATATAATCTCTAATAACTAGTGAATTACTATTATATCCAATAACGACCCGATGTGCTTTCATTATATTCTGAACATTATGAAAAGTCAAGGGTAAAAAAAGCTTTATTTCAATAAAAATATCGTGTATGATAAGAACAGGAAAATATTGTACAGGGAGCAATTATATGAAAATTTTAATTAAAAATGGAAGGATCATAGATCCGGATACGAAACGGGATGAAGTGGCAGATCTTTATCTGGAAGACGGTGTGATCAAAAAGGTACAAAAAGCGATAAAAAGCAAAGCAGATGAGGTGATTGATGCTTCGGGCTGCTACGTAATGCCGGGGCTGATTGATATGCATGTACATCTGCGGGATCCGGGATTGACGCATAAAGAGGATGTGGAGAGCGGTTCTAAAGCCGCCGCAAAGGGAGGCTTTACCACGATTGTGGCCATGCCCAACACAAAACCGGTGATTGACGAACCAACCAGAGTACAGTATGTGATGAATAAAGCGGCTTCCTGCGCGCCCATTCATGTTCTCCAGGCAGGAGCGGTAACAAAAGGTCAGAAAGGTGAGGAGCTGGCGGATATTGAAGGGATGATTGCGGCGGGAATTCCAGCGATCAGTGAGGACGGGAAGTCGGTGATGAATTCGCGGCTCTATCAGGACGCCATGAGAATTGCTGCAAAATACGATATTCCTATGCTGGCCCACTGTGAGGACATCAACATGGCGGCCGGCGGCTGTATGAATGATGATGAAGTGGCGAAAAAATTCGGACTGCCGGGGATCAGCAATGCGGTGGAAGATATTATTGTTGCGCGGGATATCTTTCTCTCCTTTGAGACGGGATGCCGACTTCATCTCTGCCACTGCTCCACTGAACGCAGTGAAATGATGGTGCGGGATGCCAAGAAAAAGGGCGGAAAAGTCACAGCGGAAGTATGCCCTCACCATTTTACTCTGACTTCCGAGGATATGATAAAGGGAGATACCAACTATAAGATGAATCCTCCTCTTCGGACGAAAAAAGATGTGGAAGCTCTGAAAAAGGGACTGAAAGAGGATACCTTTGATGTGATCAGCACGGATCACGCACCCCATGCAAGAGAGGAGAAGGCCGGCAGTATGCAGAAAGCCCCCTTTGGTATCGTAGGGCTGGAAACCTGTGTAGCGCTGGTGATTTCGGAACTGGTAAAACCGGGGATTATCACACCGATGCAGATGGCGGAAAAAATGAGTTACAATCCGGCCAAAATTCTGAAGGTGGAGGGAGGTTCCCTGAAAGAGGGAAAACCGGCGGATGTGGTGATTATTGATCCGGATAAGACATATGTCATTGATTCTAAAACCTTCGTTTCCAAAGGGAAAAATACACCCTTTAACGGCAGAGAGGTGAGCGGCGAGGTGGTCGCTACCATCTGCGGAGGAAAAGTTGTATACAGCAGAAACGAGAAATAAAATAGATAAGGATGAGAGAAAATGATTCAGAAATTGATTAACAACATAAAAAAGACCAATGCACCCATCGTTGTGGGACTGGATCCCATGCTTTCCTATGTGCCGGAGTATGTACAGAAAAAGGCATTCGAAGAATATGGAGAGACACTGGAAGGGGCGGCAGAGGCAATCTGGCAGTTCAACAAAGCCATTGTGGATGCCACCTGTGATCTGATACCGGCGGTAAAGCCCCAGATTGCCATGTACGAACAGTTTGGTCTTCCCGGGGTTCAGGCATTTAAAAAGACGGTGGATTACTGTCATGAAAAGGGTCTGGTGGTTATCGGCGATATCAAAAGAGGAGATATCGGTTCCACTTCCGAGGCATATGCAGTGGGCCATCTGGGAAAAGTGCAGGTGGGCAGCAAATCCTACTATGGCTTTGACGAGGATTTCGTAACAGTGAATCCTTATCTGGGATCTGACGGTGTGAAACCCTTTATCAAGGTATGCAAAGAGGAGAAAAAGGGATTGTTTATCCTGGTGAAAACCTCCAATCCTTCCAGCGGCGAGTTCCAGGATCAGATGATAGACGGCCGTCCTCTGTACGAGTTGGTGGGAGAAAAAGTAGCCCAGTGGGGAGAAGAACATATGGGAGACAGCTACAGCTATATTGGAGCTGTAGTTGGAGCGACATATCCGGAAATGGGCAAAGTACTCCGCAAACTGATGCCGAAAACTTTTATTCTGGTACCGGGATACGGCGCCCAGGGAGGCAAAGGGGCCGATTTGGTTCATTTCTTTAACGAGGACGGATTGGGCGCTATTGTAAATTCTTCCAGAGGAATTATTGCGGCCTATAAGCAGGAAGCTTACAGTCGTTTTGGAGCAGAAAATTTTGCAGATGCTTCCCGTCAGGCAGTGATGGATATGGTGGCTGACATTGACGGAGCCTTGAAAAAAAGCGGGAGATAAAACAGATGAAGACAAAAGAATTATGCCGGGTACTTTCTCAGGAAATGATCAGCCCGGAAATCTACAGTCTGTGGGTAAAGACAGATCGTATCGCTGATGAAGCTTTGCCGGGGCAGTTTGTAACGCTGTATTCCAAAGACGGAAGCCGGATGCTGCCAAGACCCATCAGCCTGTGTGAAATTGATAAGGAGCAAGGAAGCATCCGTCTCGTTTACCGGATTGCAGGGGAGGGGACAAAAGAATTTTCCCGACTGCAGGCGGGAGATGAAATCGAAGTGATGGGGCCTTTGGGCAATGGATTTCCCATGGAGGAAGCAAGAGGAAAACGCGTGCTTCTGATGGGTGGAGGAATCGGTATTCCTCCCATGGTAGAGACGGCGAAGCAGTTGGAGGGCGAAGTATCTGTGGCAGCCGGCTACCGGGACGCGCTGTTTCTGACAGAGGAACTTTCCCGGTATGGAAATCTGTATATTGCCACGGAAGACGGCAGCAGCGGAACGAAGGGAAATGTGCTGGATGCGGTGAGGGAGAAAAAAATCGAAAGCGATCTTATTTTTGCCTGCGGTCCCAAACCCATGCTGAAAGCCATCAAAGCCTATGCCCAGGAACATCAGATACCATGCTGGGTTTCTATGGAAGAGAAGATGGCTTGCGGTATCGGCGCCTGTCTGGCCTGCACATGTCAGTCGGCGGAAGTGGACGGCCATTCCCATGTGAAAAATAAGAGAGTCTGCAAAGACGGCCCTGTATTTCTGGCATCGGAGGTGGAATTATCATGAATACCAAAGTGAATTTGGCAGGAGTAGAGCTGAAAAATCCGGTGATGACTGCGTCGGGAACCTTCGGATCTGGAATGGAGTACAGCGAATTTGTGGATCTGAACAGATTGGGAGCCGTGGTGACAAAGGGAGTGGCCAATGTGCCCTGGCCAGGAAATCCCACACCGAGAATTGCAGAAACCTGCGGCGGCATGCTCAATGCCATCGGCCTTCAAAATCCGGGAATCGATGTGTTCTGTGAGAGAGATCTTCCTTTCCTGCAGAAATTTGATACGAAAATTATTGTCAATGTCTGCGGAAAGACGACGGAAGACTACTGCGAAGTGGTGGAGCGTCTTTCAGATGAGGACATTGATATGATGGAGATTAATATTTCCTGTCCCAATGTGAAAGAAGGCGGTATTGCTTTCGGTCAGAATCCCAAAGCAGTGGAGGCGATTACTGCTGAAGTGAAAAAAAGGGCCAAACATCCCGTTATCATGAAACTCAGTCCCAATGTGACGGATATCACGGAGATGGCAAAAGCCGCAGAAGCGGGGGGGGCCGATGTGCTTTCTCTGATTAATACCTTAACCGGTATGAAAATTGATGTAAACAAAAGGACCTTTGCCATTGCCAACAAGACGGGAGGATTATCCGGCCCTGCCATCAAGCCGGTAGCAGTGCGGATGGTATACCAGACGGCGCAGGCGGTCAATATTCCCATTATCGGTATGGGGGGAATTGCCACGGCAGAAGACGCCCTGGAGTTTATTCTGGCAGGGGCGTCGGCAGTTTCTGTGGGAACGGCTAATTTTGCCAATCCGTTGGCGACACTGGAAGTGATCAGCGGAATTGAAGAATATATGAGACAATTTGAAATTGCGGATATCAATGAGTTGATTGGCGCGGTAAAATAAATCAGCGGGAGTATTCACTCCCGCATTTTTAATGCTGATACCGTTGGATAAATTCCTGATATTGCTGCTCTTTTAATTCTTCTACCCGCTGCTGTGCGGCTTTTTCTGTGAAGTGGCGGGGAATGCTTGCTGCAGCCATGATGATCACTCCGCCGATGAACATGATGATCAGCCAATGTATGCCTGCGTTAAGGGAAGGCTTCAGCATCAGATCGTTAATCTCATTGATATTCAGCACCCTTGCATATCGTTTCTTTCCACAGACGGGGCAGTTGAATTTTTTGGCAAAATATTGGTAATAGGGACGGTTAATGAAGGCGCCGTTTTTTAGTTTTGTTTTGCTTACGCTGCGGGATTTGGTGATACTGCTGCGGGCAAATTCTGAGGCGCTTACGTCATATCTGGTTTTGCATTTTTCGCATTCCACGTGTCCGATGAAATCCGCCCCGGCCACCAGGGTTTTACTGTGCCGGATGAATTGGACGGCGCAGAAAATTACCCAGATTAGTAAACAGATTCCCATAATTAGAGAAATTAGTATTCTTGTATCCATAATTTTTTTCTACGTCTCCTGCTGAAATTCTTTTCGCAGTACCTCTTTAGGAGGTTCAATTTCTTTGGCCAATGTATGTTCCGTCAGTTCAGATAAAAGTTTAAATTTTTTATTCAGCACCGGACGCATACAGTTGGGTACATGTTCCTGATGTGCTCTGTGGATAGCGACACATTCTTTGCAGTTGCCGTGATAACGGCAGGCCTTTTTGCAGGGACAGTGGTCTTTCTCCTGGTATTCGCGGCGAAATTCCGAAGCAAATTCTTCCTGCAGACGCAGACCTTCTGCCCGGTTTCCCTTATGAAATTCCTGCATTGCCGCCAGTTCTTTTGGATTATTTTCGATGATCATAAAAGTCCTCTGATTTGAAATTAATTACTGGTTGAAGTCGGGAAGAAGGGGCGAAGAGCATCTGCCAAATTATGGATATTTCTGGTCTGAATCAGAACGGTGCCGCTTCCGTGAAATTCATTGACAAGTCCTTCCCCTGTTTTAAAGCCGAAAGTTCCCGACGCTACCTGGATCCGATAGTCTAAAGAAACGTCCCAGGCAACGACATGTTCATTATCAACCCGAATAGGATGCTCTGGTGTTACTTCCAAAGGAAGAAGATCACCAAAAGCAGATACGAGCAGATCGCCGGTTCCCTGGGTTTCCATTACAAACAGACCGCCGCTTCCGCCAAAAAGTGCCTTGCTGATATCCTGTGATTTCATCACGTAGTTTACAGAATCGTCGCAGGCCAAGAAAGCGCCGGTGTTTAAGCGGTACTGCCTCATGCCGCTTACTTTCAGAAGATGGATTTTGCCAGGAATAGGCGGCGCGATACCGATAATACCCTGATTGCTGATACCTTTTGCGTGGGTGATAAAAATACTTTCGCCGCTGGTCAGGCCGCGGCCGATGGCGCCGAATACTCCGCTTAATCCTTTTTTGCTGCTGTTTAATTTTCCTTCTAATTCCACATCAACTGTGTAAGCCATGGATCCATTTTCTATTTTGACAGTTTCTCCGGTCATCAGACTGATCTGGGCCAAGGGACAGTCAGAGTCACCTAAAATTTTGTAATTCATACTCATTTCCTCCTGGATTGAATTTATAATTCAATTGTATCATTTAACAGAAGATATTACAGCATTTTTTTCTTTTTGAAAAAAATTAATTCTATGATGATGAGTATGACCGATATAAGTATGACAGCGGGATAGCCATATTTCCAATGGAGCTCCGGCATATAGGCGAAATTCATGCCGTACCAGCCGGTGAGTAGAGTCAGCGGCAGAAAAACAGTGGTGATAATAGTAAGAAGACTCATAACCCGGTTCTGACGGGCGTCCATTAAAGACTGGTATAATTCTCTCATCTGCATGGCATATTCCCGCAGAAGATGCACGTAATTCAGGAGTCTGTCCATATGTCGGGTGTAATTTTTCCAGGAAGTGGAATTCTGTATTAAATCCATGCAGATATCTGTCTGCATCTGTTCTCCGATTTCTACCATTTGCTCATAATAGGCGTGAAAGGCAGAAAGGCGTTTGCGGATTTTTATGAAAGAATGGAAAAACTGATCGGAATCCTGATCAGACATGGTATTTTCCATTTTATCCAGCTTCTCTTCAATACGCTGCAGATAAAAAAGATCATTTTCTGACAGATGTTCCAGAAGAATCAGGAGACAGCTGTCGGGAGAAACTGCATCGGTGAGCAGTTCATTCATTTTTTTATGATGTTTTTTCAGCCGTCCGCTGTCATCGATCAAAGTCAGAGAATCTTTCGTGAGGTAGAAACCAAAAGTCAGCCTGGGACTTTTCTGACTGCTTTTTCTGGGGATACGGAGTGTTCCCAGGATACAGTCCTTGAAAATTTCCGTTTTGCAGTACCTGATAACTTCAAATCCATTCAAAATTTCCCTGCGGTGGCTGAAAGTTTCTTTATCTGAACGGAATTCTTCTGATGTGATGATGCGGAAAGCAAAAGTATCATTAGTTTGCGAGGGTGTTTCCAACTTTATGTACCTTCCTTTTGTTGTTTCTTTCCACATCACATCATATCATATTTTATTATTAACTTAAATCGTTACAGAAGAATTTCTGTATTCTGCCATTGTTTCTTTCAGCCGTTTTATATAATACCTGTAATTATCTCTGTAGAATTTTAAATTCAAATCACTTGAATTTTAAGACAGAGTGAAGTACAATTATGTAGCTGTTAAAAGGTGTATTTTTTGAATACAGTTTCAGAGTGAAAAATTATATGAGAGGGAGAATAGGAAAAATGTTTTGTCAGACTTGCGGGAAGAAAATTCCTGAAAATGAAAAATTCTGCAGCTATTGCAAAGCGCTGCAAGAAAACGGTTCAGCACAGAAAAACTCATATGCGGATCAAAACAATTCAGAGCAGCAGCATTCCAAACAGCAGCAGACAGATGAAAAAATTTTCAGGAAATATATAACGCCGCACGTATTACGTTACATCCTTATTATCCTAGGTATCGCAATTGTTTATTTACTTATAGCTCCGCTGCTGGCAATTTCTTTTGTATTTATTTTGGGCTGTATAATAGGCATACCCTGGGCTATTAGCTGCAGACATGTGAATAAACGGATTTGTGCAGCTCAGACAAATGGAGTTTATAAAAAAGTAGTGCAGGAATTTGCTTCATCTATGCCTATTTTGGGTGGCAAGGTTCGTTATAGCGAAAACTACCTTTTTGGAAAGGGTACCGGACGTTTTCTGGCTTATAAAGATATTTGCTGGATTTATCAATATGCGGTAAGATATATGGGCTTTCCATTTGCTTCTACAGTCATGATTGGGGATTGTAACGGAAATGTATTTTCCTTTTGTAAGCTGAAGCTGAAAAGTCAGGCGGGAAGGAATGAAATTAAGGCGCTTGCTGCTCTCATTTACAGCAAAAATCCGGAGGTTTTATTAGGATTTGATGCAGAAAAGAAAAAAGAGTATAAAAAGAGAATAAACAGGAGCGATTCATAACAGGAAAGTTTCTGTAAACATTGCAGAAATGGGAATTGTTGATGCTGGACAGTGCCTTATTTTTCATTCTGTTAGGTTTTTGAAGGAATGAATAAATGAGGCGCTTTATTTTGCATAAACGTAAGTTGTATTGTAAAGAGTGATCATAAAATCGTCTTGGACGTGACGTCATGGCGGCCGCGATTTCTGTACCCTTGGTGGAAATTCTAATTTCAGCCTTTCAGTTTTGTGCACTGCTGTGATGGGGCTGTTAATCAGTATATTGGAAAACTTATGGATTTATCCGCTGTCAGAATACTTATTTTCGTTTGCTTTTATCTGGATGATTCCTGCTTTTATCTGGATGATTCCTGAATTGAAAATCCCTATCATATATGTTAGAATTGAAAGGAGTTTAATGAGTTCTTTCCTGATTTCTTCAGGAAAGCAGGATATGAGACAGTGCAGATGACGATGAATTTATACTATTGACACGCAGCAGAGGATAAGGATAAAAGAGAAAGGGCGAAAGAAGCCCGTAAATATGGAGGTTTTATAGATATGGAACAGTATAAGCAGGAATTTATCGAGTTTATGGTGGACAGCAAAGTGCTGAAATTCGGCGATTTTGTGACTAAGAGCGGAAGAAAGACTCCGTTTTTTGTGAATACCGGTTTCTACCGCACTGGTACGCAGCTTCGCAGGCTGGGGCATTATTATGCCACTGCAATTAAAGAAAAATTTGGTTTGGATTTTGACGTCCTGTTTGGACCGGCTTATAAGGGAATCCCTCTTTCTGTGGCAGCCTCTATGGCTATCAGCGAACAGTATGGGGTGGATATCCGCTATTGCTCCAACAGAAAAGAAGTGAAGGATCATGGGGACACGGGAATTTTGCTGGGCAGTCCTATTACGGACGGTGATCGGATTGTTATCATTGAGGATGTGACCACAGCGGGAACATCTATTCAGGAGACGCTTCCCATAATTAAAGCGCAGGGCGATGTGAATCCGCTGGGCCTGGTGGTATCGGTGGATCGTATGGAACGGGGAACCGGGAAAAAGAGTGCCCTGAAAGAAATAGAAGAAAAGTACGGACTTGCGACCACGGCCATCGTTACAATGGCGGAGGTGACAGAGTATCTGTACAATCGGGAATACAAAGGCCAGATTATCATAGATGATGTATTAAAATCAGCGATTGATGCATATTATGAGCAGTATGGAGCTGAGGAGTAACGTAAAGGAGAGATGTGAATGAGTGAAAAAACCTATAAAGTCATGTCACACGCCGGCAGCGGAAGCATTGCTCTGGGAATTATCGTGCTGGTGACGGGAATTGCGGCCGGGACACTGATGATTATAAGCGGCGCACAGCTTCTGAAAGAAAAGTATAAAGTAACGATATAATAAACATGTGACTGTCTCAATCTGATTGAGGCAGTTTCATCTGTGTATGAGAAAAATAGAGAGGAAATGATGTGAAAGCAGAAACAAAAAAATGCATTCGGATATTAAGCTGGATTCTTTTTATCCTTTATCTGATCCTTTTGATGTATTTTCTCTTTTTTTCCGAGTGGTATGGCAGAAAAAACTGGATAGAAGAAGATTACCGATATAACTTGGTACTATTCAAGGAGATTGGCCGTTTCTGGACTTATCGGGAACAACTGGGAATGGAAGCGGTGCTTCTGAATCTGGTCGGGAATATTATTGGTTTTTTGCCCTTTGGATTTATATTGCCGGTTATCAGCAAAAGAACCAGGCGCTTCTGGATTACCGGACTGTTGGGATTCCTTATGAGTCTTTTTGTGGAATGTCTCCAGTTGGCAGGGAAAGTGGGATGTTTTGATGTGGATGATCTGCTGCTGAATACGGCTGGCGCACTGAGTGGCTATTTGTTTTTTTTGATATGCAACGGGATAAGGAGATGGTATTATGAAAAAAAGATATAAATATCGTCTGCCCATGAGTGAGGATGCAGAAGGGGGAAAGGGAGCGGTGGTGATGGCGGTCATCTCCGGTGTTTTTCTGCTCACTGCAGCCATTATTTCCTTTGCCCTCGGGGGAAAGGCGGGAACTTTCGTGGGAGTATTCGGACTGATGGGAATTTTACTGGCCGCGGCAGGTTTTGTTACGGGGCTGGTAAGTTTTAAGGAGAAAAAAAATCACAGGTTCAGCACGGCCGGTTCGTTGGCCAATGGACTGCTGGCGGTGTTCTGGCTGGCATTATTTTTGATAGGAGTGTCTTGAACATGAACGAAAGATTAGAAAAACAGAAAGCATTTATGCTGGAAATTGACAAAGCGAAAAATATCTACCGGCAGACTCATCTGGTGGGCTATGAAAGACAGGAAAACGACGCGGAGCACTCCTGGCATATGGCGGTGATGGCGTTTCTGTTAAATGAACATGCCAATGAGAAAGTGGATGTTTTGAAAGTGATTCAGATGGTGTTGGTTCATGATCTGGTTGAAATCGATGCGGGGGATACATACGCTTATGACGAAGCCGGAAATGCTACAAAGCGGGAGAGAGAGGAACGGGCAGCGGATCGTATTTTTCATATACTGCCGGAAGATCAGGCCGAAAAGCTGAGAGCACTGTGGGAGGAATTCGAGGCGGAGGAAACCCCGGAAGCTCTCTTTGCCCATGTGTTGGATAATTTTCAGCCGCTGTCCTTAAATGATGCCAACGGCGGAAAAGACTGGAAGAGAAAAAATGTGAAAAAATCCCAGATTCTGAAAAGAAATGAAAAAACGGCCCAGGGATCGAAGACTATATGGGAATATATGGAGTCTATGATTGAGCGAAATGTGGAAGAAGGAAATATAATTGACGAATAGAGGTGTCGGTATTGAATGAAATCTTAGAAGAACGGTGGAAGCTGGCAAAAGAGAGGATTCTGGAAATTCCCGCAGAGACACAGGTACCGGAACCATACCGGGATTTTTTTATCCGAACGGCCCGGTTCCTGCATCAGATTTTTGGAATTATTGACGTCAGAAAAAGCGGGCAATGGGCGGGAATGTCTTTGGAGGCGCGCAGAGATTGGAACCAGGTGCTGTATGAGGATATTCTGCCGCAGCGCTATGAAAGTTCTTACGGAAATCCCCAGTATGCCAGAAAGATGATGGGACCGGAATATGGGAAAGAGCTGAGCTGTCTGTACAGTCAGATCAGAGGAAGTATTGTCTTTGCCTTTGAGGACAGACTGTGGGATCTGACAGTTCTGTGCGAGCTTTTTCTGGAAATCTATGGAGAATTTCAGGAAGATGAGCTGCCGGAGGCGGAAAGAATTCAGGAAACCATGTACAGCTATATCCGGGATTACTGTGATGAAATGATGGAATACCGGGTAAGGGAGATGGTGGATCCGGAGCTTGATTTTGCCGCCTCCATTATTATGAAAGGGGATCTTTCAGATCTTCGGTACCTGTATGATTTTGGAGAATATATTTCAGACAATGAACGTAAAACCGCAGAGTTTTTAAACCAGATGTCCCAGGAAGAGATTGACCGGATGGCGAGGACATACACGGAAGGCTACCGTATCGGCTTTGTCAATAACGGCATTGATCTTGGCAAAAAGAAGACGGTTAATATCCGGTATAATCTGGGATTCGAACGGATCGTCCGTTCGGCCATTGTACAATTTGAAGAGATGGGATTAAAGCCGGTGATCTACCGCAGCGCTACTCATCTTATTAATAAAAGACAGCATCTGCGAATCGGCTATTACGGCGGTATTCCCAATCCTCAGTTCGATTATGATCACCGGAATGACGCGGCTGTTTATCTGACAGAAGAAATGGTTTCACGAAAGCTCAGAGCTCTTCAGAATAGCTTTGAAAACTGTAAAGAACTGGCCAATACCCATGCCGGTCCGGCGGTGATGGAGACCTTTGGGGAGACACCCTTCGTTCCGGAGGCGAAAGACTGCGTCTTTGAACTGTCGAAAAAGCAGCAGAAGCTGACGGTGCGGCTGGATACGGAGTCATCTCAGATTACCAACCGTTATATTATCGGAAAAGAGAGAAGTTTCACCATTATTGCATGGCCGGTGCCGGAAATCGGAGAGTATTTCCCGGAGATTTTTAAAGAAACCATAAAGATCAATACTCTGGATTATAAGAAATATCAGAACATTCAGCAGTGTATCATTGATGCTTTAGACCAGGGAGAAGCCGTCCATATTAAAGGGGGCAGCGGAAACCGCACAGATCTTACGGTAAAACTGACGGATCTGGAAGATCGGAAGAAACAGACTCTGTTTGAAAACTGTGTGGCGGATGTGAATATCCCTGTGGGAGAGGTGTTCACCTCGCCGAAACTTTCGGGAACAGAGGGAATTCTGCATGTAACCCGGGTATTTCTGAACGGTTTGGAATACCGGGATCTGTCTCTTCGTTTCCAGGAGGGGATGATCCGGGAGTATTCCTGCGGCAATTTTTCATCTGAGGAGGAGAATCAGTCTTATATTCGGGAAAATATTTTCCATCAGCATGAGACTCTGCCCATGGGAGAATTTGCCATCGGAACGAATACGACGGCGTACGTGATGGCGGAAAAATATCAGATATCGGACAAACTCCCCATTCTGATTGCAGAGAAGACCGGTCCCCATTTTGCAGTGGGAGATACTTGCTATAGTTGGGCGGAGGATACGCCGGTATACAACCCCGATGGAAAAGAAGTGATCGCCCGGGACAACGAGGTGTCCGTAAAACGGAAGGAAAACCTGTCGGAGGCGTATTTCGGCTGTCATACGGATATTACAATCCCTTATAACGAGCTGGAATCTATCCGGATTTTATGCGGAGACGGACGGGAAATACCGGTAATTGAAAACGGGCGCTTCGTGCTGCCGGGGACAGAGGAGCTGAACGCCCCATTTAGCGGTTGACAATGGACTTTGGGGTCTAGTACAATGAAAAAAATGAAAGATTCTGTAAAGGAGATAATTATGGCAAAAGTAGGAATTGTAATGGGCAGCGATTCAGATATGCCGGTTATGGCAAAAGCTGCGGATATGCTGGAAAAATTTGGTATTGATTATGAGATGACCATCATTTCGGCCCACAGAGAGCCGGATGTGTTTTTTGAATATGCAAAAACAGCGGAGGAAAAGGGATTTAAAGTAATCATTGCCGGAGCAGGTATGGCGGCACATCTGCCGGGTATGTGCGCGGCGATCTTCCCTATGCCTGTCATTGGCATCCCGATGCACACCACTTCTCTTGGGGGGCGTGATTCTCTGTATTCAATTGTACAGATGCCTTCCGGAATACCGGTAGCCACCGTTGCCATCAACGGCGGAGCAAACGCAGGCATTTTGGCGGCGAAAATTCTGGCCACCTCTGATCCCCAGCTGCTTCAGAAAGTAAAGGATTATGCAGCTGAACTGAAAGATCAGGTGGTTGCCAAGGATGAGAAACTTCAGGAAGTAGGATATAAAAACTACACAAAATAGAAAAGGACGGTAGAGGAATGATGGATTATAAGAAAGCCGGCGTGGATATTGAAGCCGGGTATCAATCAGTGGAACTGATGAAGGAGCACATTCAGAAGACCATGCGCCCGGAAGTGCTGACGAATATCGGCGGTTTTTCGGGGGCCTTTTCCATGGATGCTTTTAAAAACATGGAAAATCCCACGCTGGTTTCCGGAACAGACGGCGTGGGAACAAAGCTGAAGCTGGCTTTTGTGATGGACAGACACGATACCGTCGGCATCGACTGTGTGGCCATGTGCGTCAATGATATTGCCTGCGCAGGAGGAGAACCGTTGTTTTTCTTGGATTATATTGCCTGCGGAAAGAACACGCCGGAAAAGATTGCCCAAATTGTAAAAGGTGTGGCGGAAGGCTGCGTGCAGTCAGGGGCTGCCCTGATCGGCGGAGAGACGGCGGAGATGCCTGGATTCTATCCGGAAGAGGAATATGATCTGGCCGGATTTGCAGTAGGCGTGGTGGATCAGAAAGATCTGATCACGGGAAAAGAGTTAAAGGACGGCGACGTGCTGATCGGTATGGCCTCTTCCGGCGTTCACAGCAACGGTTTTTCTCTGGTTCGTAAAATTTTTGATATGTCAGAAGAATCGTTGAACACATATTATGAAGAACTGGGAGCAACTTTAGGAGAAACTCTGCTGGCTCCTACGAAAATTTATGTAAAAGCGTTAAAGGAAATTAAAAATGCAGGGGTAACCATAAAAGCCTGCAGCCATATTACCGGCGGAGGATTTTATGAAAATGTGCCTCGTATGTTAAAAGAAGGCGTGCGTGCTGTTATTGAGAAGGACAGCTACCCCATTCCTCCTATTTTTAAGATGATGGCGCAAAAAGGGCAGATCGAAGAAAAGATAATGTATAATACATATAATATGGGAATCGGAATGATTGTCGCCGTTGATCCGGCAGAGGCGGATAAAACCATGGAGGCCATAAAGGCGGCAGGTGAACAGCCTTATCGGATCGGACGGATTGAGAACGGCGAAAAAGGAGTAGTGTTATGCTGAAAATAGCGGTTCTGGTATCGGGCGGAGGAACTAATCTCCAGGCAATCATTGATGGAATTGAGAGCGGAAAAATCTCCAATACAGAAATCAGCTGTGTAATCAGCAATAATCCAAAGGCCTATGCACTGGAACGGGCCAGACAGCATAAGATAGATGGGATCTGTATTTCTCCCGCTGATTTTGAGACGCGGGAGAAATTTCACGATGCCCTTTTAGAGAAACTGCTGGAGACGAAAGCGGATCTGATCGTATTGGCGGGATGTCTGGTGGTGATTCCCCCTGCTATCGTGCGGGCATTTGCCGGAAAAATCATTAACATTCATCCTGCACTGATTCCCTCTTTCTGCGGAACCGGTTTTTATGGTCTGAAAGTCCATGAGGAAGCCTTAAAAAGAGGGGTAAAGGTGACGGGAGCCACAGTGCATTTCGTAGATGAGGGAACGGATACCGGTCCCATCATCCTCCAGAAAGCGGTGGAAGTTCTGGATGACGATACTCCCGAGATCCTGCAGCGCAGAGTGATGGAGCAGGCAGAATGGGTGATTATGCCGGAGGCTATTGATCTGATTGCCAATGACAGGCTGATTGTTGCAGACGGTGTGGTTAAGATAAAGAAATAAAGGAGACATTCGATGAAAGTTCTGATAGTTGGAAGCGGCGGAAGGGAACACGCCATCGCATGGAAAGTGGCCCAGAGTCCCAAAGCGGAAAAAATTTACTGTGCGCCGGGAAACGCCGGAATTGAAGAATATGCGGAATGTGTAAATATCGGCGCCATGGAATTTGATAAACTGGCTGCCTTTGCAAAAGAAAAGGAAGTTGATCTTACCATCGTGGGAATGGATGATCCTCTGGTGGGCGGCATCGTGGATGTATTTGAGGCGGAAGGCCTGCGTGTTTTCGGGCCGCGGAAAAATGCTGCCATCCTGGAAGGTTCCAAGGCGTTTTCCAAGGATCTGATGAAAAAATACGGCATACCGACGGCGGCTTATGAGAATTTTGACGATCCAAAGAAGGCTATTGCTTATCTGGAGCAGGCGAAGTTCCCCATCGTGCTGAAGGCGGACGGTCTGGCTCTTGGAAAAGGCGTGCTGATCTGCAATACGCTGGAAGAAGCCAAAGAGGGCGTGCAGTCTATTATGATGGATAAGAAATTCGGTTCTGCGGGAAATACCATGGTAATCGAAGAGTTTATGACAGGCAGGGAAGTATCGGTTCTGTCCTTTGTGGACGGAAAGACTATCAAGACCATGACTTCAGCCCAGGATCATAAGCGGGCAAAAGACGGAGATCAGGGGCTGAATACTGGAGGAATGGGCACATTTTCTCCCAGTCCTTTCTATACGAAGGAAGTGGATGAATTCTGCTGCCGCCATATTTATCAGGCCACAGTGGACGCCATGGCAGAAGAAGGCAGAGAATTTAAAGGCATCATCTTTTTTGGCCTGATGCTGACAGAAGAAGGACCAAAGGTTCTGGAATACAACGCCCGTTTCGGCGATCCCGAGGCGCAGGTGGTTCTGCCCAGAATGAAAAACGATATTCTGGAAGTGGTGGAAGCCTGTATCGACGGCACGCTGGATCAGATTGATCTGCAGTTTGAGGACAATGCTGCAGTCTGCGTTGTACTGGCGTCGGAAGGATATCCCGTTTCTTATGAGAAAGGCTTTGTGATTAAGGGACTGGAAAAATTCAAAGACAAAGATGGATACTATGTGTTCCATGCCGGAACAAAAAGGACCCAGGAAGGAATTGTCACCAACGGAGGACGTGTGCTGGGAGTGACGGCCAAGGGAAAAGATCTGAAAGAGGCGCGGGCCAATGCTTATGAGGCGGTGAAATTGGTGGAATTCGATAATAAATATTATCGCAATGACATCGGCAAAGCCATTGATGAGGCATAAAAACTGTTGCGGAAAGGTTACGGAAAATGATTTACAATAATGTTTTGGAAGCGGTAGGTCATACGCCAATGATCCGGCTGAATCGTATGAACAGCCCGGAAAATGCAGAAGTACTTGTGAAATTTGAGGGCCTGAATGTGGGAGGTTCCATCAAAACACGAACAGCGCTCAATATGATTGAGGACGCGGAGCGCCGGGGGATTATTACAAAAGATACCATTATCGTGGAGCCCACCAGCGGCAACCAGGGTATTGGTCTGGCGTTGATTGGCGCGGTAAAAGGATATAAGACGATTATCATCATGCCGGATTCGGTCAGTGAAGAGCGCAGAAAGCTGGTGCGTCACTACGGAGCGGAAGTAAAGCTGATTCATGATGCAGGAAACATCGGGGAATGTATCGACCAATGTCTGCAGACGGCGCTTACTATGGCTCGGGAAAACCCTAATGTATTCGTTCCTCAGCAATTTGAAAACCCGGCGAATCCCATGGTGCACCGTCACCACACGGGACTTGAGATACTGGAGCAGGTGGCTGGTCCGATCCATGGATTCTGTTCCGGAATCGGGACGGGTGGAACGATCACCGGCATCGGTGAGGTGTTGAAGGCATTGAATCCGGATATTACCATATGGGCGGTAGAGCCGGAGAATGCAGCTATCTTGGCCGGAGGTACCATCGGAACCCATCTGCAGATGGGGATTGGAGATGGTCTGATTCCGGAAATCCTGAATCAGGAGATCTATGACGATATTTATGTGGTGACTGATGAGGAAGCTATTCAGACCGCAAAGGATCTGGCACGAAAGGAAGGCTTGATGTGCGGAATTTCCAGCGGAACAAATGTTGCCGCAGCCTTAAAACTGGCAAAGAAGCTGGGCAAAGGAAAGACGGTCGTCACGGTGCTGCCGGACACGGCGGAGCGGTATTTTTCCACTCCTCTATTTGAGAGAGAATAAAAACAGTACAGTATCTGACAGGGGAAGAGAGCAAAATCCATCCCTGTCAGATATTTTTTTCTTGAAATTTAATGACAATTGTTATAAGATATGTATAACAAAGTGAGAAAGCAGGGTGATAAGATGCTGGTAGAATTGATTCATATAGATTTTAACAGCGATGAAGCGATTTACATGCAGCTTCGGAATCAGATTATTCTGGGAATTGCCACTTCCAGAATTCAAGAAGGCGAGACACTTCCTTCTGTGCGTCAGCTGGCGGATATTATCGGCATCAATATGCATACTGTAAATAAAGCCTATTCTGTGCTGAAACAGGATGGGTTTGTCAGTATAGACAGAAGGAAAGGCGCGGTTGTTTGCATTGATGCCAACAAGATACTGGCTCTGTCAGAGCTGAAAGATGAGCTTCGTGTGGCATTGGCCAAGGGATGGTGCAAAAATATATCGAAAGAAGAGGTGCATGTGCTGATCGATGAGATCTTTAAAGAATATTGCTAGATTTGGAGGAGTTTATTATGAAACAATATACAGAACAGGCACAGGCTGCGCTGCATTATGCGAAAGAAGCGGCTCGTGAACTTCAGCAGAATTATGTGGGAACTGAGCATCTGCTGCTGGGGCTTGTGAGGGAAGAAAATGGTACAGCCGGGAGAGTGCTGGCTGAAATAGGAGTGGAGGAGTCTAACCTGCGCACTTATATTGATAAATTTATTTCCGCTCAGGGCAATGTGGCGCTGGATTCAAATGTGGAATATTCCAAAAGAGCCCAGCAGGTGCTGCAGAATGCAGAATATGAAATGGAATATTTCAATGAAGAAGAAATCGGAACGGAGCATATTCTGATTGCCATGATAAAAGAAACAGAATGTGTGGGTATCCGCCTTCTTCACACCATGGGAATTAATCTTCAGAAGCTATACACAGAGATCCGCCTGGCTATGGGTGCGGATCAGTCTCAGATCAAGGCGGAACTGGAGCAGATGAAGCCTTCCAAAGACAGTAAAGGAACAACGACGCCTGTGCTGGATCAATACAGCCGGGATCTGACGGAAATGGCCCGCCGAAGACAATTGGATCCGGTGGTAGGCCGTGAACATGAAATGGAAAGAATTATCCGGATTTTGAGCAGACGGACGAAAAATAATCCCTGCCTCATTGGAGAACCCGGGGTGGGCAAGACTGCCATTGCGGAAGGACTGGCTCAGAAGATTGTGGATGGTGAAGTTCCGGATCAGATGAAAGATAAGAGAGTGGTGGTGCTGGATCTGTCCGGTATGGTTGCCGGATCAAAATACAGAGGTGAATTTGAAGAGCGCATTAAGAACGTGGTGCGGGAAGTCTCAGACAACAAGAATATTCTTCTTTTTATCGATGAAATTCATACCATTATTGGCGCCGGAGGGGCGGAAGGAGCGCTGGATGCTTCCAATATTCTGAAACCGTCGCTTTCCAGGGGCGAGATTCAGCTGATTGGTGCAACCACCATTGAAGAATATCGGAAATATATCGAAAAAGACGCGGCGTTGGAAAGAAGATTTCAGCCGGTGATGGTGGAGGAACCCACGGCGGAAGAAGCTCTGGAAATTTTAAAGGGCCTTAAACCCTATTATGAGAAACATCATGGTGTGGAGATCGAAGATGAAGCGCTGAAGGCGGCGGTCGCCATGTCGGTGAGATATATTAACGATCGTTTTCTGCCGGACAAGGCTATTGATTTAATTGACGAGGCGGCGTCAAAGGTGCAGTTGTCCGGATTTTCCGGGAAAAGCAAATGGTCAGAGTATCAGCAGGAGCTGGATCAGATCATGCAGCAGAAAGAGGAAGCGGTAAAAGCCGGCGATATGGAGCTGGCAAGGCAGATGCATCAGGAACAGTTAAAGCTGGAGGAGAAATGCCGCGGGGCAAAGGAACGGGCAGAGAAAAACAGGAAAGGGAAAAACCGTAAGGTTACCGAAGAGGCAGTGGCAGATATTGTATCTGGATGGACCAAAATACCAGTTTCCCAGCTCCAGGAAGAAGAGACAAAAAGGCTGGCCAAGCTGGAATCTATTCTCCATAAACGGGTAGTGGGTCAGGAGGAAGCTGTGACAGCGGTAGCCAAAGCCATAAAACGTGGAAGAGTTGGTTTGAAAGACCCATCCCGTCCCATTGGGTCATTTCTGTTTCTGGGGCCAACGGGAGTCGGGAAAACGGAACTTTCCAAAGCTTTAGCTGAAGCAGTATTTGGAACGGAACAGGCTATGATAAGAGTTGATATGTCGGAGTACATGGAGAAACACAGCGTCTCCAAGCTGATCGGTTCTCCGCCGGGATATGTGGGATACGAGGAAGGGGGACAGCTCAGTGAAAAAGTGCGCAGGAATCCCTACAGTGTTCTGCTTTTTGATGAGATCGAAAAGGCCCATCCCGATGTATTTAATATTTTGCTTCAGGTGCTGGATGACGGCCATATTACCGACGCTCAAGGACGGAAAGTGGACTTTAAACAGACTTGTATCATCATGACCTCCAATGCGGGGGCGCAGGCGATTATAGAGCCGAAGCGGCTGGGCTTCACCTCGGAAAATGATGAAAAAAGAGATTATGAGTATATGAAGAACAGCGTAATGGAAGAAGTAAAAAGAATGTTTAAGCCGGAGTTTTTGAACCGTATTGATGATATTATTGTTTTCCATTCTCTGAATAAAGAAAACATCCGGCAGATTGTAACCATTCTTCTTAGAAATCTGCAGAAACGCTGTCAGGAGCAGATGAATATTACGTTAAAGATCAGACCTTCGGTAAAAGATTACCTGGCAGAGGAGGGTTATGACAGCAAGTACGGCGCCAGACCGCTGAAAAGGGCCATTCAGAGTAAAATTGAGGATGCCATGGCAGAAGAAATTTTAAAGGGCAGTATCAAAGCAGGAGATACCGTCAGTGTTGGAATGCATAAAAAAGATGTTAAATTTTACGTATCCGACTAGTATAAAATCACCATTTATTATATAATACAAAGGAACCATATGATAAATAAGTATTGGTGAAAAAAGTACAACAGACTAGATTCCAGGAGGACAATTATGTCAACAGTTAAAGAGTTAATTCGTGCAGAAAAAAATGGAGCTATCAGCTTCGGCAATTATGAGTTGGATGTAAAGTCAAAATTGTCAGATTTCGAGTGTAATGGCGACATATATAAAGTGAAGACCTTTTCAGAAATCACTAAGCTGGAAAGAAATGGAATTTTTGTGTATGAATCTGTTCCGGGTACGACGGTGAACAGTCTGATGCTTCAGGAAACGGGAATGGAATTTTCTGTGGAAGGGGCGGAAGATGCTCAGATTACAGTGGAGATGGAAGCCGATACGGAGTATGAAATCTTTGTAGATGAAAAACCGATTGGTAAAATCAAAACTAATCTGGGAGGAAAACTCTCCTTCAGCGTGGAATTGGAAAATGTTGACAAAGCAGATGTAAAAATTGTCAGAGTTTAAGAAATGCTGAAATAAAAAGGGGCTGTGAAAAAATGAGAAATCATTTTTTCACAGTCCTCTTTTTATGCGTAAGCACATGAAGTTTTCTAAAAATGCGTATAACTCCCCTTACCCCATAAGTCTGATGATTAAATTGCTTAT
>JBMNRB010000022.1:0-50714 GCA_050944435.1 Ruminococcus sp.
CGTTAGAATTAGACTTGTTAATAATTATCATTGCAAGTTAATTTTAACACAAAAGAAGGACCTTGGGCTTATTTTTGACCCTTGGTCCTTCTTTGTTTTGGGCTATGCTTTTTTCACAGCCCCTTTTATAAAGACAGAGGGGAGAAAAGAATGAAGAAAAAGTGGAAAAAGGAGAAGCGGCTCAAAAGCCTGAAAGGCATGCTCCTGCCCCGGATTATCTATGGAAATCTGATCGTGATTCTGGTGGGCCTGTCGATTATTTCGGTATGCGCCTTATCCTTTATCCGGGATGAACTGGGAAATTCCAGGGTGGAAATGCTTCAGCAGATCAGCGATTTGAATCAATTAAATATGAATGCCATGGATAATACCATGAACAGGCTTTATGACAACATTCAAGAGCATATATATCAGCAGAATTCCTGGCAGCTCACAGGAGAAAAAGCGGATGAAGTAATGACTGAAGCCACCCGGTATTTTTCTGATATGGGAGTGAATTCAGTGGTGGATATAATTTTAAAGGACGGCAGGGTATTCACTTCAGACGATAATATGAGCCGCGTGGTGGCGCTGAAAAAAACCGCCTGGTATACTCAGCTGATCAGCGGCGCTCAGCCGGAGAGCTGGTATATGAATTTTTCTGACCGGGAAGATTCAGAAAAAGGTATATTGCTGTCTCTGGGGAAAACGCTTTTCAACAGCGAACAGGAACCCATTGGGATTGTGGTGATCAGTACCTCCCAGCAGACTCTGTACCGCAGCTATGAAAATGCGTTGAATGAAGATAATGTTATCTATATTCTGGATGAAAACGGAACGGTAATCAGCCATTCCAATCCCCGGGTTATCGGTTTTTCCTTTTATTATATGCCTACATTTGAAAAAAACGTGGCTCCTTTTAATTCATATACTATGACGACCAAGCAGGGAAAGGCGGTGTTGATTTCCAATTACAGGAATACTCAAAACAATTGGACTTTCGTGGAAGAACTGGATTTCAGCAGTAAATTAAAAGATTATTCCAGAATAGTGCTTCTGGCTCTGCTGGGGGTTGCAGGGTGTTTTCTTGTGATGCTGGGGCTTGACTATCTGCTGATTAATAAGATTACCAATTCTCTTACCGGTTTTTCCCGGGAAATTAAAAGTCTGCAGTTGGGCGAAAGCGCGAAAGCCACAGAGATTCCCGTTCAGGAAAGTTATAGTGAAATAAAAATTATTACTGAGAGTTTCAATAGAATGCTGGCAAGGATACAGGAACTTATCCAGAATATAAAAATTAATGAACAAAAGAAACGAAAGGCAGAATTTGATTTCCTGCAGGCGCAGATAGAACCCCACTTTGTGCGGAATACATTACTGACGTTAAAAAGTCTGATCGCCCTTGGCGAATATGAGAAAGCCATGTCTATGATGGATGATTTCAACGCGCTTTTGAAAATTCCCATGATGGTGGAAAAACAATTTGTGTCCGTTTACGATGAAATTCAGTTAGTTATTCATTATATGGCTATTATGGAGTACCGATTTGACAAAAAATTTCTGTTGAGAGTCGATATGAATGAAGAGTGCAGACATGTGCTGATTCCTCGGATGATTCTTCAGCCGGTGGTGGCCAACGCGCTGTTTCACGGGTTTGCGGAAAAAGAGGATGACGGTACAATTTTAGTCAAAGCCGGCGTCTGTGAGAATGACCTTTTGATTCAAATCAGTGACAATGGAGAAGGGATGACGGCGGAACAGATCAAAAGGGTAATGGAGGGCAAGCGAAATCCCAATTCCCATCATGGAGTGGGGCTGCAGAATGTGATAAATCGGCTGAAACTGATTTACGGAAAAAATTCTGGTCTTTCCATACGCAGTGAAAAAAACAAAGGGACAGAAGTGACCTTGAGATTTTCTGATTACAAATCCGTTTACTGTAGAAAAGAGGTGGAAGGGAATGAAAATCCTGATTGTGGATGATGAAGTGCCCATTCGAAAATATATTTCCCAGATGATTTCAAACTGCAGCGGCGAACATGAAATCATCGGCAGTGTGGGATCTGGGAAAAAGGCGTTGGAAATCATCGCCCAAAGGAAACCGGATCTGGTTTTGGCAGACATTACCATGCCCAAAATGACGGGGTTGGAATTACTGGAAAAAGTAAAGGAATATTATCCGGACATCGAAGTGTTTATGCTCACCTGTCATAACGATTTTGAATTTGCCAGAGCGGCCATCAAACTGCAGGCGGATAACTATATCTTAAAGGATGAGATTTCCCCTGTTTTCCTGGAAAATCTTTTGAAATCAACGGAAGAAAAGAGAGAAAAGAGCTGGCAGAAATCCATGCATCAGTTTGAAAGCAGTGCATTTTTTATTCAGATGATGAAAGAAGATACGCTGCTTTTTGATTCTTACGATCTGGAAAAGCATAAAATTTTTTTGAAAGACAAGGAATTTTTTGCGGCTGCCCTGACGGACTCTCGGGAAAACCGGGAGCGTATCGTGGCTTTTAAATCTTCTTTGATGGAAAATCAGGAAATTTTTCCTTACCATGACACTAATTTGATTATGATTGCCAATCTTGTTGAATCCGGGAAGGGACGGCTTAGGGAAGATTTTTATGGAATGGTTGGGAAACTGCGCAGCAGAGTTGACGGACCGGTGGGGATCAGTGCGGTTTATTATAAAATAAATATGCTGAAAAAAGCGGTTTTAGAATCGTTGGATTCTTACGGCAGAATTTATTATGGGAAAAGGGTTCAAGTGGGCTCTTTAGAGACGGCGGGGATTTCCGACGGCCTTAAAATGGAGATCCACAATTTTGCAGGACGGGCCTATCAGTTAATATCAGAGAAGAAATACAGAAAACTTTTTTTGCATCTGAAAGATATGGTGTCTTTTGCGGCCCAAAATAATACGGATGTCTTTCTGCTGAAAAAAAGCCTGCATGATATACTCACGGATTATCAGATAAAAAGCGGAAGAGACGTGGACCTGGATGGAATTCATAAGTCTGTGGGTGCAGACCAGTTGTTTCTGAATCTGGAAGAAATGTGCCGTGAGGAGGAAAAGAAAAGAGCGTCTTATTCTGATGCAGTAAATGAAGCTATCTCTTATATCGAAAATCATTTCGGAGAAAATATCTCGCTTACAGATGTGGCAGAACGGATTCATCTGAATGCGGAGTATTTCAGCAGGAGATTTAAAAAGGAGACGGGCAGTAAATTTTCTGAATTTCTGCAGAAAATCCGGATGGAGGAGGCACATCGCCTGCTGCTTACGACGGAACTGTCAGTAACGGAAATTGCCAGCAGAACCGGTTTTAACAATGACAGCTATTTTTCGGCGGCTTTTAAGAAGTATTTTGGTGAAAATCCCGCTGAAGCCCGCAAGAGCAGGGAAAAATCTTGATCTTTCTTAGAAAATTCTAAAATTACAGGCATATCTCTTGCAATCCTGGGGAAATCATGTATGATTGAAAAGAGTTAAATTGAGATCAAGTATATGAGAGGGGAAAAATGAGAAAAGAAATAAAGGCGGGCGCCAGAAAATCGCTGAAAAAGCATTATCTGACGTTTGTGGCGGTATGTCTGATCGCATTGTTTTTAGGGGTTGAATCTTCCAATTTTGATAATGTGATTCATTTATATTCATCGGATAAAGCATCTGATGAGAATGTGGTGGATGCGGGAAGCGTTTCGGAAGAGTATGGTCTGGCGGATATCATCGAAGAAAATCAGCCGGAAGAGTCGGGAGCGGAAGAAGTGCATAAAACCTCCGGTCAGAAAAGAGGAGTGCTGGGACCTTTGATTAACGGTTTTACTTCTGGTTCTTTTGAAATGCGGCTGGCATCGGCCATCAATTCTTTTGTGGGATCGGAGACGGCTGGAGAGTGGTTTCTGGTGTTGGGCGGCCTGGCGGTTATATTTGTATTCTGGTTTTTTGTTCAGAATCTGTTTTGTGTCATATCGGCAAGGATTTTTCTGGAGGGACGGTGTTACCAGAAGGTGCCGGTCCAGAGATTTCTGTTTTTGCTTCGTGTGAGACGGTGGTGCAGGGCAGCCTGGATTCTGTTTGTGGAGTGGGTATACCGTTTTCTCTGGACTCTTACGGTTATCGGTGGAATAATCAAACACTATTCTTATTTCCTTGTACCTTATATTGTGGCGGAAAATCCTGACATAAAGGCGGGAGAGGCTATCACTTTGTCCAGAAAAATGATGAAAGGGCATAAGTGGGAGTGCTTTGTGCTGGAATTGTCCTTTATCGGCTGGAGATTGCTGGGGCTGGTGACTTTTGGAGTGACGGAGGTTTTGTATTCCACGCCCTATGAGACGGCTGCATACTGTGAATATTACGTTCGCCTTAGAAAAGAAGCCATAGAAAAGGAGATAGAAAACGTACATATTCTTAACGATCGGTATCTGTATGAGACTGCGCGGGATGAAGTAATTCAGGAAAGATATGCCGATGTCATCGCGGTCATGGAGCAGCCGGAGGAGAGGCTTTATCAGCTGAAAGGCATTCAGAAGTTTTTTGCCGATTATTTGGGAATTCTTTTAAAAACCAGTGAAAAAGAGCGGGCTTATGAAGAAAGCCAGGCTCATGCTTTAAGGATTTACGCGTTAAAAGCGGCCGTGGAAAAGAAAATCTATCCGGGAAGATTATTTCCCATACCTGAGGAAGAAAAAAGGAAGTGGATCGAAATTATTCACTACCTGCGCCATTATTCCATTTGGTCGCTGATCCTGCTGTTTTTCATTTTCTCCTTTGTGGGCTGGGCATGGGAGGTAAGCCTGCATTTAATTACAGATGGAATCTTTGTAAACCGTGGAGTTCTCCATGGGCCGTGGCTTCCCATATACGGAAGCGGAGGTATTTTGATTCTTACACTATTGCATCGGGCCCGCAGACATCCGGCGCTGGAATTTTCTTTAATTGTTATTCTGTGCGGGGTAGTGGAATATACTACTTCTTATTTTTTGGAAATACTGCATAACGGGAAAAAATGGTGGGATTACAGCGGCTATTTTCTCAATCTGAATGGACGGATCTGTGCGGAAGGTCTGTTTGTATTCGGAGTGGGCGGTATGGCCTTTGTCTATCTTGCCGCGCCGGTGCTGGACAACCTGATCCGGAAAATTAAAGGAAAGATCCTGATACCGCTCTGCCTTATACTGCTGCTTCTTTTTGCAGGCGACGCCGTATATTCCACCCGATTTCCCAATACGGGAAAAGGAATTACGGATTACGATCAGAAAAGTTATCTTGAATGGCAGACAGAAAGGAATGTGTAGTAATGGCTGCTGTATTTTTAACACCGATATATATTCTGGTTAATGTTTATCTTGTTCGGTGGCTGTTCGGCTGGCTGGGAGTTTTTCATCCTTTTTTTGAGAAGACGGGAATTAGGCTGCTGATATTGCTGCTTTATCTGTTCTTTGCCAGCGCC
This sequence comes from Ruminococcus sp., assembly GCA_050944435.1. Lineage (GTDB taxonomy): Bacteria > Bacillota > Clostridia > Lachnospirales > Lachnospiraceae > Ruminococcus_G. The sequence goes on from JBMNRB010000022.1 coordinate 5,439, forward strand.
CTGCTGGTTGGATTTCTGCTTCCGCCGGGAGAATTACAGCGGTTCTTCATGCATATTGGAAATTACTGGCTGGGTGTGCTGGCTTATGTGGTGATGACGGTGGCGGCTGCCGACATTCTGCGTTTTATTTTAAAAAGGTGTAGATGGATCAATCAGGAAAAGCTTCGTTCGCCCAGAACCTTTATCATAGCCGGAGGAATCTGTATCCTTGTCATAGTCGCTGTCAGTATTTGGGGAGTGGTGAACGCCCGTATCATACGGACGACAGAGTATGAGGTCACGGTAGAAAAAGAAACGGAAAATATAAAAGAGATGAAGGTGGTTCTGATCGCCGATCTGCATATGGGGTATAATATCGGATGCCGCCAGATGGAGCGGATGGTAAAAAAGATCAATGGGGAAACTCCGGATCTGGTGATCATCGCCGGGGATATCTTTGACAATGAGTATGAATCACTGGAAGATCCGGAACGACTGGCTGAGATTTTGAAAGGAATAAAAAGCAGGTACGGTGTTTACGCCTGCTATGGCAATCATGATATTCAGGAGAAAATCCTGGCTGGGTTTACCTTTGGGAGCAAAAAAAAGAAAGAAAGTGATATCCGTATGGATAAATTCCTCGAAAAAGCGGGGATTACCCTGCTGCAGGATAAATCAGTGATCATTGGGGATGAAATCTGCCTTTATGGACGGCCGGATGCGGAAAGACCGGGACGGGGTATTGAAAAACGGAAAACACCGAAGGAAATCACGGAAGGGATGGATTTGTCCAAACCTGTTTTTGTGATAGATCATGAGCCCAGGGAACTTCAGGAACTGGCAGATGCAGGCGTGGATCTGGATCTGTGCGGTCACACCCACGACGGGCAGATGTTTCCGGGAAATATTCTCACATCTATTATGTGGGAGAATTCCTGCGGATATCTGAAAAAGGACGGCATGCATAATATTGTCACTTCCGGCGTGGGAGTATTTGGTCCTAATATGCGGGTGGGAACGAAGGCAGAAATCTGTTCGGTCACCGTTCATTTTGAAGGATAAGGCTAAAAGGAGAAATAAGTTTATGGAATTACTGGATATTGTGGACGAACAGGGGAATCCTACGGGAGTTGTAAAGGAGCGAAGTCTGGTTCACCGGGAAGGCCTTCTTCACAGAACTTCCCATGTGTGGATTGCCAGAAAGAATGAAAAGAGCGGGATGGATCTGCTGCTTCAGAAACGCAGCAGGGAGAAAGATTCCCATCCCGGATGCTATGATATTTCATCTGCGGGACATATTCCGGCGGGATGCGGCTATCTTACGTCCGCTCTGCGGGAGCTTGAGGAGGAGCTGGGCATCACAGCCCGTCCCGAAGAGCTGCTGGATCGGGGAATCCGGCATATCTGCTGGGATGAAGAATTTCACGACAGGATGTTCCGGGACCGACAGGTCAGCCGGGTGTATCTTTTGTGGAAAGAGATTGATACTGCGAAACTGCATCTGCAGAAAGAGGAAGTGGAATCTGTCATGTGGATGGACTACAAGGAGTGCATGGATGCGGTGGAAAAAGGGAGCATTCCCAACTGTATTTCGCTGGAAGAACTGAAAATGCTGCGGTAAATGTCACAGAATCCTTCTGCTGTTTGTTATAAAAATAAACAGCAAGAGGATTCTTTTTAAGGGAATATTATATGGCAAAACAGGGATTCCTGTACTTATCCTCTTGTCAACCTGGGGGCATATCATGTAAAATAAGCAATATAAGCTGTCAAATTTTTGCAGCGCAAAAATGGCATGGGAGAGAAAAATCGTGAAAGTAGTAATTCTGGCCGGCGGTTTCGGCACAAGAATCAGTGAGGAAAGTCATTTGAGGCCGAAACCGATGATCGAAATCGGGGAAAAACCGATTTTGTGGCACATTATGAAATTATATTCCTTTTATGGATATAATGAATTTATTATCTGCTGCGGATACAAGCAGCATGTGATTAAGGAATGGTTTGCAGATTATTATCTGCATAACAGTGATATTACTTTTGACTTTACACAGAGCAATAAAATGATTGTTCATAACAACATTGCAGAACCTTGGAAAGTGACGCTGATCGACACCGGTTTGTACACCATGACCGGGGGAAGAATCCGGCGTATCCGGGAATTTCTGGAAGGAGAGCCTTTTCTTCTGACCTATGGCGACGGAGTTTCTGATGTAAATATTCAAAAACTGGTGGAGTTTCATCAGTCTCATGGAAAGATGGCGACGCTTACGTCGGCTCAGCCGGACGGCCGTTTCGGAGTTTTGGATATTCTGGAAGACGGTACCATTACCAATTTCAAAGAAAAGAAGAAAGAGGACAGCGGCTGGATCAACGCCGGATTTATGGTGTTGGAGCCGGAAATTATGGATCTGATTGAAGGGGATGAAACTGTCTTTGAAAAGTATCCCCTGGAGGAGGCAGCCAGAAGAGGACAGTTAAATGCCTATCGCCATTATGGATTCTGGCAGTGCATGGACACCATGCGAGAGAAAGAAAAACTGGAGGAGATGTGGCAGAGCGGCCATGCTCCCTGGAAAGTGTGGAAGTAATGACAGATGTGAGCTTTTATCAAGGAAAACGTGTATTTATCACGGGTCATACAGGATTTAAAGGAAGCTGGCTTTCTAAAATTCTGGTGGATGCGGGAGCCCAGGTGACGGGGTATTCTCTGGAACCTCCGACGGATCCCGCTCTTTTTCCCCTCTGCGGTCTGGAAGAAAGAATGAATTCCGTGATCGGGGATATCCGCGATCGGGAGTGCCTGTGGGAAACGCTGAAAGAGGCCGGACCGGAGATTGTTTTTCATCTGGCAGCCCAGCCCATTGTGCGGGATTCTTACAAAGACCCCGTGTATACCTATGAGACCAATGTGATGGGTACGGTGTATCTTATGGAAGGAGTGCGAACCCTGGGGGGAGTGCGCTCTTTTTTAAATGTGACCACGGATAAGGTATATGAAAACCGGGAGTGGGAATGGGGATATCGGGAGACGGATCCGCTGGATGGATTTGACCCTTACTCCAACAGCAAGTCCTGTTCAGAGCTGGTGACTCACAGTTACCGGAATTCTTTTTTTGAAGAATCAGAGACGGCGGTATCCACTGCCAGGGCAGGCAATGTGATCGGCGGCGGGGATTTTGCCAACGACCGGATTATTCCGGACTGTATCCGGGCGGCTATGGCAGGGGAACCGGTGAAGGTGAGAAATCCCTGGTCTATCCGTCCTTTCCAGCATGTGCTGGAGCCTCTTTTTGCCTACCTCCTCATCGGGCAGAAGCAGTATGAGGACAGAAAATATGCGGGGTATTATAATGTAGGCCCATCGGATCGGGACTGTGTGACCACAGGAGAGCTGACGGATCTGTTCTGCCGGGCCTGGGGAGAAGGACAGAGCTGGGTCAATCAGGCCCAGGGAGGGCCCCATGAGGCTGCCTTTCTGAAGCTGGACTGTTCCCGGATAAAACAGGTATTTGGATGGAGCCCCAGATGGGATATTAAAACGGCCATAGAAAAAACCGTGGAATGGTTTAAAGTGTATGCTTCCGGAGGCGATGTGGTTTCCTGCATGGAAGCGCAAATCAGAGAATTTTTGGAGGAATCGTAATATGTTCGAGAACATGACAGAGCAGGAAGCCAGGGAACAGATTCTGGATCTGGTGGGGGCTTACTGCGAGAAATATCATAAGAAAAAACCGTATAAAGAGGGAGAAAGGATCCCTTACGCATCCCGGGTTTATGACCGGGAGGAGATGACAAATCTGGTGGACAGCGCGCTGGAATTCTGGCTGACCTCAGGACGTTATACCGATGAATTCGAAAGGGAGTTTGCCAAATATCTCAATGTGCGCCACTGCTCGCTGGTAAACTCCGGCTCCTCCGCCAATCTGCTGGCGTTTATGGCGCTGACTTCTCCCCTTCTGGGGGACCGCCAGGTGCGCCCGGGAGATGAGATCATCACAGTGGCGGCGGGTTTTCCCACCACAGTGACGCCCATGGTACAGTACGGCGCGGTGCCGGTTTTTGTGGATGTGACCATCCCCCAGTACAATATCGATGTGACCAGACTGGAGGGCGCCCTGTCAGAGAAGACGAAGGGCGTGATGCTGGCTCATACGCTGGGCAATCCCTTTGATTTAAAATCGGTAAAAGAATTCTGTGACCGCCATGGCCTTTGGCTGATTGAGGATAACTGTGACGCCTTGGGAAGCACATACACGCTGGACGGAAAGACGTATCTTACGGGTACGGTGGGAGATATCGGAACGTCCAGCTTCTATCCTCCTCATCACATGACGATGGGCGAGGGAGGGGCGGTGTATACCGATAATCCGCTGCTTCACAAAATCGTCCGTTCTCTCAGGGACTGGGGAAGGGATTGTATGTGTGCTCCGGGACAGGACAATCTCTGCGGACACCGGTTTGACCGGCAGTACGGGGAGCTGCCCCTGGGATACGATCATAAATATGTGTACTCTCATTTCGGATATAACCTGAAGGCGACGGATATGCAGGCGGCGGTGGGCTGCGCTCAGTTAAGAAAATTCCCCTCTTTTGTGACGAGAAGGAAAGAGAATTTCAGACGGCTGCAGGAGGGACTTTCAGAACTGCAGGATGCGTTTATTTTGCCGGAGCCCTGTGAAAATTCCGATCCCTGCTGGTTCGGATTCCTGATTACCTGCAAAGAGGGCTGCGACCGGAATAAGGTGGTACAGTATGCGGAAAGCAAAGGAGTACAGACAAGGATGCTTTTTTCCGGAAATCTGACGAAACATCCCTGTTTTGATCAGATGAGAAAAGAAAACCGGGGATACCGGATTGCCGGCGGCCTTGAGGTGACGGACAGGATCATGACGGACACCTTCTGGATCGGCGTATATCCCGGAATGACCGATGAGATGCTGGACCGGATGATCCGGGTGCTGGCGGAGGCAGTGAGAAATAATTGACAGAGAATAATGGTGAGGAATAGTATGGCATTTGATGAGAAGATGAGATGGTTTGGATTCTGGGCGCTGGACGGAATAAGAGGCGGCAAGGTGCGCAGGTATTATAACCAGATTCAGAACAGCTTTAAAAACGGGACTTCTATCAGGGACACGGAAGAGAAAATTCAAAAACTGATCGGCCATGCGGTGCGTACTACTGAGTTTTATCAGGAATTTTCACCGGATACCCCTTTGTCAGAACTTCCGGTGGTAAATAAAGATACCTTTCGGCAGCATTACGATGAATTTGTATCCAGTCAATATAAAGACGAAAAGGATAATCGGCAGATGTCCACCAGCGGTTCCACAGGAACACCGCTGACCATGGTGCAGAACAGAGATAAAATTGCCCATAACACGGCGGGCGGTATTTTTCTGAGTATGGTGGGCGGATTCTATATCGGCATGAAAGAAGCCTTCATCCGGGTTTGGGTGAATAATGTGAAAAAAGGGAAGCTGCAGCTTCTGATGGAAAACATGATAATGATGGACAGCTCTCGAATGGATGACGAAGGCGTAGAGAAAATGCTTCAGGTGATCGAAAAGAAAAAAGTAAAATGCCTGGTGGGATATTCCTCCGCCCTGGAACAGATCAGCCGTTATATCAGCCGGACGGGAAGGGACGTATCAAAGTTTCAGGTGGCGGCCATCATTCCCATTTCGGAGTCCATGGCGCCTAATCTGAGACGCAGTCTCCAGGAGCAGTTTCATTGCCCGGTGCGGGCCTGGTATTCCAACGAGGAGAACGGCATCATGGGAATTCAGGACGCAGTGGAAGAAGGGTATCATATCGATACGGAAAGCTATTACTATGAAATACTGAAAATGGACAGTGACGAACCGGCGGAACCGGGAGAACTGGGGAGAATCGTAATCACCGATCTGTATAATTATGCTTTTCCCATTCTGCGGTACGACAACGGAGATACGGCCATTGCCAAAAGAAAGGTAAAAAACGGAAAATACAAGCTGTATCTGTCCAGTCTGTACGGACGCAGGAGCGATCTGATCTATGACTGCGACGGCAAGGCGCTGACTCCTTATATCATTACCAACAACATGTGGGACGTAAAAGGAGTAAAGCAATTCCGGTTTATCCAGGAGGATGCGGCCACATATACGCTGTGGCTGAACGGGGATAAAGAGGAGATGGATGTGGAGAATATCCTGGAAAGGATTCGTCCCTATCTGGGAGAAAAGGCCCAGCTTACCGTAGAGTATGTGGATGAAATTCCAGTGTTGGCTTCCGGCAAACGGAAATATATCGAAAACAGATGGAAAGCAGGGGAAAAACGGTGAAAAAAGCCCAGGGAAAACAGATTTTGGGAAATACTGCCTATACCATGGGCGGCATGCTGCTGATGAATGGAGTTCTGCAGCTTGCCGTCTATCCCCTTCTCAACGCCCAGATGGGACAGGAGGAGCTGGGCAGCGTATTGTATATCATGGGTCTGGTCAGCATCCTGTGCCCTTCTGTAGGACAGGCGCTGAATACCAGCCGACTGGTGGTGAGACGCACCTGCCAGGTGAACAACGGGGATTACGACCGGCTTTTGATTCTGTTTGCAGGCATCGGCGGAATTATTGCCATTCTGGGTTCCGGTTCCTCCCTCCGGGGATGGGTGACTGTGCCGCTGACGCTGCTCCTTATTCTGACGACTGCGTTTCGCTACTACGGTGATGTGGAATACAGGCTGAATCTGAACTATCAGAGGTATTTTATCTACTATGCGCTGATCAGCGCAGGATATCTGCTTGGATACGGTTTGTATCGTCTGACGGGAAACTGGTTTCTCATTTTCCTGGTGGGGGAAGGGGCAGCCCTTGTCTATGTGGGAATCACCGGAAGTGTTTTCAAAAATTTCTGGAAAAAAAGCCAGTATTTTTCAACGGCATGTGTGAGGGGGTTTTTTCTGACCCTTTCTTATTTAATTACCAATACGACGTTGAATATGGACCGCCTGGCGCTGAAACATATGGTGGGAAACGAGGCGGTTACCCAGTATTATGTGGTATCGTTAATCGGAAAAACCATGGTGCTTTTGGTGGCTCCCATTAATACGATTGTTATTTCTTATCTGACCAGACGGGAAAGAACACTGAATAAAAAAGAGTTTTCTCTGGCTGCAGGAGCCGGCTTTTTGGTTTCCTTTTTGTTCTTTCTGTGTTGTCAGATTGGAACGCCGCTGTTTGTAAAGATTTTTTATCCGGACCTGTATACGTCAGTCCGGCCGCTGATGACCGTGGTAAACCTGACTCAGGTGCTGGCGCTGTATTCCGCGTTTCTTTTTATTTTGGTATTGACGTTCACCAATGAAACCTGGCAGTTGATTCTTCAGGCGGCCCATCTGGTGATTATGGCAGTGCTGGTGGTCATCTTTACGTTAAAAGACGGAATCGTGGGATTTTCCTATGGGGCGCTTCTGGCAAATGCCATTCGGGTGGCAGCGGTGATTATTTTAGGATTTGGAAAAATCAGGAGGTGAAAGGAATGCAGTCAGGTGAAGTGCTGCGGCGTACAGCCTTTAATCTGCTGGACAAACTGCAGGGCGGCAGGCTGAATCAGTTAAAGACAGTGAATAAAAGAGAGATAGTGGAAGGAATAACCCCGGAATATGAGGAAAGAAGGCTGCAGGCTGTTCTGGATTTTGCGAAAAATCACTCTGAATTTTACCGGGGATACTCCCATGGAGAGAAACTGGAAGATTTTCCAGTGATGAACAAAAGTGATTATAATCAGAATTTTAATCAGATACTCTGCGATGAGTGGCAGGATGGAAAGAAAAAGACATACCGGCTGTCTACCAGCGGATCTACAGGATCACCCTTTACGGTGCTGTGCGACGGCGACAAGATGAACCGGATCAACATGAATTTCATCGCCTGTATGGAGCTTAACGGTTTTCGGATGGGGATGAAGCGGGGAGAATTCCGGGTGTGGATCGAAGGAAAAAACACTATCAGCAGATGGAAATCTTTCAAAAATAATCTGCTGATGATTGATATTTCCAATATGGGAGAAGAATCTTTGGCAAAAATCTGCCGGCGGATACAAAAGCAGAGGATTCAGGTGCTGGTCAGCTACTCCAGTGCGTTGACAGCTCTGGCCGCCTATATCCGGGATCACCAGGTGGATATTTCCCGATGGGATGTGGAAATGATTTTTTCCATGGGAGAGGCGCTGCCCGACGCCACGTTCGATCTTTTGACGGAGATTTTCGGTTTTTCCCCGGTGAGGTCCTACGGCAATAACGAAAATGGTTTTATCGCCATCGGGCTTAACGATCAGAAGGAGTATACCGTCGATCTGTATAATTTTTACATTGAAATATTAAAGCTGCAAAGCGATGAACCGGCCAAGCCGGGAGAAGTGGGGCGAATCGTGGTAACAGATTACTACAACAGAGCTTTTCCCATGATCCGCTACGACACGGGCGATACGGGAATACTGGAAATTACTCTGGATGACAAAGGAAGAAAGCATGGCGTGCTGAAAGAAATTTACGGAAGAAGGGGTTCTTTGATGTATAACTGTAAAGGGGAGCCCTTATCCATCCACGTATTCATGAACGTGCTTCTTCATCTGGAGGGGACGGTTCATCAGGCGAAATGTATCCAGTGGGAAAAGAAACGATACGAATTGCTTCTGAATGCAGACCGCAGTAAAATAAATGAGGATGAAGTTGTGGCTTCCTACCGCAGATATCTGGGGGAAGAGGCGCAGATCGACGTGACTTATGTGGATGAAATTCCGGTGCAGGCATCTGGAAAACGAATGGTCTGTGAGAATCGATGTCCGGATTATCAATAGAAGGAAAAAAGAATGAAAAAGAAAGTTTCAGATTATATTGCAGATTATATTGCAGAGCGGGGAATCCGCGATGTGTTTACGGTGACCGGGGGAGGAGCCATGCATATGAATCATTCCTTCGGCAGCCATCCGGTACTGAAATGCACGTATCATCATCATGAGCAGGCAGCGGCTATGGCTGCGGAAGCTTACGCCAGGGTGGACAATCAGATGGCGGCGGTCTGCGTCACTTCAGGACCGGGGGCGACCAATGCCATCACCGGCGTGCTCTGCGCCTGGACGGATTCTATTCCCATGATTGTGTTTTCCGGGCAGGTGAGGTACGATACCACGGTAAGAAGCAGCGGACTGAAGCTGCGGACCATGGGAGTGCAGGAGTACGATATCACCCCCTCTGTGGCTCCCATGACCAAGTATGCGGTGATGGTGACCAAAGCAGAAGATATCCGCTACCATCTGGAGCGGGCGCTGTATCTGGCGCTTCACGGCCGTCCGGGTCCGGTGTGGCTGGATATTCCCCTGAATGTTCAGGGGGCGGAAATTGATCCGGAAAAGATAAGGAAATACGATCCCGAAGAGGATGAGAAGGAGGTACCGGCGGCTATTCCCTGGGAGACGGCAGCCATTGTACTGGACAAGATTCAGGCCAGCAGCCGTCCTGTGATCTTTGCAGGAAACGGCGTTCGCCTTTCCAAAGGATATTCTTCCTTCCGCCGGCTGACAGATCTTCTGGGGGTTCCGGTGGTGACGGGAATGAGCAGTGTGGATGCCATGGAAACGGATCATCCCCTGTATGTGGGACGAAACGGAGGAACGGGAGACCGGGCCGGAAATTTTGCCATACAAAACTGTGACCTGCTTCTTTCTCTGGGCAGCCGTCAAAGCTTTCTGCAGACAGGGTTTAATTATGAGACCTGGGCCAGAGAGGCCTATACCATTCTCAATGATATCGATGGGGAGGAGCTGAAAAAGCCCAGTCTCCATGTGGATCTGCCGGTGGTGGGGAATGTGCTGGAGCTGATGGAGAAAATGCTGATTCTCCTTCTCAAGGCGGGATATTCCAAAGACAGACCCCTTTTTGGCAAGGAAGAGTGGCTGGCCCGGTGCCGTGGATGGAAAGAAAAATATCCGGTGGTGACCCGGGAGCATTATCAGACCCTGGAGGAGGGAAGGACGAATATCTATGCCTTTTTCCATGAGATGACTTCCAGACTCAGGGAAGGCGCAAAGCTGGTGGTCAGCGTGGGGACTTCCCGGGTGGCCGGCAGCCAGAGTGCGGTGATCAAAAGAAAAACCCGCTTTATCACCAATCCCAATACGGCTTCCATGGGATACGGACTGCCGGCAGCCATCGGCGTATGCCGGGCGGCCAAGGAAGAAGTGATCTGCGTGACGGGAGAGGGGAGTCTGCAGATGAACCTTCAGGAACTGCAGACCATTTTTCATAACCGGTTTCCCATTAAAATTTTCGTGATAAACAACGAGGGATACCACTCCATACGGCAGACGCAGATGAATTTCTTCGGAGAACCGCTGATGGGAGTGGGACCGGAGAGCGGGGATTTAAGTTTTCCGGATCTTGAAAAACTGGCCCTGGCCTATGGAATTCCCTATACCAGATGTAAAAGCAGCCGTACGCTGGGGGAGGATGTGGAAGAAGTTCTGAGACAGCCCGGGGCGGTGCTCTGTGAGGTTTTTGTGACGAAACGGCAGTACACCCAGCCCAAGACGGCTTCAAAACGGCTGCCTGACGGCCGGATGGTTTCAGCGCCGTTGGAAGATATGTATCCTTTCCTGGATCGGGAGGAATTAAAAGAAAATATGATTATTGATTTAGTTGAGGATAAGGGATGAGAATGAAACGGATTGTGGTGACGGGGGCCACCAGCATGATCGGCGCGGCGCTGATCAAAGAATGTATCCGCCGCGGCACAGAGGTTTATGGGGTGGTGCGAAAGGACAGTTCCCGTCTTTCCAGGATTTCCCCGGACCCATTGGTGCATCTGGTATACGCTTCTCTGGAAGAGATGGACAGCCTGCCGGAAAAGATACCGGTACCTTGCGACACCTTTTTCCATATTGCCTGGGGTCATACGGGAGCGGGCAGGAACAAAAGTACCCTGCTGCAGAGCCGGAATATTGAATATACCCTAAAGGCTCTGCAGGCGGCGAAAGCTCTGGGCTGCCAGCGCTTTATCGGAGCCGGTTCCCAGGCGGAATACGGTATCCTGGATCTGGAAGCCATCGGTCCGGAGGCGCCGGAACATCCGGTGACTCCCTACGGCGTCAGCAAACTGGCGGCGGGGAAACTGGCCTTCCTGATGGCGAAAGAAATGGGGATGGAATGTATCTGGCCCAGGATTTTCAGCGTTTACGGAATCTATGACAAGGAATCTTCCATGATTTCAGACAGTATCCGGAAAATGCTGGCCGGAGAGGAGACGGCCTTCACCCCCGCACAGCAGAGATGGGATTACCTGTACTGTGAAGATGCGGGAAGAGCCTATTATCTGATCGGGGAAAAGGGACGCGACGGCGCGGTATACTGTGTGGGCAGCGGACAGGCACGGCCCCTTTCCGAGTATATTTATCTGATGCGGGATGCGGTGGATCCCGGGATTTGTCCCGGTATCGGAAAACGTCCCTATCCCTCCGGCGCAGTGATGAATCTGTGTGCGGATATCCGGAATCTTCGGGAGGATACGGGTTTTGAGCCGGAGATTTCCTTTGAAGAGGGGATTGGCCGGACAGTGGAGTGGTTAAGGAGAACAATGCGATGAAAAAGAAAATTTCCGTGGTGATTCCCACATACAATGAGGAGGCAAATGTCATACCGCTGTCCTCCGCCATTGTAAAGGTGATGGAAGAAGAGCTGTCCAATTATGATTATGAGATTATTTTTATTGACAATCATTCCAAGGACAGTACCCAGCAGAAGCTGCGGGAGCTCTGCCGGGAGAACCGGAAGATAAAGGCGATTTTCAACGCCAGAAATTTCGGACAGATGCGTTCGCCGGTTCACGGCCTGAAGCAGGCGACGGGGGACTGCGTTATCCGCATGTGCGCCGACTTCCAGGACCCGGTGGAAATGATCGTGCAGTTTGTGCGGGAGTGGGAAAGCGGCTATAAAATCGTGATCGGAGTGAAAAAAGCCAGCAAAGAAAAGAAAATCATGTACTGGATTCGCTCCTGTTACTATAAATTGATTAAAAAGATTACCGATATTGATCATATCGAACACTTTACGGGATTTGGCCTGTATGATAAGGCCTTTGTGGATGTGGTGCGCAGCCTTCACGATCCCATGCCCTATCTGCGGGGGATCATTGCCGAGCTGGGATTTGATTACAAAGCTATTCCCTATGTGCAGCAGAAGCGCAGAGCGGGTAAAAGTAAAAATAATTTTTATACCCTTTATGATTATGCCATGGTGGGGATCACTTCTTACTCCAAAGTGGTTATGCGCCTTGCCACTTTCCTTGGATTTTCAGTGGCGGCATTAAGTTTCCTGGCAGGTGTTTTCTATCTGGTGCTGAAAATCATATACTGGGACCGTTTTTCTGCAGGGGTGGCGCCCATGCTGATCGGTATATTTTTTCTGGGAGCCCTGCAGCTGTTTTTCATCGGTTTTCTGGGAGAATATGTGCTGAGTATCAACACCAGGGTATTGGACCGGCCGCTGGTAGTAGAAGAAGAGCGGCTGAATTTTGACGAGGGGGAGGTGAAGAAGGAAGATGAAGGAGAAGATAAAGAAAATTAACTGGATGAGAGAGCTTCCGTTTTTCAGTGTTCAGGATATCAGCAAGGTGGACTGGATCGTCACTCTTCTGGCGATGGCTTTTTTGTTCGTCACTTTTGTGGAGGGTGATATCATTGTCACGGGAAACCGTTCTTTTCTCTATTATAAAGGATTTTTTGAAGATTTTTATAAAGCAAGCTATGAGCAGTCTCAGGGATTTTACGCCAACTATCTTCCCAGTACTTTTCTGGCTTTTGCCATCTGGAATCTTCCTCTTTATCTTCTGGGACGGGTTCCTGCTCACATTCTGGACAATGCTTTTATCAATCTTATGTGGTACAAGCTTCTGCCGGTGATTCTGTATTTTGTGACTTCTCATCTGATTTACAAGATTGCGCTGGAAATCGGATTTGAAGAGAAGAAGGCTAAACTGTGTAAATTTGCGTTTTTGATCTGTCCTATCGGGATATACAGTCAGTTTATTTTCAGCCAGTACGATATTTTCATGGTCTTTTTCATTGTGCTGGGCCTTTACTATTACTTTAAAGACGGGCTGTTCCGATTTGCCCTTTTCTTTGGAATCGCGGCCACATTCAAGTATCAGGCGCTGGCGTATTTTGCGGTGTTTTTGGTATTAAGGGAAAAAAGATTCCGGCATCTTGCCGTCTATGTGATTACTGCCTTAATTCCTTTGGCGGCGGCCATTCTTCCCTATATCAATTCGCCGTATTTTTACCGGTGTGTGCTTGGATTTCACGCGCTGAGTTTTGTGGACAGCGGATTCGAATTTGGCTTTATCGGCGGAATCAGTCTAATTCTGGCAGTGGGAGCTTATCTGATGGTGTGGGCCTATACGAAAAAGATTGAGGGAAGGGAAGAATTTGTCTCCTGGGCGATGTTTCTTGCCAATGGCGTCAGCTTTGCAATTTTTGGTTTTTCCCGCTGGAATCCCCAGTGGTTTCTGGTCATTGTGCCGTTTTTGGTCTTTGGCGTCATGATGAACCGGCACGGGAAAATGATGATCCTGATCATGAATATTTTCATTGTGGCCCTGTATATATTCAGTGTGAATCAATGGACCGGCATTGCGGATCAGACTATGCTGACGGCGGGGATTTTTAAATTTGTGCTGGGAGACAGACCCTTTGCCGTCACCATGGCGGATGTTTACGGGTATGATAATATGGTGAATCTTGGCACCTGTATTTTCATTATCACATTGGTTTATTTCATTTTCAACCATCCCAAATATCATTCGCTGCGCAGGACGGAGATTCAGCCTTATATGATTAATTATCTGCGGGTGGCTTTTCTGACCGGAGTGCTGGCCTTCGTCATTCCGGCCGGGATCTGCATGGTTCACGCAATGAACGGGGAAGTGATTTTCAAAAATAATACGGAAATCCAGGTCAGCGACTGCGAGACCGTCAACATTACGGATTCCGCAGAAATTGTGCAGACTTTTATCGCCGACGGAGAATATCTGACGGATATTTCTATCCGGGTGGGAATGCATAACCGAATCAATGATTCTGTGATTTATGCGGCGGTACGCGACGCAGAGACGCAGAAGGTCATATACGAAGGGGAAGTCAGCACCCTTAATATGGTAAAGGAAGAGAGTATGTATCCCGTTGTGGAGGGAAAAATCCCGGTGGAAGAAGGAAAAAGTTATGAATTGGTACTGAGAGGTTCCGATGGGGCGAATAACTGCGTAGCCACGTATTACTGCGAAGCGGAAGAGACGCAAGGGGAGGTTTCGGAGGAGACGGCGGCCATTTCCGGCGTATATGGAAAGCAGCAGCTTATTATGGAAATTCGTGGAATCGATAACTGATCAAACCATCTGTTTATGAGAAAAGAAAGGAGAGTTCAACATGGGATTTCAGAAAAAAGAGGTAAAAGACATTGAGAAAAATGTGTTCCGTATGATCGGTGACGAATGGATGCTGGTGTCTGCAAAAAAAGACGGAAAAGTGAATACCATGACGGTATCCTGGGGAGGCATGGGAATACTCTGGGGAAAAGAGGTTGCTACGGTTTATATCCGCCCCCAGCGTTATACGAAAGAATTCATTGATGGAGGAGAGATGTTTACTCTGTCCTTTTTCGGCGGAGAATATAAAAAAGAACTGGGATATCTGGGAAAGGTATCCGGCCGGGATGAGGATAAGATTAAAGCGGTGGATTTCCATGTGGAGATGGTGGAAGATCAGCCGGCTTTTGCGGAAAGCGAATTGGTGCTGGTGTGCAGAAAACTTTATGAGGATAAGATCAAACCGGAATTGTTCAAAGAAGCGTGGATTGATGAGAAATGGTATCCCGACAAAGATTATCATACCATGTACATCGCAGAGATTGTGGGAGCTTACAGTAAATGATGATCATTCAGCAGAGGCTTCCGGCGCAGCTTTCATGTATGGCTCTTCATCCATTGATGGGAGGCTATTTTGCCTCCCACCTTCCAGACGCGCCGCAGGGCAGAATCAGTCCGCTTTGGGTGACGGGGAGTCCGATCTCCTGTGAATCTACCTGACCTTTGAACTTTTTCAGTTCCGTGGCAATAAGATAAGTAAGAACAGCCGGAGCAAGGCCGGTGGTATAGGAATTTACCAGAAAGAATAAGGGATCCCGTGACAGAAGCTGTGCGCAGAGCCGGATCAGGGAATGAATGGAATTTTCAATTTTCCAGATTTCACCTTTAGGTCCCCTTCCGTAAGAAGGCGGATCCATGATGACGGCGTCGTAATGATTCCCCCGGCGGATTTCCCGTTCGACAAACTTTACACAGTCGTCGACAATCCAGCGTATGGGAGCTTCTTTCAGACCGGATGCAGCGGCGTTTTCCTTTGCCCAGGTTACCATGCCTTTGGAAGCGTCCACATGGGTGACGGAAGCGCCGGCGGCGGCGGCGGCCAGAGTGGCGCCTCCTGTGTAAGCGAAAAGATTCAATATTTTGACAGGCCTTTTTGCCTGTTTTATTTTTTCAGAAAACCAGTCCCAGTTGACGGCCTGCTCCGGAAACAGGCCGGTATGCTTGAAACTAAAGGGTTTCAGGTGAAAGGTTAATTCTTTATAATGGATAGACCACTGCTGGGGCAGGTCGAAAAATTCCCATTCGCCGCCTCCCTTTTTGCTGCGGTGATAGTGACCGTTTTTCTTTTTCCAGCCCGGGTGGGCGTGAGGAGTATCCCAGATGACCTGGGGGTCCGGACGGACCAGGATATATTTTCCCCAGCGTTCCAGTTTTTCACCGCTGGAGGTATCTAAAACTTCATATTCTTTCCAGTTGTCTGCTATCCACATACTGCAGTTCCCTCCGTGTTTCGTTTGCATTATAGTATATCATACGGGAGAAAGAAATGAAAAGGGAAATTCCTCTGTCTGCCGGGTAATGGCGTCTTCATTGGTATAAAATGCAAGTTTTGATTGTTAAAATTGCATAATGAATTATATAAACCGGGATATATTGAAAACTTTTTAATAAAAATGAAAGATGTGCTTGACAATAAGTCAGATTACCCATACAATAGCATATAGCGTGTTACTATATATGAGAAAAACTAAGGAGGCTTTCATGAAAGCATATCAGGAATTAAGCAGGGAAGAGCTTCTGACATTGAAACAGGAGCTGGAAAAAGAGTTTGAAGAAGTAAAAGGAAAAGGGCTGCAGCTGGATATGTCCAGGGGAAAACCGGCGAAAGCTCAGCTGGATATCAGCAATGGAATGATGGATGTTCTCAACAGCAGCTCTGATATGGTCTGCGAAGCTGGTGTGGACTGCCGTAACTATGGTGTGCTGGATGGAATTCCGGAGGCAAGAAAACTCCTTGCCGATATGTCGGAAGTTCCGGAAAAGAATATTTTAATTTATGGAAATTCAAGTCTCAGTATTATGTTTGATACAGTTGCCCGTTCCATGACACAGGGAGTAATGGGCAGTACGCCTTGGGCTAAACTGGATAAGGTGAAATTTTTATGTCCCGTTCCCGGATATGACCGCCACTTTGCAGTGACAGAGTATTTCGGCATCGAGATGGTTAACGTGCCCATGCTTCCCACCGGGCCGGATATGGATATTGTAGAAAAACTGGTAGCAGAGGATGAGTCCATCAAAGGTATCTGGTGTGTTCCCAAATATCAGAATCCCATGGGAATTTCCTTCTCCGACGAGACGGTCAGAAGATTCGCCCATCTGAAACCGGCAGCAAAAGATTTCCGGATTTTCTGGGATAACGCATATTCTATCCATCATCTGTACGAGGATGATCAGGACGTGATTCTGGAACTTCTTACAGAATGTGAAAAAGCCGGAAATCCGGATATGGTGTATAAATTTATTTCCACATCAAAGGTGAGCTTCCCGGGATCTGGAATTGCGGCGCTGGCTGCATCGGAAGCGAATCTGGCGGAAGCGAAAAAATATATGTTTTATCAGACCATTGGTCATGATAAGCTTAATCAGCTGCGCCACGTGAGGTTCTTTAAAAATATTGAAGGCATGCGGGAACATATGAAAAAGCATGCGGCCATTTTAAGACCTAAGTTCGAAGCGGTTCTGAATGTACTGGAAGAAGAACTGGGCGGTCTGGGCATCGGTTCCTGGAGCAAGCCAAAGGGAGGATATTTCATTTCCTTTGACGCCATGGAAGGCTGTGCAAAAGCCATTGTGGCAAAAGCAAAAGAGGCGGGCCTGGTGATGACGGGCGCAGGAGCAACCTTCCCCTACGGCAAAGATCCCAAAGACAGCAATATCCGTATAGCACCGTCTTTCCCCACGCCGGAAGAGCTTGCAGTTGCAGCTCAGATTTTCGTGCTGAGCGTTAAACTGGTCAGTGTGAATAAATTGCTTGAAGGTTAAACATTAAAAAAATATAAAAAAAGTGAGGAGTTTTTGTGAATTCAAAAACTCCTATTTTAAACCCCTTTACCAGTATTGGATTCAGTGATAAAATAAGAAGAACTGTAGACAGACAGGGAAAATAAAAAGTAAGGGAAGTAAATAATGAAAGATAAACGCAAAGCGAGGAAAATTGTTCTTGGAATTTTAATCGGGTATGTTGCCATTATGCTGATTGGATATCTGGGAATTTCCTTTTATTATTCCAGTCATTTTTTTGAAGGGTCAACAATTAATGGAATTGACTGCAGCAACCTGACGGTAGAAGAGGTAAAGGAAAAGATAATTGAGGAAATCAACAGCTATACATTAAAGATTGAAGAACGGGGCGGCACGACGGAAACCATTATGGCTCCCCAGGTGAAGTTAAGTTATGTGGACGATAACCGGGTGGATGAGCTGATGGACGAACAGGAACAGTTTAAATGGCCGCTGTCCTTCTCAAAAAGCAAATCCTACGAGATGGCTGCCAATACTACTTTCGATGAGTCGGCGGTGGATGAAGTCATGGATAATATGAGCTGTTTCCAGGAGGAAAATATCGAAGAGCCTCAGAATGCATATATTCAGGAGACAGAGGACGGCTTTGAAATTGTACCGGAGGTGATGGGGACAAAACTGGACCGGGAAAAAGTGACGGCGGCGATTATTGACGCTATCAATGAAGGCAAGACGGAGATCTCCCTGGAAGAGCTGGGCTGCTATGAAGATCCCGCTGTGCTCAGTGACGACCAAGAACTGAATACACAGTTGGAAAATCTGAATAAAATGACGGCGGCAAGCATTACGTACACCTTTGGTTCCCGTTCAGAGGTGGTGGACCGTTCGGTAATCAAAGACTGGCTGGTTCAGGGGGATGACGGCTCTTATTCGCTGGATACGGACAAGGTATCTGAATATGTCAGACAACTGGGACTGAAATACGATACCTTCGGTCTGGAGCATGAATTTACGAAGCATGACGGGACGACGGTAACGTTGGCTGCCGGAGGAGATTACGGCTGGTGCATCAATAAAACGGCGACTACGGATGCTCTGATACAGGCCATCAACGACGGCGTGGTGGAATCCAGAGAACCCGTCTATCTCTACACGGCAAAAAGCCGGGAGGAAAACGATATCGGAGATACATATGTTGAGATCAGCATCCAGGAACAGCGGATGTGGTGCTATAAAGACGGCGAGGAAATTGTAGATACTCCCGTGGTGACGGGAAATGTTTCCAGAGGTTTTGATACTCCCGCCAACGGAGTCTGGGCCATTGACGCCAAAAAACAGGACGCTATTCTGACAGGAGAGGGATACGCGTCGCCGGTTACCTTCTGGCTGCCCTTTAACGGCAATGTGGGCATTCACGACGCCGACCGCTGGAGAAGCGAATACGGCGGAGAAATCTATAAAACCAGCGGTTCCCATGGATGTGTCAATACACCCTATGATAATGCGGAAAAAATCTTCAACGCAGTGGAGATCGGCACAGCGGTTGTCGTCTATTAAAACAATAGATACATATAAAGGAGCAGACGTATGAAAATTGTAGTATTGGCTGGAGGAATCAGCACGGAAAGAGAAGTGTCCATTGTATCGGGCAGCAAGGTGTGTCAGGCGCTGAGAGAAAAAGGGCATGACGCCATTCTGCTGGATGTGTTTTTCGGAAAAGAAGATATCTGCCCGGAGGAGGCTTTTCCGGCTGAGTATCATCTGGACAGGGAAATCGCATATATACAGTCATTTAATGAACAGGCGAAAACAGCGCGGGAAGCGAAACGGGATTTTTTCGGACCCAATGTCATAGAATTGTGCAAAAAGGCTGATGTTGTATTTCTGGCGCTTCATGGAGAAAACGGAGAGAATGGAAAGGTTCAGGCCGCTTTTGATCTGCTCCGCATCAAATATACGGGAACCGGTCATCTCAGCAGCGCTATGGCCATGGATAAAGGACTGACAAAGAAACTGCTGAAAGCCTCTGGCGTACCGGTACCGGAAGGCGTTCTGCTGAAGAAAGGTCAGGATTCAGCCGCACCGGAAGAGTTGGGACTTTCTTTCCCGGTGGTGGTGAAACCCTGCTGCGGCGGTTCCAGTGTGGGAGTCTTTATCGTGGGTACGCAGGACGAGTATGAGAAAGCCCTGGGGGAAGCCTTCGGCTATGAAGATGAAATTGTGGTGGAAGAGTATATTTCCGGGCGGGAATTTTCAGTGGGTGTTGTGGACGGCACCGTCTATCCCGTGATTGAAATCGCTCCCCTGGAAGGATTTTACGACTATAAAAATAAATATACGGCCGGCAGTACGGTGGAAACCTGTCCTGCCGATATTCCGGAAGAACTGACCAGGCAGATGCAGAAGTATGCAGCTATGGCAAATCAGGCGCTGATGGTGGAAGGATATGCAAGATGGGATTTCCTGATGAAGGATGATGGAAGTATATATTGTCTGGAGGGCAATACCCTTCCGGGAATGACGCCAACCAGTCTTCTGCCCCAGGAGGCCCAGGTTCTGGGAATTGATTTCCCGGAGTTATGCCAGCTGCTGGTACAGGCGTCCATGAAAAAGTATGAATAAAAGCGGAGAAATTATGAAGAATTTATCGTTGCGAAATATTGCGAAGGCGTGCCGGGGGACTCTTCACGGTTCCGGCGAAGTGCTGGATACCTGTGTGAAAAGCATCACCACGGACAGCAGAAAAGCAGAAGAAGGATGCCTGTTTATTCCCATCGTGGGAGCGCGGGCGGACGGTCATGATTATATCGGGCAGGTGATGGAAAAGGGTGCGCTTTGCACCCTTTCTGAAAGAGAACTGGAAAATGCGGATTTTCCCTATATCCAGGTGGAGTCTTCTCTCCAGGCGGTCAAGGATATTGCGGAATTTTATTTAAAACAGTTGTCCATACCGGTGGTGGGAATCACAGGCAGCGTGGGAAAAACCAGCACAAAGGAAATGATTGCGGCGGTGCTTTCTCAGAAGTACCGGGTGTTGAAGACTCAGGGGAATTTTAATAATGAGTTGGGGATGCCGCTGACGGTTTTCCGTTTGAGGGAGGAAGATGAGATTGCCGTACTGGAAATGGGAATCAGCGACTTTGAGGAAATGCATCGTCTGGCAAAGGTGGCCCGTCCGGATACCTGTGTAATTACCAATATCGGTTACTGTCATTTGGAAAACTTAAAGTCTCTGGACGGCGTTTTAAAGGCAAAAACCGAAATGTTTGATTATATGAAAGAAGACGGCCGCGTAATTTTAAATGGAGACGACGAGAAGCTGCGGACAGTCCGCCAGGTAAAGGGAAAAGAGCCCCTCTTTTTTGGAATAAAGCAGCCAGGCGGCATCTATGCGGATCATATCGTTAATCTTGGCCTGAAGGGTGTTTCCTGCCGGATTCACACAGATATTGGAGAAGTGGAAGTGAAAATTCCCACGCCGGGAGAACATACCGTATACAACGCGCTGGCCGGCGCCGCAGTGGGCCGGACATACGGACTGGAGCTGGAGGAGATAAAGAGGGGAATTGAAAGTCCGGAGCCGGTAAGCGGCCGCTTTCACCTTATCGAAACGAAAGATTATACCATTATTGATGACTGTTATAATGCCAATCCGGTATCCATGAAAGCCTCCTTGAAGGTACTGCAGGATGCGGTGGGAAGAAAGGCTGCCGTACTGGGAGATATGGGCGAGCTGGGAGAGGATGAAGTGAATCTGCACCGGCAGGTGGGAGCTTTTGCGGCCTCCTGCGATATCCAGCTGCTGATCTGCGTGGGCAGGCTTGGCAAATATATGGCTGAAGGGGCGTCCGGTGAAAATCCGGATCTGGAAGTAGTTTACATAAAAGACAGGGAAGAACTGATGGAAAAACTTCCGGCGCTGTTGAAAAAAGGCGATACGCTTCTGGTCAAGGCGTCACACTTTATGCAGTTTGAAAAAGTAGTGGAGCTGCTGGCTCCCGGACGATAACAAAATGAAAAATGCTTCACTGGAGATTTACAGCAGTGAAGCATTTTTTTTCAGAGTTTTTGATATGATATTCTGGGTATAAGATCCAAGATGGCGAAGTTCGTCTTTGGATAACTGGGAGGGAATGATCGGCTCTCCGTATTCCAAAATGACATGGCTGGGTTTTACCCGGGGAAACTGGGCTTCAAAAATACTGGCCGTATTGTTTATGGAAACGGGAATAATAGGGCATCCGGTTTTGGTCGCCAGTTTAAAGCTGCCTTCATGGAAGGGAAGAAGTTCCGTACCGGATTCGCTTTTGCTCCGCGTACCTTCCGGAAAAATAAAAATGGAAATTCCCTGCCGGATTTTATCAATGCCGGCCAGGATGGTTTTCATTCCCTCTTTGATGTCTTTGCGGTCCAGAAAAAGGCAGTGAAGATAAATCATCCATACATTGAGCAAAGGCACCTTTTTCATTTCCTTTTTCGCCACATATCCGGTCAGATCCGGACAACGGGAGTAGGTAAGAATAATATCGAAGAAGCTCTGATGGTTTCCCACATAGAGCACGGCCTGCCCGGCGGGAATATTTTCCTCTCCGATCACCGTAACCTTTACGCCGGCGAGAAACAGAATGAATTTGAATATTGCCTGGATAATGCGAAGAGAGCTGATATCCCTGGCGCGGCTGTTAAATTTTCCCAGAACCCATTCCACAGCCATCAGCGGAATAGATAAAATCAGATAGGCTCCCACAACAATACAAATGATAATCGTTCTCAGCATATGTTATACCTTTATATGACGTATCCTTTCCTTTCATGTTCCTATAATTATACAGAAAACAGAATGTTCCCGCAAGATGTTTCATAGACTAAAACTGTAGCACACACTGGGGGCAATCCTATGAAACGAATCGGACAGATTTTATGGGTGGTTCTTCTTTCCCTTTGCATTGCCGGGTGCGGAATCCGCAATATGGATGCCGAGGAGGAAAAAGAACTGGATTATACGGTGGTACAGGAAGATCATATACCGGAGGAGGTATTGAAAATCATTCAGGAAAAGAAGGGGCAGAAGTTCCAGATGACCTATCAGAGCCAGGATTACCTTTATATTATGGTAGGATATGGCATTCAAAATTCCGGCGGCTACAGTATCACGGTGGAAAAACTGGCCCAGAAGGGAGAGGGGATTTACTGCGAAACCCGTCTGACCGGGCCCTCTGATCGGGAAGAGATGACGAAAGAAGTTTCCTA
The DNA here is from genome assembly GCA_050944435.1 of Ruminococcus sp. Lineage (GTDB taxonomy): Bacteria > Bacillota > Clostridia > Lachnospirales > Lachnospiraceae > Ruminococcus_G. The sequence goes on from JBMNRB010000022.1 coordinate 28,082, forward strand.
TCCCTATATTGTGATAAAAACGGAATACAGGGACGCTCCCGTGATATTCAAAGAGTCATAAATGGGCCCTGCTGTGCATAGAATAAAAAAAACTGTGTAAAGAGAGGGAATGTCTGTGGAGCTGATTAAAAAGAATTTTCATATGCTGCACCGTAAAAGCGAGGCGGTAAATCAGGTAACGTTTGATGAGGATTATAATGTACCGGACGCAAAACCGGATGTGGGACGGATGATACAGAAAAAAGGAGAGGTGATCATTGACGAGGTGGCTGTCAGCGAGGGGCAGGCCAATATCAGGGGAAATCTGAAATTCTATCTGCTTTATGTCTCCGATGGAGACGGCAGCCGTGTGTTCAGCCTCTGGGGGGAGCTGCCCATTGATGAGATTCTGCATCTTCAGGGGCTGGAAAGCGGCGATAAGATCTGTCTGAAATGGGAGATCGAGGATCTGAGCCTTCATGTTATCAATTCCAGGAAACTTAACGTAAAAGCATTGATCTCCTTTGAGGCGGCAGTGGATGAACTGGCCCAGATTCAGATACCCACAGATGTCAAAGAGGGAGAGGGCGTATCAAAGAAGACAAAGAATATCCGCGTGCTGGGACTGGGAGTACATAAAAAGGACACGATGCGTCTGAAAAAGGAAATCGCACTGGCTTCCAATAAGCCGAATATCCATGAAATTTTGTGGAATGATATAGAAGTAAGAGGGCTGGATATCCGGGCGGGACAGGACAGCGTAATCGTAAAAGGGGAATTGTTTGTGTTTGCTCTTTACAGTGCGGACGATGCCAACGATCCCCTCCAGTGGGTGGAACAGGCCATACCCTTTACTCAGGATCTGGGATGTCCCGACTGTACCCAGGAAATGATTCCCAATATCGAGGCGTCTCTGCAGCATACGGGGGCGGAAGTGAAGCCGGATGTGGATGGAGAAGAGAGAATCCTTCAGATAGAGGCGGTACTGGAACTGGAAATGAAAATATACCGTGAGGGAGAGTACACCCTTCTTCAGGATGTATATACGCCTCAGATCCAGTGCATTCCCCTCCGGAAGAAAGAGGTGCTGGAAAGCCTTCTGGTAAAAAATTACTCCAAGTGCAGGATAACAGAACGGGCGGCCCTTCAGGAAACCCAGGGAAAAATTCTGCAGATCTGTCACAGCGACGGCACGGTAAAACTGGATGAAACCAGGGCTGTGGAAGACGGCATCCAGGTAGAAGGAGTGATTCACATCCGGATTCTTTATATTGTAAGCGATGATGATATGCCCTTTTACGCCATGGAGACCGCGGTTCCCTTTTCCCATGTGGTGGAGGCGAGAGGAATTGACGCCTCCTGCCGTTATTATCTCAGAGCGGATCTGGAACAGCTGTCCACCACCATGGCAGACAGCAATGATATTGAAATCAAAGTAGTGCTGAATCTCAATGCGCTGGTGCTGAACTGCATGGAGGAAAATATCATTACTGCAGTGGAAGAAAAAGAGGTGGACCGGGAAAAGAAGAACCGTATGCCGGGGATCATCTGCTATCAGGTACAAGAAGGCGACAGTCTGTGGGAGATTGCCCGGAACTTTTTCACTACCATGGAGGAGATCCGGGAACTGAACCAGTTGGAAGGGGAAGAATTGACGCCTCAAAGTTCGCTGATTCTGGTGAAAAGAGTGGAAGATTAGGTTGACTTTGCCTTCAGAAATATAATATACTGTATACAAAGTACAAAGGAAAAACAAAGGAACGGTGATTATGCGGTTAAGAGCGCTGGCGAAAATAAATTTGGGCCTGGATGTGATAAGAAAACGGGAGGATGGTTATCATGAAGTGAGGATGATCATGCAGACCATCCGGATGTATGACCAGCTGGATATCACAAAGTCTGTCCGGCCGGGAATCCATATCAGAACCAACCTGCCCTATCTTCCGGTCAATGAGAATAATCTGGTTCATAAAGCGGCAAAACTTTTGATGGATGAATTTCAGATCAGGGAGGGGCTGTCTATCCAACTGAAAAAAGTTATTCCGGTGGCGGCGGGAATGGCAGGCGGAAGCTCGGATGCGGCGGCCGCCCTGGTCGGGGTAAATAAGATGTTTTCTCTGGGACTCTCGAAAAAAGAGCTGATGGACCGTGCCAGATATATCGGGGCAGATGTGCCTTACTGCGTAATGAGAGGAACGGCGCTGGCAGAAGGCATCGGGGAAATCCTGACCCCCCTTCCCTCTGTACCGGAAGGCTATGTGCTGATAGGCAAGCCGGGAATCAGCGTATCCACAAAGTTTGTCTATGGCAGCCTTGATGCGGCCGGCCTGACGGAACATCCTGACATCGACGGAATGATGGCGGCCCTGCAGCAAAAAGACCTGAAGAAGGTGGCGGAAAAACTGGGAAATGTGCTGGAGACAGTGACGGTGCCGGCCTATCCGGTCATTGCCGAGATCAAGAAAAATATGATGCGCTGGGGCGCGTTAAATGCCTTGATGAGCGGCAGCGGTCCTACGGTATTCGGACTGTTCGACGACCGGGAGAAGGCGGAGTATGCGGGAGAGAAACTGAGGAAAAGCAGACTGGTACGGCAAAGTTTCCTGACCACCTTTTACAATGTTCCGGAACGGACGGAAACTGCCGGCAGGAACCTGAAGAATGGAGGAAATACAAATGACATCTGATTTTCACGTTAATATGAATGATTATCTTCCTCTGCGGGATGTGGTGTTTAACACATTGAGAGAAGCGATTCTTCACGGCGAGCTGAAACCGGGCGAACGGCTGATGGAGATTGCGCTGGCCAACCGGCTGGGAGTCAGCAGAACGCCGGTCAGAGAGGCGATTCGAAAATTGGAGCTGGAGGGCCTGGTGATTATGATTCCGCGAAAAGGCGCCCAGGTGGCACAGATTACGGAGCAGGATTTAAATGATGTGCTGGAGGTGCGTCTCGGACTGGAAGAGCTGGCCATGCAGTTTGCCTGTGAGCGCATTGACGGGGAGCACCTGGAAGAGATTGCCAGTGCAGCCAGAGCTTTTGAAGACCAGATGGAAGACGGCGACGTTACCGCCCTGGCCCAGGCCGACGTACATTTCCATGAATTAATCTACCAGGCGACACAGAACCAGAGGCTGATTCAGATTATCAATAATCTGCGGGAGCAGATGTACCGTTATCGAATCGAGTATCTGAAAGACAGCGCGGCGCGGAAAGTGTTGGCCAAGGAGCATCAGGAAATATATCAGGCGCTGAAAGACCGGGATTTTGAACGGGCCAACCGTTGGATGAAAGACCATATTGAGAACCAGCAGAAGGCCATCGTAAAAAGCCTGCATGAAAGTGAATAAAACCGGCGGGAAGGTATATCCTAAAAGAGATGCAAAAATGCATCTCTTTTTTTAATGGGAAGGAGGCATTTATGAAGAAGGAGACACCGGTGTCCGTTCATATTCAGGATAACTACCGATATCTGCAGAAACAGTGTGAAGGGTGTGCGGATATCCTTATCCGGCGCATGAAACTGGGAGAAGAGAAAAAGATTTCCTGTATTGTTGTGTACATTGAAGTGGCGGTCAGCAATATGACGCTCCAGGATTCGGTGATCGGGAAGTTGATCAATAAACTGTGGACGGTGCCGGATCAGGAAATGCATGATTTCCTAAGAAACAACAGTTTAGGCATCTCTGACGTAAAGCAAATGGATACCATGGAAGAAGCCATGAAAGCGATGCTGGCGGGAAATGCAGTATTGTTTGTGGACGGTTTCGAAAAGGGAATAAAAATCGCCAGCAAGGGATATCCCGGAATGGGCGTGATGAAGGCGGAATCGGAGAAGGTCCTGAGGGGATCCAATGAAGGATTTTCCGATTCGGTTAAGATAAATACAGCGCTGATTCGCAAAAGAGTGCGAAGCACCGGTATGAAAGTAAAAGAAACTCCCATCGGCGTGCGGACGGATACCATGACGGCGCTGGTATATATGGAAGACCTGGTCTATCCTGAGCTTTTAAAAGAAATAGAAAAAAGGCTGGGCGAATTTGAGATCGACGGTATTTTGGAAAGCGGCATGCTGGAACAACTGACGGAGGAAAAGTGGTCCTCCTTATTTCCTCAGTTTCAGACAACGGAACGGCCGGACAGAGCAGCGATGGAGGTGCTGAACGGCAGAGTGATTCTGATCTGCGACAACTCGCCGGTAGCGCTGATTCTGCCCACCACCTTCAACAGCTTTCTGCAGGTGAGTGAAGACAGATATAACCGGTTCGGCATAGTATCCTTTCAAAGGATGCTGCGCTATCTGGCTGCATTTTTAGCGCTGCTTTTATCAGGAACGTATCTGGCGGTCATACGGTTTCACACCCAGATTCTGCCCACAAACCTTCTGCTTTCTTTTGCGGAAGCCCGCCAGGGAGTGCCTTTTTCCAGTCTGATAGAGGTTATCTTCATGGAGCTGTCTTTTGAATTGATCCGGGAGGCAGGGGTGCGGATGCCGGGCCCCCTTGGAGGAACCATAGGAATTGTAGGCGGTCTGATCATCGGAGACGCTGCAGTCAGCGCCAATCTGGTCAGTCCCATGTCCGTGGTCGTGGTGGCAATGAGCGCTCTTTGCTCTTTTGCCATCCCCAACGAGGACTTTTCCGCTCCTTTTCGGCTGCTGAAATTCGGATTCATTATCCTGGGCGGAAATCTGGGGATTTTGGGAATTGGCCTGGGGCTTTACTGGCTGACGGGGCATCTGGCCGGTCTTACCAGTTTTAAAATCCCTTATCTGATGCCTTTTGTGGGAGCGGATTTAACCGGGTATCATGATGAAAGAGATTCTCTGATACGGGCGCCCTTTCGGCTGCTGCGGCGCCGGCCTGTATTTTCCCGCAGAGAGCAGAGAATCCGGCTGAAGGAGGAGAAGAATCGTGTTCGCTGATAATCACAGAATATCCAGAAGACAGTTGGGGAGACAGTTTCTGCTGGGCCTTTCCGGTATTTTTCTGCTGACAATTCCCCAGATGCCGCAGCTTTCCGGCTGGTCGGGCATATTAGGCTGTGCTCTTGGACTTCTTGTTCTCTGGATTTACTTGTTTTTTCTTTTGCGGAAAACGGCGGTAACCCGAAATATAAAAGAAAGGATGAGCCGGCCGGCATACTGGACCGCAGCCGTCTTTTTTCTGAGCTATCTGGTGATGAGCGGAGGATTCATGGTGAAAAATATTTCGTCTATGGTATCTTTCAGCCTGCTGAACAGCAGCCGGACCTGGGGAATAGGGATTCTTTTTCTCGCCGCAGCGCTGCTGGGTACCGGCCATGAAATTCAAAGGCGGGCCAGACTGGGCGAAGTGGCCTGTGTGCCGGTGGTGGGCGGATTGTTTCTGCTGCTGATTACGGCGGCTTTTCAAATCGACCATATAGATTTGTCTGGGTTTGCAGCGCCGGCAGCGGGGGAAGTTTTAGAAAGCGCCTATTATATCTTCTGTTCCTTTTCTATAGTGGGCCTGCTGCCCTTTGTGATGCATCGGGTAAAGCGGCCCCAGGGCTCGCTGCGTCATCTTTATGGAGCTACGGGGACGGTTTCGTTTCTGCTTCTTTTCTGCCTTGTGGTACTGCAGCTTCTCTTTGGCGTACAGGGAGTGAGAAAAAAGAAAATACCGCTGACCGCTCTCATGTCTTCTGTGAATTTCCCGGGAGATTTTCTGGACCGCTTTGATGCGCTGTGGATGGTTTTTATGATTTTTGCGCTGCTGTATTCCCTGGGAACCGTGCTCTTTTACGGGCAGTATCTGATCAGCGACGATCCGGGCCGCCTTCCGGGGATACTGCTGGCAGCGGGAATGTTCCTGACGGCATTTCTTTCCTGGAATGGGAAAACGGCGGCGGATCTGTACCCTTTCTGCGTCCGGTATATCTATATGCCTGTCTTTGTATTGTTTGGTTTATGCTTTGGAAGAGTCAGGAGGAAGCTATGAGGAAACTATTTTGTCTGGGAATCTTGACGGCGGCGCTAGGGCTGCTTTGGGGCTGCGGAGGAGTGGAGCCGGAGAAAAGGGCGTATCCGCTGGTGCTGGCTTTTGACTGGAAAGAGGGACAGTATCAGGTGATCTACGGAATGGCAAATCTGGCTGTTTCCACAGGCCAGGGCAAGGCAGGGGATGATTCTTCCGGGGGTCAGCAGACGCTGCTGTTTGAAGGGGAAGATATGGAGGAAATTCTGAACCTTTATAATCGGACCCAGGAATATTATCTGGATCTGGGGCATGTACAGGCGGTCATCCTGGGAAAAAATCTTCTGGCCAGGGACGATGAATATGGAGAAGTTCTGCATTACATGGAAAATAATCCGGCCATTGGAGACGGCGCCGCTGTGTTCTCCTGCGGGGATCCGGAACGTATTATGAAATTAAACGGAGGCGAAATCGAATCTCTGGGAACGTATCTTACGGGGATCTACGAAAACAGGCCCGGCGGCAGGAGCAAGGAAGTGGTGACCTTGCAAAAGGTTTATCGAAGCTGGAATGAAAAGAAAGAAACTGAAAAGCTGCCGGATCTGGATGTGAAAGAAAATTTTCCGAAAATATCTGCCTGAGGAATCGGAAATCTGTCCATACTTCTGATAAGACAGGAGGAATCATATGTGGAGACAGATTATCAGGATGTTCTTGCTGACAGGGGTTCTGGGAGCACTCTGTGTGGGAGGAATGACCAAAATAGAAGAAACTTCCCTTCAGCAGGGAATTGCATCATCGGTGATAAGGTTTCATGTCCTGGCGGACAGTGACAGCGCCGAGGATCAGAGAATAAAAATCCAGGTGAAGGACAGAATTGTGTCTTACATGGAACCGATATTAAAGAACGCCCGTACGGTGGAAGAATCCAGAGAAAAAATCCTTATGCATTTAGACAATGTCGAAAAAGCTGCCAAAGAGGTATTGGAGGGACAAGGGGTCGCCGACCAGGTCTGTGCAGGGCTGGAAAGGGTCTGGTTCCCGCAGAAAGTTTACGGAGACTGTACCTTTCCGGCAGGAGTTTATGAAGCGCTCCAGATAAAAATAGGAAAGGCGTCGGGACATAACTGGTGGTGTGTGCTGTACCCCGGTCTGTGTTTCGAAAATTCCATTCAGGGCGTGGTGACAAAAGAAGGAAAGCAGAAACTAAATCATGTGCTGACGGAAGAAGAGATGGAGTGTGTACTGAACGAGGGGAAAGTGAAAATCAGTTTCCGATGGTTTTCATAAACAATCGCCCTTGAATTATTGCTGGGATAAGGGTAAAATAGTCTGTACGATAGAGAAAAGAAAGTGGAGTATAAGCAAACATGAAAATAGATAATCAGGCACCCATCGGCGTATTTGATTCCGGAGTAGGGGGACTTACGGTTGCCCGGGAGATTATGCGGAACCTTCCGGGAGAAAGAATCGTTTATTTCGGAGATACCGCCCGTGTGCCTTACGGAAGTAAATCCAGGCAGACGATTATCCGATATTCCCGGCAGATCGTTCGTTTTCTGCGGACCCAGGGGGTAAAGGCAATTGTAGTCGCCTGCAATACGGCCAGTGCACTGGCTTTGGAAGACATTGAGCACGAGATTGACATACCGATTATCGGCGTGATGAAACCGGGTGCCAGAGCGGCGGCAGCCGCGACGAAAAACGGAAGAATCGGCGTCATCGGGACAGAAAGCACCATCAGAAGCGGGATGTATCCCAGGTTTATCAAGGCCATCGATCCTGAAATTGCTGTTCTGGGGAAGGCCTGTCCCCTTTTCGTTCCCCTGGTGGAAGAGGGGTGGCTGAAAGATTCCGTTACAGACGAGGTGGCCAGACGATATCTGAATGAACTGACCAGGGAAAATATTGACGTTCTGATTTTGGGATGTACCCATTATCCGCTGCTGCGCAGCACGGTGAAAAAGGTTGTGGGCGACAGTGTTGAGCTGGTAAACCCTGCATATGAAACCGCCCAGGAACTGAAGCGTCTGCTGGAGGGCAAGAATCTTTTGAATCCCGGTATGATACGGGAAGAGTTTCCTTACCGTTTTTATGTCAGTGACGCGGCGGAAAAATTCAAGCAGTTTGCCAACTCCATACTGCCTTACGATGTCAGGGTAACACAGCAGATAAATATAGAAGAATACTAGAAAGGTGCAGTATGACAAAGGATGTTTTGATCAGTATCCGCGGACTTCAGTTTTTCAGCGGCGACAGCGCAGAGGAAGAGGCGGATCCGGTGGAAGTGATTACAGTGGGAGAGCATTATCTGAGAAACGGCCACCACTATATCCGGTATGATGAAATGTTTGAAGGGTTTGCCGATCATGCGCAGAACCTGGTAAAGATAGCCGATCATGTACTGGAGGTCAGAAAAAAAGGCGTAATCAACGTACATATGGTGTTTGAAGAGAATAAGAAAAATATAGCTTATTACACGACGCCTTTTGGAACGATGCAGATGGGAATTGCGGCCACTCATGTGAAAGTCAGAGAGGAAACGGACAATATTGATGTCAGAATTGAGTATGCTCTGGAAATTAACGAAGAACATGTGGGAGACTGTTGTCTGGAAATGAATATTCATTCAAAAGGAACAGGGGATCTGGCATTGTAGCCGGAATCCCCTGTTCCTTTTGCATTCTTTTAAAGATTATTTGCCTGAAATTTTATTTGAGATCCGTTTGAAGAAACCGACCTTCTTCTGGGGCGCCTCCAGCGGGCCTCTGACTCCCCGTACTTCTACAATGTAGATGCCGCTTACCATTGCCTTTACTTCCTTTTTTACAGGAATCAGATCGAAAATCTTTTCATCGGCCACCAGGGTGGTGATTTTCGGTCCGATTTTTGCCTTGACGATGGGAAGCTTCGTGCGCCGCATCAGCCTGGGAGTCTGATCGATCACCATCTGAGGCAGACCGGATTGTTTGAGCGGCAGCCTTTTTTTATCTATTACCAGCATAGATATCTGCTGTTTCGATGCCTGAATCTGCTCCTGCTGAGCATCCTGTCTTTTTTTAGCCTTTTTGCCCAGGAAGTACAGGACGACCAGAGCAATGACGAGAACGATTAAAATAATCAATAAAACATGCCAAACCTGCATGGGGTACCTCCTTTTATCCTCTTTTTCCATAGCAATTGTATCATTCTTTGTTTTAAAAGGCAAATATAAATTTTTGCTGAATTCCTGAAAAAGTAATAGAAAAAGGGGAAAGATATGCTATAATGAAATAGAATATGTAGAATGAGGGAAGTGTTATGTCAGAGAACCAAAGAAGAAATCTGAATCAGATGGATCCAGAGCAGAGAAGAAGGCTGGAAAGGATAAGAAAAGAACGCCGGCGCAGAAGACGCAGAAGAGCGCTGATGCTTCGCGCGGCCACTCTGGGAGTGCTGATCCTGATTCTGGCAGGCTGTATACTGGGAGTTACCTTTGGCGTGCGCAGCGGCATGTCGAAGAGGGCGGAAGAAAAAGCCAGAAAAGAGCAGGAAATACAGGAAGAAGAAGCGAAGAATCAGGAAAGACAGAATCTGATCAAAGAGGCGGAGCAGGCAGCGCTGGGCTATGATTATGATAAGTCCATTGAACTGCTGAAATCCATAGAAAATTATGATAAGGATGCTGATCTTATTGCCCAAATAGCCGAGTATGAAGCGGAAAAGTCCACGCTGACGGCGGCCAATATTGATCAGGTAACCCATGTTTTTTATCATTCCCTTGTGGTGGATCCGGATAAAGCGTTTACCGGAAACGACAGCGTTACAGCCGGATTCTGTCAGTGGATGACAACCGTAGACGAGTTTAACGCCATCACTCAGCAGATGTATGACAACGGCTACGTCCTGGTGAGTCTGAAGGATCTGGTAAATGAAACGACGGATGAAGACGGCACGGTTCATTTTACCAAGGGAACGATCCTGCTTCCGGAGGGCAAGAAGCCCTTTGTACTCTCCCTGGACGATCTGTCCTACTATCACAGTTATGACGGCAGGGGAATAGCCACCAAGATGATCATCGGGGAGGACGGAAAACCTACCTGTGAGTATATTCAGGATGACGGCACGACGGTGACAGGAGCTTACGACTGTATTCCGCTGATGGATGCTTTCCTTGAAGAACATCCCGACGCCTCCTATCACGGAGCCAAAGGTACGGTGGCGCTGACCGGGTATAATGGAATTCTGGGCTACCGGACGGACATCGCATACAAAACGAAGGAGAATCTGGCGGAGGATCAGGAGGCATATCTGGCTGCCAATCCGGATTTTGACTGGGATAAGGAAGTGGCAGAGGCGACGAAGGTAGCGGAGGCCATTAAAGAAGACGGCTGGGATTTTGCCAGTCACACCTGGGGCCACATTAAAATCGGCGACGCCAGTATAGAGCATATTAAGGAAGATACGGAGAAATGGATGAATTATGTGTCGCCGCTGATCGGAGGCACGGACACCATTATTTTTGCCCATGGACAGGATCTGGCAGACTGGCACGATTACTCAGCGGACAATGAGAAATTCAATTATTTCAAGAGCCAGGGATTCAATTATTTCTGTAATGTGGATTCTGCCCAGTATTTCCTGCAGATCCGGGATAATTACGTACGGCAGGGCCGCAGAAATCTGGATGGTTATCGTCTGTGGAATGATGTGCACGGAGAGAAAAACCGTACCAGCGATCTGTTTGACGCTGCTACGGTGCTGGATCCCAGACGGACGGATGTACCTGATTTATGATGAGCGGGTGAGTGGATATGGATGAAAAAGAAAAAAAAGAGAATAAGAGCACGAAAATGAGTGAAGAAGAACGGCGCCGAAGACTGGAACGCATGCGCCGGGAAAAAGCCAGACAGAGAAAACGAAAGGCCATGATGATGCGCGGCGCTTTGGCAGGCGGTCTGGTACTGGTGCTTGTCCTGGTTATTGCAGCGGTTGCGCTGGGGGTAAAAAAGGGAAAGCAGGATAAGGCAGAGGCATTGGCCCAGCAGGAGCAGGCCCAGAGAGAAGAGGAAGAAAGGCAGAAACAGCTGGATGATAAGCTGGCGGAGGCACAGCGGCTGGCAGCCGGTTATGATTACGACGGCGCCATTGAACTTCTGCAGACTCTGGCAGAAGACGGGGAAAATGTCCAGGATAAAATCGATGAGTATGAGGCGGCCAAATCCACGCTGGTGGCGGCCGATGTGGAAACGATTCCCCATGTGTTCTTCCATATTCTTGTGGCGGATCCTTCCATCACCTGGAATCTTTCCGGTGAAGACGAATATAAGGTTGCGGATTATAACCAGGTGATGACGACGATCGACGAATTCAAGGCAATTCTTCAGCAGATGTATGACAGAGGATATGTGCTGGTGAGTCTCCATGATTTGGTGGAAGAGACGGAGAATGAGGAGGGCGAGACCGTATTTACCGAGGGCAAGATTATGCTTCCGGAGGGGAAAAAGCCCTTTGTGATGTCCCAGGATGATGTATGCTACTATTTTTATATGATCGGAGACGGCTATGCGTCGAAGATGGTAGTGGGAGAGGACGGAAGGCCCACCACGGAATATATCAATTCGGACGGGTCTACGGTTACCGGACCCTATGATCTGGTTCCCGTCTTAAACGAATTCATTGATCAGCATCCTGATTTTTCTTATAAAGGCGCCAAGGCAGTTCTGGCATTTACGGGATATAACGGAGTGCTGGGCTATCGTACAGATCCTGATCTGGCAAAGACGGCAGAAGAAGGAAATGAAAATGCGGAAGAATACGGAACTTTTGATTATGAGGCGGAAATCGAGGCGGCCAAGCCGGTGGTTCAGGCGCTGAAAGACGACGGCTGGGAGCTGGCCAGCCACAGCTACGGTCATATCAGTTACGGCAGCAGCTTTGAAAAGGTAAAGGAAGATGCGGATAAATGGCAGGAGAGGGTGGCAAATGTGATCGGCCCCACGGATATCCTTATTTTCCCCTTTGGAACAGATATCGGAAGCTGGAACGAATATGCTGAGGATAATCAGACGTATCAGTATCTTCATGACCAGGGATTCCGCTTTTTCTGCAACGTGGATTCCAATCCCTACTGGGTTCAGATAAGAGAAGATTACGTGCGGCAGGGCCGCAGAAATCTGGACGGCTACCGGATGTATCAGGATCTGTATAACGGAGCCGATAAACTGTCGGATCTGTTTGATGTTTCACAGGTATTTGATCAGAACCGTCCGGAGACAGGACTGCAGACCTGGGACGGAGCAGAATAAAAAATGAAAGATTTGGAGAGTATATATGGAAAAAAATGAAATTACACTCCCGTGGGAAGGATGGCGCCTGGAAGAGCTTCTTGGCAAAGGCGCGTACGGTGAAGTATACCGGATTTCACGGGAGCTTTACGGGACAGCTTCAAGTTCAGCAGTAAAGATCATTCACATACCGGCTGACAAAAGTGAAATTGACGAGTTAAAGGGAAACGGCTGGGAAGAGTCATCTATTCGGAACTATTTTGAAAAGATGGTAACTGAGCTGGTGAATGAAGCAGAGGTAATGGAGTCTTTAAAAGGCGCGCCCAATGTTGCGGTTATTGAAGACTATGCGGTGGAAGAGCAGAAAGAAGAACTCGGCTGGACTTTATATATTCGTATGGAGCTGTTGAAAAATTTGAATCAGTATCGCGGAGAACATACGATGGACGTCCGGGAAGTCGTTAAAATGGCATGCGATATCTGCCGGGGACTGGAAGATTGTCAGAAAGAACATCTGGTTCATCGGGATATTAAGCCGTCCAACATCTTCGTATCAAAATTCGGCGATTTTAAAATCGGCGATTTTGGCATTGCCCGTCACATGGAGCAGGGGATGTCAGGCCTGTCCAGAAAAGGTACTGTATCCTATATGGCGCCGGAAATTTACCGGGGAGAGTCCTATGACGCCACTGTGGATATTTACTCCCTGGGTCTTGTCATCTATCGTCTGCTGAATAAAGGGGCGCTGCCATTCCTGCCGGCAGACAGTCAGGAATTCAATGAAAGCGATTATCAAAAGGCGCTGAAGCGCCGGTTTTCGGGAGAGGAATTTCCGGATCCTGTGGGCGGCGACACTGCCTTAGGGGATATTTTAAGGAAAGCCTGCCATATCAATCCGGAGCAGCGTTTCCAAAGCCCCTCTGATTTCCGGGAGGCATTATTGGAATGGAGCCGCAGCAGCTCAGACGAGGTAAAAGAAAAAGAGGTCGCTGCGCCGGCAGAAGGGATGGAAGAGGCAGAGTATGAGACAGTACGGCAGCCTCACCTGGAACAGGATGAAGATGCTCAGGAGGAAGAGACAGTACAGCAGCCCAGTCCGGAAAAGGAGCATAAGGAAGTGGATCTTTCCGAGGAGGGGGATGCAGAAGAAAAGAAGGAGGAGCAGTCCTCTGGAAATAAAAAGAAAAAGGTTTGGGCGATTGCGGCGGCAGCGGCAGTTGTGGTTCTGATATGCATCGGAATTCTGGTGGTCAGAAAAGCTGCAGGCCAGCAGGGGGAAAACTCCGGGCAGGAGGAAACAGCCGCCCAGGAAGACAGCCAGGTACAGGATATGCCCTCTCTGGAGAACATCGATGTGGAAAAATGTGTAACCCTTCCCGAGTATAAGGGGATCACTGTGGAAAAGACAGTAACTCCGGTTACCGATGAAGATGTGGATACCACGATTACCTACAATTTGTCCTATTATCCCATGGAGCTGACGGACGAGAACGCAAAGGTGGAAGAGGGCGATACGGTCAATATCGACTATACCGGTACATTGGACGGCGAAGAATTTGAAGGCGGATCTGCAACGGATACGGATCTGATGATTGGTTCCGGACAGTTTATCGATGGATTTGAATCAGGTCTGGTGGGCCATATGAAGGGAGATACGGTGGAGCTGAATCTCACCTTCCCGGAGGATTATACGGAAGATCTGGCAGGGAAAGACGTAGTGTTTACGGTTACCATTAATGCCATCAAACGGCCGCTGACTGAGATTACGGAAGAGTGGGTACAGGCAAATTCAGACTGTACCACCATAGAAGAATACAGGGAAAGCGTACGCAAGGATCTGGAAGAGTATAACAATAACCTGGCGGAAGAGAATCTGCAGACCCAGGCCTGGCAGCAGGTAGTGGAAAGCGCCACCATCAATGAATATCCGGAGGAACTGATGGAATATGGACGATCCGTATTTGAACAGCAGGTTACTGCCAATGCGGAAGCCGGCGGTCAGACGTTGGAGGAATATATGGAAGCTCAGGGCGTTACCCAGGAAGAATACGATGAGCAGAAAGAAATGTACGGAGAGAATATTGTTGCTCAGATGCTGGTGATGAAGGCCATCGCCGATGCGGAGAATTTCACTGAGGAAGATGAAGAGTACCAGGAGATTCTGGATGCTTACCTCTCCCAGTATGGAATGGAAGAGGATGAATTCTATGAACAGAATGGGCGGCAGAACGTATACCAGAGTATTATGCTTCAGAGAGTCTGCCAGTTGATTATGGAAGAAGCCAATGTACAGGAAGTGGAAGCGGAATCCTGACAGAAAAAGGACAGTCACACAAATGTGTGCTGTCCTTTGTTTTTTGGTGTCAGTCGTTTCGGCGGTTGCTCAGCAGTACCAGACGCAGCAGCTGCAAAATGGCGGCTGCGGCGCTTGCTACATATGTCAGAGCGGCGGCAGAAAGTACTTTCTTGGTCATGGAGAGCTCATTGCTCTGAAGCATTCCGGTTTCACCGAGAATTCTTAAAGCCCGGCCTGATGCATTAAATTCCACCGGCAGTGTTACGATCTGGAATAAAACTGCCAGAGAAAAGGCCAGGATGCCCAGATTGATTAACAGTTGAGAACTCTGATTGTTAAACAGAAATCCAAGAATAATCAAAGGCCATGCAATGGTGGAACCAAAGTTGGCGACGGGAACCAGAGCGCTTCGGAAACTTAAAGGCGCATATCCTCTGGCATGCTGAATGGCATGGCCGCACTCATGGGCGGCTACACCGACGGCTGCCACTGAAGCAGACCCGTAAGTGGAGTCCGACAGACGCAGCACTTTTGAGCGGGGATCGTAGTGATCCGTCAAGTTTCCGGAAATGTGCTCCACGCGGACGTCATGTATTCCCGAATAATAGAGAATACGCTGGGCGGCTTCGCAGCCGGTAAGACCGGACGCGCTTCGGACACGCTGGTATCGGGCATAAGTAGAACGGACTCTGGCGGAAGCCAGAAGACACAAAACTGCACCGATAATAATCAGAATGTAAGTGGGATCAAAATAAAATGGATACAGCATATGGAACCATCTCTCTTTCCTTTATGAATTATGGTACTTCTCAATCTGGTATCATTATATACTATCTGTTGCCAAAATCACAGCAGTTCATTCTTTTTTCATAATTTTCCGTCTGTCCTTCTCCTCCTTGCCATTTGCAGGGAAAGCAGGTAAAATGGAAAACAAAAAGGAGAGAGATTTCATGGCAAATTTATTTTTAGAATATCCGCCCTGCAGTACGTGCAAAAAGGCAAGAAAATGGCTGGAAGAACATGACGTTTCTTTTAAGGCCCGTCATATTAAAGATGAAAATCCTACGTCAGAGGAATTAAAGCAATGGCATGAGAAGAGCGGTCTGCCGCTGAAGCGTTTTTTTAATACCAGCGGGTTAGTGTATAAAAATCTGTCGCTTAAAGACAAACTGCCCCAGATGACGGAAGAGGAGCAGTATCAGCTCCTGGCATCCGATGGAATGCTGGTAAAACGTCCGCTGGTAATCGGAGACGATTTTGTGCTGGTCGGTTTTAAAGAAAAAGAATGGGAAGAACATCTTCTTTGAACATTATTTGGAATGTGCAATGCGGTACTGCCTGGGGGTGGTACCGTATTCTTTTTTAAACAGCCGGTGGAAGTAACTGGAGTTATCGTATCCTACCCGGGAGATGATCTCTTCTATGGGAATACTTGTGGATGTCAGCAGATGGACGGCATGAATCAGCCTTTTACGCTGCAGATAAGCCGTAAAGGTGTAAGGGGAATATTTTTTCATCAGACGGCTGATAAAATAGGGAGGCTGTCCCGCCATTTTGGCATATTCTTCCAGAGTGGCCGTACTGTAATGTTCGTCTATGTAAGCCATGGCGTTCATGACAATTTCCTGCTCGTAGGAAGAAGGGGAACCCACCGTCACTTTATAGGTCAGATTGGTCAGCTCAAGAAACAGTGTGCCCACTGTTGCCTGGAGAATCAGCTGTGTGTTAGGTCTTTGTTTGTAAAGCGTCAGGATCATGTTTTCCAGAAGGTTTTTCGCTTCCGGATGATCCTGGAGATGATAATGGAGATATTCCACCTGGGTGCTGCTGTCGTTCATGGAGCCCATGAGATATCTTTTCAAGATGGTGTCGTCTTTCAGCATATCGATGGGATACTGGAGAAATTCCGGAAGTATCTGAAAATGCACGGCGATGTCGTCGTACCCGGCCGCTTTGATGGAATGGGTGACGCCCGGTTTTAAAATCAAAATGTCGTCCGTCTGCAAATCAAACTGAGTGTGGTTATTGATGGTGTGGCAGGTAGAGCCGCTGTACATATAGATAATGTCGAGAAAGTTATGGGTATGATCCGGAAGATCAACAAAACGCGGCTGGAGCAAAAGACTGATGAAACGGTTGGGGCCGATGACAATCTCTTTATCCACCACATTGGGCTGTCCCTGTTTAGTATAATGAGACAATACTGGAAGAGGAGAATTCAAAATGGTTTCTTCCTGGGGGCGCATTTTCTTCAGTTTTTCTAAAAGATCTGGAAGCATAAAAAAGACTCC
Organism: Ruminococcus sp.; assembly: GCA_050944435.1. Classification (GTDB taxonomy): domain Bacteria; phylum Bacillota; class Clostridia; order Lachnospirales; family Lachnospiraceae; genus Ruminococcus_G. The sequence continues at coordinate 44,851 of JBMNRB010000022.1, forward strand.
TTTTCCACAACGATTATTTAAAGATATCATATCATATAATAAGCGGGTGGAGCAAATAAAGACAGGAAAAGTGTAAAAATGGACAATAAAAGCTGGTAAAAGCGGCAAGAATAGACAATTTTTATGCAAAATGCGTTCTTCCCTTAGAGGTATATGGTCTGTATAATATTAACGATAAAACTTGATCGGAAAAAATATTAGGAGGATGAAGGATGAGATATTCACTAAATTTTCAGAGTCCCCATGATATTATCGATTTTGTAAAAATCGTCAATGGATTTGAATATGATGTGGACGTTGTAAGTGGAAAAAAGATTGTAGATGCCAAATCAGTGGTAGGTGTGATGGCTTTAAGCAAAGCCGGTGAAGTAGATGTGATTGCCCACGCAGAGGAATGCGGGGAATTTCTTAGACAGATACGTCCTTATCTGAAACAGGAAAAATCAGCGTAAAAAAGCCAATAAGACAAACTTAAGATAATCCTTCCTTGTATCCTGCCCGGCGATAAAGCCGGGCGGGATCTTTTTTAGACAGAAAGTAAATCATCGGCCCCGCAGGGAGAAGCAGTCTCAGTCAGGCAGCGATCGTTTTTTACAGAATCATAGAAACGAAAACCGCCGGAGAAATTATAACAGGTAAAATGATTGGCAGCAAGAATCCGGCAGGCGATATAGCTGCGCAGTCCGCTCTGGCAAATGACGTAAACCGGTTTGTCCTGGGGAAGTTCATCCAGCCGGCCGCGCAGTTCATCCACCGGGATGTTGATAAAATGATCAATATGGCCGCTGTCATATTCCACAGGGGTACGAACATCCAGCAGAGTAACGCTGCCGTCGGCAGGAAGTTCTTCCAGATCTTTCAGGTGAAATTGCTTCAGTATGCCCTGAGAGATGTTTTCAATCATGAAACCAGCCATGTTAACGGGATCCTTTGCGGAAGAATAAGGGGGAGCATAAGCGAGGTCAAGAGTTCCCAATTCTGCAGCGCTCATTCCGGCATGGATGGCGGCAGCCAGAACGTCAATCCGTTTATCGACGCCTTCGTAGCCGATGATCTGAGCCCCCAGCAGGCGATAGGTTTCCTTCTCGAAAACTACTTTCATGGTCATCAGTTTTCCGCCGGGATAATATCCTGCGTGACTCATGGGAGACAGGATAACGTGGTCTGCATCGATGCCGGCTTTGGCGGCGTTAGTCTCATTGATTCCGGTAACAGCGGCAGTCATATCAAAAATCTTGATGACAGAGCTGCCCTGGGATCCCAGGTAACGGCTGTCCCGGCCGCAGATATTGTCGGCGGCGATCCGACCCTGTCTGTTGGCGGGACCGGCCAGGGAAATCAGAGTATCCTGTCCGGTGACGTAGTGCTTTACCTGGACGGCGTCTCCCACTGCATAAATATCCGGAACAGAGGTTTCCATCCGGTCGTTGACCAGGATACTGTCTTTCATGCCGAGCTTAAGGCCAGCTTCCCTGGCCAGGCTGCTGTCGGGGGAAACACCGATTGCCAGCACCACCATATCTCCGTGAAGGGGTTTTTCATCTTTTAAGAGGACGTCAATCCCTTCATCCCTTTTTGCAAATCCTTCCACAGTATGGCCCAAGGCCAGGCGGATTCCGCGGCGGCGCATTTCGTTGTGAATAAAAGAAGCCATATCCGGGTCGAAGGGATTCATTAACTGTCTGGGACGCTGGACGATGGTTACATCAAGGCCCTGCTCCCTCAGATTTTCAGCCAGTTCCAGACTGATAAAACCGCCGCCGGCCAAAATGACGGATTTCGGCTGATTTTTGATGATATAATCCTTCATGCGGAAAGTATCTTCCACAGTGCGCAGCGTGAACAGTTTGTCCAGCCTGATACCGGGAAGGCGGGGCTGAGTGGGTCTGGCGCCGGGCGAAAGCAGAAGTTTATCATAACTTTCTTCAAATTCATTTCCCTTTTCCAGATCTCGAACCGATACGGTCTTACGGTCCGGATGGATGGAAAGAACTTCATGACGGATCTTTATGCTTACCCGAAAACGGGAGAAAAAACTTTCCGGCGTCTGGAGCGTCAGATCTTCCGGATCTTCGATGACTCCGCCGATATAATAGGGAAGGCCGCAGTTGGCATAAGAAATATAGCCGGATCGCTCAAAGACAATAATCTCCGCCTGTTCGTCCAGTCTCCGGATTCTTGCTGCGGAGGTGGCGCCTCCGGCCACCCCTCCTACGATTACAACTTTCATATTAATGCACCACCTTTTTATTTTTAGCTTTGCAGATCAGTTGTGTCATAGAGCCCATGGGGCAATAGACACACCAACTGCGGGGTTTGAACAGGATCATGGTAATAAAGCCCAGAAGGGTGGAAGTCAGCATCACACTGTAAAAACCAAAGGCAAACTGAGCGGCGCCAGGATGAAACAGTGTTCCGTGATAAGCCCAATGCCAGGGAAGCTTAAAGGTCCAAAGAAGGGTCACGGCCTGATGAAGATCCTCCGTACCGGCAAATACCAGATAGGTATTCCAGAGCATCTGGAAAAACATGAGAAAGAAAAAAATCAAAAATCCATAGCGGAATCCTTTGCGTTTCATCCACCGGGGCATATCCTTTTTCCGGGACAGCCCGAAACGGCCGCCCAACAGACCGAAGAGCTGTCCCCGGCCGCAGTAACGGTTGCAGTAGCCTTTGGTACCCCGGATGATGGAAATCAACAGAGGAATAAAAAAGCATAAAAGCCCCAGCCAGGCAAACAGGATATTGACAAAACCAAGAATCAGATAGGCAAGGGAAAGTATCCAAAGATAATCATACCAGCGCTTTTTCATCATCCACCTCCCGAATTTCAATGACAGATGCGGGACACTCTTTTGCACATTTACCGCATCCCACACATTTTTCCAGATCTATCTTTGCGGTAATTCCATGGTGAATATGGAGGGCGTTTTTGGGACAGACTTTCACACAGCAGCCGCAGGCCACACATACCCCGGTATCCACAAAAGCCTTTCGATTTTTTCTGATTTTCGTTTTCATAATAAAGTATTGACCTCCAGGTTTTGATGTATTTAAGTATAGCAGAGACAGAAGCTGACTTCTGTGATGAAAATCACAGAAAGGTATTTAAACTGCGACAGATGTGGTACAATAATTGAAAATGAGATTTTGTCGGTTCCCAAACTGCAGAAAAGGGAGGGCTTTTATGAACAAATTCTGGGACGGTCTGAAACACAGCAGCGCTTTTTCTTTTGCCTTCGACGGGCAGGGAAAAACCGTGCAGGCCGAGGAAACGGAATACTTTTTGTATGAAGCGGGTTCCTTTCCCTTTGTTATATTTGAAGAAGAACTGCACGCACTCAATGACTACTGTTACATGCTGGCAACGCAGGTGGAGCGGGAGGCGCAGAGGCAGCGTGAGAGAAAAAAAGAGATGGAGATTCAGCGGCAGGACAGATCCATTGATGACGAATGGCTGATGAGCGCAGAGTCTGAAAGGGGGAAGTGGAGTTGGCTGTCTGATATAACGATTCCCTATACAGTTATTCTGCTGCATTCATTTCTGGAAAAAACGATGAAGTACATTTTTGATGTTTTTGACAAAGAAAACAGGTTTACGGACAGACCGCTGATAAAAAGGCCATATTTGTACAGTTGGATATGCAGTGTACTAGGGATGTCAAAGAAAGAGTTTGAAAGAGAATATCCATCAGTTTTTTGCATATTGGATGAGTGCAGGAAAATAAGAAACAATTTTGCACATGAAAGTCTGGAAGGAGTAAGGCTAGACGGAGATTATGCTTACGAAGAAAGAAAGCTGGACCCTTCTTTCAGGCTGATTGATTTTATCAGTGCGATTACTTTTATCCTGCATGAGACGGAAAAAATGTATGAAAAGAACAGTGAGAATACATAGAGGTTTATCACTATTGTCCTATTGAGAGGCCGGGGTGCATATACTGTAAAAACGCAATTTTTGAGGTCTTTTTTTGAAAGATTATATAGAAGAAAGAGCGGTTGATATTGCAGTATATATTATTGAGCACAATGCAACGGTACGGCAGGCGGCGAAGGAGTTCGGCATCAGCAAATCGACGGTACATAAAGATGTGACAGATCGCCTGCTGAGAATTAATCCGGGACTGGCACGGGCCACCCGAAAAATTCTGGATACCAATAAATCAGAACGTCATATCCGGGGAGGAATGGCCACCCGGGAAAAATATCTGCACAGACATACACAGACAGAATAAAAAGTTCCGGCAAAATGTTGCGAAGGCGGCACCTTTCCTCTATAATAAAAAATAATCGCAGAGAGGAATTTTACAGTCAGGAGGAAAACACGTGGAGAGAGAAATGATCATCGTCCTGGATTTCGGCGGGCAGTATAACCAGTTGATTGCCAGAAGAGTCCGGGAATGTAACGTATATGCGGAAGTACACCCCTATACGCTTGATATTGAGAAAATAAAAGAAATGAACCCCAAAGGGATTATCTTTACCGGAGGCCCCAACAGTGTTTATGGTGAAGATTCTCCCCGCTACAGCCCGGAAATTTTTAACCTGGGGATTCCCATTCTTGGAATCTGCTACGGTTCCCAGCTGATGGCCTATTTACTGGGAGGAAAGGTTGAGACGGCTCCTGTCAGCGAATATGGAAAGACAGAGGTAGATGTGGACAAAAGTTCTGTTCTTTTCCAGGATGTTTCTGCTAAAACAATCTGCTGGATGAGCCATACGGATTATATTTCCCAGGCGCCGGAAGGATTCAGAATCACGGCGTCCACATCGGTATGCCCGGTGGCGGCCATGGAAAATGAGGAACGCAGACTGTATGCGACACAGTTCCATCCGGAAGTGATGCACACCAGGGAAGGCAAACAGATGCTGGCAAGTTTTGTCTATGGTGTATGCGGCTGTACCGGCAGCTGGAAAATGGATTCCTTCGTGGAAGAATCCATAAAAACCATCCGCGAAAAGGTGGGAGACGGTAAAGCTCTTTGCGCGCTGTCGGGCGGAGTGGATTCTTCCGTAGCGGCGGTAATGATGGCCAAAGCCATCGGCAAGCAGCTGACGTGCGTATTTGTAGATCACGGTCTTCTCAGAAAAAATGAAGGGGATGAGGTAGAAGCTGTTTTCGGTCCGGACGGTCCTTATGATTTGAATTTCATCCGGGTAAATGCTCAGGAACGGTTTTATGAAAAACTGGCCGGCGTTACAGAACCGGAAAAGAAAAGGAAAATAATCGGGGAAGAATTTATTCGTGTCTTCGAAGAGGAGGCCAAAAAAATTGGAGCGGTGGATTTCCTGGTGCAGGGAACCATTTACCCCGATGTAATTGAATCTGGGCTTGGAAAATCTGCTGTGATTAAAAGCCACCATAATGTGGGCGGTCTTCCGGATTATGTGGATTTTAAGGAGATTATCGAACCGCTGCGCCTTCTTTTCAAGGACGAGGTGCGCAAAGCCGGACTGGAACTTGGCATTCCGGAAAATCTGGTATTCCGTCAGCCATTCCCGGGACCGGGACTTGGAATCCGTATTGTCGGTGAAGTAACGGCGGAAAAGGTGAAAATCGTGCAGGATGCTGATGCCATCTACCGGGAAGAAATTGCAAAAGCCGGTGTGGATAAGGATCTTGGTCAGTATTTCGCGGGCCTTACCAATATGCGGTCAGTGGGGGTTATGGGAGATGAGAGAACCTATGACTACGCCGTAGCGTTGAGAGCGGTTACTACCAGTGACTTCATGACGGCTGAGGCGGCAGAAATTCCCTATGAGGTGCTGTTTAAGGTGACAAACAGAATTGTCAATGAGGTGAAAGGCGTAAATCGGGTAATGTATGATTTGACCAGTAAACCGCCGGGAACGATTGAGTTTGA
>JBMNRB010000023.1:0-44844 GCA_050944435.1 Ruminococcus sp.
TTCTGCCCTGGTCTGCCAGTCTTCCGGCCGATTGCCACAGCAAACTGAAAAAGTAAGGAACGCGCTTCCCCTGGTAAATGCCGGGGGATTTTTTATTTTGTCAAGGTACGGATGATTACCTACTTACCTTTTTAGCTTGTCAACATGTCCAAAGTTTCATGCCGCCAGCGGAAAAGGATCCGGACTATAGATAACTGCTCACTGGGACAGCGCTGTTTTTGACGGCGCTGCCCTTTGTTCGTCCATGAGATTTTTATTGATTTTCGAAAACATATTGATCAAGCAGGTGACTGGTATATTCTGCTACTTTTTTTGTGTCAAATTGCCAATGTTTAGCGCTGACAAGTTCATAGCTCCACCAATCATTATAGCCGGTAGCTTTGACTGCATTTACCCAGTCATGTAAAGGAATTGATCCTTCGCCAGCGTAGCATCCACGCAACAATTCTTCGTTGCAGACTGTGTCAGGTTCATTTTTCATGCCATCACAAAAATGGATATGGAATATTTTAGAGCAATCAAAAGAACGAATATCTTCCAAAGTAGTTTCAGAACCGTACCACAGATGCCAGAAATCAATTACTGTTCCGAAATTTGCGCGATCAACTGCGTCAATTAACTTTTTTGTGGTGCGCAATGAATGTATGGGAGACCAGGCAACAGGTTCTAATTGAAAGCGAACGCCATAATTTATGCCAATATCGCAAATCCTGCGAATGTTTCTGGCGGTCAGATCAATTATTTCGTCTTCCGGACGTCCTTCAAGCGCGCATAAAGGAACAAGTTGGATACAGTCGCACCCTACACTCTGGGCGAAAGCAGAAAGTGTGTTCGTTTCTTTTAACATATGTGCAATCGAATCGTCATCGGTTCTCTCTACATTTACAATGTCATTTATGCTGATAAACTGAATATTATTTATCTGCAAAGCTTCTGTGATTTGTTGATGGGACAGACCGGCATTTATGTAATCCCATACTTTTGTTCCTGCCATTTCAACAGCGCCGAAACCAGCTTCACTGGCAATCCGAATGTCGCTTAATAAATTGCTTTTCCAGATTGTTTTTGTGTGTAATGATTTTTTTTTCATTTTTACCTCCAGATTATGTGTTTTGAATTATAATATCATTATTTTTTATTACGATCAATAATGATTTTGTTTGAAACAGGAAAAAAATAAAAATAAATAAACACATTGACAAGATAAACAAAAGAAAGTATAATAAAATAAAACAGAACAACGAAGGGAAAAGGGAAATGAGAAGAGTAAAATTGACAACTGCACAGGCATTAATCAAATTTTTAAACAGCCAGTATCTGGATATTGATGGAGAAGAAATTAAATTTGTTGAAGGGGTCATGGGAATCTTTGGCCATGGAAATGTTGTTGGATTAGGAGAAGCTTTAGAACAATATAAAAATGAAATTACATATATTCAGGGGAAAAACGAGCAGGATATCGCAAATACATGCATTGCGTTTGCAAAACAAAATAAAAGAAGAAAAATATATGCATGCACATCATCCATTGGACCTGGGGCGCTGAATATGGTGACAGCAGCGGGAACTGCCACCGTTAACAGGATACCGATACTGTTTTTGCCGGGGGATGCTTATGCTGACAGACAGCCAGATCCTGTTCTTCAGCAACTGGAATGTGAAACAGATGCAACAATTTCTGTAAATGATGCGTTCAGGCCGGTAACGAAATACTGGGACAGAATCACCAGGCCGGAAATGCTGATGAAGGCATGTTTGAATGCGATGCGCGTTCTTACTGATCCGGCTCAGACAGGTGCGGTTGCACTGTGTCTGCCTCAGGATGTCCAGGGAGAGTCGTATGATTTTCCGGTTGAGTTCCTGGAAAAAAGAGTATGGTATCTGGAACGAAGAGAGCCGTCCAGACAAGCTGTTAAACGAGCCGTTCAATTAATAAAAAGCAGAAAAAAGCCGATAATTATCTCGGGAGGCGGAGTCCGATATTCTGATGCGGGAAAAGAGGTTCTGCAATTCGCAAAAAAATTTAATATTCCATTTGCGGAAACTCAAGCCGGAAAAGGTGAAAATAGTGCTGAAGAATTTTACAATCTGGGTTGCGTTGGTATCTGTGGGACACTTAGTGCAAACCTCATAGCCAGGGAAGCGGATTTGATTATTGCCATCGGAACGAAACTGAATGATTTTGTGACTTCATCGAAAGCGGGCTTTAGTAAGAGCGCAAGGGTGATTTCGATCAATGTGAATGAAATGGACAGCACAAAATTAGATTCACTTTCTATTGTATCTGATGCGAAACTTGGTTTGTTGGCGTTGGAGAGCGCGCTTGAGAAAGAAGGATATCGGTCTTTCTACTGCGATGAGATAAAATCAGCAAAAGAAAAATGGAACGGAATAAGAGCAGAAATGGAAGAGGCAGATTGCAGCCAGGGATTAAATCAGACAAAAGTTCTTCTGGAGCTGAATAAAATGTTAGGAGAGGAAGATATCATAGTCGCAGCGGCGGGAAGTCTTCCTTCGGATCTGGAAAGAATCTGGGAGCCGAAGAAAAAGGGGAGCTACCATTTGGAATATGGATTTTCCTGCATGGGGTACGAGATTTCAGGTGCATTGGGGGCAAAACTAGCCTCACCTGAATCTGAAGTATATGCATTTGTAGGAGACGGGAGTTTTCTTATGGCACACTCGGATCTCGTAACAAGCCTCCAGGAAAGAACTAAAATTAACGTATTATTGTTTAACAACTGGGGGCATCAGTGTATTCATAATCTCCAGAAAAATCAGGGGATTGGCTCTTTTGGAACAGAATTCAGATATCGGGAAGAGGAAACCGGCGGTTTGACCGGGGAATATACCAATGTTGATTTTGCTGGCGTTGCCAGGGCATATGGTGCGAATGCATGGAAAGTGTCCACATTGAAAGAGCTGAAATTTGCAATAGCAGAAAGTAAGAAAAGTGAGAAATCCACATTGATTGAGATTATGGTTCTGCCGGGTACAATGACGGAAAGCTATGAAACATTCTGGAGAGTCGGTTTGGCGTCTGTTTCAGATAAAGAAAGTGTACAGAAATGTTATCGTGAGTTGGAAAAGACGGTTCGGGAACTAAGACAATATTAATAAATTACAAAAAGGAGTGAATTTATAATGAATATAAAATATGGATGCGCCCCAATAAACTGGTCCAATGATGATCTTCCTTCTCTGGGAGGAGAGTTGACTTACCAGCAGTGCCTAAGTGAAATGGCACTGGCGGGGTATGAAGGCAGTGAAGGAGGATGGAAATATCCAAAAGAGCTTTCCGTTATGAAAAAAGCGTTGGATTTAAGAGGATTGGTCATCTGTAATATGTGGTTCAGCAGCTATTTTACCATTTTTGAAAATGAGGAGACATATGAAGCGTTTGAACAGCATATGGACTATACTTATGCTCTTGGGGCGAGAGTTATTGGTGTAGGCGAATGTGGCGTGACAATACACGGTGATATTGACAGACCACTTGTGGCGGACAGACCAATTCTGACGCAGGCCCAGTTTATGAATCTTTGTGAAGGGTTAAATGAGTTGGGACGCAGAGCTAGGAAGAAAGGAATGAAAGTTTGTTTTCATCCACATGTTGGAACGGGGATAGAAACGCTGAATGAAATTGATCGGCTGATGGAGAACACGGATCCGGAATTGGTATTTTTGACATTTGATACAGGGCATTGTACAGTGGCTGGTGAGAATGCAACTGAGGTGTTGAGAAAGTATATCCATAGAATCGGTCATATTCATTTAAAAGATGTAAGAGGAAATATTCTGCAGAAACTGCGTGAGGAAAATATGAGTTTTCTGAATGGAGTTATGGAAGGGATGTTTACAGTTCCAGGGGACGGAACAGAAGTGGATTGGGATGAAGTTTTCGGTATTTTGAAAGAGTATGGATATGAAGGCTGGATTGTTGTAGAGGCAGAACAGGATCCTGCTAAGGCGGATCCCTTGGAATATGCACAGCGTGCCAGAAGGTATATGAAAGAAAAACTGGGAGTTTAAGCTGTAGGAGAGCGGATAAGGGGGATCGCAGTGAAAAATAAAATTATAAGTCTTGATGAGGCTGCGGAATTGATAAAAGAGGGAACTGTTTTGATGGTAGGAGGCTTTTTGGGATGCGGTTCACCGGATTCCATACTCAATAAACTGACAGAAAGAAAGGTCTGTGGACTTACCCTGATTTGTAATGATACATCATTTCCGGACAGAGGAGTCGGGAAAATGGTTGTGAATAAACAGTTCTCCAGAATAATGGCAAGTCATATCGGAACAAATCCGGAAACAGGCCGTCAAATGCAGGAAGGTGAGACAAAAGTAGAATTGATTCCGCAAGGAACACTTGCGGAAGCGGTGCGTCAGGGTGGAGCCGGGCTAGGAGGCTTTTTGACGCCTACAGGTGTTGGAACTATGGTGGAAGAAGGAAAAGAAGTCTTTGTTATTGATGGGAAAAAATATCTGCTGGAAAAACCTTTACGTGGAGATGTAGCGTTAGTGAAGGCGTCGAAGGCAGATAAATCGGGCAATCTTTTTATAGAAGGATCTGCCAGAAATTTTGGACAGATTATGCCGATGGCTGCAGATGTTGTGATTGCGGAAGCAGATGAAATTGTGGAAGCAGGAGGAATTGGCCCTGACTATGTTCACGTTCCGGGAATATATGTAGATTATATTGTACAGAGTGAAACCTAAAAGGAGTATCAGTATGAATCGAAAGCATTTAATTGCAGCGCGTGCTGCCAGAGAATTAAAAGACGGCGACGTTGTTAATTTGGGAATTGGACTTCCCACACTTGTTGCTGAATATGTGCCGGAGGAAGTCGGACTGATGGTACAGTCTGAAAATGGCTTTATTGGATTGAAAGGCCGGCCGTCTCTGGGAGAAGAAAATAAAAATATCGTTGATGCAGGTGGAAATCTCGCTGCAATAGCAGCGGACGGTGCATTTTTTGACAGTGCGGCTTCTTTTGCGATGATACGTGGAGGTCATGTAGATGTGACGATATTAGGAGCGCTTCAGGTGGATGAGCAGGGAAATATTGCCAACTGGATCATACCGGGGAAAATGGTTCCTGGTATGGGCGGTGCAATGGATTTGCTGACGGGGGCAAGAAAGGTAATCGTTGCAATGGAACATATGAATAAAGGCAGACATAAAATTCTTAAAAAATGCACTCTTCCTCTTACGGCAGTAAAAGCGGTGGATACGATCATTACGGAAATGGGAGTTTTGAAAGTGACGGATGATGGGTTGATTCTCACGGAATATAATCCGGTATTTACAGTGGAACAGATTCAGAATGCAACGGGATGCGAATTGACAATCAGCAGAAAGTTGAAGCCAATGTTGGCAGATGCTGACGAATGTGAGGTGCGGGAATGATAGTAGGTGTAGTAGGAAGTGGAACAATGGGCAGGGGAATTGCTCTTGCCTTTGCTCAAACTGATGGATATGAAGTATGTTTTTGCAGCAGAAAGGAAGAAACTGCAAGAGAAGGAAAGGAGAAAATCAGGAAAACATTAAAGAAAAGGGTAGAGCGAAAGAAAATTACTGCGGAAAACGCGGAAAAGATATTGAATCGGATCAAAACCGGTACTAATGAAATTTGTGCTCCTGCTGATATTGTGGTTGAATGTGTACGGGAGGATATGGAGACTAAAAAGAAGCTGTTTAAAGAGCTGGAGAATATCTGTTCAGAAAAGTGTATATTTGCTTCCAACACTTCAGCATTATCTATTACTGAAATGGGACGAGGACTGAAACACCCGGTTGTGGGAATGCATTTTTTTAATCCGGCTGATGTGATGTTGCTGGTGGAAGTAGTACCGGGTATGGAAGCATCGGATAATGTGACGAAACAAGTGAAAGAAATTGCTGAAAGTATAGGAAAAGTTCCTGTTTGTGTGGCGGAATCTCCGGGTTACGTGGTAAACCGTATTTTAATTCCAATGATTAATGAAGGTATTTTGCTGTATGCAGAAGGGATATCCTCTCCAGAGGAAATTGATATTGCTATGAAGAGAGGAGCAAATCACCCCATGGGTCCGCTGGAACTTGGAGATCTGATAGGTCTGGATGTTGTATTGGCAATTATGGAGACTCTTATGGAAGAGACGGGAGATCCTAAATACCGTCCTCATCCGATATTGAAGAAAATGGTTCGTGCAGGGAAACTGGGAAGAAAAAGCGGGAGTGGCTTCTATCAATATGGATAAGGAGAAAAACTATGGAGAAAAAACTGGATTTAATTTTAGCAGGCCGTGCCGGGATTGATCTAAATACAACGGCATTGAACTGTCCATTTTCACAGATTCCTTCTTTTACCAAATCCGTTGGCGGTTCGCCTGCGAATATCGCACAGGGGGCGGCCAAATTAGGGCTGAAGACAGGATTTGTTGGGAAAGTGTCTAAAGATGGTATGGGAGAATATATCTTGGAGAAGTTTCTGAAGTTGGGAATTGATACATCCGGACTCAGGATAGATCAGACCGGAGCACGCAACTGTATTGCGCTGACGGAAATTTTAAGTCCTGATAATAGTGGAACTTATCAAAGTGACTCAGGCGATTTTCATCATGGAACATATCTGTATCGGGATGGAACGGCGGATTTACTTCTCGGTCCGGATGAAATTGACGAGAATTTTATCGGAAGCGCTCGTGCGGTAATGCTTTCGGGAACGGCTTTTTCTGCGTCACCGTCCCGTGAGGCGATGTTTCAGATTATAAAATATGCCAAAGCGCATGATACGGCAGTGTTTTTGGATATTGATTATCGTCCTTTCGGGTGGAAGGATCGGCGGGAGGCTGCTCTTTGTTACACGGAAGCTATTCGTCAGGCGGATCTGGTCATCGGAAACAGAGAGGAGTTTGATGCGGTGGAATATCTTTCCATGCCGGATAATGATGACAATGAGCGTTCCGCGCAGGCACTGCTGGAACAGGGAGTGAAACTGGTAATTGTAAAAGATGGGGCAAAGGGATCCTGGGGATACAGGAAAGGAAGACCTGTGGTTCAGTGTGGTGTGATACCTACGAAAAGTATAAAAACCTTTGGATCTGGAGATGCATATGCGGCAGGACTGACGTATGGCCTTTTGAATGGCTGGGAGCTTTGCAATGCAATGCAGCTGGGAACGGCATGTGCCTCTTTGGCTTTGACCAGTATCAGTTGCGCGGACGGAATTTCGAATCTTATGGAAGTGGACAAAGTGAGAAAAGCCTATTTTGAGAGGGAGAAAGGATGAGATGGGATAAGGATTATGTGAAAGAAGCTGCTGATTCCGGAAAGATCATTCCGGGATTCAACATCTTTGGATATGAAGATGCTCAGGCAGTGATACGGGCGGCTGAAAAAGCAGGCAGTCCGGTTATTCTGATGATAAATAAAAGCGCCAGAGAGGCGCTGGATATACAGAGTTGGGCCCGGCTGCTGCTCTCCCTTGGTCAGCGGGCAGATGTGCCTGTGGGCATACATCTGGATCATTGTTCCGATTTGAATTTAATTCGACAGGCAGTTGATAGTGGATTTACTTCCGTGATGTACGACGGATCTATGCTGCCCTTTGATGAAAATCGAAAGTTTACTCAGCAGATGGCAGAATATGCTCATTCCTACGGTGTGTTTCTGGAAGGAGAATTGGGACAAGTGCCTTACAGTGATCTTGGGCAAACAGAAATCCGGTATACATCACCCGAAGAAGCCGCTGGAATGTTCATGAAAACGGATGTGGATTGGCTTGCGGTTTCGGTTGGGAACATTCATCGTCTGACGGAGGGGACAGCGGCCATTAATTATTCTGTTTTGAAAAAAATTCAGGAGGTCTGTCGTCTTCCTCTGGTGATTCATGGTTCCAGCGGTATATCGGAAAAGGATATTGCAAAGCTGAAAAGAGAGAAGATTGGGAAGATGAATTTTGGAACGATTTTAAGGAAAACGTTCTCTGATGTATTAAGGCAGGAGATGAAAAGGTATCCGGAAGAATTTGACCGGCTGAAATTATTTGAATCCCCCATAAAGAGGGTAGAACAGGAAGCATATTGGATTATCAGTAAGCTGCAGAAGGAGGAAAAAGATGAGAATTCAGCAGAAAGAACCATTTAAAACAGGGTACAATGCAATTGCAGAGCTTAATGGAAAACACAGTGACATGATGATGGATTTTGGGATTCTGAAACTGGAAGAAGGAACGAAGTTTGAAGAAGAATCTTCGCTGGAGAGGGCTTATCTTTTGATCTATGGAGAAATAGAGGTTTTCTTTGAGGGTAAGAGGGTAAAAGCCAGAAGAGAAAGTTTTCTTGATGATGATCTCTGGTGTCTGAATGTGGCGGCAGGCGTAAAAGTAAAGATCACCGGTATTGCCGCTGACAGTGAAGTAGCCGTAATGCGAACGGAGAATGATCGAAATTTTGAATCTGCAGTTCGCTGCGGCGATGCTATTGTGAAAGAGGTACGGGGAAAAGGGTTTATGAATGAAGCGGGAACAAGGATCGTGAGAACTGCGCAGGATCATAGGCTCACACCGGAATCAAACTTGATGCTGGGGGAGGATGTACATTATCCGGGAAAATGGTCCGGATTTCCCTCTCACTCTCATGTTCAGCCGGAAATTTATTTTTATAAATTTTATCCGGAAAACGGTTTTGGCTTATTGAAACTGGGTGATGAAGGAATATTGCTGGAACATAATGATACGGTGAAAATTATACCAAATAAGGTGCATCCTCAGGTAACTGCGCCGGGATATGCCATGTATTATATCTGGGTTATCCGGCATTTGGATGGAAACCCCTACCTGGGACCGGATTTTGAAGAGCAGCATCTCTGGGTGGAAAAGCCTGGGGCTGTATATTGGCCAGATAAGTAAGGAAAGGAGAGAGTCTGATGTTTAATGAAGAATTTCATTTGGAACAACCGCTGCGCTGGGGAATGGTGGGAGGAGGAAGAGGAAGCCAGATTGGTTATATTCACCGGAATTCCGCTGCAAGAGACCGTCTGTTTGTATTGACGGCGGGAGCTTTCGACATTGATGATGCGAGAGGGAGGGAATTCGGAACGAATCTGGGCGTTTCCGAAGAACGCTGCTATCCGGATTATATCACTATGTTTGCTGAAGAGGCGAAGCGTCAGGATGGAATTGAAGCTGTTTCAATAGCAACTCCCAACGGGACCCATTATGAAATCTGTAAAGCAGCTCTTAATGCCGGACTTCACGTGGTTTGCGAAAAACCTTTATGCTTTACCAGCGATGAGGCGGAGGAGCTGCAGGCCTTGGCGAAAGAAAAAAACAGAATCGTCGGCGTGACCTATGGTTATACGGGGGCACAGATGATTCACCAGGCGAAAAACATGATTGCCAACGGGGATCTTGGGGAGATCCGTATTATCAATATGCAGTTTGCCCATGGCTTCCATTCGGCGGAAGTGGAAAAGGAGGACGCAGGAACGAGATGGAGGGTAAATCCCAAAACAGCAGGACCATCTTACGTTTTGGGCGATGTGGGAACCCATGCGCTGTATCTGGCTAAAGCTATGGTTCCTTCTCTGAAAATTGAAAAGCTGATGTGCAGCCGGCAGAGTTTTGTGAAGAGCCGGGCGCCTCTGGAGGACAACGCTTTTGTGCTGATGGAGTTTGAAGGCGGAGCAGTTGGAAATCTTTGGGCAAGCTGTGTTAACGCGGGTTCCATGCATCAGCAGAAAATAAGAGTAATCGGTTCAAAAGCCAGTGTGGAGTGGTGGGATGAACATCCTAATCAGCTGCGGTATGAGGTGCAGGGAGAGCCTGCACGGGTTCTGGACCGGGGAATGGGATACCTCTGTCAAAAGGATGATATGGTTTTACAGGACAGAATGGGCGGAGGCCATGCGGAAGGACTGTTTGAAGCGTGGGCCAATTTGTATCGGCGTTTCGGCATTGCTATGGATCGAGTGAATCATGGAGAGGGTGCTGAAGATGTTATGAATGATATGTGGTTTCCCAATATCCGCGACGGCGCAGAAGGAGTTCGCTTTATTGAAAACTGTGTTCGATCGGCGGATAATGGAAGTATATGGGTAAGCTATCAATGAAGTAAAAAAAATTCAGTCTTGACATAGAAAAAAAAGGGGGATATAATACCCGCATAGAAGGCAAAGGTGCCGTAAATCAGCACCTTTGCCTTCTTTTTTGCG
Source organism: Ruminococcus sp. (assembly GCA_050944435.1). Lineage (GTDB taxonomy): Bacteria > Bacillota > Clostridia > Lachnospirales > Lachnospiraceae > Ruminococcus_G. The sequence goes on from JBMNRB010000023.1 coordinate 10,199, forward strand.
TTTTTATACAGCAGCAAAGATGAATAACAGGAGGAGTGAACATGAGATTAAATCCAAAGGAACAGGAAAAACTTATGCTCCATATGGCTGGAAATCTGGCGAAGGAACGAAAGGAGCGGGGACTGAAGCTGAATTACGTGGAAGCTGTATCATATATCAGTTCAGAACTGCTGGAGATGGCCAGAGACGGCAAAGAAGTGGTGGAACTGATGCAGCTTGGCACCAAACTGTTGGGAAAAGATGATGTGATGGACGGCGTGGCAGATATGGTGCACGAAGTTCAGGTGGAAGCCACTTTTCCCGACGGTACGAAACTGGTAACGGTTCACAATCCCATTCAGTAGAGGAGGTATGATCAGATGAAAATTGGAGAAATTATGCCGGCAGACAGAGAGATTACCATGAATGAGGGCAGAAAGACGGTTATGGTGACAGTGGCAAATACGGGAGACCGTCCGGTGCAGGTGGGTTCTCATTTCCATTTTTTTGAGGTAAACAAATGCCTGAGTTTTGACCGGGAGAAGGCCTATGGGTATCATCTGGATATTCCTTCCGGGACCTCGGTAAGATTCGAACCAGGGGAAGAAAAAGAAGTACAGCTTGTGGAGATAGGCGGGACCAAAAGAGTTTTCGGGTTCCAGGATCTTACCTGCGGCCATGTGTCGGAGGCAGCCAAGCAGGCGGCGCTGGACAAAGCAAAACAGAGAGGATTGATAAATTAACGGGAGGACAAAAAGAATGAGCGTAAAACTTTCTGGAGAAAAATATGCAATGATGTACGGCCCTACAACGGGAGACAAAGTTCGTCTGGCTGATACGGATCTTGTGATAGAAGTGGAAAAAGATTATACCACCTATGGGGAGGAAATCAAATTCGGAGGAGGAAAAACCATCCGGGATGGAATGGGGCAGTCGGTAAAGACCTGCAGCAGCGATGGGGATTTGGATTTGGTGATTACCAATGCATTGATTGTAGATTATACCGGCATCGTGAAAGCAGATATCGGAATTAAGGACGGAAAAATCAAAGGTATTGGAAAAGCGGGGAACCCGGCCATTATGGATGGCGTAACTCCGGGAATGACCGTGGGCGCGTCTACAGAGGCGCTGGCGGGGGAAGGAATGATTGTGACGGCAGGAGGAATTGATACCCATATTCATTTTATCTGTCCCCAGCAGATTGACTGCGCGCTGTATTCCGGAGTTACCACTATGATCGGAGGCGGAACGGGACCGGCAGACGGAACCAATGCCACAACCTGTACTCCGGGGCCCTGGAATATGGAAATGATGCTGAAAGCGGCAGAAGAATATCCCATGAATCTGGGATTCCTTGGAAAAGGAAACTGCTCCGATGAAAAACCGCTGATCGAACAGGTAAAAGCAGGCGCCATGGGACTGAAAATTCATGAGGACTGGGGATCCACACCGGCAGTAATCAATCATTGCCTTAATGTGGCGGACGAGTATGATGTGCAGGTGGCGATACATACAGATACGTTAAACGAAGGCGGTTGTGTGGAAGATACGTTGGAGGCCATCGGCGGCAGAACGATCCACACTTACCATACGGAGGGAGCCGGCGGCGGACATGCGCCGGATATTATCAAAGCAGCGGCAGCATCCAACGTGCTTCCTTCTTCCACCAATCCGACCATGCCCTTCACGGTAAATACTTTGGACGAGCATCTGGATATGCTGATGGTATGCCATCACCTGGATAAAAAGATTCCGGAGGATGTGGCCTTTGCCGATTCCAGAATCCGTCCGGAAACCATTGCGGCGGAAGATGTTCTTCACGATATGGGTGTTTTCAGTATGATGAGTTCCGATTCCCAGGCCATGGGGCGGATCGGTGAGGTGATTACCCGTACCTGGCAGACGGCCAGCAAGATGAAAGAAGAAAGGGGTTCCCTTCCGGAGGATGAAGGAAAAGGGAATGATAATTTCCGGGTAAAACGATATATTGCCAAATACACTATCAATCCGGCAATTACCCACGGTATTTCCAAATACGTAGGTTCAGTAGAGGAAGGCAAGCTGGCGGATCTGGTACTTTGGAATCCGGCGTTTTTTGGGGCAAAACCGGATATGGTCATCAAGGGCGGTATGATCGTGGCTTCCAAAATGGGGGACGCCAATGCGTCAATTCCGACTACTCAGCCGGTATTTTATCAGCCCATGTTCGCGGCACATGGCAAAGCGAAATATGATGCCTGCCTTACTTTTGTGTCTAAGGCAGCCATGGAAGAGGATGTCAAGGGCAAATATCATTTGGAAAAACAGGTGGTGCCGGTGGAGAATTGCAGGAATATTGGAAAAAAAGATATGAAACTGAATGATGCCACGCCGGTTATTACAGTGGATCCGGAAACTTATGAAGTGACTGCCGACGGTGTGAGTCTTACATCCAAACCGGCGAAAAAACTGCCGCTGACACAGCTGTACAGTCTGTTCTGATAGGAGAGGGGAAACGATGTTAGGAGTATGTTTACTGTTTGTTGGAATCGTACTGATTAACAATGGTATCTGCAATCTCTGCCATGTGGATGGAAAAGCCGCGGCAGTGATGAATATTTTTACCGGCGGGTTATCAGTGTTCATTAACTTTGTCAACCTGGTTCAGGGAAATTATTATGCGGCAGGAACTGGCCTTTTGTTCGGGTTTACGTATCTTTTTGTGGCAATCAATAATATTTTTAAACTCAACAGTAAGCCTTTTGCCTGGTTTTCCACATTTGTGGCCATCAATGCGATTGTATTCGGTACTCTGGAAGGTTTTGTGGGAAGTCAGGCTCTTGGGATTGAGCCGGATATCCGTTGGGCTGGCATCTGGTATCTGTGGGCGATTCTGTGGGGAACGTCTTTTGTGGAGGATATTCTGGGAAAGAAGCTTGGAAGATTCACTCCGTGTCTGCAGGTGGTTGAAGGAATCATTACAGCCTGGATTCCTGGACTTTTGATGATGATTGGTTTATGGTAAAAACGCAAGGAGAGCAAAGATGCTTTGTGAAAAAATTTTAGGGCGGACAGATCAGATGGATCTGTCCGGATATCAGTTGGATTATGTAAATATCGAATGGTACGAAGCCTTTAAAAAAATACACAAGAAAGTCACCGATAAAGGGGAAGAGGTGGGAATTCGTCTGGACGATTCCGTGCTGACCAGGGGGTTGTATGAGGGAGATATCCTATATCTGGACAAGGAATACGCCCTGGTGGTGCATACCCCAAAATGTATGGTGATTCGTGTGAAAATCAGCGAAAATCATCCGAACATGGCTGCCAAGGTCTGTTATGAAATTGGTAACCGCCATGCCCCGCTGTTCTGGGGAGAGGAGGAAGGATCTTTTATCACTCCTTTTAACGAGCCTATGTATCAGATGCTGGAGAAACTTCATGGAGTGAGAGTGACCAAGGAAATACGGCGGCTGGATTTTGACCGTCGTATTTCAGCGGCTGTTCACAATCATCATCATTGAGAGGAAGTGGGTATGGAGAACAAGAAAAACAGATATCTTCTGCTGCAGGTGAACGATGCGCTGTTTCCCATTGGGGGATATTCTCATTCTTACGGTCTTGAGACTTATATTCAGAGAAATATTGTCAGAGACGAAAAAACTGCCCGCAGTTATATAGAAAATAAAATCCGGTTTAATCTGGCTTCTTCAGAACTGTTGGCTGCCGGACTTTGTTTTGATGCTGCCAGGGAGAATAACGTAGGAAAAATTTTGGAGCTGGAGGAAACATATTCTGCCTCCCTGGCCCCAAGGGAAATCAGAGAGGCAGCCCGAAAACTCGGCTCCCGTTTCGTAAAAACGGTAAGTCAGCTTACTGTATCATATCGGAATTCTTCATTTGAAGATTATGGAAGGGTAAAAAAAAGCAAGCATGTGCATGCCTGTGCCTACGGCTGCTTTTGCGGGGCGGCTGGGATGGAAAAAACAGAAATGTTGGAAAATTTTTTGTACAGCCAGACTTCCGCCATGGTGACAAACTGTGTAAAAGCGATTCCTCTTTCTCAAAGCGCGGGACAGAGAATCCTCACGGACAGTTTTAAGATATTTGATGATGTGATTGCGAAGATGGAAAATTGGGGCGAAGAAATGCTTTGCTGCGGAGCTCCGGGATTCGATATCCGATCCATGGAACATGAAAAGCTGTATTCAAGGATATATATGTCGTAAAATGAAATGTGGGAGGATAATGAATATGTCTTATGTGAGAATAGGTGTAGCGGGACCGGTGGGCTCTGGGAAAACGGCGCTGATTGAGGCTCTTTCCAGGAAAATGGCCAAAAATTACAGTATAGCCGTTATCACCAATGATATATATACGAAAGAGGACGCGCAGTTTTTGACAAAAAACAGTGTGCTGGAGCAGGACAGAATCATTGGTGTGGAAACGGGAGGATGTCCCCACACGGCAATCAGAGAAGATGCATCCATGAATCTGGAAGCGGTGGATGAAATGGCTGGCCGCTTTCCGGATTTGGATCTTTTATTTATTGAAAGCGGAGGAGACAATTTGTCAGCAACCTTCAGTCCTGAATTGGTGGACGCCACTATTTTTGTTATTGATGTTGCTGAAGGAGACAAAATTCCAAGAAAAGGCGGGCCGGGGATTACACGCTCGGATCTTCTGGTGATCAATAAAATTGACCTGGCGCCTTATGTGGGGGCAAGGCTTGAAGTGATGGAACGGGATTCCAGGAGGATGCGTGGGGATAAGCCCTTTTTGTTTACTAATATCCGGGAAAGATCCGGGGTGGATCAGATAATTTCCTGGATCAAAGAAAATGTTCTGCTGGAAGGAATGGAAGGATGAAGAATCAGTTTGGCAGGGTATCGGAATTAAGGATCGGATCAGAAAAGTCTGGGGAGGGAACAAGACTGGCCGATGTGTTTTACACGGCTCCTTTTAAAATTATGCAGCCGTTTCCGACGGACAGGGGACTGCAGGTAATGATGCTTTCTGCTTCCGCAGGAGTGATGGCCGGAGATACTCAACACTTTTTCTTTAAAATTGGCGAGGGGAGCCGTCTGGAATTCATCTCTCAATCCTTTGAGAAAATACATAAAATGGATGACGGGTGGGCGGAAAGGAATATCGAAATAACGGTGGAAGCGGATGCGGTGTTTGATTTCTATCCTCAGCCAACGATTCCTTTCGCCGGTTCCGCCTATCAAAGCGGGATGGAGGTCAATCTTACAGATGAGACTTCGCGGTTTGGTCTGTATGAAATTCTTTCCTGTGGAAGAAGCGCTTCCGGAGAACGGTTCAAATATCGTTTTTATCATTCGCTGATTCAGATAAGGAGAAGGGGAAAACTGATTTACCGTGACAACACCAGATATGAGCCGGAAAGGATGGAGATGGAAGGAGTAGGAATGTATGAGTCCTATACCCATCTGGCAAATTTGTTTCTGACGGCAAATCGCGTGCCAGATACAGAGAAAGAAAACGCCATACGGAGTCTGGTAGAAAAAACACCATATGTGGAAGGGGGATTTAGCCGGCTGGAATCGGATGATGTCGTTATTCGCATTCTGGGAAAGAGAGCACAGACTCTTCAGCAACTGACAGAAAAAATTAAACAAATCGCCGAATGAGAGGCTGTAAGCCTTTCGTTTGGCGATTTGTTTTTGGTTATACTCATAGGTCGTGAAACAAATCAATATTTTCTTTCAGAGCCACGTGAACGGGGGTTTTGATGTGGGAAACCTCCGGTTTTTTGTTCAGATAAAGATATTCGTATATTGTCTCAATAACCAGTTCTCCGATTCGCTGCGGAGCCAGACCTAAAGTAAAATCAATCTTGCCCTGACGGACCAATTGGACGACGAAAGGAGAGAAGGTCAGAGATACAATTTTAAGATCCCTTTGTTTGCCTGCATCCGTAATGGCCTGGATCATATCTTCATTGCAGCTGACCGCATTCCAGATTCCTTTCAGATCAGGATGTTTTCTCAATGTTTCCCGAACTTTGGCATAGGTAATGGAATGCTGTCCCAGAGTCTCTAGTTTTTCCACTATCTGAATATGGGGGAATTCTTCAGCCATGAGTGAGAGAAAGCCTTCAAACCGTTCAGAGGTGGAATTTGTATTGAGAGAAGCGCCGATGATGGCCACCTTGCCTTTGCCGTTCAGCAGTTTGCCCATGAGGGAAGCAGAAATTCGTCCGGTTCGGTTCAGGTCTTCGCCGATAAAGCACATCCGTTTTGTTTCCGGTATGTCGGAGTCGAAGGTGATGACAGGCGTTCCTTTTTTCATCATTCTGTCGATATACTGTCCTACGCCGGGATAGTTGACGCCCCGGATGGCAAGGGCTGATATGGAATCATTTTCCAGATACGAAAGGGTGGACAGGATAGATTCCGGATCAGCGGAATCGTAATAATAGTAATCCACAGACAGACCGGTGTTCTGGTACAGTTTCAGTTGTCTGTCCATACCGTCTTTGACGTCCTGAAAATAATAATCATAGGAGGGGGACAGGGTGATAACCGCCAATTTCCTGGGTTCCGGCTGCTGCGGGGAGGCCTGTGATCCGGACAGCCGATAATTATATTCGGTTAATATTTTCTGAATATGTTCCCGTGTAGCCGGGCGGACGCCGGGACGATTGTGCACTACCTTGTCCACGGTTGCACGGGTGACGCCGGCAATGTCGGCAATCTGCTGCATGGTAATCTTCATGGGATTCTCCTTGATGGGTTTTTTACATCATATTATAAAATGTAAAATAAATCAAGATGTGCCGTAAAATATATTGACAAACGTATAGAAATCCCGTATAGTGAAATGTATAAAAGAGAAAATTAATTATACATAATATATATAATGTAAAAAGGAGGACAAAACTATGGCAACTAATATGACATCCCATGAAGCTTTTGATTCGCCGGGAACTTCTGTCTCCAATGATTCTGCGTATCAGTTTCTTCCCACGGAGTACACGAAGGAAGATATTGCGGTGATACGGGAACTGGCGGCTGAGTACATGGAGTATGCCACTTTGCCGGTTCAAAAAGAATCGGCGCTCCTGTGGGGGAGGGTGAATGATCTCAAATCTGCCAGACCGGTGGTTTGGCATAATGAACTGCCCTGGCATGAGATGAATGTGGAGGATGAACTGACGCTCAGAACATCCACACCTTTCGCTCAGCGGATAGAGGAGGAACTGAGGCGGCGGATTTATATGTGGAAGCACATGCCGGGAGATATGGTGTTGGAACCGGTATTTTATTCGCCTATGATTATCGAAAATTCCGGTATGGGAATTGCCATTACCGAAGAAACTCTCCAAAGCGATGTCAATAATAACATCGTCAGTCATAAGTTCATTCCCCAGATTGTGACTATGGAGGATACGGAAAAAATTGTGACGCCGAAGGTGACCCTGGATAAAGAAAAAACTCAGGCTACATACCAGGCTTATCAGGAAATTCTCGGGGATGTGATTCCGGTGGAAATAAGAGGAATCCAGGGATTTTGGTTCGCTCCTGTGGATGACCTGGTTCAGTTGATGGGAACCAATGAACTGCTGCTGAATGTGGCGCTGGAGCCGGAACTGGTACATGCCGCTATGCGCAAGATTATGGATGCTTATATGGGAGCGCTGGATCAGTACGAGGCCCTGGGGTGCATAGGAACCAACAATTTGAATTATCGGATCGGCTCGGGAGCATATGGTTATACGTCGGAACTTCAGAGAGGAACCATGACCGGTATGAGATGCTGCGATATGTGGGGAGCCGCTGCCAGCCAGTTCTTTACTTCCGTATCGCCCCAGATGCACGAGGAATTTTCCATTGCCTATGAGAAACCCTGGCTGGAAAGATTCGGACTTAGTTATTACGGATGCTGTGAACGGCTGGATATCAAGATCGATCAGTTAAAACAGATCAAAAATCTCCGGAAGATTTCCTGCAGCCCCTGGAGTGACACGGCTCATATGGCGGAAGTAGTCGGACGGGATTATGTGGTATCTTTAAAGACCAGTCCCGCTTGTTTTGCAAGGGATACCTTTGATGAGGAGGCAGTTCGCCGGGACGTGGAAGGAAAATTAAAACTTTTGAAAAACTGTAATGTGGAAATTATTATTAAAGATGTGAGCACGATTCGTTATGATCCTCAGAGATTATGGAAATGGGTGGAGATTGTAAGCGGACTGTGCAGGAATATGGATTAATAAAACAGGCGCCGGGCAGTAATGCCCGGCGTCTGTGCATGGAAACAATTATTTTACCGCTTCTTTTAAAACTCTCACATCTTCTTTCATCAGTTCAAAGTAATCCGGATTCAGATGACGCATGGGAGCCAGCTCGTAAAGATTTTCCAGGATGATCCATCCCTGATAGTCCTGCTCTTTCAGGTAAGCGATGGAATCATAAAAATCTGCCACGCCGCTGCCGATAATGGCGTTTGCAATGCAGCCCTTTGTGCTGTCCTTAACGTGAAGCTGATTTCCCATGTGAGGATAGATCCCTTTTAATATATCGATTTGTTTATAGTCAGTAAAATATGTATAGTTATCGCTGTCATAAAACAGTGAGAAGTTCTCCCGGTCTACCATTTCCACCAGCTGAAGCTGCTTTTCAACGCTGAGCGGATTTTCGCAGGAAATTTCGATGCCTTTATCTCCGGCATAGTCGCAGAGATAACGATACCGTTTTGCAGTGTTCTCCAGCTTTTCTTCCGTATCGGCCAGGCTGGCATTGAAGTTGGAGAAAAATACCATGGGTATCTTCATGTAGGCAGCGGCGTCTACCGCTTTTGTCACCCAGAATTGAACGGTGTCATACATGGGATCGCCTTCCGGTGTGTAGAAGGGGACATTGTCGCCGTCGCTGCATCCGATATTGGGATATTCAATTCCGTATTTCTGCTGTGCATCCAGATACAGATCCATGATTTTTTTCTGAGACAAAGCCCAGCCGTGCTCATAAGATCCAAATTCGAGGGACATTCCGTCCAGGCCCATTTCCGATACAATCTGCGGTGCAAAAACACCGGTTCCCGGTACGCAGAAATTACAGATCCCCAGTTTTACATTCATATAATTTTGCTCCTTTCTAATCTGTCGCAGGACAGGTATTCATATTATTTTTGAAAATAGTATACCGTGTTTTAAAGCATTTGTGTTGCAGAAAAAGAAAGTGTGCAAGAAATCTAAAAAATGTAAAACGACTCAGGAAGATTCTTTGCAGGACAAGGTTACCGGAAGTACTGTGCGGGCAGGTAAATGAAAACGGTCTTCGATCATTTGGATCAACAGCTCCACTCCGGTTTTCGCCTGCAGAACACATTGTACGTCAATGGAGGTAATGGAGGGGATGCTCATTTTCCCAATGATACTGTTATCAAAACCAAGAAGAGCGATGTCTCCTGGAACGGTCAGGTTCATCTCACGGAAGATTTTAGCAGCAAGAACGGCCATATTGTCATTAGTACAGATAAAGGCCTGAGGAAAACTGGGAAGCTCCCGGAGTTTCTGTCGGAGTCTTTTATAATTATAAACATCAACGGCATCCAGATCAGTCACCATCCATTGGGGTTGGACGGAACAGTTAAAATGATACATAGCGCCCATGAAACCTTCATAACGTTCCGCAAACCCTGTACTGTGCAGTGGATTTCCGATGAAACCGATATCCCGGTACCCTTTGCCGGTCAGGTATTTCACCGCCAGATAAGCGCCTTCGCTGTTATCTTCAATAATTACAGGGACATTCAGATTGTGGTAGCGGGTTCCAATGGCAATTACAGGCAGTCCAGCGGCGGCAACTTTTGCCGCAATTCTTTCTTCCATATCTCCCAGTATAATTAAGCCGGAAAGAGAATGTTTCTCAAACAGATCCTGCAGTATTTCGGGCGGAGCATCGCAGGTATCACTTTTAAAGACCATCATGAAATATCCGCGGTCGTGAACAGCCGACAGAATGGTCTGATAAAAGCTCATATAAAAATATGAATCCTGTAATCTTTCACCGGTGGATATCAGGCCGATATTATGAATATCCGATTTACTTCTCTGAAAGACATATCCCATCTCTTCGGCCGTTCGGCGGATCAGATCCCGCGTCTCCTTTTTTACAGAAGAAATATCCCGAAGGGCCAGAGAAACTGTATTGACAGATACACCGGTTTTTTCGGCAATATCCTTCATTGTAATTTTCATGCAAATTCTCCTCCGATTTATTAATGAATATTAAATAAACTATAATCAATTAAAGGGAAAAAGTCAAACCTGAAGAAAATCTTATAGTTACAAGCTTGGCTTTTTTTATATTTTTCTGCACTTTTTATTGAAAACAGAAGCTTTTTCAGCGATTTTTTAGGTTTCTTGCACAGAACGGAAAAAATTAAAGATTAAATGTGAAAATGACAAAAAAGTAAAACATCTTTTTGGATAATATTAACATACAACATAAATCAATATTATAATTATATAATGATAATGTTAATATATTATGAATTATTATTGTATAAAATGAAAAATCAATATTAAAATAAGCAAGAAATCAATAGTAAAAATGAACAAAAGTATGATACCATTGAAACTGCAAAGAGAAAGGGAAAGACGGATAAAGAGAATATAAGGAGGGTGAAATGGAAGAGTACGTAGTAAGTCTGAAACATATTACAAAACGGTTCCCAGGCGTAGTCGCCCTGCGTGACATGTCTTTAGACATACGGCCAGGTGAAATTCATGGTCTGATCGGGGAGAACGGCGCAGGAAAATCGACTCTGATTAAAGTACTTACTGGAGTCAATATCCCGGAAGAGGGAGAGATTTACGTAGACGGACAGAAAAGAATAATCCGGTCTCCGGTGGACTCCCGTAATCTTGGAATTGCATGTGTTTATCAAGAGTTGAATATCGTTTCTCTGCTTTCCGTGACAGACAACATTTTTATTGGGAGGTCCATAACGAAGAAAAGCGGACTGATGGATTACAAAAAAATGGATGAGGAAGCAAAAGAAGCGCTGAAATCTTTGGGACATGAAGAAATTGATGTGCATACGCAGTGTGGAAAGTTAGGAATCGGTCTTCAACAGATGGTGGAAATTGCGAAGGCTGTTGCAGTCAATGCCAAGTTGATTATTATGGACGAGCCCACTTCCAGTTTGGGAGAGGGAGAAGTAAAACAATTGATGAAAACAGTGAGAAGGTTGAAAGAACGGGGCATTGCTATTTTGTTTGTATCTCATAAGCTGGAAGAGCTGTTCGAGTTATGTGACCGGGTGACGGTTATGAGGGACGGTCAGCATATCATTACCGAGAACATTGAGAATATGGATAACGATAAACTGATTGAGGCGATGGTGGGCAGAACTTTGGAGAACCTGTATCCAAAAGAGCAGGGCGTAAAAGGAAAAGAAGGGCTGAGAGTTGAACATCTAAAGTCCGAAGGTGTTTTAAGAGATATAAGTTTTACTGCCTATCATGGAGAAATTCTGGGATTTGCAGGTTTGGTTGGAGCAGGACGGACGGAAACCATGCGGGCGATTTTTGGAGCAGATCCTCTGGACAGCGGCAAGATCTATGTGGAAGGAAAAGAAGTTCATATCAAAAGCCCTACGGATGCAATCGCAAATAAAATTGCTTTTTTGACGGAGGACAGGAAAGGACAAGGCCTGGTACTCTCCCAGAGTGTAAAAACTAATTTGATTATGTCCAGTATGAAGCGATTCCGGAAACATGGATTATTCGATTTTCGAAAAATAGAAAAAATCAGCTCGGATAATATTAAAAAGCTGAGAATTAAAACGCCCACCAGTGAAGAGGTTGTAGCCCAGCTATCGGGCGGAAATCAGCAGAAAGTGGTAATTGGGAAATGGCTCAACAGCGATTCGGAAATTTTTATTTTTGATGAACCGACCAGAGGAATTGATGTAGGAGCCAAAATAGAAGTATACAATGTAATGAATGAACTGGTAAAGCAGGGAAAATGTATTATTATGATTTCTTCGGAACTTCCAGAAGTTCTGGCTATGAGTGACCGTGTGATCGTAATGCGTGAAGGAAGAATTACAGGAGAAATTGAACGGGATACGGAACATTTCAACCAAGAATCAATCATGAAAGCTGCTTGGGGAGGTACACTGTCATGAAAAGTAATGTGAAAAATGTTGTGATGAAATTAGCACCGCTTTTAGCGTTGTTTATTTTGGGAATTATTCTTTCTATTATGCTTCCGGGAAAATTTTTGCGATACAGCAATATCATGAACATCCTGAAGCAGGCTGGCATTAACTGTATGATTGCTGCTGGTATGCTGGTAGTTTTGATTACGGCTGGTATTGATCTGTCGGTAGGTTCCAACACGGTGTTGGGCGCATGCTTTATCGGTGTGCTGATGCAGAATTTTGGAATTACAAATCCCATTGTACTTATGGCAGGGGCTTTGATTATCTGTACATTAATGGGATTTATAAATGGTACGCTTCTGACGCGGCTGGATCTGCCCCATCCCTTTGTATCAACTCTGGGTATGAAAAATGTATTGTTGGGAGTTGCCCTTTTGATAACAAATTCCACGCCTATCGGATTTATGAATAAAGGAGTGGATTCCACATTGTTCCTGGGGTCAGCCACAATTGGAGATTTCCCAGTCAGCTTTATCGCAGTAATTATCGTTTATGTGATCTTTCATATTTTCCTTACCAGATCGCCCCTGGGACGTCAGATTTACTGTGTAGGAGGAAATGCGGAAGCCGCCCGGCTGTCCGGTATTAAATCAAAGAATGTTTTGACTTTTGTATATTCCCTTTCTGGATTTATGTGCGGTTTGGCTGCTATCGTCTTGGTGGGACGTGTTACGACGGCCAATGCGACGGCGGGAACCACTTATGATACTGACGCAATTGCAGCCTGTATTATCGGTGGAGCTTCCTTTACCGGAGGAAAAGGAACGATCTGGGGAACATTGCTGGGAGCAATTTTAATTGCAACGATCAGAAATGGTTTGAATTTGTTTGGAACGAAAAATGATATTCAGTATATTGTCATCGGCGCGGTAATTATTCTTGCAGTGACCATTGACGTTTTCAGAAATAAGATGGAAGCAAGAGCCAGAAGGCTTGCAGCGAAATAAAAGAAAGGAGAGAAGCAAGGAAATGAAAAAACTAAAAATTGGCGTGATTGGTCTGGGAAGACTGGGGTATCACCACGCAATGAATGTAACGAAGAGTCAGAGGGCGATGCTGTCAGCAGTATCTGATCCTTTCCCGGAGGCATTGAACAGAGCTGTGGAAGCTTTTGATGTACCTGGGTATGCGGATTACAAAGAGATGATCAAAAGTGATGAGGTGGATGCTATTGTAGTTGCCACCCCTACAAAAACACATTATGATGTGCTGATGGACTGTATTGATACCAAAAAGCCTATCTTTGTTGAAAAGCCCATTACCTTTACGGTAGAAGAATCAGAAGCAATTATGAATAAAGTGGAAAAAGAAGGCATATTCCTTCAAGTGGGATTTATGCGCCGCTTTGATCCAGGGCATGTGGCGGCAAAGGAAGCGATCATGAGCGGAAAATGTGGAAAGCCTATATATATTCATGATTGTCAAAGAGACCCCAACGGTCCGCCGCCCGCATATGTTCCAGAAAGCGGAGGACTCTTCGTGGATATGGGAATTCATGATTTAGATGTTGCCAGATGGCTTATGGGCAGAGAGATCACAGAGATTTATGCTCAGGGAGCGGTATTGAAACATAAATTCCTGGAAGAACTCAATGATGTGGATGACGGACAGATGCTGCTGAAATTTCAGGACGGCGGATTGGGTATGATTGAGATCAGCAGAAATGCGAACAATGTATACGATACAAGAACAGAAGTGATTGGTCTGGAACAAAGTGTATTTGTTGGTCAAAATCAGTTGACTCCTTATACCATTATAGGAGATCAGAAAATCACGGTGGACATGGCAAACTGGTGTCTGGGACGTTTTAAAGATGCTTATGAACTGGAAATGCAGGCGTTCGTGGATTGCGTTTTGGATAATAAACCGTCACAGGTAACCGCTTACGACGGTATGATGGGGATTAAACTGGCGCTGGCGGCGACAAAATCTTATATCACAAACAAACCGGTAACTATTGATTATTGAAATGGAGGGGTACAAATATGAAAAGAAAACTTTTGGCGGTACTAATGGCAATGTCCATGGCGGCAATGATGACTGCATGCGGAGGTTCCGGCGGAGGAGATGCATCTGCTGATGATGCCTCTTCAGGCGACACATCTGCTGAGGGGGGGACAGAAGCACAGGATCCCCAAGACATCAGCATTGCAGTAAATTTAAAAACATTGAACAGTGAATACTGGGGAAATGTAAAAAGTGGATGCGACAGAGCCGCGGAAGAATTGGGAATTGAGGTAACGGTAAACGGACCTGATGCGGAAAGTGAGATTGCTCAGCAGGTGACTCAGATTGGCGACCAGTTGGCTCAGGATGTGGACGCAATCATCGTGGCGCCTTGTGATATTGATTCCGTTTCCGGCGCACTGGAGAGCGCTTCTGGACAGATTCCTATCTTCTTCATCGATCAGGATGTGGATTTTGAAGGGAAAACTTCTTTTATCGGAACCAGCAACGTGGAAGCTGCGAAAACCGGCGGCGAATATATCGGTGAAAACATCGGTGAAGATGCGAAGGTAGTTATTATATATGGACAGGAAGGCGAAAGCACATCCAATGCCAGAATGCAGGGATATAAAGAAGGGCTGGCAGAGTACGGCATAGAGCCTATTGCGGAACAGTCCGGAAATAATGTATCTGATACGGCGAAAGCAGCTATGGAAGACCTGCTGACACGTTTTAACAATGATATCGACGCTGTTTTATGCCATAATGACGACACTGCCATCGGCGCGCTGTCTGCATGCCAGGATGCCGGTGTGGCAGACGATATTACTATTGTTGGTTTCGATGGAAATCAGTCTGCAGTAGAATTGGTGAATTCCGGCGACCTGGCAGCTACTATTGCACAGCAGCCGGAAGAGATGGGGTACACTGCTGTTATGAATGCCTATAAAGCAATCAATGGCGAAGAAGTGGAAGAAAGTATTCCTATTGAAACAGTTTTCATTACACAGGAAAATGCAGCAGAGTATTTGGAGTAATATAGAAGCCCACAATACATACTTATAATACATCACTTTTAACGGAGGGATCCTGGAGACGGGGTCCCTTTTCCCGATATGCAGAAAGCACAAAATATTAACAAGGTGCAAGTAAATATAATTGTCTTTCGCTGAAACAGAGTATACAATAATGGAAAGTTAACGTATATTTCAAGAATCGGGGGATCAATATTATGGAAATGACATTAGATCTGGCACTTTTCATTTTTGCCGCGCAGTTTATCGGTTATATTGTAAAAGGCCTGGCAGGATTTGGAAATCCACTGATTGCCAATCCCATTATGGCCATGCGAATCGACAACCTGCAGATTACACCAGGGGTTCTGCCGGTGGATATGTGTGTTAATATCTATATTTCAGTGAAAAACAGAAAATCTTTTATCATGAAGCTGGCAATTCCCATTGCAATCTGTATTATGATTGGAGTGGTCCCAGGAACATTGTTTCTGAAAGTGGGATCTCAGTGGGTCATCAAAGCGCTGCTGGGTGTGTTCATTATCGGGCTTGGTGTTGAGATGCTGACCAGAAAAGAATCAGAAAATATCAATCGAAAAAACCATCCGGTAGTGATGGGACTGGTATCGTTGATTTCCGGTTTTTTGTCCGGCCTTTTTGGTATCAATATGCTGTTTCTGGCCTACCTGAACCGGTATGTGTCCAACCGCCATCAATTCCGGGCCAATGTATGTTTTATTTTCTGTTTTGAAAATATTTTCCGTCTGATCATGTATGCCGTTAACGGTATGCTGAATGTGTTTACGCTGTGGATTACCGCGCTGTCGGTGCCGGCAGCCATTCTGGGGCTGTGGATTGGAGGGCGGATTGACTTGAAACTGAGCGAAAAAAAGGCCAATCTGATTATGAATCTTGTATTCATACTGGGGGGTCTGAGCATATTGGTGAAGGCGCTGATTTTTAAATCCTAAATCGGGGGCTTACGCGTTTTGTGCTTGCATTTTGTCATTTTGTGCTATTGGTAATAAGAGTTTTCGTGTTACCCTTATAATATAGGAAGATTTTTGGGATAATTTTGTTATCGGAAATTTTCATGCAGGAGGTGACACCATAGTGCAGAGGGAGTATCCTTATAAAAACTTTAAAGTGTATGATTCTACGCCTGTTTCTGTGGAAATGTGGAATGACCAGGAATCCGTGGAAATGCACTGTCATCAGTTTTATGAATTTACGGTGATCACGAAAGGCTCCTGCATACATAATTACCGGGGGGTGCAGGTGCCGCTTATACCGGGAGACATTTTTATGATTGAACCCAATCAGCCCCATGGGTACGAAATTCAGGCTCAGGTGAACATTATAAATTGTCAGTTTTATCCGGAGCAGCTCAGCAATGAAAACAATCAGATGCTGCAGAGCGCCTGGGCGGCCAGTAAAAGTGAAGATATTAAGAAGCAGTGGGATGAGCTTCTGCAGTACGTAAGCCTGGAAGATACCGGTATTGACAGCAATGTGCGGCAGGCGAATCTTAATACCCAGGGGATAATTCACCTGAACGGTGAAGAATTGGCTTATGTGGAATCGCTGCTGCAGGAGATGGCGCGGGAACAAAGAGAGCAAGAGATTAATCTTGTATATGCCAAGTCTGCTTATCTGCAGCTTATTCTGGTGAAATTAAGCCGGGTGCAGATGAAAAGGAATGAAAAAATTAATCACCATTCCAATCAGAAAAAGGATATGATTTACGATGCTCTGGTATATATTGAGGAACATTTGGATGAGAAAATAGACTTTTCCAGTTTGGCGGAACAAAGTTTTATGAGTCCAAGCTATTTCCGGTCAATCTTTAAAGATGTAACCGGTCTGACGCCGGTGGATTATCTGAATCGGATGAGAATCGTAAAATCTTTGGAATACCTGGAGCGCGATAAGTCAACCATTGCGGAAGCCGCCGCTAAAGTGGGGGTTTTTGATTCAAATTATTATTCCCGAATGTTTAAAAAAGTGATGGGATATTCACCTAAATATTTTAAAAGTATACGAAATTAGAAAAAGGAAAGTAAAAAGAGACAGTCTCAAAGGATTCGGACTATTTTGGTGTCTGGATCCTATGAGGCTGTTTTTTTAAAAGATAACCCGTGATATATGACCGAACAGATGTAAAGTTTCACAGAATAGCCATTAAGAATTTTAGGTTCGCTTAAGGCCTGATGCTTATAATTATAATTGCCAAAGAGCAGGAATCTTGATAAAGGAAGGATTAGCGGTCATGAACAGGCGGGAAAAAACAGCAAGAAGAGGAATATGGAAAAAACTGCCCAATAAACGGAAGATTCTGATTATAGGCGGGATTGTGTTGATTATATGTATTGCAGGGGGCCTCATTCTGATAAATGGAAGAAGCAAAAACGCGGTGGCTGCCGCATCTGCCGTGCAGGAGACCACAGTCCGGACCGGAGATATTTCCAACACGATTGTGGGAACCGGAAACCTTGAAAACGAAGAAACCTCCTCGGTGACGATTCCATCGGGAGTTACGATTGATGAAGTGTTGGTAGAAAGCGGAGATACAGTTTCGGCGGGAGATGTGTTGGCAACGGTGGATGAGAGCAGCGTGCTTGGCGCCATGGCAAATGTCCAGGATCAGATTGATGAATTGGATGGAGAGCTTAGCGAATGTGCAGATGAGGATGAGCAGGAGCTTACGGCCGGGATTTCCGGACGGATTAAACGTATATATGTACAGGAAGGAGAAGACGCCGCCGCCTGCATTGCGGACAATGGTGCGTTGATTCTGATTTCAGCCGATGGCTTGATGGCGGTGGACCTGTCCGGCATATCCAAAGTAGAGGAAGAGGATGAGGTAACGGTAACGTTGTCGAACGGAACAGTAAAAGAAGGAGAGGTGGAAACCGTTTCCGGAGAAAACTGTACCGTGACTCTTTCGGACAGCGGAACCGGAATGGACGATGAGGTGACGGTTGCAGCTAAAGACGGGACAACGCTGGGAACCGGAACGACGTATATCCATGACAGCAGAGCTATTACAGCTGCAGGAGGAACCATTGCAGATATCCAGGTATCTGAGGACGAGGCCGTATCGGAAGACAGCGTGCTTCTGATCATGGAAGGCGGTGAAGAATCTTCAGAATATCAGAAACTGAAGGCGCAGAGGGATTCTCTCACAGAAAGCCTGCAGAAGCTGGCGGTGCTGGCGAAGGATCAGGCGATCACTGCCAAGGAGGACGGAATTATCAGTCAGGTTAATGTGTCTGACACAAGCCAGTCGTCCACCTCAACTTCTGATTCAGCAGACAGTGCAGATACTGCGGCGGTTTCCGGCATTAGTCAGACATCTGTTCAAAAGGCGAGCCAGAGGGTCATACGTTTATCTTCGGAAACAGGTTCTGAAATAGATGATACCACGGAGGAGGATTCTGCAGATGAACCGGAGGAAGAGTCAGGGGAAGAATCTGTCGGAGAAGTCATCCAACTGCAGGTTGTGTCATCCGGAAACAGTACAAAGTCAATGCTGGTTATTGCATCGCCGAAAACAGGACAGACACCGCAGAGCAGTATTCAGGCATTAGACGGCAGTTACAGCGGTTCCATATGTTGGAGTCCGGCGGATGCTTCTTTCCAGGCAGAGACAGTTTATCAGGCAAATATTGTTCTTCAGGCGGATGACAACTATGTTTTTTCCGGTGACAGTATAACAGGAACTGCCGTTGGAGTACTGTCTGGTATTTCTGTATCTGATGATGGGAAAACAATGGAGCTTCAGATTACCTTTCCAGCCACAGAGGCAGATGAAAGTGATGATGCCGGCATCGGAGAAGATCAGACATCCAGCAGTGCAGATGATCAGACAGCATCTGGAGGTGGACAAGTGGATGAAATGCCTCAGCAGTCCACATCCGACAGCAGTACCGGCGGCAGTGCATTATCTGAAATTCCAGGCGGCAGTTACAGCGGAAGCGGCGTATCGTCAGGAAATTCTTCGACAGCGGATACCACTGCCGGTCTTACGGAAGAAACATCCGACAGCAGTTCTCTTTCCAGTGAATATTCCAGTGATGTGACAGCCTTTACAGTGGCATCCGGCGACCGGATGGCAATTTCCATCAGTGTTGATGAGCTGGATATTAATTCAGTCAGCGAAGAGCAGACGGCGGAAGTGACGCTGGATGCCATCGAAGGGGAGACCTTTTCCGGTACGGTCACAAAGGTGAACCAGACATCCAGCAGCGCCAGCGGAGGTGTGGCAAAATATACGGTCATAGTTTCTGTTTCTAAAACCGATGAGATGAAAGAAGGGATGAATGCTTCGGCGGTTATTGTGGTGGAACAGAAGGAAGATGTGTTGACCTTGCCTGTGGAAGCGCTGCAGGAAAGCGGCGATGAAGTATTCGTTTATACCCGGAGAGAGGATGACGGAACCCTTTCCGGAGAGCGGCAAGTCACAACGGGAATTTCCGACGGCAGTACCGTTGAAATTACCGAAGGACTTTCTGAAGGAGATACAGTCTATTATGAGCGAATCGGCAGTGATTCTACGTTGGAGGATAGCGGTGGATTCGGTGAAATTTCCGGAGGTGATATGCCGAATATGGAGAATATGCCGGATATGAGTGAGATGCCACCAGAAGGTGAAATGCCGAATGCAGGAGATATGCCGTCAAGCGGCCAGGGATAAGGGGAATATTATGATTCGATTAAATCATGTATCAAAAATCTATCAGATCGGTGATGAGACTGTTCATGCTTTAAATGATGTTACGGTGCATGTGGAAAAAGGTGAATTTGTCAGTATCATTGGTCCCTCCGGCAGCGGAAAATCAACGATGATGAACATCATCGGCTGCCTTGACATCGCCGATGAAGGTAAATATATACTGGACGGAATGGCCATTGAGCATTATTCCGAAAAAGAACTGGCTAAAATACGGAACGAAAAAATTGGTTTTATTTTTCAGAGTTTTAATCTTCTTCCAAAACTGACGGCAAAAGAAAATGTGGAACTTCCGCTGATTTATCGGAAAATTCCAGCCAAAGAACGCAATAGCATGGTAATGGAGGCGTTGGAAAAGGTGAAACTTCCACATCGGATGAACCACAGACCGGCTGAACTGTCAGGTGGGCAGCAGCAGAGAGTGGCAATCGCCCGGGCTCTGGTGACAATGCCGTCGCTGTTTCTGGCAGATGAGCCCACAGGAAATCTGGATTCCCGTACCGGGGAAGAGATCATGGAGTTGTTTTATGAACTGCACAGTGCAGGCAAGACCATCGTGCTAATTACCCATGACGGACAAGTGGCGGATGCTGCGGATCGGAAGATTCATATCCGGGACGGACGGGTGAGTGAGGTGAGCATATGATCCTGCAAACATGGAAAATGGCTGTCGGTGCAGTTGCGGCTAATAAACTGCGGACGTTTCTTACCATGCTGGGTATAATCATCGGCGTTATGTCTCTTATTATCCTGGTTTCCCTGGCTGGAGGAGCCACTTCTTCTGTGACCAGTCAGATCTCCGAAATGGGCAGCAATTATCTGAGCGTGCGGATAACGGATGATAAGGAGAATCCCTTGCGGTGGTCTGAATTTCAGGAACTGCTGCAGGATGAAACTATCGAGGAGGCAGCGCCATTTTACATGACCAGCATGACAGGAAAAAGCGGTTACACCAGCGAGACAATTAATATTTATGGAACAACCGGCGATTATTTTCGGATCATGGATCTTGGGCTGCAAAGCGGGAGATTGATAAAACAGACCGATCAGGATAATCATACCTATGTGATCATGATTACAGCCGATACAGCAACGGAGTATTTTGGCCATCCCGATGCGGTGGGAGAGTACCTTTCGCTGGATGGAAGAAGTTTTCTGGTGATTGGCATCCTGGAGAGCGGGGAGCAGACACAGATGATGCTGGCATCGGACAGTGAAGAAGAGACGGCGGCGCTGGAAGGATATATTCCCTATTCTACCATGACAAGGGTGGCAGAGGGGATTTTGGATATTACCCAGTTTTATGTTTCTTCCACATCGGAGGAATCTTTGAATCAGACAGAGACGGCGGTCAATCGCATTCTGCTGGAGCGTCTGGAAAATGATGACGAGGCATTTGAAATTCAGAATCAGTCGGAGGTGCTGGAAACGGTTGAAGAAGTTGATCATACCATGAACCTGATGCTTGCCGGAATCGCGGCAATTTCTTTGTTGGTTGGAGGTCTTGGGATCATGAATATTATGCTGGTTTCTGTCACGGAACGCACCAGGGAGATCGGTATTCGTAAAGCTATTGGAGCCGGGAAAGGAAGTATCCTGCTTCAGTTTTTAATGGAGGCTGTAATCGTAAGCCTGGCCGGATGCTTTTTAGGAATCGTTTTTTCCTGGATCGCCCTTCAGGCGGCAGCAAACATTCTGGCGGACAGCATGACCATAGTGATGGACTGGAAGATCACACTGACAGCGGTTGCTTTTTCAGCAGTGACCGGAATTGTTTTTGGACTTTATCCTGCCGGAAAAGCGGCTGCAAAAAAACCAATTGATGCGCTGCGCTATTCATAGAAAAGCTTGCGGTCCACTGGGCAAAAGATCTTGACGGAGTTTTACGTACTTTCTTTTGCCTCTTTTTTTACTAAAAGCGTGTACGCGCACGCGAAAAGATATTTGCGTTTTGTGCTAGCATTGTGTTGTATTGTGCTCACAGGGGATAAGGATATTATGCTATACTCTAATTACAAACAAGGAGAACAAAGAAAAAACAACGGAAATGTGCAAAAATTGAAAGAATAAAAAATGTGCGGGTATTTCCGTGAAAAAAGTTAAACGAAAAAAATGTATTGTGCTTAAAAGGAAAAGCATGGAAAGGAGAAAAATTATGAACGCATGGGACAGAGAAGTAGCAACCTTAAGTTTTTCCAACGAAGGACTGGACAGAGGATGTATCGAGGAGAGTATGTATCCCTGGGATAAAACGGTGGCCAACTGGAAGGAGCAGGGATACGACACCGGCTTTCTGGACAAGGTACATTTTGCCACTCTTCCCACCGACAACCTCTATGCCTACAATGAGCCCTATGAACCCTGGCAGGATTACTATAATACCATGATGGCGGAGCCGGTGTTCAAACACGAGACAGGGCTTGGCTGGGATCCGGTAATCCGGATTGCCTTCCGCATTCCTTTCATTTCTTATGAGGAAGAGATCCGGGAGGAGACAGACGAATATGTGATTAAACGGGATCGTGACGGCTGGGTAAGAAAATATCCCAAAGACGGCGGCCTGGTAACGCCGGTAAAACCGGTGGTAACCTGCATGGAAGACTGGCTGGAGTATAAAGCCCATATTCAGGAACAGATCAAAATCCATCTGACACCGGAAAATATGGAAAAGGCGTACGGAAGATTCCGGGAGGGATGCAGAAACAAAGATTATGTGGTGCGATTAAGACTGAGCGGCTTCTTCTGGACTCCGCGGTTCCTGATGGGAAATGAAGAACAGCTGTACGCATACTATGATGAGCCGGAAGTGCTGCAGGATATCTGCCGTTTCGTGACGGATGTGTATAAAGAACAGCTGGACGGCATTCTGAAGATCGTAACCCCCAGCCTGGTATTTTTCGAGGAAGATTTGAGCGGAAAAACCGGCCCGATGATCTCCCCGGATATCTTTGAAGAGTTCATGACACCTTACTATAAAGAAATCATTCCTTTCCTGAGAGAAAGAGGGGTGCAGAACGTGATCATGGATACGGACGGAGACTTTACCATTATGATTCCCAAGATTCTGGAATGCGGACTGGACGGAGTTCTTCCGGTGGACGTAAACGCAGGGGTGGACATTGTGAAAGTAAGAGAGCAGTATCCCACTTTGAAATTCATCGGAGGATTCAACAAGCTGTGTATCATTGAAGGGGAAGAGGCCATTGAAAAAGAGCTGGACAGACTGCGTCCCGTGATCAAACAGGGAGGATGCATCGTATGTACGGATCATCAGGCGGCGCCCCACACACCGCTGAAGAATTATCAGTATTACAGCCGCCGGCTGAAAGAAGTTGTGGCTGAACTGCGCAATGAAAATGTAAAAATAGGATAAAAACAATTGCCCTGGAACAGAAGAGAAAACCAGTTCCAGGGCAGTTTTCTGTTTTACAACGATTGGAAAGATCTGCTGCTAATCTGTGCGCAGAGCGGTTACGGGATCACTTTTGGCTGCCTTGCTGGAGGGAATCAATCCGCCCAGAAGCGTCAGGAAGACACTGAGAAGAATCAGGATTACCGCGTAGCCCACAGGCAGGTATGCATTGATATCATTGGTTTCTGCAAAATAATGTATCACCATATTTCCCGGAACCAGGAGGATCAGAGTCAGCAGGATTCCCATCAGACCGGAACAAAAGCCGATGATGATGGTTTCAGCGTTAAACACCTGGGAGATGTTCCCCTTGGAGGCGCCGATGGCCCGGAGAATACCGATTTCTTTTTTTCGCTCCAGCACGCTGATATAAGTGATGACGCCGATCATGATGGAGGATACGACCAGGGAGATGGCCACAAAGGCAATCAGTACATAACTGATAATATCCACGATGTCAGTGACGGAAGACATCAATGTGCCCACCATATCGGTATAGGTGATGACCTGTTCATCTTTTCCTTCTTCTTCCATCCTCTGGTTATAGTTATCCAGGATTTCAATGACTTTTTCTTTGCTTTCAAAGTCTATGGGATAGATGCTGATTTCTGCCGGTTCGGCGAAATCCACGTATCCAAGGGTCTGCAGATTACTCTCATAGGTGGCACTTCAGTCGCTGGCCGTCGCTTCCTCGGCCACATGTTTCGTCAGAGATGAGGGATATCCGATTCCGGTGGACAAAAGAGCCCCGTTGGCATCCTGAGAGGGCTGAACCACCCCTACAATTTTCAGATCCTCCCCATTGTTGATGAGGGTATCCATATAATCGTCGTCATCTCTTTTGTCTGTCCAGATCTGATACTGGCTGTCGTACTGGTAATAATCGGAACTGTTCACCAGTTTAAAGGTGATGCCAAGAAGGTCATCGTAAGTATATTCCCCCATATCGTCGGGCGTCACCACTGTTTCATCGTCGGCGAACTGCTGCACCATCTCATCCAGTTCCAGCGGATCCCGCAGTCCCAGGATATAAAGCATGAAATCGCTGATTCCGCCGTCTGAGGTGAGGACAACTACGCATTCGTTATATTTTTCCGGCCATCGTCCTGCTTTTACCTCGTACTGGTCGATGTAGAGATTCTTATTCTCCGGCATCTCATAAAATACATTGGTACTCATCATGGACGACATCATACTGTTGGCGCCGGAAGAAGATCCAAGACCAAGGGATTCAAAGGAGCGGTCCGGGTGGACCTGCCGGTTGGAATTTTCGTTCTGTTTATAAATCTGAGGCGTAATATTATAAGAATATTCAATGGCGTTAACATAGGGATTCATTCCGCTGTTCTGGCTGTCCAGATATTCTTTTAATGAGGCCAGGTCATTGGAGTCCATTTTCGAAAACATATCGGTAATCATTTTGATTACATGGATTTCATCACTTTCTCCTGCACTTCCATCGCCTGAATATAATCGTTCACGCCGGTGGAAAGGGACAGAATCAACGCTATGCCGATGATTCCGATGGAACCTGCAAAAGAAGTCAGGATGGTGCGCGCCTTTTTCGTCTTCAGATTGTTAAAGCTGAGCGATAAGGCGTGAAAAAGGACATGGAAGATTTGCCCATGTTTTTATGCTGCGGCGGGTCAAAGGACGATTCGTCTACCGGAAACGGGTTGGAATCAGACCGGATTTTTCCGTCGCGGAGATTCACGATACGCGTGGCATACTGCTGGGCAAGTTCCGGGTTATGGGTGACCATGACCACAAGCCGGTCTTTGGCTACTTCTCTTAAAAGATCCATGACCTGAACGCTGGTATCGCTGTCCAGGGCGCCGGTGGGCTCGTCTGCCAGCAGAATATCCGGATTATTTACCAGGGCCCTGGCAATGGCCACACGCTGCATCTGGCCTCCGGACATCTGATTCGGCTTTTTATGGAGCTGTTCTCCCAGGCCCACTTTCTCCAGAGCTTCCCGGGCTCGCCTGGTACGCTCTGCTTTTCCAATGCCGGAAATGGTCAGAGCCAGTTCTACATTGGACAAAACGGTCTGATGCGGGATCAGATTATAGCTTTGGAATACGAAACCAATGGTATGATTTCGGTAGGAATCCCAATCTCTGTCCTTATACTGTTTGGTGGAGATACCGTTGATGATCAGATCTCCGCTGTCATAACGGTCCAGTCCCCCGATAATGTTTAACAGTGTTGTTTTTCCGGAGCCGCTGGGACCCAGAATTGCCACAAATTCATTATCCCGAAGATTCAGACTGACGTCGTCCAGCGCTTTTTGTACAAATTTACCGGTTACGTATTCTTTTTTTATGTGCTGAATCTGTAGCACTTGTTTTCCTCCCCTTTATGCTGCGAAAAATTTAAGTGTACTTTAAGAGTATAGATGATTTTTCTGAATTTCACAACAGACAGAAAGAAAAATGAACCATTCTATTTTTCTATATTCTCAGGGATATTGAGGGGAATTCAGGAAATGATAAGTAAAAAGATTTTTCTTTTGAAAAGATGCAAGAAATTGGCGGAAATCCTGTTAATTAATTGACAAAAATGATGAAGATATGTTATATTTTTAACTATGAGAAAGGATGGTGAAGCCGTGTTAGACGAGACAATCAAAGCAGTAAAAGATGCCGAACAAAAATCAGGGGTGATTGTGCAGGAAGCTGAGCAGCAGGCGGCAGGTATAATATCCCAGGCAGAGGAAGAGGCTTCTGAATGGAAGAAACAGCAGCTTTTACAGGCGCAGACAGAAGCAGAGAGGCTTCTCGATGAGGAAAAGAAAAAAGGAGAGGAGCTGTTTGTCCGGTCTGCGGCAGAATCCCAAAAGCAGATTGCAGAAGTAAAAGAGACGGCATCCCGTAAAGAAGGCGAGGCAGTCAGACTTGTGATCTCGCAGATTATGAATTAAGGAGGGGATGCGTTATGGCGGTATTGAAGATGCAGCGGATTACGGTCTGCGCATTGAAAAAAAACCGGAAAGCGATTCTGGAGCGGCTTCAGGCTCTGGGAGCGGTGGAGATTGATATCTGCCTGCCAGAAGATGAAGGGCTTAAGCAGATGGATACCGCAGGATCCCGGGCCAGTTTTTTGAAATACGCACAGATGGCGGAACGAAGCCTGGAGATACTGCAGAGGTACAGTCCCAGCAAACAGTCCATGTTTTCCAGTCTGGAAGGAAAGCCGCTGGTGGAAAAGGAAGAGTACGAGGCGATCGTACAAACGAAAGAAAGACAGATAGGAAATATTCGGAAAGTCATAGAGCTTGACAAAGAAATTGGAGAAAACAAAGGGAAGATCCAAAAACTGGACGTTCAGGCGGAGAGCCTGATTCCCTGGATGCCCTTAAGCGTGCCGATGAATTACAGCGGAACGATGCAGACAGCCATGATTATTGGAACGCTGCCTGGAACCCATACGCAGGAAGACATTTATGGACTGTTTCTGCAGAATGCGCCGGAAGTGGAAGCGGTGGATATGGAGATCATCTCTACGGACAAGGATTTCACTTATCTGGCCGTACTGTGTATGAAATCGGATAAGGTTCGTGTGGAAAGCGCGCTGCGCGGCATTGGATTTGCCGTTCCCTCTCAGCTTCCCGCCAAGCGGCCGGAAGAGATCAGAGCGGGGATAATGAAAGAACGGGAACGTTTGCTGGCAGCCAACCGGGAACTGGAACAGAAAATTGCAGGTTATCAGGATGAACGGAAACATTTTCAGATGGTGGCCGATTATTTCCGGATACGGGCCGAAAAATATGAAGTGTTGGGTCAGCTTCCCCAGACGGATCATGTGTTCTTTATCAGCGGTTTTATTCCCCAAAAATATGCCTCTTCAGTGGAAAAGGAGTTAAGCACCCGTTATGAGGCCATGGTGGAAATATCAGAACCTGGCGAAGAGGAGGAAACGCCGGTGCTGCTGGAAAATAACAGTTTTGCTTCGTCGGTGGAGGGAGTGCTGGCGTCTTTCGGGCTGCCGGCAAAGGGAGATATCGATCCATCCATGATCATGGCCGTCTGTTACGTGTTTTTATTCGGGCTGATGCTGTCGGACGCGGCTTATGGGATACTGGTATCTGTGGTCTGCGGAATCCTGCTGAAGCGTTATCCCAGAATGGGAGCGGAGATGAGAAAATCACTGCGGCTGTTCTTCTGGTGCGGACTTTCCACACTTTTCTGGGGCATCATGTTCGGCGGATATTTTGGAGATGTAATCAATGTGGTGTCCCGAACATTTTTCGGCCATGAAGTGGGAATACCGGCGGCCTGGTTTGTTCCGCTGAATGACCCGATGAAGATGCTGATCTTTTCCATGCTGTTTGGATTGATCCATCTGTTTTTAGGGTTGGGGATCAAAGGTTATATGTGCATCAGAGACAAAAAGTATATGGACTTTTTCTGCGATGTAGTTTTATGGTTCTGTCTTTTGGTGGGATTGATTCTGATTCTGCTTCCAACGGAACTGTTTGCTTCCATCGCTCAAATGTCCTTTGTATTTCCGGATTGGCTGAATGTACTGGCAAAGGTGCTGGCTGTGGCCGGGGCTGTGGGTATTCTGCTGATGTCAGGAAGATCCTCTAAAAATCCGGGAGTCAGAATCGCTCTGGGGGCATACGATTTGTATAACATTACGGGCTGGTTGAGCGACGTGCTCTCCTATTCCCGTCTGCTGGCCCTTGGTCTGGCCACAGGAGTCATCGCTTCGGTAGTCAATCAGATGGGAACCATGCTGGGAGGCTCGGTTGCAGGAGCAATTCTCTTTATCGCGGTATTTCTGATCGGACATACATTTAATATAGGAATCAATCTATTAGGTGCTTATGTGCACACCTGCCGTCTGCAGTATGTGGAATTCTTCGGAAAATTTTATGAGGGCGGCGGAAAAGCATTTCATCCTTTTAAGGAAAATACAAAATATGTGGATATCAAGGAGGAAAACATATTATGAGTGGTATTGTTTGGGCATTATTAGGGGCTGCGGTTGCAGCAATCTTTTCCGGTATGGGTTCTGCTTATGGAGTAGGTGTGGCTGGTCAGGCCGCTTCCGGGGTAGTTACAGAAGACCCCAGCAAATTTGCTAAAGTATTGATTATTCAGCTTCTTCCCGGTACTCAGGGTATTTATGGACTGCTGGTAGCTTTCCTGACTCTGTCTAAGATCGGAATTTTAGGCGGACAGGTAGCGGATGTTTCGCTGGCCACAGGCCTTATGATTTTTGTAGCGTGTCTGCCTATTGGACTGGTAGGATGGATTTCAGCCAGACATCAGGGAACAACGGCTGCGGCAGCAATCGGTATCGTGGCGAAAAAACCGGAGCAGTTCGGTAAAGCCATGCTGTTCCCGGCCATGGTAGAAACCTATGCGATTCTTGCCCTTTTGGTTTCTATTCTGGCAGTGACCGGTATTCCCATGTAACAGTATGACTACAAAAAAGGAGAGCGGAAAGAATGACTGGATTGGATAAGATTTTAAACCAGATCGAGGAAGAAGCCAGCAGTATCGCTCAGCAGAAAATTAAGGCGGCCCAGGTGCAGGCGGAGGCCATTAAAGAAGAGGCACGTCAGGAAACCGAACGGAGGAAAAAGGAGATTCTGGAAAAAGCTCATGCTGAATGCAGAAATTATCAGGAAAAGGTGCATTCCAGAGTGGATTTTCAGAAACGAAACGCGCTGCTTACGGCAAAGCAGGAGATAATCTCCTCTGTTATTCAAAAGGCCTATGAAAAAATGTGCAGTGCCGGAGATGAAGAGTATTTTGCATGTATGGAGCAGCTGCTGGAGAAATATGCCCAGCCTTTGTCCGGAGAGATTTGTTTTTCTGCAAGAGATATGGAACGGATGCCCTTTGCCTTCAAAGCCAAAATAAAAATGGCGGCGATGAAAAAGGGAGGCAGTCTGAAACTGGCGGAGACAGAAGCTCCCATAGAAGGAGGTTTCATCCTGGTGTACGGAGGAATTGAAGAAAATTGTTCTCTGCGCGCCATTTTCGATGAAAAAGAGGAGCAGCTGAAGGATAACGTGCGGGATTTCCTGTTCTCGCAGTAGACAGACATCCGGGAGGTTTTTATATGTCAGACAAAGATTATACCTATGCGGTCGCCAGAATCCGCGCACTGGAGCTTTCTTTGTTTTCTGCCTCTGTACTGGAGCAGTTAATATCATGTGCCGATTATGAAAGCGCCGTATCCTTTCTATTGGAACGGGGCTGGGGAGATACGCAGGGGGAAAACGATGGAGAATCCATATTAAAGAGGGAAAGAGAGAAAACCTGGGAGACCATTGAGGAGATGGTTTCTGATATGTCACCCTTTGACGTATTGTCTTATCAGAATCTGTTTCATAATCTGAAAGCGGCAATCAAAGGCGTATGTACGGACCAGACGACCTCTGATCTTTTCTACGAAGGATGTTCCATATCAGCGGAAGAAATGATTCGGATTGTGAAGGAAAAGGACTTTGACAGTCTGCCGGAGTTTATGAGGCAGGCGGCAAAGGAGGCTTACGAGACACTCCTTCATGGCCGGGATGGTCAGCTTTGCGATGTGATCCTGGACCGCGCCGCCCTCGAAGCGGTCCGTGAGGCAGGAGAAAAATCGGATGTGGGGATTATCAGAGACTATGCCAGATCTCTGGCGGCGGTTTCCAACATTAAAATAGCAGTGCGCTGCTGCCGAACGGGAAAGTCGCTGGATTTTATGAAGCGCGCCATGGTGGAATGTGAAGATCTGAACGTGGAAAAGCTGATGAAAGCCGCATTGCAGGGGGAAGGCGCCATACGGGATTATCTGGGGGAAGCCGGATTTAAAGAGGCGGCGGACGCACTTTTTCAGTCGTCCTCAGCATTTGAATGCTGGTGTGACAACAGGTTGATTGAGACCATTCGTCCCCAGAAGTATAATCCTTTTTCTGTGGGTCCTCTGATTGCCTATATTCTGGCACGGGAAAATGAGATTAAGACGGTGCGCATTATTTTGACGGGAAAGCAGAATCATTTTCCGGAAAGCGCGATCCGGGAAAGAATGAGGGAAATGTATGTATAGAATTGCAGTGATGGGTGCTTACGACAGCATTTTCGGATTTGCCACCCTGGGGCTGGAGACATTTCCGGTATCTGCCCGGGAAGAGGGAGAAAAAATTTTAAAACAACTGGTGACGGGAGGCAAATACGGCGTTGTTTATATCACAGAAGCTCTTGCTGACCAACTGAAAGATCTGATTGAAAAATATAAAGCCCAGATGCTTCCGGCCATTATCTTGATACCAGGAGTGTCCGGCAATACGGGAGCAGGCGTACAAGGCGTAAAGAAGTCGGTTGAGCAGGCAGTTGGTTCCGATATCCTGTTCGGCAGTGAATAAAATTTAAACGTTAACAGAAAGGCGGGTGGCGGTGCTGATGAGCAAAGGCACAATAAAGAAAGTAGCAGGTCCGCTGGTCATCGCTGAAGGGATGCGGGATGCCAACATGTTTGACGTGGTGCGTGTCAGCAGTCAGCGATTGATTGGTGAAATTATAGAGATACACGGGGATCAGGCTTCCATACAGGTATATGAAGAGACTTCTGGTCTGGGACCGGGAGAACCGGTGGAATCCATGGGCGTACCCCTTTCCGTAGAACTGGGGCCGGGGCTGATTTCCAGTATCTACGACGGTATTCAAAGACCTCTGGATGAGATCATGAAGATATCCGGCAATAATCTGAAGAGGGGGGTGGAAGTTCCTTCTCTGAAACGGGACAAGAAATGGAATTTTGTGCCGACGGTGCAGCCGGGCGAGAAAGTGCAG
Organism: Ruminococcus sp.; assembly: GCA_050944435.1. Taxonomy (GTDB): domain Bacteria; phylum Bacillota; class Clostridia; order Lachnospirales; family Lachnospiraceae; genus Ruminococcus_G. Next base: position 41,252 of record JBMNRB010000023.1, read on the forward strand.
CCGGGGGATGTCATCGGCACGGTGCAGGAGACATCGTCTGTGGAGCAGAAAATCATGGTTCCCTATCCGGTCAGCGGAAAGATAAAAAGTATTCAGGAAGGCGAATTTACGGTGGAAGAAACCGTGGCAGTGGTGGAAACCAAAACCGGAGAAAAGCCGCTGACCCTGATGCAGAAATGGCCCGTAAGACAGGGACGTCCTTATCAGAAAAAGCTGTCTCCCAATGTTCCGCTGGTGACGGGGCAGCGGGTAATCGATACCTTTTTCCCCATAGCCAAAGGCGGTGTGGCAGCGGTTCCGGGTCCCTTTGGAAGCGGGAAAACAGTAATTCAGCATCAGCTGGCCAAGTGGGCGGAGGCTGATATTGTGGTGTATATTGGATGCGGAGAGCGCGGCAATGAGATGACCGACGTATTGAATGAATTTCCGGAGCTGAAAGATCCAAAGACGGGACGCTCCCTGATGGAACGGACGGTACTCATCGCCAATACATCAGATATGCCGGTGGCGGCCAGAGAGGCATCCATCTATACGGGAATTACCATTGCAGAATATTTCCGGGATATGGGGTATTCGGTGGCGCTGATGGCGGACTCCACCTCACGATGGGCAGAAGCCCTGCGTGAGATGTCGGGACGTCTGGAGGAAATGCCCGGTGAGGAAGGATATCCGGCTTATCTGGGCAGCCGTCTGGCTCAGTTTTACGAGCGGGCCGGCCATGTGATTTCTCTGGGAAAAGAAGGCAGAGAAGGAGCCCTTTCGGTTATCGGCGCTGTTTCTCCTCCGGGAGGCGATATTTCTGAACCTGTTTCTCAGGCAACGCTGCGAATTGTAAAAGTATTCTGGGGATTGGATTCTGCGCTGGCTTATAAGCGGCATTTTCCGGCCATTAACTGGCTGACCAGTTATTCCCAGTATCTGGATAGTCTGGGGAACTGGTTTGACGATCATGTATCCGGCGACTGGATGGAAAACCGGCAGAAGCTGATGAGTCTTTTGCAGGACGAAGCAGAGCTGGAGGAGATTGTAAAGATGGTAGGCATGGACGCTCTGTCGCCCACGGATCGTCTGAAAATGGAAGCTGCCCGTTCGGTGAGGGAGGATTTCCTCCATCAGAACTCCTTCCATGAGATTGATACGTATACCTCCCTGGAAAAACAGCTTCTGCTGATGCGGCTGGTGATTGCGTATTATGAAAAGGCCAAGGAAGCGCTGGACAAAGGCGCGCCCATTCATGGGCTGCTGAATATGGCGGTTCGTGAGAGAATCGGCCGATATAAATACACGCCGGAGGCAGAGATTGAGAAAGAGTATGCAGCGATCTGCGACGAATTAACATCAGAAATCGCAGGCCAGATGGGAAAGGGGGATGACTGATGCCAAAGGAGTACAGAACAATACAGGAAGTCGCAGGCCCTCTGATGCTGGTTCGCGGCGTGGAACATGTTACCTATGATGAATTGGGAGAAATTCAGCTGGCCAATGGAGAAGTCCGCCGGTGCAAGGTGCTGGAGGTTAATGGAAATGATGTGCTGGTGCAGTTATTTGAAAGCTCCACAGGCATCAACTTGTCCAACAGTAAAGTAAGATTTTTGGGAAAGAGTATGGAACTGGGAGTTTCAGAAGACATGCTGGGACGAGTGTTTGACGGTCTGGGACGCCCCATCGACGGGGGACCGGAGATTCTTCCGGAAGCCCGTATGGATATTAATGGTCTTCCCATGAATCCGGCGGCCAGAAGCTATCCGGAAGAATTTATTCAGACCGGTATTTCTGCCATTGACGGATTAAATACATTGGTTCGCGGTCAGAAGCTGCCTATTTTCTCAGCTTCCGGTCTTCCCCATGCAAATCTGGCTGCTCAGATAGCCCGCCAGGCTAAGGTAAGAGGAACCCAGGAACCTTTCGCCGTTGTATTTGCAGCTTTGGGAATTACCTTCGAGGAATCCAATTTCTTTATTGAGAGTTTCAAGGAGACGGGAGCCATTGACCGGACGGTACTGTTTATCAACCTGGCCAATGATCCGGCCATTGAGAGAATTGCCACTCCCCAGATGGCGCTGACGGCGGCAGAATACCTGGCTTTTGAAAAGGATATGCATGTGCTGGTAATTCTGACGGATATTACCAATTATGCGGACGCTCTCAGGGAAGTGTCGGCGGCCCGCAAGGAAGTGCCGGGACGCCGGGGATATCCCGGATATATGTATACAAATCTGGCTTCCATCTATGAAAGAGCCGGGCGGCAGAAAGGAAAGAATGGCAGTATCACCATGATCCCCATTCTTACTATGCCGGAGGATGACAAAACCCATCCAATTCCTGACCTTACCGGTTATATTACAGAAGGTCAGATTATCCTGAGCCGGGATCTCTATCGTAAGGGGATCAAACCGCCCATCGATGTGCTGCCCTCTCTGTCCCGTCTGAAAGATAAGGGAATCGGAGAAGGGAAGACCCGGGCTGATCACTCCAATACCATGAATCAGTTGTTTGCCGCTTATGCCAGAGGAAAAGACGCCAAAGAGCTGATGGTGATTCTGGGAGAGGCGGCGCTGTCGGATATTGACCTGATCTATGCCAGATTTGCAGATGCCTTTGAACAGAAGTATGTTTCACAGGGATATGACGCCAACCGGGATATTGAAGAAACGCTGGAGATCGGATGGGAACTTCTGTCCATGCTGCCCAGAAGCGAGCTGAAACGAATCGATGATAAATTCCTGGATCAGTATTATCAGACTGGAAAGGAGTGACAGGCTTTGGCACAGACACAGGTAAATCCGACCCGGATGGAGCTGACAAGGCTGAAAAAGAAGCTGGTGACAGCTACCCGGGGCCATAAGCTTTTGAAGGATAAACGGGATGAACTGATGCGGCAGTTTATGGATCTGGTGAAAGAGAACATGAGACTGCGGGAAAAGGTGGAGAAGGGAATTCTTTCCGCCAATCAGAATTTTGTCATCGCCAGAGCCAGTATGACAGCGGAGGCCATGCACACAGCGCTTCTGGCGCCAAAGCAGGAGGTTTATCTGGAACCGGATCGGAAAAATGTCATGAGCGTGGATATACCGGTATTTGATTACAGAACCAGAACGCCGGATGACAATGATATCTATTCCTATGGGTTTGCCTTTACCTCCAGTGATCTGGACGATGCGGTAAAATCCCTGGCGGATATTCTGCCGGATATGATCCGGCTTGCTGAATGCGAGAAATCCTGTCAGCTTATGGCTGCTGAGATTGAAAAAACCAGAAGGAGAGTGAATGCGCTGGAGCATGTGATCATTCCCGAGACACAAAACAACATTAAGTATATTACCATGAAGCTGGATGAAAATGAGAGAAGTACCCAGATCCGGCTGATGAAGGTAAAGGATATGATGTTGGAAGAAGCGCATGGATACAGTAAAAAAGAGTATTGAAAAGAGGACTGAATCTGAAAAAGGATTCAGTCCTTTTTTAATGTGTGCGCCTGGCGGCGCACGTTTCTTAAGGGTGAAAGTCCCAAATCCGCCCGGTAGTGGGAAGGATATAGCCGAAGGCAAGGGTGTTGCAGGTGACTGCAAATCTGAAGGAAGCTGGATGTGGGG
>JBMNRB010000024.1:0-41213 GCA_050944435.1 Ruminococcus sp.
GGGGCTTTTATGACCTGTCCACAGCCTATCAGTCACTGCACATCAACTATTGAAAGCGCCGTATACGAGAACCGTACGTACGGTGCTGTGAGAGGACGGCGGCTAATCACCGCCTCCTACTCGATCCGGGCGGACGATTGTCCATATGAACCAGACGCTGTATAAAAAGGGCAGAAACAGACATACTAAGTAAAAGTTTGGAAGGAAGGAACATCCATGAAGCATTTCACCACAGAAACTAAAATTATAACCGGGACGCCGGACTGGCCCCGGCTGTTAAAGGACATCCATGGTGTCCTTGTGGTAACCGATCGTTTTCTTTATGAAAATAGGATGACGGAATATGTAACCCGGCATCTGGAATCCCTCGGCATACCCTATGAAATTTTCTGCGATGTAAAACCGGATCCGGATCTTAAAGTGGTGGCGGCGGGCATGGAAATGATGCACAGGCAAAATCCGGACGGACTTATTGCCTTTGGCGGAGGTTCTGCCATTGATGCGGCCAAGGCTATCCGTTTTTTCGACTCCAGGGAGAAGGGAAAAAAGGCCTGTTTCTTTCTGGCTGTACCCACCACCAGCGGAACCGGAAGCGAGGTCAGCCGTTTTTCGGTGATCAGTGATACAAAAAAGGATGCAAAGTATCCTTTGGTAGACGACAGTCTGGTGCCGGATGCGGCTTTACTGGACGCTTCTCTCACCGTAAGCGTGCCGCCAAAGGTAACCATCGATACAGGGATTGATGTGCTGACCCATGCCATCGAGGCTTTTGTATCAAAGGAGGCCGACGATTTCACCGATGGGGTAGCCGAGAAAGCGCTGCGGCTGGTCAAAGCATATTTTATGGAAGTGGTAAAGCATCCGGAAAATAAGGAGGCCAGACAGAAAATGCATAATGCCTCTTGTCTGGCGGGAATTGCCTTCAGCAATGGGGGACTGGGAATTAATCACAGTATGGCTCATACCTTGGGAGGGCATTTTCATCTCCCCCATGGAAGGGTAAATGGAATTCTTCTGCCCTATGTGATTGGATATAACGCAGGTTACTGGGAGAAACTGACTCCCGCCGCCAAAAGGTATGAAAAACTGGCAGCTCTTTTTTCCGTGGAAGACCGGGGAAATACTCATCAGAGTATCTTTAATCTTCTGAGGATTATCCGGCAGTACCGGGCTGAACTTTCAATTCCCACTTCCTTCCAGGAAGCAGGGATCGAGAGGGAGGCGTATATGAATGCCATTCCGGAAATGGCTGCCGCGGCGCTGGAAGACCGCTGTACTCCTTCCAATCCCAGAACATGTACGAAAGAGGATTTAGGCCGGCTGTTTTTGCGGGCATATGAAGGAAATCTTGCGAGGTAGAGAACATGGAAGAAAAAACAAGGATTGTTCAGGAATTTGTACCGGGCAAACAGGTAACGCTGGCCCATGTAATTGCCCATCCAATGGAAGAGCTTTACGCAAAAATGGGAATGATGGAGGGAAAAGGAGCGCTGGGAATTTTTACCATAACGCCCAGTGAAGCGGCCATCATTGCAGCGGATATTGCCGGAAAATCGGCGGATATCCATCTGGGATTTATCGACCGGTTTAACGGTTCCCTCGTCATCGGCGGGGATATATCGGCGGTGGAGGCGGCCATGGCGGAAGTACTGCATGTGCTGTGCAACATGATGGGATTTTCTTCTGTGAGTGTGACGAAGACATGAAAAAAGTGATGATGATTGGAAAGACGCAGGCGGGAAAGACCTCTCTGTGTCAGATCCTGAATAATGAAAAAATGCAGTATTGTAAAACTCAGTCCATGGAAATCATAGGAGGCCGGCTTCTGGATACGCCGGGAGAATATCTGGAGAGGCCGGGGATGAAGGGGGCGCTGAATGTGACGGCGGCGGATGTGGACCTGATATTTTTTGTTCAGTCAGCGGTGGATCAAAGTTCCATGTTTCCGCCAGGATATGCAGGTTCCTTTATGAAACCCTGCATCGGAATTGTGACGAAGGCGGATCTGGCGTCGGAAGAGCAGATTAAACGGGCAGGGGAACTTCTCCTGATGGCCGGAGTGAAAAAGCTGATTGTGACCAGCAGCGAGGAGAAGACCGGATTTGAGGAGTTGTTCGAAATGCTGCAGGAATCATAAAGAGAAAGAGGACAAAGATGAAGGAAACCATTGTCAGTGTGGGAATTGATATTGGAACATCCACAACTCAGCTGGTATTTTCCCGGCTTACTATGGAAAATCAAGCCAGCGGCTACGGGGTGCCGCGGATTGCCATCATAGATAAAGAAGTGATTTACCGCAGTGATATTTATATTACTCCCCTGCTGTCACGGGAAAAAATTGATATGCAGAAGATAAAACAGATCATAGAGAGGGAATATAAAAAAGCGGATATTTCTGAAGAACAGGTTCAGACGGGAGCGGTGATCATCACCGGTGAGACGGCCAGAAAGGAAAATGCCAAAGAGGTATTAAAGGCGCTGTCTCATTTGGCGGGAGATTTTGTGGTGGCTACTGCAGGACCGGATCTGGAATCTGTGCTGGCCGGCAAAGGAGCGGGGGCTGACCGGATTTCACGGGAAACCCGGTCAGCGGTTGTCAATGTGGATATAGGCGGAGGAACCAGTAATCTGGCTTTGTTTGACCGGGGAAAACTGGCCGGGACTTCCTGCATCGATGTGGGGGGCCGTCTGATTAAAGTGGAAAAGGACATGATCACTTACATTTATCCCCCTTTGCAGAAAATGGCGGCGGATCAGGGAATGGACATCAGAGAAGGAGAGAGAGTTCAGAAAGAAAAACTTTGGAAAATCTGTCAGTGGATGGCGGACCATCTGGCGCAGGCGCTCCATTTGAAGCCGAAGGAAAAGGGACATGAAGGATTTTATACCAACGGCGGGAAACCGCTGCCGGATGTTCCGGTGATAGAAGGCATTACTGTCTCAGGCGGCGTCGCCGGGTGTATGGAAGAGGAGACGGAGGATGTTTTCTGTTACGGCGATATAGGTGTCCTTCTGGGAAGGGCGGTGAGAGAAAACAAAGAGTTGTCGGCGCTGAAAAAATATCAGGCGTCGGAAACGATCCGGGCGACGGTGGTTGGCGCGGGGAATCACACCACGGAGGTCAGCGGCAGTACCATCTCCTATGAAGTACAGTCTCTGCCCCTTAGAAATCTGCCGGTGGTGCGGATTTCCAGGGAGGACGGGGCGTCTGCGGAAAGTCTGAGAAAGGCTTTGGAAACCCAGCTTTCTTTGTACTGCGCAGAGGGAAAAGAGGAGACGGTGGCAATTTCCTTTGGCGGAGAAGGATATGACAGTTTTCAGCAGATACAGGAACTGGCGGACGCCATTGCCAAAAGCACTGAAGGAAGGATTACAAAGGAACACCCGCTGGTTGTGGTGGTGGAGAAAGATATCGCCAAAGCATTGGGCCAGGCTTTAAGGCTGCGGCTGATAGAGAAAAAAGAAATCATCTGCATTGACGGGATTGCAGCAAAAAGCGGCGATTATCTGGATATCGGAAAGCCGCTGGCACAGGGGAGGGTAGTTCCCGTGGTGATTAAGACCCTCATTTTTAATACGTAGGGAAAAGGAGTGAGAGAATCTTGAAATTAAAGACCAGGTTATTCGGGCATACCTATGAGTTTCAGAGCCTGAAAGAGGTGATGGCAAAAGCCAACGAAGAAAAATCAGGGGATAAGCTGGCACAGATCGCAGCGGAAAATGCGGAGGAGAGGGTGGCGGCCAAGGCGGTCCTTTCGGAAGTAACCCTGGAGGAGCTGAGGAATCATCCGGCAGTTCCCTATGAAGAGGATGAAGTGACCAGAATCATCCAGGATGACATCAATGAGGCCATATATAAAGAGAAAAAGAACATGACCGTGGGAGAATTCAGGGAATGGCTTCTGGATGAAAAAACCACAGGGGATATGATCAGCAGAGTTTCCCGGGGCCTGACCAGTGAGATGGTGGCGGCGGTATGCAAACTGATGGGGAATATGGATCTGATTTACGCAGCAAAAAAAATCCGCGTAACCGCCCATTGCAATACCACCATCGGTCTGCCGGGAACCTTTTCGGCCCGTCTGCAGCCAAACCATACCACAGATGATCCCAAAGGAATCATGGCGTCGGTAATGGAAGGGTTCAGTCTGGGATGCGGGGATGCGGTGCTGGGACTGAATCCGGTGGATGATTCCGGAGAAAGTGTGGCACGAATTTTGAAGAACTTTGATGAATTCAAGAGAAAATGGGAAATTCCTACGCAGATCTGCGTGTTGGCCCATATTACGACCCAGATGGAGGCAATCCGGAAGTATCAGGCGCCTATGGATCTGATGTTTCAGTCCATTGCAGGATCTCAGAAAGGGAATGAAGCCTTTGGCATTACGGGCGCCATGTTGGAGGAAGGCAGAGATATGATGCTGAAAGAAGGAACTTCCACCGGGCCAAATGTGATGTATTTTGAAACGGGACAGGGTTCTGAACTTTCTTCCGACGCCCATAACGGATGGGATCAGCTCACCATGGAGGCCAGATGTTACGGCTTTGCCCGGCATTATCAGCCTTTTCTGGTTAATACGGTGGTTGGATTTATCGGACCGGAATATCTTTATGATTCCCGCCAGGTGATCCGGGCAGGACTGGAGGATCATTTTATGGGGAAATTGAGCGGCGTATCTATGGGATGTGACGCCTGTTATACCAACCATATGAAAGCAGATCAGAACGATATTGAAAATCTGGCCTGTCTTCTGGTGGCGGCGGGCTGCAACTATATTATGGGCGTTCCCCAGGCCGACGACTGTATGCTGATGTATCAATCCACCGGGTACCATGAATCGGCGGCGCTGCGGGAGATTTTCGGCCTGCGGACTATTCCGGAATTCGACCGGTGGCTGGAAAAAATGGGATTTTCCCGGGATGGAAAGCTGACGCCTCTGGCCGGCGACGCATCTGTTTTTCTGGAAAAGCAGACAGGAGGTGACGTAGAAGATGGTAGATGAGAAACAGCTTCGCAGGATTATTGAGCAGGTATTGGGAGAGATGGAGCTTCCTGATCTTCCCAAAGAAAATAAGCAGGAAATTCAGCCGGAGCCTGTGACGGAGAGAAAAGATGAAGGGATACTTCCGGATCTATCAGAAATAAATATCCGGACGCAGTATCTGGTGGAGAAACCTAAAAAGAGAGAGGCTTTTTATGAATTGAAACAGTTTTCCCCGGCCCGGCTGGGAATCGGAAAGGCGGGAGCAAGATATAAGACCCTTCCTTATCTGCAGTTTCGGGCGGCTCATTCTGCAGCGCAGGACGCGGTGTTTTCCGATGTGGATCAGGAGTGGATCGATAAGATGGGACTGTTTTCCGTACAGACCAGATGCGAGAGCAAGGATATGTATCTGACCAGACCAGATCTGGGGCGGCGGCTCAATGAAGAGGGCGTTCGCATGATACAGGAGAAATGCAGGAAAAATCCTCAGGTTCAGATCTATATTTCCGATGGATTAAGTTCGGCCGCAGTCATGGCCAACGGATCCGACGTACTGCCCAGCATTCAGCAGGGGCTTAAAAGTTATGGAATTGAGACAGGTACGCCTTTTTTCGTGAAATACGGGAGAGTCGGCGTGATGGATGAGATCACAGAACTGACAGGCGCCCAGGTAACCTGCGTGCTGATTGGGGAAAGACCGGGGCTGTTGACCGCGGAATCCATGTCGGCTTATATCACGTATAAAGGAACCATAGGCATGCCGGAGGCGGGGCGGACCGTAGTATCCAATATTCATCGTTCCGGCACGATACCGGCGGAGGCAGGCGCCCACATTGCAGAGGTGATTAAGATCATGCTGGATAAAAAGGTCAGCGGTACAAAGCTGAGATTGTAAGGAGGGAATATTATGAAAGGCGATCCCATAAAAGCCAGAGTTCTGGCCTCCAGAGTTATTTCGAATGTCAGTGATGATCTGGCGCGGCAGCTTAAGCTGAAGGAAGATTACCGATCCATAGCCATTTTCACCAGCGACTGTGATGACGTGGCCTATACGGCGCTGGACGAGGCGACGAAAAAGGCGGCGGTGGAAGTGGTATATGCCAGAAGCTTTTACGCCGGCGCCGCCAATGCCAGCACACGTCTTGCGGGAGAAGTGATCGGAATCCTGGCGGCGTCCAGTCCCGAGGAGGTCAGAAGCGGTCTGGAGGCGGCCGTGTATACCATTGAAAATACGGCCTATTTTATTTCGGCCAATGAAGACGACAGCATCGTTTATTATGCCCATTGTGTTTCCAGAACCGGTTCTTATCTTTCCGGCGCGGCAGGCGTTCCCAAGGGAGAAGCGCTGGCCTATCTCATTGCTCCGCCGCTGGAAGCCATTTATGGAATCGACGAGGCGCTGAAAGCTTCTGACGTAAACTTGTGTGTACTGTATGAACCGCCTTCCGAGACAAACTTTGGCGGAGCCCTTCTGACGGGAACCCAGTCTGCCTGCAAGGCCGCCTGCGAAGCTTTCGCGGCGGCGGTGGAAGCAGTGGCAGACAGGCCGATGGAACAATAGAAGGAAGGAGGAAGAAGGATGGAGTTATATGATAAAGATCTGCTTTCTGTGCAGGAAGTCCGCGGCCTGGTAAAGAAGGCCAAAAGGGCACAGGAAGAGCTGGCAAAACAAGAGCAGGGAGCGGTGGATAAACTGGTGGCTTCCATGGCCAGGGCAGGCGTAGAAAACGGGGAAAGACTGGCGAAGATGGCCCAGGAAGAAACTGGCTTCGGCGTGGCCAGGGACAAAACGGTAAAAAACTATTTCGCCAGCCAGGGCGTTTACGACTATATCAAAAACATGAAAACTGTGGGAGAACTGGGCAGGGACGAAGAGAAGAAGATTCGGAAACTGGCTGTTCCCGTGGGAGTAATCGGCGGCCTGGTGCCTTCCACTAATCCCACATCGACAGTTCTTTACAAAGCGTTGATTTCCATAAAAGCGGGCAATGCCATCGTATTTTCCCCCCACCCTAATGCAAAAGGCTGTATTCTGGAGACAGTGAAGATACTCCGGCAGGCCCTGGCGCAGGCAGGAGGGATGGAGGAGCTGATTTCCTGCATTACCATTCCCACCATGGAAGCTACGGAAGCACTGATGAAACATCCGGATATTTCGCTGATACTGGCGACGGGAGGTTCAGCCATGGTGCGGGCAGCCTATTCTTCCGGGACGCCGGCTATCGGCGTGGGACCGGGAAACGGGCCGGCATTTATTGAAAAGACGGCGGATCTTCCCCAGGCGGTAAAAAGAATTCTGGATTCCAAAACCTTTGATAACGGGACCATCTGCGCATCGGAGCAGTCTGTGATCTGTACAGAAGATATGACAGAAGCGGTACAGGGGGAACTGGAACGCCAGGGAGCCTGCTTTTTAAAAGAACCGGAACGAAAGAAGCTGGGAACTTATATTCTCAGGGCCAACGGCACCATGAATCCGGCCATCGTGGGGAAAAGCGCAAAGGATATTGCCGCTCTGGCCGGCATTTCCGTGCCGGAGAACACCAGAGTACTTGTGGCCAGGGAGGATGGGATTGGCCGGGGACATCCCTTTTCTTATGAAAAACTTGCTCCCATACTGGCATTTTATACGGCGAAGGATTATCAGGAGGTGTGTCGGTTAAGCAGAGATATTCTGCTTCATGAGGGAGCGGGACATACGTTTTCCATGCATACCCGGGATGAACAGATAGTGGATTATTTTTCCAGAAGGATACCGGTTTCCCGGCTGTTGGTGAATACTTCCGCTTCCATTGGAGGAATCGGAGGCTCCACTAATCTGGCTCCGGCGCTGACTTTGGGGTGCGGAGCCATAGGAGGAAGCGCTACTTCTGAAAACGTGAGTCCTGCAGATTTGTATAATATCCGTTATGTGGCTTACGGCACCAGGGAGTTGGAGGAGATAAGAAAGGTGATTCCCCATCAGGACTGGGGAGAATCCGGAGGGGAAACACAAAGGGATTTCGGTTCTGTGGATCAGATAGTGAGAAAAATTATTGAAAAACTTCAGGCAATGTAAAGGAGGAAATGAAATATGGCAGCAATGCAGGCATTGGGGATGATTGAGACAAAAGGGCTGGTGGCAGCCATTGAGGCGGCAGATGCGATGGTAAAGGCGGCCAACGTGATGCTGATCGGGAAGGAACATGTGGGCGGCGGCCTTGTGACGGTGATGGTGAGAGGAGATGTGGGAGCCGTCAAGGCAGCCACCGATGCAGGCGCGGCGGCGGCGGAACGGGTGGGAGATCTGATTTCCCTCCATGTGATTCCCCGGCCCCACGATGAAGTGGAGACTATTCTGCCCCAGAATGGACGGGCGTAAAAGAGGATGAAACAAGTGGTTGACAAAGTAATCGAGGCGCTGCAGCGGGAAGGGGTGATACAGGTGGAGGTGTCGGCAAGGCACGTCCACCTGTGTGAAGAGTCCGTGGGCATTCTGTTTGGAGAGGGAGCCGCGCTGACCCCCAAAAGACCTCTTTCCCAAAAGGGGCAGTATCTGGCGGAAGAACGGATAAATCTGATCGGGCCAAAGGGCAGAAAAGAAAAGGTGGCTATATTGGGACCGCTGCGAAACAAGACCCAGGTAGAATTGTCCAGAAGCGACTGTATTCTCATGGGAGTGGAAGCGCCGGTCCGGCAGTCGGGGGATACCAAGGGTTCCGGCTCAGTAATTCTTGAAGGCCCCAAGGGGAAACTGGAAATCAGTGAGGGCGTGATCATTGCCCAGAATCATATTCACATGACGCCGGAAACAGCACAGGCGCTGATGCTTCAGGACAGGCAGCACGTGAAGGTATCCATATTCAGCGAACGCCCTCTCATTTACAGCGACGTATTGATTCGGGTTCATGAATCTTTCCGAACCAGGATGCATATCGATTTCGACGAGGCCAATGCGGCTATGGTCAGCGGATTCACATTGGGAAGGATTATTCGTTGATATGGAATGGCAGAATGTGAATGAATTTCTGGAAAAGGTGAATGAGTCCAGATTCCGGGTGCTGAATAAAACAGGATCCCTTAAAACCGGGGTGGATCTGGGGACTGCGTATATTGTAATCACTGTGCTGGACGAACAAAATCAGCCGGCGGCCTGTGAATTGAAAGAGGCTCATGTATTAAGAGACGGGGTAGTGGTGGATTATATTAAGGCGTTGGAAGTGGTAAAGGAATTAAAAGAAAAACTGGAAAAAAGGCTGGGCAGAACACTGGAAAACTGCGCCATTGCCATGCCGCCGGGTACGGCGGACAGCGTCAGAACCCACTGTTATGTGGCGGAGGGAGCCGGATTTGAGGTGACAAAAATTCTGGAGGAACCGGAAGCGGCCAATGGGGTATTGAAAATCACAGAGGGCGCGGTGGCGGACATCGGAGGCGGCACTACAGGGCTGGCCCTGTTTCACCAGGGAAGGATGATTAAGACGGTGGATGAACCCACGGGAGGGGATCATCTTTCTTTGGTCCTCGCCGGTCATTACCATATATCCTTCGAGGAAGGGGAAATTCTGAAAACAGATGAGAGGAAACAGGATGAAATTCTTCCGGTGGTCCGTCCTGTTCTGGAGAAAATGGCTTCCATCATCCGCCGCCACTGCGAGGGACATTCCATAGACAGACTTTATTTGTGCGGGGGGACTTCCTGTCTGAAAGGGATGGAGAAGATTATGGAAAAGGAGACGGGGATAAAAACGGTCAAACCCCAGTATCCTTTTCTGGTGACGCCGGCGGGGATTGCCATAAACTGTCCGGGGTAAGGAAGGAGGCGTCTTTATGCTGGATTATGAAGAGCTGATTGAAGAAGTTACCAGGAGAGTTTTGCAGTATCTGGGGCAGCAGCGGCAGTGGGAGAAAAAAGTGATTACGGAAAAAGATATGGCCAGGGCCTGGCGGCAGAATATGACGGTGGTCCGGCTGAGGAAGGGGCAGTTGATCACGGATCTGGCCCGGGATTTTGCCAGGGCCAGGGGAATTCAAATTGAGGAATTTTCCAAGGAGGAAAGGCCGGGTGAGGGGGGCTGATCATCGGAAAAGTAATCGGAAGTGTCTGGGCTACCCGGAAAGAAGAACGTCTGGCAGGATATAAATTGCTGGCAGTTCTGCCTTTGGACGCCGACGGCAGTATCATGGAAGGTTCTCCCATTGTTGCGGCGGATATTATCGGGGCGGGAATCGGGGAAACGGTGCTCTGCCTGTGCGGCAGCTCTGCCCGGATCGCTGCAGGAGGAGAGAAAATTCCGGTGGATGCGGCTGTGGCCGGCATCGTGGACGGATATGAAATTGAAAAGAGGGAGAAGCACAGATGATAGATGTGACAGTTTTTACGGACAGTGTGAGAGAATGGGTGGATCATCTGTCCATTAACTCCATCATTATTTTTATCATGATGATTTTCATGCTGGTGGGAGCGATAGATAAAATCAGGGGCAACAAATACGGCTATGGAGAGCAGTTCGACGAGGGATTTCATGCCATGGGCTCGCTGGCCATTGCCATGACAGGGGTAGTGGCGGCGGCGCCGGTTCTGGCGGTTATCCTGCGGCCTGTGCTGGTACCGCTGTTTCGGCTGGTGGGAGCGGATGCGTCCATGTTTGCCACCACACTGCTGGCCTGCGATATGGGAGGATATTCTCTGGCCATGCAGTTGGCGGAGAATGAAACTCTGGGAAATTTTGCAGGGCTGATACTGGGAACCATGATGGGGCCAACCCTGGTCTTTACTATTCCCGTGGCCCTTTCCATTATTTCGACCAAAGACAGACCTTATCTGGGGGCAGGGGTGCTGGCAGGACTGATTACCGTTCCTCTGGGGTGTATTGCCGGCGGGCTCATGATGAATCTGACGCCCTATAAGATCAGTTTTATGACGATTCTGATCAATTTAATACCGGTCATTATCATTGCGGGGCTGATTGTGGCGGGGCTTTGGATTTCTCCGGGAAAAATGATCCGGGGATTTAACAAATTCGGTACGGGGGTCACCATAGTGATTACCATATTCACCGCCATTGCCGTATTTCAATACCAGACAGGAATTCGGTTCCCGCTGTTCGACAGAATGGTGGAGCCGGATGGGGAAGGCGTTATTCCCCTGGAATCAGGACTGCTGATCTGCGGCCAGATTGCCATCGTACTGCTGGGAGCTTTTCCCATGGTAAAATGGATTACCAATACCTTTGGAAAAGGTCTTGGAAAGGTGGGAAAAGCTCTGGGAATGGATGAACAGGGATCCACCGGGCTGGTGGCCTCTCTGGCCAATAATATTGCCATGTTTAATATCATGGGAGAGATGAACCCCAAAGGGAAACTTCTGAATGTGGCCTTTGCTGTGGGAGCGGCTTTTGTTTTCGGCGATCACCTGGGTTTTACGGCCGGAGTGAATCATGATATGATCTTTCCGGTTATTGTCGGGAAGTTAACCGCTGGAATTACCGCGCTCTTTTTGGCGAATATTCTTTCTCCCATGCTGTTGGCAAAGGTGGAAAGCGTTATGGAGGAAGAGAGGGAAAGGAAGGATGCAGGATGAATTTCAGCGAGGATTTTATTCGTGAGATTGTAGAAAAAGCGGTGAGGGGACAGGGGACTGTTGAAAAGAAAAAGGACGGCAGCGGCGTACTGGCCGTGAAGACAGATACCGTCGTGTGCGAACCCTTTAAACAGCCTGGAGTGGCGGTAAAAGATATTGTGACTCTTGAAGAAGCGCCCAGAATAGGAGCCGGCGTTATGGAATTAAAGGAGACCGACTTTGAGTGGACGCTAAGCTATGATGAATTTGATATGGTGATCGAGGGAGAGCTGGAAATCGTTACGAAGGAAGGGGTGATTCGCGGGAAAAAGGGAGATATCCTGTATATACCGAAAGGGAGTCATATTCATTTCCGGACGCCGTCTTATGCCAGGTTCGCATATTTTGTGTACCCGGCGGACTGGCAGAAAAATTAAGGTTTGCGGGGCGGGGGCAAAAAACTTCCCCGCAGCACGGCGTCTTTGCCATATCGTTTCCTTATGGAATCCAGCGCCTCCTCCAGTTTCTGCTGCTTCCCAGGATCTCCGGAGGCAGCTCCAGTTTTTTTTGCTTCCCTGGGAAGCGTCTGCTGGTAATCAAAGATGGACATCTGGACGGGGGTATCATCCGGAACCAGCTTGGAGGTGCGGATGCCCAGAAGACGAATGGGACGTTGATTCCACAGTTCATCGAAAAGCAGGCAGGCATAACGATAAAGGGTGTCGGTAGTGTTGGCCGGGGAGGGCAGACTCATCTGATGGGAACAGGTGTCGAAAGTATGGTATTTGATTTCCACACAGATGCTTTCTGCCATCATATGAGCGTTCCGCAGACGGCCGGAAACACTTTCCGCCAGGGACAAAAGAATCTGAAAAGCCTCTTTGCGAGTGGATGCATCCCGGGAAAGGGTGGTGGAATTGCCGATTCCTTTAGCCTTTTCCGGTTGGAATAAAAAAGGTCTTGGATCAATGCCGTTGGCAAACTCCCACATCTGACGGCCGTGACTTTTGAAATGTGAAACCAGAAAGTCAGGATCGGAGGACGCCAGGTCGCCAATCGTATGAATACCAAGCTGCTGGAGACGGGCTGCGCTGGATTTTCCTACGGTATAAAGTTCGCCAACAGGAAGCGGCCACATTTTTTGCGGTATTTCTTCCATATAAAGTGTGTGGATGCGGTTTGGCTTCTCAAAGTCGCTGGCCATTTTGGCCAGCAGTTTATTGGGGGCGATTCCGATATTTACGGTAAATCCCAGTTCTCGGAAAATATGGTCTTTTATTGTGGAAGCCGCGGCCATGGGAGAAGGATAGCGGCGGGCGATGGGAGTATAATAGAGAAAGCATTCGTCCACGGATAACTGTTCCAGGTCGGAGGTATAGGTACGAAGCAGGTTCATCAGGCGGCGGCTGTACTGTCGGTATAATTCGTGATCCGGCAGAGCCATGACAAGGGACGGGCATTTTTTCAGGGCGGAAGCCACCGGTTCACCGGTGACGATGCCAAAGGCTTTGGCGGGCGTGGATTTGGCAAGCACTACGCCGCGGCGTTTCTTCTCATCGCCGCCAATGATGGCCGGCAGGGTGCGCAGATCCGGACCAGTTCCCTTTTTCAGATTTTCCACAGAGGTCCAGCTCAGGTAAGCGGAATTTACATCGATGTGAAAAATTATTTCTGACATACAATTTCCTCCTCCCGTCTTTTATGGTATTATATCAAAGAAACAGGTTAAAAGAAAAGTGCCAAAATGCAGGAGGATAGAGAATGAATACAACAGAGGATCAAAAGGAACTGGACTGGCTGGCCATGGAAAACCCGAAGGTGTTTTCAGAACATGCCAGAAAATTTTCGGATTTGATGATGATATACCGCTGTGCGATTCGGGAAGTCCAGACCAAACTGGAAGTACTGAATGACGAGTTTTCCGTGCGGCACAGAAGAAATCCTATTGTATCCATAAAGACAAGAGTAAAGAAACCCATGAGCATTGCCAGAAAAATGCAGCAGAATCATATCGAACTGACCACGGAGGCGATGGTGGAGCGTATGCATGATATTGCAGGCGTCCGGGTAATCTGTGCCTTTATTGATGATATTTACCATATTGCGCAGCTTCTGGCACAGCAGGACGATATCCGGGTATACAGGATTAAAGATTATATTCAGATGCCCAAACCCAACGGATACCGCAGCTATCATATGATTGTGGAAATACCGGTGTTTTTCTCTGAAAGAAAAGAATATGTGAAAGTGGAAGTACAGATCCGCACCATGGCAATGGACTTTTGGGCCAGCCTGGAACATCAGATCCGGTATAAAAAACAAATTGACGACAAGGAAGAGCTGGAGAAAATCAGCCGGGAGCTTCTGGAGTGTGCCCAGGTTATCGCCGAGACAGATGTGAGAATGCAGAATATCAAAGAGATGATCGGAGAATTTTGTGAAATCGATTAATGATTCACCCCTGATACATAGAGCTGCATATACTATACAAAGAAACTGACAGGAGTCTTTGATGTTTTTTGAAAGAAATGTTCCTCTTTTTCTGGCCCAGTCAGGAAGGACTTCCTGGGAACAGGAGCAGATGCAGGAAAGGGAAGCCAGGCTGATGAAATCCTTCTATCCCCAGACAGCGGCCCAGGTACAGAAGCTGGTGGAGCGGGAGTGCGACCGGATGGAATATGACGGCAGTATGATGTATGACGAATATCCGGATAAATTTATGATGGAACATATATGCAGAAGAATAGAAGAAGAAGTGGAAAACAGCGGAATCCATGCCCAGGAAAAAAGGAATCCGGGAATATCTGAACTGATTCGGGTTTTGTTTTTTAATGAATTATACCGGAGACGCTGCCGTCATAGAAGGTGTAAGTATTTTTAAAATTTGGTTGAGCTTTTTAAGGAAAAATATTACAATAATAGGGTGACAAGATGTCACCCTGGCGTCAGTATGTGCTGACGCTGATTATTTTGCGGGAGTAAACAAAGAATGGATAAACTGAGGGAAGTATTAGATCTGTATATGACTGACGGGCTGCGGCAGATTGTGATCAGCAAAGCCCGAAAGGAGAAAAATATAACGAAGGTGAAGATCCGTCCGGTACTTTTAAAGGGAGAATTGTATTTTCAGGAGTCTGCCGCCATGGGTACCAGGGAACTTCATAAAAATTATAAAAAAGAAGAGATGACGGAGGAAATCCTGGAATTGATGGAGCAGCAGTTTGGTCAGCTGCAGCTCTATTCCCGGGAGATGGATGCGACCGTACTGGTAAGCAAAAAGGGAAAAATGACCGTCAAATGCAGAAAACACCGGGCAATGGAAGGGGAAGAAGGCAGTCTGGAGCATAACCGTACCAAAGAATACATTATTCAGGCGGGGCAGCCTGTGGATTTCCTTGTTGATCTGGGCGTCATGAAAAAAGACGGTCAGATTGTTCATGCTAAATATGATAAGTTTCGTCAGATTAACCGTTTTCTGGAGTTTATCCAGGATATTCTTCCGAAACTGGAAAAGGACAGGGAGATTACAATTGTGGATTTCGGCTGCGGAAAGTCTTATCTGACCTTTGCCATGTATTATTACCTTCATGAGATGAAATCCTATGATGTGAGAATCATCGGTCTGGATTTAAAAGAAGATGTTATCCGCCGCTGCAATGAACTGCGCAGCCGGTATGGCTATGATAAACTGGATTTTTATGTGGGAGATATCGCCGGTTTTGAAAGAAAAGAACCGGTGGACATGGTAGTGACTCTTCATGCCTGCGATACGGCCACCGACTTTGCACTGGCGAAGGCTGTGGAATGGTCTGCATCGGTAATCCTTTCGGTACCTTGCTGTCAGCATGAATTAAATGGGCAGATCGCAAGCGGGATATTAAATCCCGTGCTGTCCTACGGTATCATAAAAGAACGGATGGCGGCTCTTATTACCGATGGATTAAGAGCGCAGATGCTGGAAAAAGAAGGATATGAGACTCAGATACTGGAATTTATTGACATGGAGCATACTCCTAAGAATCTGCTGATTCGTGCAGTGAAGACGGAAAAACCAATAGAAAACACAGAGAGTCTGGACCAATGTATGGAATTCCTCCATGTGGATCCTACATTGAGGCACCTGCTGATAGAGCAAAAGAACCGGGAGGCAGTTAATGAAAAAAAGTTTGATTAAAGGGCTGATTCTCGGCATTATCTTTGTGTTTTCCATTATCCTTTTTTCCAATATGCTGAACAAAGACCTGTCGGAAGAATTGAAAGAGATGGAGGAGCCCACCCAGCCGGTCTTGTATATGGAATTGTCGGGGCTGCTGGTTAATCCCATGTATGGGTATAAGATCCAGATGGATCCCCAGTATTTCCGGGAAAGCATCACCCCAATTTCCACAAAACGGGAGCTGACCGTGGCGGCGGAAACTTATGGAACGGACATCAGGAGCATTTCCTATCAGGTAATCAGTGCAGACGGAAGCCAGGTGGTGGAAGAGGGTAAGCTGAATAATCTGTCAGAGGAAGACGGATATATTAAAGTTGATTTTATCCTGGAAAACAGGATTTTGATGGATCAGGAGTATATGCTCTGCTTTGCCGTGGATTACGGCGAAGAGGATACGGCTTATTATTATACCAGGATTGTCCAGCGGGCAGGGCTGAATACCAGTCAGTATCTGGAATTTGTTCAGGATTTTTACGAACGCTGTATGAGTAAAGAAACGGCTTCCAGTCTGACGCAGTATATAGAGCCGGAAGATTACGTGACGAATACCAGCTATACCAGAATTGATATTCATTCCAGTTTCGATCAGATCACCTGGGGGGAAATGGCGCCTACCCTGATCAGGAGGGCTGTTCCAACCATTAAGGAAATTAACGGGACAACCTGCAGTATTTCCCAGGATTATGAAATTACGGCTCAGGATACGGAAGGGAATACAGAACATTATAACGTTCATGAATTTTATCGGATGAGGTATTCAAATTCCCGGGTAATGCTGTTGGACTTTGAAAGGGAAGCCCAGCAGATGTTCGATACGGATCTGCCGGTTCTGACCAGTCAGGGAATCAATCTGGGAGTGGCGGATCCGGAATTTTCCTATACGGCCAACAGAAATTCAGATATTGTGGCCTTTGTCCAGGAAGGCGAGCTGTGGACCTATAACCGCAGCGCCAATAAAGCGGCTCATGTTTTCGGATTCCATGACAGTCTGTCGGAGGAAAATCCGGATATGAGGAAAGATAATCTGGATTATAATATTAAAATCATCCGGGTGGAAGAAACGGGAGATGTGGATTTTGCAGTTTATGGATACATGAACAGCGGGGATCATGAAGGATACAGCGGAGTGGCTGTCTACCATTACAGTGCAGAGAGAAATGTGGCGGAAGAAGAGGTATTTATTCCCAGCACCATGTCAAGCGACTTTTTGAAATCCGATATGGAAGAACTGATCTATGTCAGCCAGGACAACCAGTTATATTTCATCATGGAAAATAATCTGTACCATGTGAATATACCGGAAAAAACCTATGAGATCATTCTTGAGGATCTGGATTCTGATTGCATAGCGGTGGCCAGTTCTCAGTCGGCAGTGGCCTGGATGAATGAGATGGATCCCAATGGTTCCACCGTTATTACCCAGATGAATCTGGAAACAGGTGAGCAGACGGAAATCAGCGCTCCCCAGGGGGAGTATATAAAGGTTCTGGGTTATATCAACGATGATCTGATTTATGGTCTTGCCAGGGAGGAAGATATTGTGACAGACGAATCCGGCGATACCACCTTTGCCATGTATACGGTGCGGATTCAGAATACAGCGGGAGAGATCATCCGGGAATACAGTGAAGACGGTACCTGGGTCAGCGGCGCTGTACTCCAGGAGGGGCTGGTGGAACTGCAGCGGGTTCAGTGGCAGAACGGCGCTTATGTTCCCATAGCCAGCGAAAATGTGATGAACAACCTGCAGTCGTCAGAGGAGACGGTGAATATACATCTCAGCGTAAACGGAAGGAAGGGAACACAGGTTGCCCTGGATTTCAGCAAAAACGCCCAGAGCAGGAAACTTCTGGTGGTGTGGTCTGAATTTGTGGTTCCCAAAGAGAGTACCGTTGTCACTGTGGACGTACCGGAATCCCATCAGGATCTTTATTATGTTTATGCCGGCGGCGAGCTTTACGGAGCCAGCGCCAGTGTTAATGAAGCCATTCAGATGGCCGACGAAGCGGCTGGAGTGGTGCAGAATGCAAGTCAGCAGTATGTTTGGGAGCGGGGCAATCAGCAGGATAAGAATCAGATTACCCTGGAGGAAATACCGGAGGCTGTGCTGGCGGGAACACTGGATGAGGCCGGGCTGTCTCAGTCCTTGGGCGGAGGATACGATGTGCTGAACCTGACTGGCTGTTCGCTGGAAAGCGTGCTCTATCAGGTCAGCGAGGACAGGGCGGTGATTGCCCTTACGCCCACAGGCGAAAGCGTAGTGATTGTTGGATACGATATGTACAATACTATTCTTTATAATCCGGCCACTCAGGAGACATACTATTACGGGATGAACGACAGCACAAATCTTTTCAACAGCGCCGGAAATGTATTTTACAGTTATATGGAAACTTTCGAATCAAAGACGGCACAATAATGATAATGAAATGGAGATGGTAAAATGGACAGCAGAATCAAAAAACTTGCCAGCGGCCTGGTTAATTATTCCTGCGGTGTGAAAGAAGGAGATAAGGTGTATATCCATTATATTGGAAAAGACACGAAGGATCTGGCACGCCAGTTGGTGAAAGAAGTTTATCAGGCAAAGGGAATTCCTTTCGTACATTACACAGAGCCTCAGGTGCAGAGAGAAGTATTGCTTCATGGGACAAAGGAACAGATGGAACTGATGGCGGAGGTGGACAGCCTGGAAATGTCAAAAATGGACTGTTATATCGGAGTGAGAGGAAGCGACAATGTCTCTGAACTTTCAGATGTTCCCGCTGACAAAATGGCCTTATACGACACCTACTATCAGACGCCGGTGCACCACGGAATCCGGGTGCCCAAAACCAGATGGGTAGTTCTGCGTTATCCCAATGCGGCCATGGCCCAGCTTTCCGGAACCAGTGTGGAAGCCTTTGAAGATTTTTATTTTGACGTGTGTACGCTGGATTATTCCAAAATGAATGAAGCCATGAAGCCGCTGATTGAATACATGAACCGGACGGATCGGGTAAGAATGACGGGGCCGGGTACGGATATTATCTTCTCGATCAAAGATATTCCTGCGATTCCCTGTGCCGGAAATATGAATATTCCGGATGGAGAAGTTTATACGGCGCCGGTGCGGGATTCCGTCAATGGTAAAATTACCTATAATACGCCGTCTCTGTATAATGGGTTTACCTACGAAAATGTCTGTCTGGAGTTTAAAGACGGAAAAATTATCAATGCTTCGGCCAACGACACAAAAAGAATCAATGAAGTGTTTGACACCGATGAGGGCGCCAGATATATTGGAGAATTTGCCATTGGAGTAAATCCTTATATTTTAGAGCCCATGAAGGATATTCTCTTTGATGAAAAAATTTCGGGATCTATACATTTTACTCCCGGCAACTGTTATCAGGAAGCGCCAAACGGAAATGAGTCAGCGATTCATTGGGATCTGGTATGGATTCAGCGTCCGGAATACGGCGGAGGCGAAATCTATTTTGATGATGTGCTGGTGAGAAAAGACGGAAGGTTCGTAGTGCCCGAACTTATGTGTCTGAATCCGGAAAACTTAAAATAAGCAATTGAAATTGGCAAGGAACGAACGCTGTAAAAACGTGGAGTATTTTTCGTGTGTTTTACAGCGTTTTTTCTTTTTTCAATTTTGATGCAACAAATGAGGTCTGTTTTGACACTGTATATATGAAATGCATTTCAATGTAAAGATGAGGGGGTGGGCATATGGAAAGGAAAAGAGACAAAGATACATTTCTTTCCCTGTATGAGACGGTGTACCAGGATCTGTACCGGTTTGCGTTCTATACGCTGAAAAACCGGCAGGATGCAGAAGATGTGGTACAGGATACGGCGGCCGACGCATACAGCGGGTTTGGAAAATTAAGGGAACTGGAATCTTTCCGCCGATGGATTTTTAAGATACTGTCCAATAAATGCAGACGTAAACTGAAAGAATATGTGACACATCCGCTGGAACTTCTGCAGGAATTAAGTACAGAAGAGAATTTAACAGAGAGGATACAGGTGAGGAATGCATTTTGGAGACTGTCGGATGAAGAACGGCTGATTATATCCATGCATGTTTTTGCCGGATATACGGGAAAAGAAATCGCGCGAATTCTGCATAAGAAGGAAGGAACCGTTCGTTCCCGGGAAAGCCGTGCGCTGAAAAAGATGGGGCAGATGCTGGAAGAATAGGAGGGCGAATGAGATGAAGGATTACAGTGTTTTGGAAAAAATTAAAAATTCCGCCGATTCCTGCGAAATTCCGGAAAAGATAAAGCCGGAGAATCTGAATTTAGACCGGCAGAAAGAGACAGCAGATTCAGGAAAACACAGAATGAACCGGCGGTGGCGGCTGGCCGGCGGGGCAGCGGCAGCCATGGCAGTGGTGCTCTCCCTGGTTTTCATCGCGGGAGGAAACCAGGAAAATCAGGAAGAAAGAATGACGGCGGCCGAAAGTTCGGCAGGGGCAGGGGAGATATCCCTGGAGGAAGAAGGAGAAAAAAAGCTGAATGATCTGTACGTACAGGCAGAAAGCTACGATGAAGTTTACGAAAAACTCCGGGAGACGCTGTACGATGCAAAGGCCGGAACTATGACAGACAGCGGCATGATAATGGAAGACCAGGCCATCGGGGAGGCCGAGGAGGCCACTGAAGCAGCATCGGCGGACAGTACGGCTTCTTCTGGCGGAGACTATTCTCAGACCAACACACAGACAGAAGGCGTAGATGAAGGCGACATAGTAAAAACGGACGGCGCTTATCTGTATATCATCAGAGAGGAACGGGAAGTACAAATCGTTAAGATCAACAGCGGGATCATGGAAGAGGTGTCTGTAATCCGGCCGGAATTGGAGGCGTCGGAAAACAGCATTCGTGATATTTACCTGACAGGGGATAAGATTCAGATCATCTGTCAAAGATATGACGCAGATATGGAGGAAAATGGAGAAGATACATATTACATGAATTACCGCGGAATCACCAGTGTATATACCTATGATCTGACAGACAGAAAGAAACCGGTAAAAACCGGAATGGTGGAACAGGAAGGGACTTACTATACCTCCAGAAAAGCCGGAGAATATCTGTATCTGTTTACCAGCGTATATCCGGAGGAAAGTCTGATCCGGCAGTACAGTGATCAGGACTTCACATACGGTGTAATCCCCCTGGTGAACGGGGAGGCTATTGCAGCTTCCGATATCTATATCCCCAGCGGAGGAGATACGGGGGCGTCGGAATATATATTGATCACTTCAGTGAATCAGGAAACTCCGGATCAAATCGCCGACCAGAAGGCCATCATGGAAAATGCCAGCCGGTTTTATGTGAGTACGGAAAATATTTATCTGGAACAGGAAACCTGGGGACAGGGCGGCGATGGAGTGCGGACGGCCATTGCAAAATTCAGTTTTTCTGATGGGAAAATCAAAGGGGAGAATGCAGCGGTGATCAGCGGCTCTGTGACAGATGATTTTGCTTCCAACGAGTACGAAGGATATCTGCGGGTACTGACGACAGGATGGAAGGGTTCGGAGGAAATCAATAATGTTTATGTGCTGAATGAAGATATGGAGATTGTGGGAAAAATCGAAGATCTGGCGCCGGGGGAAACCATTTATTCCGCCCGCTTTATGGGAAATACAGGTTATTTCGTCACTTATCGGCAGGTGGATCCCTTATTTTCCGTAGATTTTACCGATCCGGAAAATCCGGTAATATTGGGAGAACTGAAAATTACCGGATTCTCAGAGTATCTTCATTTTTATGGAGAAAACCGGCTTCTGGGAATCGGATGGGAGACAGATCCCGATACGGGAACCGTCAAAGGATTGAAGCTTTCCATGTTTGATGTGTCGGATCCTTCCAAGGTAAAAGAAATAGATAAAATGGTGATTGAGAACATTGATTATTTTCCGGGGGAATATAATTATAAAGCCCTCACGGTAAGTCCCGAAAAAAATGTAATTGGCTTTGCCGTCACCAGCTATGAGAGCAGCGGAACGGTCAACAGCTATATGGTATTTTCCTATGATGAAACAGAAGGATTTTCCAGTGATTTGACGTACGGACTGCAGGATAACGGCTGGGGTCAGGAGGAAAATGCCAGGGGCGTATATGCCGGAGACACGTTTTATGTAGTCGGCGGCCAGGGGGTGACAGCTTTTGATATGAGCCAGGGATACGAAAAGATTGGAGAACTGGAAGGATAAAAGAATATATATGTCACAGGTCTCTTGAATCCGGGAAAGAAGCGTGTTAGAATTAACCAATATGAGAAATACTATAAAAACAGGAGAAAAACATATGGAACTGACAACGATACGCGAAATTTATAAACACAGGGAAGATTATCTGGATCAGGAGATTACTGTGGGCGGCTGGGTCCGCAGCGTGCGTGACTCTAAAACTTTTGGATTTATTGTACTCCATGACGGAAGTTTTTTTGAAACCCTTCAGATTGTATACAACGACAGTATGAGCAACTTTGCAGAAGTATCCAAATTAAATGTGGGCGCCGCCATTATTGTAAAAGGAACACTGGTTGCCACGCCTCAGGCAAAGCAGCCCTTTGAAATCCAGGCGTCGGAAGTGACAGTGGAGGGAACTTCCGCACCGGATTATCCTCTTCAGAAAAAGCGCCACAGTCTGGAGTATCTGCGGACGATTACCCATCTGCGTCCCAGAACTAATACTTTTCAGGCAGTGTTCCGGGTGAGATCTCTTCTGGCTTATGCCATCCACAAGTTTTTCCAGGAGAGAGGATTCGTCTATGTGCACACGCCGCTGATCACTGGCAGCGACTGCGAAGGAGCCGGAGAGATGTTTCGGGTTACCACTCTGGATATGGAGAATCTGCCCAGGACAGAAGAGGGAACTGTGGATTATTCCAAAGATTTCTTTGGGAAGGAGACCAACCTGACGGTAAGCGGACAGTTAAACGGCGAGACATATGCTCAGGCTTTCCGAAATATTTACACTTTCGGTCCTACTTTCCGGGCAGAAAATTCCAACACCACCCGCCATGCAGCGGAGTTTTGGATGATTGAGCCGGAAATTTCCTTTGCAGATCTGGACGATAATATGGAACTGGCGGAAAGCATGCTGAAATATATTATCCGTTATGTGCTGGAGGAAGCGCCGGAGGAGATGAATTTCTTTAATTCCTTTATTGATAAAGGGCTGTTGGATCGTCTGAATAACGTACTGAATTCTGAATTCGGTCATGTGACTTACACAGAAGCAGTGGAGATTCTGGAGAAAAACAATGATAATTTCGAATACAAGGTGTCCTGGGGTGTGGATCTTCAGACAGAACATGAAAGATATCTGACGGAGGAAGTCTTTAAGCGTCCGGTGTTTGTGACTGATTATCCCAAAGAAATCAAGGCTTTCTATATGAAGCTGAATCCCGATGGAAAAACGGTGGCAGCTATGGACTGCCTGGTGCCGGGAATAGGAGAGATTATCGGCGGAAGTCAGAGGGAAGATGATTATGAGAAACTTAAGCATCGGATGGATGAGCTGGGATTGAAGGAAGAAGACTATAAATTCTATCTGGATCTGAGAAAGTACGGCTCTACCCGCCATGCAGGCTTTGGACTGGGATTTGAGCGGTGCGTTATGTATCTGACCGGTATGGGCAATATTCGTGACGTAATTCCCTTCCCGCGTACGGTAAATAACTGCGAACTGTAATAAACAGTTAAACAGAGGGTGTATGCCCGGGCTGAAACAGCAGCCTGGGCGTATACCCTTTTTCTTTCCGGCGCTGGACAAAGACCGGGAGATATGGTATCATAAACAGAACAAATGTTTGGAAGGGCCGGTGCTTATGGAATTCATACATATTGGGGACGTGCATCTGGGAGCGTCTCCGGATACGGGATTTCCCTGGAATGAAAAGAGGGGAGAGGAAATATGGGACAGTTTTCGCAGACTGGTGGAAATGGTGCGTCAGGAAAAGCCGCAGCTTCTGCTGATTGCGGGAGATCTCTTTCATCGTCAGCCCCTTCGGCGGGAACTGAAAGAAGTGAACTATCTGTTTTCTACCATACCGGACACCCAGGTGGTAATCATTGCGGGAAATCATGATTACATCCGACCGGACTCCTGGTACCTGAAGTTCCCCTGGGAGAAAAATGTGACCGGATTGTGGAAAGAGCAGACAGAAAAAGTATATATACCCCAAGCGGACGCCTGGATATACGGATTCAGCTATCACAGCCGGGAGATAAAGGAAGCCAGATATGATGAAGTTTTTCCCGATCGGGAAATGGGAATCCATATTCTTCTGGCCCATGGCGGAGATGAGAAACATATTCCTCTGCACAGGGAAAAGCTGATTTCCAGTGGATTTGATTATATTGCACTGGGGCATATTCACCGGCCGGGGGCAGCGGAGGGCGGAAAAATTCGTTTCTCAGGCGCCCTGGAGCCGCTGGACAGAAACGATACGGGGCCCCATGGATTTGTCAGAGGGAAGGTGGAGAACCATAAAGTGACCACTGAGTTTATTCCCTGGGCCAGTCGTTCCTATCTTTTTCTGAACGTTCCGGTGACTGCGGAAACCGCACAGTTTTTTCTGGAAGAAGAAATTGAAAGCAGGATAGAGAAATCGGGAAAACAAAACATCTACCGCATAGAACTGACGGGGGTTCGGGATGCCCAGACGGCGTTTGACCTTAATCGGATCAGAAGGCTGGGAAATATCGTAGACGTGTGGGATCATACTGCGCCCGATTATGATCTGGAACTGCTGGAGGAGCAGTATGCAGGAAGCCTGATCGCTTCTTTTATCCGCAGATTTAAAGAAGGCGGCTCATTGGAGAAAAAAGCGCTGAATTACGGACTGGAAGCTCTGCTGGAGGCAAAGAAGGGATTATGAAGATTAAAAGTCTGTACGTGAAAAATTTTGGAAAAATAAATGAGACCAGAGTTGTCCTTTCAGATGGAATTAATCTGATCTGCGGAGAAAATGAGAGCGGAAAGACCACGCTGCACACTTTTATTCGTTCCATGTTCTACGGAATGCGCAGGCAGCGGGGGAGGGCGGCTGCCAATGACCGGTTCAGCCGCTACCGTCCCTGGGGGAACAGCAGTTATTATGCGGGGACGCTGACCTTTGAAAGCGGAGGAAAAATTTTTCGGCTGGACCGGGATTTCTCCCGGGAACATCCGAAGGCAGATTTAATTTGTGAAACGGACGGTGAAAAATTAAGTATAGAGCAGGGCGATCTGAAAATGCTTCTGGGAAATGTCAGCGAAGCAGTCTTTGACAATACCGTATCCATCGGACAGATGAAAGTCAGGACAGATGAAAATCTGCTGACAGCTCTGCGCAGTTATATGACGGTTTACGGGGAAAGTCAGGCTGCGGGAATCGATGTGGAAGAGGCTTTGTACCGACTGCGCCTGTCGGCAAAAAAACTGGAAAAACAGGTAAATGAAGAGCGAAGGAAAACACAGGATAAACTGGAGAAACTGATGGAACACAGAGATTACATTCTGCAGGAGATGGAAGGAATGGAAAGTCTGCGGGAAAGTCCGGCGGATTCTCCGAAGAGGGAGCGCGGCGGGAGTTGGACAAAGAAGGGGATTTTAGCCGGGGCGGCCATTGCCTTGATTGGCTTGACGGCGGCCGCAGCATCCGGCAGAATGCTTTGGGCCGGGATTTCAGTTTCTGTCATTGGGATTCTGTCGGCCGCAGGGCTGTTTTTTTGGCTGCGGCAGAAAAGAAAAAAGAGGGAAAGAGAAAAGAAACGGCGCCTGCAGCAGCAGTGGCAGCGGGAGAGCCGGAAACAGTTCATGGAAGAAAAAGAAAGGGAAGTTTATAACCTGGAAAGTGAAATAGAGGAGGCAAGACTTGAGTTAGACAAGCCCCATCCCCTGGAGGAAGATATCAAAGCTATCCATATGGCGCAGGAAGAAATCAAGGCCATAGCCATGAAGAAACAGTCTTTCCTGGGGGAAGCCCTTCAAAAAAAGATGTCCGGAATATTGAACGAAGTTACCGACGGAAAATATAAGGCCATTCATCTCTCAGATGATCTGACAATTGGAATTGACGCCAGGGAGGCATACGTAGAACCGGAACAGCTGAGCAGAGGGACGGCGGAACAAATCTATTTTGCTTTTCGAATGGCAGCGGCAGAATTACTTTGCCAGGAGGAATCCCTTCCTTTTCTGATGGATGATGTTTTTGTCATGTATGACGATAAGCGTCTGGAGAATGTGCTGCGTTGGCTGTATGGCTGCGGTCATCAGATTTTGATTTTTACCTGCCATAAAAGAGAAAAGATATTGCTTGAAAAACTGGGAATACCCTATCATCAAGTGAAGTGGAAGGAGGAATTATGTTAACTATAGGAAGCCATCTGTCGTCTTCGAAGGGTTTTTTGCACATGGGAAAGGAGGCGGTGGGGATAGGCGCTAATACCTTTCAGTTTTTCACCAGAAACCCCAGAGGCAGCAAGGCGAAAAAACTGGATGAAAAAGATGTGAAGGCATTTCAGGAATTTGCCCGGGAGGCCTCCATTTCCGTGATACTTGCCCATGCGCCCTATACTTTAAATCCCTGTTCAAAGGAAGAAAAAACCCGGGAATTTGCCCGGCTGACCCTGGAAGATGATTTGAGACGAATGGAATATCTGCCGGGAAATATGTATAATTTTCATCCCGGCAGTCACACGGGACAGGGAGTGGAGCGAGGGATTGAATTGATTGCAGAAACCCTGAATGAGATTCTGCACCCCCAGCAGCAGACCATAGTTTTGCTGGAGACTATGGCTGGCAAAGGGACGGAGGTGGGCAGCCGATTTGAAGAACTGAGAAGTATTCTGGATCGGGTGCAGTGTTCTGAGAAGATAGGAGTTTGTCTGGACACTTGTCATGTTTATGATGCCGGTTATGATATTGTAAATCATCTGGATGACGTCCTAAAAGAATTTGACCGGGTGATCGGGCTGGACCGGCTGAAAGCTGTCCATCTCAATGACAGCAAAAATCCACATTCCAGTCATAAAGACCGCCATGAAAAAATAGGACAGGGCAGTCTGGGAGCGGAAACCTTTAAAAGAATAGTCAATCATCCGGCGCTGCGCCGTCTGCCGTTTTATTTGGAGACGCCCAACGAGCTGGAGGGTTATGCCGGGGAAATTGCCATGTTAAGGGAATGGGCGGAAATGAAATTGTCAAATTAAAAGGATATAGAAAATGGCCTGACGCAGGGTAACAGACGTCAGGCCATTTTTTTATAAGGATCAAAACGGAATTTTTTTCCGATATTTCCGGAGAACTTTCTGGATGCGTTCTGCAGGATCCAGAAGGCTGCTGATGGAAACATCATGATTCAGATGATCAATGATAAAAGCGATATATTTGCTCAAGTCGCAGTTAATGTA
Organism: Ruminococcus sp.; assembly: GCA_050944435.1. Taxonomy (GTDB): domain Bacteria; phylum Bacillota; class Clostridia; order Lachnospirales; family Lachnospiraceae; genus Ruminococcus_G. Next base: position 27,150 of record JBMNRB010000024.1, read on the forward strand.
GTAGGGACGTTGGAAAAGTTCTGGATCCTGGTAAACCAGATTGGTGGTCAGAAGCCGGTCAAATATGCCCTGTTCGTATGCTTTATCAAATTTTTCCAGACCGTTGGTAAACAGGCCGAAGGTGGAACACATGAATATTTTGGCCGCTTTTCTTTCCTTTAAAAGCTGGGCCACTTCCAACATGCTGTCGCCAGAGGAAATCATATCGTCAATGATAATCATATCTTTTCCTTCCACATCGGCGCCGAGAAATTCATGGGCTACGATGGGATTTCTTCCGTTTACGATGGTGGAATAGTCCCGGCGTTTGTAAAACATACCCATATCCACACCAAGGTTATTGGCAATGTAGATGGCGCGTCCCATACCTCCCTCATCGGGACTGATGACCATCAGATGCTCACTGTCAATCTGAATATCGGGTTCATTGCGCAGTAGTCCTTTGATAAACTGATAGGCCGGCTGCACTGTTTCAAAACCGTGCAGAGGGATGGCGTTCTGAACCCGGGCGTCATGGGCGTCAAAAGTAATGATGTTCTCTACGCCCATCCGCACCAGTTCCTGCAGGGCATTGGCACAGTCCAAAGATTCTCTTCCGGAACGTTTATGCTGACGGCTTTCATAGAGAAAAGGCATGATTACGTTGATCCGGCGGGCTTTTCCGCCCACAGCAGCGATTACTCGTTTCAAATCCTGAAAGTGATCGTCGGGGGACATACGGTTGGTATATCCTGACAGTTTGTAAGTAAGACTGTGATTGCATACATCCACCAGGATATAAATATCGTCTCCGCGGACGGATTCTTTAATTATCCCCTTGGCTTCTCCCGAACCAAAACGGGGAACTGCAGAATTGATCAGATAGGTATCACGTTCATAGCCTTCAAAGGCAATGGAAGCTTTTTCATCATGGTTTCTTTCCTTACGCCATTTTACCAGATATTGGTCCACTTTTTTCCCTGTTTCTGCGAAACTGTCCATGGCGATGATTCCGAGACGGCCCACCGGGAGAGATTCCAGCTCTTTCACATTACTATGTTCCATCAATGATTTCCTCCTTTGAGTTTCTTTTGAATTCTTATATCGTTTCCAATTAATTTAACCATCGTATAATTGCTGGAAATGCGGGAAAAAACCCTCTCAGAATATGTTTCCTTAAAAAGCTTTAATGACAGGTTAGTGGAAATCAAAGTGGATTTTTCACGTAGTAACCGCTCGTTAATGCACAGGAAAAGGGAAGACGTAACAAAACTGTTGGTCAGCTCCGTTCCCAGATCATCGATTATCAGCAAATCACAGTCAAATATATGTTCGTTCAGTTCCATGGAATCTTCCGTACGAGTAAAAGTATTCTGGGCCAGCAGATCAAAAAGATCATAGGCGGAAAAATAAATCACACTGTGGGAAGAGTCAATTAAATTTTTTGCGATACAGTGGGATAAAAAAGTTTTTCCCACACCGGTGTCTCCGTAGAGGAACAGATTATCGAAATCTGTGTCAAAACGAGACGTAAAACCGGCTGCTTTTTCGAAAGCCAGTCTGGCGGTATCAAGGGCGGACAGACCGGTGGTCTCGTCGATGAAGTCCTCAGGATAATAGGAAAAGGTAAAAGTATCAAAATTCTCCTTTTTTAGTATTTCCTTGATGTTGGACTGGGTATACAGAAGTTCAATGGAAGCCTTCTTGTAGCAGATACATTTTTCCGTTCCGATATATCCCGTATCGTGACATAGAGGACAATCATATTGCAGGGTCAGATAGTCTTCCGGATAGCCGTATGCCCGCAGAAGACATTTCCGTTCTTCTGCAAGTTCCTCGATGGCCTTTTCCAGATCGAAAGGTTCCGCCGGAGCAGCGCCAAGAAGAGAACGGGCCTTTTTCAGGGAAAGGGAGGAAATTTCATGATCAATTTCTTCCAGCCTGGGGATATTTCCGTAGGCTTCTTCGATATGCTGATCCAGAAGATGTTTGTTATGTAATTGTCTGCGGTTGTATTCCCGCATAATTTCGTTGTATTGAGAATTTTTCAGGGGCACTTATGTATCCTCACTTCTTCAGCAGTTGACGCTCCAGATCAGAAAAGTTGTAATCCCGCTGATGAAAATTGTTGAATTTATTACTGCTTTTCCCGGGCGTCGATTTTGCAGCGCGTGCAGCCTGCTTTTCCCTGTGGCTGGCATCCAGCCGGGAAATATCGGAAAAGGATTTAACGCCTTTTTGATTCCAGGCGCTTAGAATTCCATCCGCATACTGAAAGCTGGCTTTTCCCGTCTGGGAAACCGTGCGGGAGCAGGCTTCAAGAATGATATCGGTGGTAAAACCATAATCTTTACGCCAATGGTTGATCATCTGAATTTCGGAATCAACGGGATTGCGGTTGGAAATTCCGAAAGCCTTCAGAACAGTAAAATATTCCCGGTGAAACGTATTGGTTTCCTGTTTAGCCATTTCCACCGTGGTTATGCCGGATTCCGCCCAGGACAACGCTACCTTTTCCATATAGCGGATGCTTTTGCTTCCCTTGGATACGCAGTATTCGATCAGATATTCAATCAAATCAGCGGAAAAATGCAGAACCTGATAAAAATAAAGGATCCTTGCGGTTTCCGTGGGAGACAGGGTTTTTCCAAGATACTGTTCTGCAATAAACAGAAGCTGCATGACATCTTCTTTTTGCCGCAGTTCTTTTAACATATCCGGAGTAAGTACATATTGTGACGGCGAAAGGGGAATGTTACTTTTTGAAGGAGCCGTTTTTTCACGTTCTGATTTCAAAGAGACCGATGAAACATCTTCCCCTCTGGAAGAAGGCAGAGGCAAAAGAGTCAGTTCTGTAATCTGATTCTGGCTGTCAACAGCCATTTGGATCAGATGCTGTTTGCTCCAGTAACGCAGCGCCCTTTCTACATCATTTTCCGTACAGTCAAAGGTATCGGCGATGGAAGAGAGGGTAAGGCTGCCGCCGGATATGTTTACCGCACGCAGCAGGTATAAATAGATTTTTACAAATTCACCGTTGGCTTTCGGCATATATTCATCCAGAAAGCGGTTGGATACCGCTGTGAAGCCTTCGCCGCAGTGATTGTACACCGTTAACTGATTCATACTTTCACCGTTTTTGATTCATATTTTTCGGGAACAGATATCCTTTTCCCAAAAGTCAAACACATTATAGCATAGTCGGCGGGGAAAGAGAATAGTCTTTTTTTTCTGGTAATTTCGACAAGGAAAAATTGAAAAAATGTGGATAGTGTGGATAATGTGGATGGATAAAGCCCAATGTCAACATTTGTAACTGGAAATGTCATTTAAAAGGGAAAAAATGTTGATTTTGCCGAGGTGCATGTCGAATTTTATGTAAACGTGGTTATGCACAAAAAATCCACAGCCGTCATACACAAAAAATGTGTATAACACTGTGGATTTTGTGGATAAATTATATTCCCAGAAGCTTTTCTCCGATAGTTACTACATCTCCGGCACCCATAGTTATCAACAAATCTCCCTGTGTACAATTTTCCAGCAAATAATTTTCAATCTGGTCAAAAGTGGGGAAATACTGACAGGGAGTTCCCAGCTTTTGTATTTGTTTCTGAAGATCCGTGGAGGAAATGCCAACGGTGTTCTTTTCGCGGGCGGCATAGATGTCGCAGAGAACAACTTCATCGGCCAGGGTCAGGGCCTGGGCAAAATCCGGAAGTAAAGCTTTGGTCCTGGTATAAGTGTGGGGCTGGAATACGCACCAAAGTTTCCTGTGGGGATATTGATGGGCGGAAGTTAACGTCGCTTTTATCTCGGTAGGGTGATGGGCGTAATCATCGATGATTGTAACTCCTCCAATTTCTCCCTTGTACTGGAAACGGCGGTCCGTTCCGGTGAAGGAAAGAAAACCTTCCTGAATCTTTTCGGCGGATATTCCAAGAAGCTCAGCCAGGGCGATGGAAGCAAGAGCATTGGAAACATTGTGAAGGCCGGGAACTTTCAGAGAGTAGGAGGCTGTTTTCTGACCATTTTTTACACAATCGAAAGTGGGATGGCCTTTCTCATCGTAAGTAATGTTGGCGGCGGAATAAAGAGCGTCAGGGTTGTCCAGCCCGTAGGTTATAATATTGCATCCCAGATCCCGGGTTACGACGCTGTATTCCGGAGTGTCGCTGTTGATGATGAGCGTGCCCTCCTTGGGCAGAAGCTGAGCAAATTTGTGAAAAGACTGCCGGATATCGTCAATGTCTTTGAAAAAGTCCAGGTGGTCTGCGTCCATATTTAAAATAATGCTGATTTTTGGGAAAAAACTGTGGAAACTGTTGGTGTATTCGCATGCCTCAGTGATGAAGGTTTCAGAATTCCCCACACGAATGTTTCCGTGGATAGCCGGTAAAATGCCGCCGACGGAAATAGTCGGATCACAGTCAGCCGCCAGAAGAATATGGGATATCATAGAGGTTGTAGTAGTCTTGCCATGGGTACCGGATACGGCGATGGGAATTTCGTAATTTTTCATAATCTGTCCCAGAAGCTGAGCCCGGGTGAGCATGGGAAGATTCAGACGCAGCGCTTCCTGATATTCCGGGTTGTCCGGATGAATGGCGGCGGTATACACTACCAGATCAGTGGAAGGGTCAATATTGGAAGCACGCTGACCATAATAAAGGGTCGCCCCCCTTTTCTCAAGAGCGTCAGTGAGAGCGCTTTTGCGGGCGTCAGAGCCGGATATTTTAAACTTCTCTTCCAGCAGAATTTCTGCCAGTCCGCTCATGCTGATGCCGCCGATACCAATAAAATGAATATGTATCGGTTTGTTGAAATCTATTGTATACATGATGAAAAACTCCTTTGTGATTTTAATTAAAAACATTATACGCTGAAGTTGATAAAATGAAAAGTCTTTCTTTGGGAGAATGATTGAAAAAAAGGAAGAAAGGCAAAAAACGCATGATTTCGTAAGATACTACCAAAAACATAAGGTTGAGTAAAAAACATCGAAAATTTAGGTAAATTGTTATAAAAATGGAGGATTTGAATGATAAAAATATGTAAAAGTTGTTCACGAAAACGGTAAAGTATGGTATAATTCATTTATTATATATGACAAGAGGTGATTGCATGGTGAAGAAAGAAATGATTGCGATGCTGCTGGCAGGCGGCCAGGGCAGCAGATTAGGCGTGCTGACTGAAAAAGTGGCAAAACCTGCAGTGGCATTCGGCGGAAAATACCGTATTATCGACTTTCCGCTCAGTAATTGTATTAACTCCGGTGTGGATACCGTTGGCGTACTTACTCAATATCAACCCCTTCGTCTGAATGCTCATATAGGAATTGGCATTCCGTGGGATTTGGACAGAAACGTGGGGGGGGTTACGGTTCTTCCGCCTTATGAAAAAAGTGAAAACAGCCAGTGGTACACAGGAACGGCAAATGCGATTTTCCAGAATATGGCCTATATGGAGACATATAATCCGGATTATGTGCTTATTCTCTCAGGAGACCATATTTATAAGATGGATTATGAAGTGATGCTGGATTTCCACAAAGCGAACAAGGCAGATGTAACGATAGCGACGATTCCTGTGCCGATGGAAGAAGCCAGTCGTTTCGGTATTATGATTACGGATGAGACGGGAAGGATTACCGAATTTGAAGAAAAACCGGAACATCCCAGAAGTAATCTTGCTTCCATGGGTATTTATATATTCAGCTGGCAGACGCTGAAGGAATCCCTGATCGCGCTGAAAGCACAGAAAGGCTGCGATTTCGGAAAACATATACTGCCTTACTGCCGGGATAATGGAAAACGCCTCTTTGCATATGAGTTTAACGGATACTGGAAAGATGTGGGAACATTGGGATCCTATTGGGAAGCCAATATGGAATTGATCGACATCATTCCGGAGTTCAATCTCTATGAAGAATTCTGGAAGATTTATACAAAAGGAGACATTATTCGTCCCCAGTATATTTCCAGCGACGCAGTTGTGGACCGGAGTCTGATCAGTGAAGGCGCAGAAATTTATGGCGAGGTACATAATTCTGTGATCGGCGCTGATGTTATTATTGAGACGGGGGCAATTGTGCGGGGCTCCATTATCATGCGTCATTGCCGGATCGAGTCCGGATGTGTGATCGATAAAGCCATTATCGCTGAGAATGTAACCGTTGGAAAAAATGTAATCATGGGTGAAGGCGAAGAAGCGCTGAATGTTCTGAAACCGGCTGTGTACAGTTTCGGATTGGTAACCATAGGAGAAAACAGCAAAATTCCATCCAACGTTGTAATAGGTAAGAACACCGCAATTACCGGAATTACCACACTGGAAGATTATCCTGACGGCAGACTTGCCAGCGGCGGAGCGATTATTGGAAAGGATGGTGAGTGAATATGAGAGCACTGGGAATTATTCTGGCCGGCGGAAACAGCAACAAGATGAGAGAACTGTCGAATAAACGGGCGATTGCGGCTATGCCTGTGGCAGGCAGCTATAGGAGTATCGACTTCTCGCTCAGCAATATGTCCAATTCTCATATTCAGAAAGTAGCTGTATTGACGCAGTACAATGCAAGATCACTGAATGAACATCTGAGTTCATCCAAATGGTGGGACTTCGGAAGAAAGCAGGGCGGACTTTACGTATTTACGCCTACGATTACGTCGGACAATAGCTGGTGGTATCGGGGAACTGCAGACGCCATATATCAGAATCTGAATTTTCTGAAGAGCAGCCATGAACCCTATGTGGTGATTGCCTCCGGAGACGGCGTATACAAGCTGGATTATAATAAAGTTCTGGAATATCATATTCAGAAGAGGGCCGATGTTACCGTTGTGTGCAAAGACTGTACTCCGGGCACGGATTTAAGCCGTTTTGGCGTGTTGAAGATGAATGAGGATCATCGGATTGAAGAATTTGATGAAAAGCCGATGGTATCCACATCCAATACGATTTCCACGGGTATTTATGTGATTCGGAGACGGCAGCTGATTGAGATGATTGAAAAATGTGCTCAGGAAGACCGTCACGATTTTGTAAACGACGTTCTGATTCGCTACAAGAATATGAAGAGAATTTATGGTTATAAGATTGACAGCTATTGGAGCAATATTTCCACAGTGGAATCTTATTATGAAACCAATATGGATTTTCTGAAACCGGAAGTGAGAAAACATTTCTTTGACGACGCTCCGGGAATCTATTCGAAGATAGACGATCTGCCGCCGGCAAAATATAATCCGGGAAGCCTGGTGAAAAACAGTCTGGTGGCCAGCGGATGTATCATCAACGGACAGGTGGAGAATTCTGTGCTCTTTAAGAAAGTTTATGTTGGCAATAACTGCGTTATCAAGAATTCTATTATCTTAAATGAGGTTTATCTCGGTGATAATACACATATTGAAAACTGCATCGTAGAAAGCAGGGACACAGTGCGTGCAAATTCTTATCATTGCGGTGAGGATGGTATTAAGGTTGTTGTGGAAAACAACGCAAGATACGTAATTTAGAGGGAGACGAAAAGGAGAAAGGTTATGAATATTACGGATGTAAGGGTGCGCAAAGTCGCGAAGGAAGGAAAAATGAAAGCGGTTGTATCCATTACCCTGGATGAAGAATTTGTGGTGCATGATATAAAGGTGATTGAAGGAGAAAAAGGATTATTTATAGCTATGCCCAGCAGAAAGGCAACGGATGGAGAGTATCGGGATATTGCCCATCCGATTAATTCTCAGACAAGAGAACGGATACAAAACATCATTCTGGAGAAATATGAAGAAGCGATGGAGTTGGAAGACCCGGTTGCTGAATAAAAATAGACATTGGGACTGACTTGTGCTACACTGAAACCCTGCCGGAAATTACCGGCAGGGTTTTATAAGTTCAGGAGGAATCTGGATGGAACTGCCAAAGGAATTTAAAGAAAGAATGAAAAATATGCTGGGTGAAGAATATCCGGCCTTTATAACGAGCTATGATGGGTCCAGGACTTATGGGCTCAGGGTAAATACACTGAAGATTACGCCGGAAGAGTTTGAACAAATCTGTCCATTTCCCATACAAAGGATTCCCTGGATAAAGAACGGATATTTTTATCGGGAAGAGGATATGCCTTCCAAACATCCATATTACTTTGCGGGCCTTTATTATCTGCAGGAACCAAGCGCCATGACCCCTGCTTCCAGGCTGCCGGTGGTTCCGGGAGAAAAGGTGCTGGATCTTTGCGCGGCTCCTGGCGGAAAAGCTACGGAACTGGCGGCTCTTCTAAAAGGGGAGGGCATTCTGGTGGCAAATGAAATCAGCGCTTCCCGGGCCAAAGCGCTGCTGAAAAATCTGGAACTTACAGGGGCGGTCAACACCTTTATTACCAATGAAAAACCAGGAAGTCTGTCCGCAATGTTCGAATCGTATTTTGACAAAATTCTGGTTGACGCCCCCTGTTCCGGAGAGGGAATGTTTCGCAAGGAACCGGAAGTAGCGAAAGTGTGGGAGGAAAACAGGCCTTCCTTTTTTGCCGGCATACAGAAGGATATTCTGGATCAGGCGGTAAAAATGCTGAAGCCAGGAGGGATGATGCTCTACTCCACCTGCACTTTTTCAAAAGAAGAAAATGAAGGCAGCATCAGCGGGCTGCTTCAGAGACATCCGCAGATGCAGATGTGTGAAATGCTTCCCTGGGATGGATTTTCAAAGGGTCTGCCCCAGTGGGGCGGCGGGCAATTGTCTCTGGATAAAAGCGTCCGTATCTGGCCCCATAAAATGCAGGGGGAAGGTCATTTCATGGCATTGCTGCAAAAAATGGGAAATGACACAGAGGAAAGGAAACGCCGCAGAAAGTCAGTCCAAAATCAGCAGGCAGTTCCCAAAGAGAAAAGAAAACTGCTGGAGCAGTTCCTGGAGCATGTTGCAGGAAAAGGGTTTCATGAAGGACTGGAGATACGGGGGGATAAAGTTTATAAAGTGCCGGATTTTGGAAGGGAAATTCGGGGAATAAAATTTTTAAGAAACGGACTGCTGATGGGGGAGATAAAAAAGAATCGTTTTGAGCCCTCCCAGGCTTTTGCCATGGCGTTGAAGGAAGAAGAGTTTGATTCCACATTATCTTTACGCGCCGGAGATATCAGGATAGAAAAATATTTAAAGGGGGAGCCTATAGATGTGGCCCCGGAAGAAACAAACAGAAAAGCAGGATGGCATTTGGTCTGTGTCGATGGATTTTCGCTGGGCTGGGGAAAGCTGGTGAATGGTGTCTTGAAAAATAAATATCTGAGTGCCTGGAGAAAAAATTAGCGGAGATTTTAAGAGAATCTAGTCAAAAACGATACGAAAAAAAGACAAAATATTACACATATGTTACAAACGATTAAAAAATAGCTTTTATTTTATGACGAAGTATGATATAATAACTTCCAGCAATGAATTTATGAGGTGTGGAAGCTATGAATCGTAAGAAATTGTTAAGTTTTTTATTAACTGTTGTATTAGGATCCATGTCAGTGCTGCCCGTCGCAGCGGCAACTACACAGGATAAAATCCAGGATGCTAGAAATGAAAAAAGCCAGACTGAATCTTCACTGGATGAAACACAGACCAGAATTCAGGCGTTGGAGGAGAAAAAAGGAGAATCGGAAGCTTATTTGGAAGAGCTGAATACTCAGCTTACTGATCTGAAGAATAGTTTGGAAGAACTTCAGAAACAGTCAGAGGACAAGCAGTCCGAATTGGAAAAGGTTCAGAAAGAACTGGAAGAAGCGAAAGTAAAGGAAGAGGAACAGTATAATGATATGTGTCTTCGGATACAATATATGTACGAGCAGTCCAGTTCGGGCTATCTGGAAGTACTGTTCGATTCCGGAAGTTTCTCAGAATTTTTGAACAGAGCCGGGAATATTTCCCAGATTACTCAATATGACCGGGATATGCTGGAAGAATATCAGGAAACGAAAAAGACCATTGCCCAGCACGAAGAGACGGTAAAAGAGGAAAAGGCAGAGATAGAGCGGCTTCGTCAGGAAAGCGAAGACAAACAAAGACAAGTGGAAGAACTTGTGCAGGTTACATATAATCAAATTGGAGAATATACATCAGAACTGCAGGATGCAGAATCGGAAGAAGCAGTGCTTCTTAACAAAATAAGCCAGCAGGAAGATGAGATTAATTCTCTGCTGAAACAGGCGAAGGATGAAGAAGCTGCGGCGAAAAAAGCAGCAGAAGAAGCGGCGGCGAAAAAGGCTGCGGAAGAGGCGGCAGCAGAAGCGGCAGCGGAAGAAGCTCAGAACCAGGAAAGCAGCGAAGCGGAAGAGGTTCAGGAACCGGAAGCGACACCGGAGGCGGAACCAGAGCCGGAAGAGGAAGAAGAAACGGTTGTTGATGAACCGGAAGAGGAATCTCAGCCTGAGGAAAGCCAGCCGGAAGAGGAACCGGAGGAGGAAGAGGATAATTCGTCTTCTGGTACATATCTTGGAAATTTCCGCCTGACAGCCTACTGTAACTGCAGTAAATGCTGCGGACAGTGGTCAGGAGGCGCTACGGCCAGCGGGACAACTCCTACTCCGGGAAGAACGGTAGCCATGGGAGGAATTCCTTTCGGAACAAAACTTCTGATCAATGGACAGGTATATACCGTTGAGGACAGAGGAACTGCATATGGTCATGTGGATATTTATATGGGAAGCCACAGCGAGGCGCTGAATTTCGGTATGCAGTATGCAGATGTATATATTATAGGATAAAGGTAAAGAGAGGGCATCGGAACGTTTGGATGACGGGAAGATGCCCTTTTTTGATGAAAAAGTAATCAATAAATTTTTTGATTAAAAAAATGAAAAAAAATAAAAAAACACTTGATTTTATGTAAGATGAATGCTATACTAATAAAGCTGATTGACGAAGCGTGGCTCAGCTTGGTAGAGCGCTGCGTTCGGGACGCAGAGGTCGCAGGTTCAAATCCTGTCGCTTCGATTTATAAAAGCCCTGTGTTGAGGGAGAGAAAAAGCATTCCGCGGATGGAATGCTTTTTTGTGTTTGGCAACAGTCCGTAAACAAAAAGGGAGCCATTGACGGTGGAACGGGGATCTGATATACTTAAACGGATAATGGAGAAAGGCTACTGATCAACAGCCCAAAGGAGCAGAATATGTTATTGACAAAAGAGAGCGACTATGCGATCCGAATTGTAAGAGCATTGAAAGACGGTGGGAAAATAAGAGCCCGTGATATTTGTGAAAGTGAAGAAATCCCGGAAGCCTTTGCCTATAAAATTTTGAAAAAAATGGAAAAAGCTGAAATTGTTCATGTTTCCCGGGGAACCCGCGGAGGCTGCGCGCTGGTGAAAAGCATGGAAGAGTTATCTCTTTATGATATAATACTGGCCATAGAACCGGAGTTTTCTATTACACACTGTATGCGTGAAAGCTGCAGCCGGAATTCAAAAGAATCCCCCTGCGCCATACACGAAGAATTAAGACGGATACAGAATATGCTGGAGAGTGAACTGAAATCCAAGAGCCTGAAAGAGATCTTGGATGGGGGAACTGCCTGACAGCCCATTGGAAATTGGAAAGATGCTGCGTGTGGCAGCATCTTTTGCTGTAGGAGAAAAGATGAAGATACATGGATTTCAAAAACTGACACTGTTGGATTACCCGGGAAAAGTCGCTTGTACACTCTTTACCGGGGGGTGCAATTTTCGCTGCCCTTTCTGCCAGAATGCCGGGTTGGTTCTGGCTCCTGATAAGGAACCGCTGATAAAGCAGGATGAGATTATGGCGGTGCTGAAAAAAAGGCAGGGAATTTTAGAGGGGATTTGCGTGACGGGAGGAGAGCCCACGTTAAATGAGGATCTTCCGGAATTTTTGCACACAGTAAAAAGGATGGGCTACAAAGTAAAACTGGATACCAACGGATACCGGCCCCAGGTGCTGAAACAACTTGTAAAGGAAGAACTTGTGGATTATGTGGCCATGGATATAAAAAATTGTCCGGAAAAATATGCGGCGACAGCTGGGATAACATACTTGGACGTGGATAAGATCAAAGAATCCGCGGAGTTTCTGATGAGAGGCTCTTTGGAATATGAGTTTCGCACCACGGTGTGCCGAGAGCTTCATCAGAAAGCGGATCTTCTGGCGATAGGAAAATGGCTCAGAGGCAGTAAAAGGTATTATCTCCAGCCTTATCGCGAATCGCCCAATGTGATTCGGCCTGTATTTACCAGTTATACAAAGGAGCAGATGCATCAGTTTAAAAATATGCTGAGCCATGATATTCCCTGGACGGAAGTGCGGGGAATGGATTAAATTTTTATTCCAGAATGCGGTACCAGTAACCTGGGGAAGGGGAAGAATCCTGGGAAAACTTTGTGGCTTTGAAATAAGGGAAACCGTACATTTCTGCCATGAATTTTTCTTTTGGGTGATAAGAACCGGGAACTCCCAGAATGAAGCTGCCGCTGTCTTCAAGCTGGCCTAAAATAAGATGCTGGTTTTTGGAAAAAGAATGGATCATAAACGGATTGGTGCCGGGGATCCATCTTTCCCTCCGAAGAAAAGCAAGGTCTTTTAACGTTAATTTAAGGCAATGGGACAGAAAGCCGTCTGTGAAAGGCTGGAAAGGTTCAAACTGTTCGGCTGCCCGCTCCCAGCGCTGGGAAAGGCCGAGAGCCGGGCCTGGGTCTGTGCCGTTATATTTTACTTCCTCGGTTTCCAGAGAAGGCTCTTCGGCCGCAGACTGAGGAGCAGGATTTTCGGAGGGATTCTCGGAAGCGGGCGCCGCGGATGAGGATGAGGGCTGCTGAGCCGTCTTTGGAGGCGTAAAAGGAGCAGCTGTTTTGGTGAAATCAGAGATGACAATGGGCAGGTCATCCCAGGCGCTGGCATAGCAGACGGTGTCGCTGCACAGGATAATGATTCCTTTTAATGAGGAAAAGGGTACAGATGAATTGTTGAGATTGCTGCTGGAGGTTTTTACGCAGCAGCCTGCAGCGCCGTTCCCGCTTTTTGTTGTTCCGAGAAAGACGCCGAGAAGGCGGTTTTCTTCCCGGGTAAAGCCATAAATGTCAATGGGAAGATTGGCGATAAGAGCGGAATCCTTGATATGTATTTCCAGTTTGCACATGTTGTTTCTGGATTCTGCCTTGAGAAATCCGCGGCTTTGGGTTTTTTGTCCATTTTTATATTCGTACAGATAAGAAATAAAACGACGGTAATCAGACATATTATATTCCTTGTATAGGGTGTCTTCCAAAAAGTTTATGCGGGATTTTTGAGAAATATCACCGAAGAAAGGAAAAGACAAATGGATGTCAATGAAAAATATATGAAAGAGGCTTTGCGCCAGGCGAAAAAGGCATATGCCCTCTGGGAAGTACCCATCGGGTGCGTGATTGTGCATGAAGATAAGATTATTGCCAGAGGTTATAACAGGAGAAACACAGATAAAAATACCACCTCCCACGCGGAAATAAATGCCATTCGCAAGGCCAGCCGAAAACTGGGGGACTGGCGCCTGGAGGGATGCACCATGTACGTAACCCTGGAGCCCTGCCAGATGTGCGCAGGCGCCATTATTCAGGCGAGAATCGACAGGGTGGTTATCGGATGCATGAATCCCAAAGCGGGGTGCGCGGGATCGGTTTTGAATTTGTTGGAGATGAAAGAATTCAACCATCAGGCAGAGGTAGTGCGCGGCGTGCTGGAATCTGAATGCAGTCAGATGCTGACCTCTTTTTTTAAAGAATTGAGAGAGCGGAAAAAAGAGAAGGGAAACCGGGTTGACGAAACCGGCGGATCATAATATAATGAAATGCGTGATAATTGCATAGAGGGAGACGTATCGAAGCGGTCATAACGAGCTCGACTCGAAATCGAGTTGTCCGAAAGGGCACGTGGGTTCGAATCCCACCGTCTCCGCTTGAAAAAGCCGTTCAGTCATCGGGGAAGAAGTCTGAACGGCTTTTTGTGTGCGCCTGGCGGCGCACGTTTCTTAAGGGTGAAAGTCCCAAATCCGCCCGGTAGTGGGAAGGATATAGCCGAAAGCAAGGGTGTTGCAGGTGACTGCAAATCTGAAGGAAGCTGGATG
>JBMNRB010000025.1:0-38203 GCA_050944435.1 Ruminococcus sp.
ACTCAGGACTTAACTATGAGCTGGACGCCATCGCAGCGGCAACGGTAGGAGGAACTTCCCATACCGGAGGTATCTGCCGGGTAACGGGAGTACTTTGCGGTATCCTGATCCTTGGAGTAATCAACAATGGCCTGGTGCTGATTGGGGTAAACGATAACTATACCAACATCATCAAAGGTCTGATCATCATCGGAGCGGTGGCTCTGGATATGAGAAAGAACACGAGAAAAGCATAAAACATCATTCTCAAATAAAGAGAGGGCGTCAGAGTTATCTGGCGTCCTCTCGTTTTATCGTATTCAAGTTATTATTTCTTTCTGGAAAATTTACCGAAAGTCATCAGGTAATAGGGAAAAGCAACGAACAAGTATACTTCCGATCATATTTTCAAATTCTATCTTTTTTCTGGCAGCGTCTGTAACATTGGTATAATAAGAATGAAACATAAAGCACCTCCCAGGAGAATAAGACGAAACGGGAATATTGTTTGATCAATATTCCCGTTTTATTGATAAAGCTTATATATTGAGTGAACTAGAATAAACCGGAGATCTTTCCGGAACTGTCTACGTCGATGCGTTCAGCCGCCGGTTTTTTAGGAAGGCCTGGCATAGTCATGATCTCTCCCGTTAAGGCAACGATAAAACCTGCGCCGGCGGAAATCTTAAGATTTCGAACGGTAACTTCAAAATCCCTGGGTGCGCCAAGTTTTGTCTGATCGTCGGTAAAACTGTACTGGGTCTTTGCCACACAGATCGGACAGTTTCCAAATCCCAGCGCTTCCAGCTCTTTTGCTTGTTTTTTGGCGTTGGCCGTCAATACGACGCCGTTTCCGTGATAGATTTTCTGAACGATCTGATTCAGTTTATCTTCAATGGATCCTTCCAGCTCATATGCGTAATGGAATTCGCTGGGTTCTTCCACCAGACGAATTACCTCTTTTGCCAGAGCGACACCGCCTTCGCCGCCCTTAGCCCATACTTCAGAAAGCGCTACGTTGACACCCAGCTCTTTGCATTTTGCTTCCACAAGGTCCAGTTCTGCTTTTGTATCTGTGGGGAAGGCATTGATGGCAACCACACAGGGAAGGCCGTATACATTCTTGATATTGCCCACATGTTGAAGAAGATTGGGAAGACCTTTTTCCAACGCTTCCAGATTTTCCTGATTCAGGTCGTCTTTCCGAACGCCCCCGTTATATTTCAGCGCGCGTACCGTGGCTACAATAACGACTGCAGAAGGGGTCAGACCAGCCATCCGGCATTTGATGTCCAGGAATTTTTCGGCTCCCAGGTCGGCTCCGAATCCGGCTTCTGTAATGGCGTAATCGCCTAATTTAAGCGCCATTTTTGTAGCGATAACGGAGTTGCAGCCATGGGCGATATTGGCGAAAGGACCGCCGTGTACGATGGCGGGAACGTGTTCCAGAGTCTGAACCAGATTGGGTTTCAGGGCGTCTTTCAACAATGCGCACATAGCGCCCTGTGCGTTCAGATCACCTGCGGTAACAGGCCGCTGCTCCCGGCTGTTTCCGTAGGTATATCCCACAATGATGCTTGCCAGACGCTTCTTCAGATCATCAATGTCCCTTGCCAGACAGAGCACTGCCATAATTTCAGAAGCAACAGTGATATCATAGCCGTCTTCCCTCGGCGTTCCATTGGCTTTTCCGCCCAGTCCGTCCACAACGTTACGGAGCTGGCGGTCATTCATATCCACGCATCTTCTCCAGGTGATCTTGCGGGGATCGATGTTCAGAGCATTGCCCTGATAAATATGATTATCAATCATGGCGGCCAGCAGGTTGTTGGCTGCACCGATTGCATGAAAATCACCGGTAAAATGAAGATTAATATCCTCCATCGGCACTACCTGTGCGTATCCGCCGCCGGCGGCGCCGCCTTTTACTCCAAATACTGGCCCTAAAGACGGTTCACGGAGTGCAACCATAACTTTTTTGCCCAGTTTCTGAAGGCCGTCAGCCAGTCCTACGGTGGTGGTGGTTTTTCCTTCGCCGGCCGGCGTCGGATTAATTGCTGTTACCAGTACCAATTTACCGTTGGGAGCTTTGGACTCCTGCAGCAGATTGTAGTCAATCTTGGCCTTATATTTGCCATACTGCTCCAGATATTTGTCATCGATACCTGCCTTTTCGGCAATTTCAGTAATTGGCATCATTGTGCTTTCCTGAGCAATTTCAATGTCTGATTTGAATCCCATGATTTTTCTCCTTTCCCTTCTCGAGGTGTATCATATTAATTCCAGTGTGATTCACAAGCGCCTTTTTGCATTGCAGACTAATATAGTAAGAATCCTGCTGAACAAAAAAGGCAACAAGTGTAATCTGTCTTACAATTGCTGCCCAGACGGTCGGCTGATACAAAAGTTATGACAACACTGTGGTACTCCACATTTAACCGTCAGTTGTCATAACCGCTTTTATTTTCTAGCCTCATGTTAGCATGAGGAATTGGGAAAGTCAACAGCTACTTTTTCAGAAGGGGAAAGAACATAGGATAGTTGAAAATTTTACAAAAAAGCAGAATATTATGATAAGAATGGCGTAGGAAATGAGTTGTAATTTTTTCGTAATAAATGTATAATATAATTGATTTATTGTCGGAAGATAAAGAAATTAATAAGGCATGAAGGGGAGAATGAAAATGCAGCAAAAAATATGCAGGATCCGGCGGATCCTTATCAGTTTTTTTATTTGCTGTGTGCTGGCTTTGCAGGCACCGACAGAAGTGCTGGCGGAAGGAAATCTTCAGGAACCGTCTGTACAGGCGGAAACAGAGGAAACTTCCACGGATGTGACGGCGACGCCGGAACCTACGTCAGAGCCGACGCAGGAGCCCACACCGGAGATTACAGCGACGCCGGAACCCACATCGGAACCAACGCCGGATGTAACGGCGACGCCGGAACCTACGTCAGAACCTACGCAGGAGCCCACACCGGAGCCTACGGTGACGCCGGAGCCGGAAGAAAGTGAGCCGGGGACAAAGCCTTCTGCAGGCAGCGGATGGAAACAGGCGTCCAATGGAAAGTATCGCTATTATTACAGCGGCAGTTCATATTTTAAAAATGGCTGGCACGATATTGAGAATCGGCGGTATTATTTTGACGCTTCCGGTTATGTGGTGACGGGATGGTTAACCGTTAATGGAGCTACCTATTATCTGAAGAAGACCGGCGCGCCGGGGGATGTCGGTGCAGCGCTGACCGGCTGGCAGAGTATCGGCGGCGTGAAATATTATTTTAAGGCCACCGGCAGTTCGAAAGGAAAGATGTTTACCGGCTGGCAAAGCATTGGAGGTTTGCGATATTATTTCGTCGCCAGCGGATCCGATGGAGTGAAAGGGCGTCTGTGGACGGGCTGGCTGAAACAGGGCGGAAAAATTTACTATCTGGAAAAAACAGGCGGCAGCGGAGTAATGGGCCGCATGAAGACGGGCTGGCAGGATATCGACGGCAAACGTTACTATTTTAAAGCCACCGGCAGTTCCATGGGGGCTATGTTTACCGGCTGGCAGAGCATCGGCGGCGTGAAGTATTATTTCAAAGCCAGCGGCGATTTTGGAGTACGCGGAGCCCTGTGGACGGGCTGGTTGAAGCAAAGCGGAAAAATTTATTATTTGAAAAAGACAGGAGATAACGGCGTCAAAGGCCGTATGCTGTCGGGCTGGCAGAGTATCGGCGGGAAAACCTTCTATTTTAAGAAAACGGGCAGTTCCATGGGAGCCATGCTTACCGGATTCCAAAGTATAGGAGGGGAGAAGTACTACTTTAAGGCGACAGGAGAGTATGGAACGCTGGGTTATATGTTTACCGGCTGGCAGACCATTAAGAGTGTTGTTTATTACTTTGAACCGGACGGCGGAAAAGGCGAAAAAGGCCAGGCGGCAACCGGCTGGCAGGATATCGGGAAATATCGTTTCTATTTTATGAAGACTGGAACCTGGAAAGGAAAGATGCTGACAGGTTTTCAGAGCATTGGCGGCGTTAAGTATTTCTTTAAGCGAACAGGCGACAAAGGAATCAAAGGAGCCATGCTGACAGGGGCTCAGTCTATAGACGGAGTGAAGTATTTCTTCGACGAAGACGGAAAAATGGAGGAGGGTTACCGGACCCTGAAGGGGCTGCTGGCCAACGCGATGAAGCCCATGGGCTATACCCTTTATATCTGGGGAGGCGGCCATGATTCCTGGAGCGGCGGAGACGCAGTACGTTACGGAGTGAATCCCCACTGGAAAACATTTTTTGATTCCCAGGGTTCCGATTATACTTATACCAAGTACAGGGAAAACGAAAACGGGGAATATTATTACGGATACGGTCTGGACTGTTCCGGCTATGTAGGGTGGACGGTATACAATACCATATACAATAAAACGGGGCAGACTAACTGCACCACCACATCCGGTGCAACCGGCGAATTGTACGCGAACCGGGGATGGGGAAGTTATCGGGAAGGATTCTCTTCACCGTCTTTCCGTCCCGGCGATGTGGTAGGGTATGACGGTCATGTCTGGATGGTTTTGGGAAAATGCAGCGACGGAAGCTATATTATTCTGCACAGTTCTCCTCAGGGAGTGAAAATGGCAGGTACGGTTAATCCGACGACGGGAAGCAGCAGCAGTAAAGCGGTTCAGCTTGCCAATCAGTATATGGACAGATATTTCTCTGCCTTTCCCGACAAATTCCCGTCAGACGGGCTGGTGTGCGGAAATACATATTTGAAAGATTCCAACTCTACCACACTTTACCGGTTCCGCTGGGATTTGGGCAGTTCCGGTATCATTGATGATCCCGACGGCTATGCATCCATGAGTGTGGAAGAAATATTAAAAGATTTATTTTGCTAATATGCAGGGCTCCCGAAAGGGAGCCTGCGTTTGTTTAAGGAGGGTGTACGGAAAAGATGAAAGAAAAAGAACAGATAAGGAAGTTGATTGAAATGGCGTTGGAAGCCAGGAAGAAAGCTTACGCTCCCTATTCGCATTTTCTGGTGGGAGCGGCCCTGCTGTGCAGGGACGGCAGTATTTATACGGGGTGCAACGTGGAAAACGCTTCTTATCCAGCTTCAAATTGTGCGGAACGGACGGCAGTATTTAAGGCGGTGTCTGAGGGCAGAAGAGATTTCGTGGCGGCGGCCATTATGGGGGGCCGGGAAGGGGAAGAAAGTTTGGAGGACTGTACGCCCTGCGGCATTTGCCGTCAGGTTTTCGCGGAATTTGGGGACGGCGATATGGTGGTGGTCACAGGCACGTCTCCCCGGGATTACCGGAAGTATACCCTGAAGGAGCTTCTTCCCCACAG
Organism: Ruminococcus sp.; assembly: GCA_050944435.1. GTDB lineage: Bacteria > Bacillota > Clostridia > Lachnospirales > Lachnospiraceae > Ruminococcus_G. The sequence continues at coordinate 5,323 of JBMNRB010000025.1, forward strand.
TTTTACCGGTAAAAATTTGCAATAAAAATGTTAAGAAAAAATCCTTTCTTTTTTTAAAAGGGGCCACTATACTATAAGGATAGGAAGAGAGGGCTTGCTTATGCGGATGTATGATTTAATCGAAAAGAAGAGGGATGGCTGTGCGTTGACGTCGGAAGAAATCAGATATATGGTGGAAGGATATGTAAAAGAACGTATTCCGGACTACCAGATGGCGGCCATGCTGATGGCCATTTACCTGAGAGGAATGACGGATGAAGAGCTGTCTGTTCTGACCGATCAGATGGCCCATTCCGGAGAAATGGTGGATCTTTCTTCGATTCCGGGCGTGAAAGTGGATAAACATTCCACCGGAGGGGTGGGAGACAAGACGACGTTGATTGCCTGTCCCATTGCGGCTGCCTGCGGAGTGAAAGTGGCCAAAATGTCCGGGAGAGGATTGGGGCATACCGGAGGCACGGTAGATAAACTGGAAGCAATTCCCGGCTACCAGACCAGTGTGGAACGGAAGCAATTCCTGGAGATTGTGAAGAAATGCGGAATCAGCGTGATTGGCCAGTCCGGGAACCTGGCCCCGGCGGATAAGAAAATGTATGCCCTCAGGGATGTGACCGCTACAGTGGAGAGTATTCCCCTGATTGCGGCTTCGATTATGAGCAAGAAACTGGCTGCCGGCAGCGACTGTATTCTGCTGGATGTAAAAACCGGCAGCGGAGCATTCATGAAAAAAGCGGAAGATGCGGTCGTTCTGGCACAGAAAATGGCGGCAATAGGCAGCCATGCGGGGAAAAAGGTCGCTGCACTGATTACAGATATGGACGTGCCCCTGGGAAACTGCATCGGAAATTCTCTGGAAGTATTGGAGGCTGCGGAAACCTTGAAGGGAAAGGGGCCGGAAGATCTGAAGGATCTGTGTGTGGAGCTGGCGGCCCAGATGATTTTGCTGGCGGGGGAGGGATCCCTGGAAATCTGCCGGGAAAAGGCCAGAAAGGCCATTGCAGACGGATCTGCTTTTAAGACGCTGCAGACTATGGTGCAGGCTCACGGGGGAGACAGCCGGGTGCTGGATGATCCGGACCGTTTGGACAAAGCTCCCTGCACCATGGAGGTAAAGGCGCCGGAGAAGGGGCGTATTCTGCATATGGACACCCATCAGTGCGGAATGGCTGCCTGTATGCTGGGAGCCGGAAGAGAGACCAAAGAGGATGAGATTGATTACAGCGCCGGGATTGTACTGAAAAAGAAGACGGGCTGCGTTGTGGAAAAGGGAGAGACACTGGCGGTGCTGCATACTTCCAAAAAGGAATTGCTGGAACCGGCGGCATCAAGATTTCTGAAAGCAGTAACCGTTGGAACGACAGGGGAAGTGAAAAAGAAACCTTTGATACTGGCAAGAGTGGATGACGAGACAGTAGAATGGTATCGGTAAAGAAAAGGAGAAGTAAGGGGACAAAAGATGAAAAAACGGATATGGAAACTGGCGGGCATGCTGCTGATCATAGGCTGCCTGGCAGGCTGCGGAAAGAAAGAAACTACGGAAGATATCGCGCTTATTGTGGAAGCGTCGCAGGAAGGTTATATGACGAACGCCATTGCCGATGCGGCTGATCAGTATGCATCCGATAACGGGCTGAAACTGAAAAAGCATACGGTGGCCAGCGATGCGGCAGAGGATTACATGGTATCTGTACAGGAAGCGGCGGAGGGAGGAGCTTCTATTATCATTGGTTACGGAGAAAATTTTGAAGAGCCGCTGTTTACCATGCAGAAAAAGTATAAAAAAGTTAAATTTCTCATATTAGACGGCGCGCCGAGAAAAGCTCAGGGCAAAAAGGCGAAGGTTCGCAAAAACACCCGTGCAGTGGTATATAATGAAGCCCAGGCCGGTTTTCTGGCTGGATATGCGGCGGTGCAGGACGGATATCGCAGTCTGGGCTTTCTGGGAGGCGAAAAGCAGAGCAATGTGGCATATTACGGCAGTGGATTTGTGCAGGGGGCAGAATGCGCGGCGGCGGAACTGGGACTGGGGAAGGACGAAGTGACCGTCCGGTATGATTATCTGGAAACCAATGAGATTTCTCCATCTGTAATGGCGGCGGCCAGTCAGTGGTATGAAGACGGCTGCGAGCTGATATTTGCCAGCGGAGGTTCCATCCCCACGGCGGTGATAAAAGCGGCGGAGCAGAAAGACGGAAAGGTAATTGCCTCCGATGTGGTACAGACTTCAGAAAAGCAAGCGGTGGTGACAACGGCAGTAAAAAATGTCCACGACCTTGTATATAATGCCATAGGAAGCGCATTTGATGACAACTACGGCGGCGGAGAGCAGGAAATCATGGATTTATCCAATGACGGGGTAGGATTATCCATGGATCAGTCCGTGTTCCAGAGCTTTACCAAAGATCAGTATAATGAAATTGTTACAAAAATAGTAGACGGCGATACAAAAGTGCTGGAAGAGTATGTGAGCACGGTAAATGAAGAAGGGGCGGTTACCCACTTAACCCTGAATTTTGAGTAGGGGCCGTAACAAATTTTGTTTAAAAGGTTGCATATGTGAAAAAAGTATGGTACACTTGTAAACGAAATGGAAAATTATGTTTCGTAAATGTTACGAAAAATTATAAGAGTGGGGAACATAGAGCAACATTAATTTTTAAGGAGTGTAGTATGAAGAAAAAAGTCTTATGCCTCTTTTTGGCAGCCGTTATTTCATCCACACAGATTGCCTCTGTATTTGCAGACCGGGAGGCCGATCTGAGAAGCGCAAGAGAAGCTACAAGCAGTCAGCTTGACGCCGCCAACAGTCAGATAAATGAACTGGAAGCAAAGAAACAGGCGCTGCAGGCGGAGATTGATCAGATGGATGCGGAGCTGGTAGACATTATGGTGGCTATCGACGTTCTGGCAGATGAGATTTCTCAGAAAGAAACTGAGATCGAGGAGACAAAGGCTGAACTTGCGGAGGCGGAAGCAGACAGAGACAAGCAGTACGAGGATATGAAGCTGCGTATCCAGTACATATATGAGAACGGCGGCGGTGAAGGATGGGCTCAGCTACTGTTGTCAGAAAACGATCTGTCTTCTATTTTAAATAAAGCAGAATACACACAGAAATTATATGAATACGACAGAGACAGCCTTGAAAAGTATAAAGCTGTTGTTCAGGAAGTGAAAGATCTGGGCGATCGGCTGGCTTCTGAGAAGGCTGATCTGGAAGTAATGCAGAACGACTATAAAGAACAGCAGGGTACGCTGGAAGCTGCTCTGGAAGAGAAAAAAGCAACTTCAGCAGACTATGAAAATCAGATTGCAGTTGCTCAGGAGCAGGCAGCAGAATATAAAGCCCTGATTGAAGAGCAGACGGCAGAGATACAGGCGATTCAGGCCGAAAAGCAGCGTGCCGCTGAGGAGGCTGCAAGAAAGGCAGCGGAGGAAGAGGCCAGAAAACAGGCCGCTGCTGAAGAGGCTGCAAGAGCAGAAGAGGAAAGCGAAGAGTCTTCTGAAGAGGAATCCGGCAGTGAAGATGCTGATTCCCAGGAAACCTATGAGGAGACATCTGCTGAGGAAGAGGAATCTTCCAACGAAGAAGCTTCCTCAAATGATGAAGAATATTACGAAGATTCTTCTGAAGATGAAGAATACTATGAAGAAGAATCTTATGAAGAGGAAGAGTCTGATGATTATTATGAAGAAGACAGTTCTTCCGATGTATCTTACAGTGGTACAGGTCAGGCAGTTGCTGATTATGCCTGCCAGTTTGTAGGAAATCCATACGTATGGGGCGGTACCAGCCTTACAAATGGCGCGGACTGTTCGGGATTCATCATGAGCGTGTATGCTAACTTTGGTGTCTCACTTCCCCATTCTTCCGCAGCGATGAGATCATGCGGAACTGAGGTTTCTTATTCAGAGGCGATGCCGGGCGATATTATCTGTTACTCAGGCCATGTGGCCATTTATCTGGGCGGCGGATCTATCGTACATGCAAGTAATGAAAGGGACGGCATCAAGATCAGCGGAAATGCAGCATACAGAACAATTCTTTCTGTAAGACGTGTAATCTAATAGGAATAGTAAAATAAGAGCGGTACGGCGCAGGCTGTACCGCTTTTTGCGGTATGGAGAAGAATTCCCTTGGGGAACGTTCAAAAAAATTAAAAAAACTCTTGCAATTTTAAAAAAACATGTTATAGTAGTTATAGAACAGATAAAAAGCAGTGAAAGGAGATGTTATCATGAATATCAGCAAATTTACGCAGAAGTCACTGCAGGCCGTTCAAAATCTGGAAAAGACAGCTTATGAGTTTGGAAATCAGGAGATAGAACAGGAACACCTGCTTTATAATTTATTACATGAAGATGACAGTTTGATTTTAAAAATGATCGAGAAAATGGAGATTCAGAAAGAGCATTTTCTTGATCGTATTGATCAGGCGCTGGAGGCAAGAACAAAAGTGTCGGGAGGGAATCCCTATATCGGACAGTATCTGAACAAGGCTCTGGTCAGTGCCGAAGATGAGGCCAAGAGTATGGGCGATGAGTATGTTTCCGTGGAACATCTGTTTTTGTCCATGCTGAGATATCCCAGCCCTTCCATGAAGGAGATCTGGCGGGAATATGGGATTACCCGGGAGAGGTTTCTTCAGGCGCTCAGCACAGTGAGAGGAAATCAGAGAGTTACCAGTGATAACCCGGAAGCCACTTATGACACCCTGGAAAAATATGGGCAGGATCTGGTGGATAAAGCGAGAAACCAGAAACTTGATCCGGTGATCGGGCGGGACGGTGAGATACGGAATGTGGTTCGTATTCTCTCCCGAAAGACAAAGAATAATCCGGTACTGATCGGTGAACCGGGCGTTGGAAAGACAGCCGTGGTAGAAGGATTGGCTCAGCGTATTGTAAGGGGCGACGTACCGGAAGGACTGAAAGATAAAAAAATATTCGCACTGGATATGGGAGCTCTGGTGGCCGGCGCAAAGTACCGGGGAGAATTTGAGGAACGTCTCAAAGCGGTACTGGAAGAAGTAAGAAAGAGCGAAGGAAATATTATCCTGTTCATCGATGAATTGCATTTGATTGTGGGAGCAGGCAAGACAGAAGGGGCTATGGACGCAGGAAATATGCTGAAGCCCATGCTGGCGCGGGGAGAGCTCCACTGTATCGGAGCTACTACTCTGGACGAGTACCGACAGTATATTGAGAAAGATGCGGCTTTGGAACGAAGATTTCAGCCGGTTATGGTGGATGAGCCCAGTGTGGAAGACACCATATCTATTCTGAGGGGATTAAAGGAGAGGTACGAAGTATTTCACGGCGTGAAGATTACAGACGGCGCCCTGGTGGCGGCGGCTACATTGTCCCAGCGGTATATTTCAGACCGTTTTCTTCCGGACAAAGCTATCGACCTGGTGGACGAGGCTTGTGCGCTGATCAAGACGGAAATGGACTCTCTGCCCACGGAACTGGATGAGATGCGGCGTAAAATCATGCAGATGGAAATTGAGGAAGCCGCGCTGAAAAAAGAGACGGATAAACTGAGCCGGGACCGTCTGGCTGCTCTTCAGAAAGAGCTGGCGGAGCATCGGGATGATTTTAACGTCCAGAAAGCTCAGTGGGAAAATGAGAAATCATCTGTGGATCGTCTGTCTAAACTGAGAGAACAGATCGAGGAGATGAACCGTCAGATACAGAAAGCCCAGAGTGAGTATAACCTGGAGAAAGCGGCGGAGCTTCAGTATGGAGAACTGCCGAAACTTCAGGAGGAGCTGGACGCAGAGGAGGAGAAAATCCGGGCGGCAGATTTAAGACTGGTGCATGAAAGCGTAACAGATGAAGAGATTGCCCGGATTGTTTCCCGGTGGACGGGAATACCGGTGGCTAAACTGACAGAAGGGGAAAGAAATAAAATCCTTGGTCTGGAAGACATTCTCCATCAGAGGGTAGTGGGCCAGGACGAAGCGGTAACCAGGGTTACCGACGCCATTTTACGTTCCAAGGCCGGAATCAAGGATCCCACTAAACCCATAGGATCTTTCCTGTTTCTTGGCCCTACCGGCGTAGGAAAAACGGAACTGGCCAAAACACTGGCGCTGAATCTGTTTGACGACGAACAGAATATGGTGCGTATTGATATGAGCGAATACATGGAGAAATATTCGGTATCCCGTCTGATTGGAGCGCCCCCAGGATATGTGGGATATGAAGAAGGGGGACAGCTTACGGAAGCGGTGCGGAGAAAACCCTATTCGGTAGTCCTTTTTGATGAAATTGAAAAAGCGCACCCGGATGTATTTAATGTGCTGCTTCAGGTGCTGGATGACGGCCGTATCACCGATTCCCAGGGCAGAACGGTAGATTTTAAAAATACCATTCTGATTATGACTTCCAATATTGGTTCTTCTTATCTGCTGGAGGGCATCACGGAGGATGGAAATATCAAACCGGAGTGTGAAGAGATGGTACATCAGGATCTTCGGGCTCATTTCCGGCCGGAATTTCTGAACCGTCTGGATGAGATTATTCTCTTTAAACCTCTGACCAAAGAAAATATTGGACGAATTGTGGATCTGCAGATAAAGGAACTGAATCTTCGCCTTCATGATCAGGAACTTTCTCTGGAATTAACGCAGGCAGCCAAAGATCATATAATTGATGGCGGCTACGATCCGGTTTACGGCGCGCGTCCGCTTAAGAGATATCTGCAGAAAAATGTGGAGACATTGACTGCAAAAATGATTCTGTCCGGCAATGTAAAAGCCGGGGATACCATCTGTCTTGACGAGAGAAACGGGGAGCTGGAGACCATTGTAAAATGTACGGGAGAGGTAGAATAAATGATACCGAAAGATCCATATATGCTGCTCAGTTACCTTAACACCCAGCTGCGGGATTATTACGGCAGTCTGTCAGAACTGTGCCAGGCAAAGGAAATAAAGGAGGAAGAGCTCCGTCGGAAAATGTTATCCATTGATTATGAGTATGATGAAGGGAGAAATCAGTTTCTATAACAGAAAAAGCTATTCACCGTGATTGGGTGGATAGCTTTTTCTTTTTGACTCCGTCACTTCTTTTTCTTATTGTATTCTTCAATATATTTCAACTGTTCCTGATCAGAAATTTCCTGTTCGCCGTCCGTTTTTGCCATGGAAACCCAGGTAAAGCAAAGCAGCATCAGCAGAAGAATGACGATTAAAATAATTGCAGGCAGCATAAACATCCCTTTCTTAAATTCTTCCCGTTTTATTATATCTGGGAAAAAGAGATTGTATTCATAAGGGGGAAAGACAAAAAAGAGCATTGGGAAGTACCCCGGGAATGATGGGGCATATAATAAAAGAAAAAGGGTTTTATTATGGCATATGAGAATTTTGAAAAGGTGACGGGGACGGTTCTGGAAATCAATCAGGAAGATTCCTGCTGCACTTTGCGGGTAACGCTGAGACTTAACCGGGATCTGGTGCATGTGATCGTCACCGGGGAAACCAGGGTGATTGACGATGTGCGTCTGAGAAGAGGAATGAGAATTGCGGTGTTTTATGACGCCTCACTGCCGACGCCGGCGGTTTATCCGCCCCAGTACCGGGCGGAGATCGTCACGGCGCTCAGGAAAGATCAGAATGTGACGCTGAATTATTTTGATGAAAATCTGACGGCGGAGGATAATTCGCTTCGTCTGAATATCAATGGGATGACAAACATTGTCACATCCAACGGGCAGCGCTATCTGTGCAGTCCGGCCAACGCAGAGCTTCTGGTATATTATACCGCGACGACTTTCAGCATTCCTCCCCAGACTTCACCCCAGAAAATTATCGTTATGTGTCCTTATGAATAACTGACACCCCCTTGCCGGAGAAGGCATTCGGTGATAAAATGCAAGTTGAGTAAACAGCGCCGTGCTTTTGGGGGCCGGCGCTGTCCAGACAGGGAGGTAACGATGGAAGCGTACCGAAGTTTTGCCGGAGTCTATGATATGTTCATGGACAACGTGGATTATGATCAGTGGAGCAGATATTTGACCGGCCTTTTGGCAGAAGAGGGCATAAGGGACGGACTGGTGCTGGAACTGGGATGCGGGACAGGCAGTATAACCCAGCGGCTGGCGGAGGCCGGATACGATATGATAGGAGTGGATCTTTCGGCGGACATGCTGCAAATTGCCCAGGAGAAGAAGGAAGCTTCCGGTTATGATATTCTGTATCTTCAGCAGGACATGACGGAGTTTGAATTGTACGGCACGGTGCGGGCGGTTGTCTGCGTGTGTGATTCGCTGAATTACCTTTTGGAAGAAGAGGAAGTGCTTTCCGTCTTCCGGCTGGTGAATAATTATCTGGATCCGGGGGGACTCTTTCTTTTCGATTTTAACACCATACATAAATATGAAACCATGGGAGAGACAACCATTGCGGAAAACAGGGAGGAAGCCAGCTTTATCTGGGAGAATTATTATGACGAAGAGGAGAGGATCAATGAATACGATCTGACTCTTTTTATTGCAGAGGGGCAGGAAGGGCTTTTTAGAAAGTATGAAGAGACCCATTACCAGAGGGGATACACTCTGGAACAGTTTAAGGCACTCCTTGACCAGGCAGGGCTTTCTTTTGCGGCAGCCTATGACGGATTTACGAAAAATCCTCCCAGGCCGGACAGCGAGAGGATCTGCGTGACTGCCAGGGAGAAGGGAAAAGAAAGGATAAAATAAAGGAGCGGAAGAAAATATGGAGGATTATATTGTAAGAGCTACAGCGGCCCAGGGGCAGATCAGAGCCTTTGGGGCGACTACCCGGGGAGTGGTGGAGAAAGCCCGCGCGGCCCACAATACCAGCCCGGTGGCTACAGCGGCCCTGGGCCGTCTTTTGACGGCGGGGGCGATGATGGGTGTGATGATGAAAGGGGATAAAGATCTGCTGACGCTGCAGATCAAAGCAGGAGGTCCCATAGACGGAATTACGGTGACGGCGGATTCCAAGGGCAGAGTGAAAGGATATGTGGGCAATCCCAATGTAATCATACCGGCCAACAGCAAGGGAAAGCTGGATGTGGCCACAGCGGTGGGCCCAGGCTTTCTTAATGTGATCATGGATCTGGGGCTGAAAGAGCCTTACAGCGGCCAGACTATGCTTCAGACCAGTGAGATTGCAGAAGACCTGACCTATTATTTTTCCACCAGCCAGCAGGTGCCCTCGTCAGTGGGACTGGGCGTGCTGATGGCTCCGGACAACAGGGTAAAACAGGCCGGCGGATTCATCGTGCAGCTGATGCCTTTTGCAAAGGAAGAGTCCATATCTGTTCTGGAAAATAATCTGAAGGAGATTACTTCGGTGACGGATCTTTTAAATCAGGGATACACGCCGGAGAAACTGCTGGAAAAGCTGCTTTTTGGTTTGGATCTGGAGATCAATGACAAGGTTCCGGCGGAATTTTACTGCAACTGCAGCAAGGACAGAGTGGCGAAGGCGCTGCTCAGCGTGGGAAAGAAAGATCTGCAGGAGATGATTGACGAAGGAAAAGAAGTGGAATTAAACTGTCATTTCTGCAACACAAATTACACTTTTTCTGTGGCGGAGTTAAAAGAACTGCTGCGTTTGGCCAGATAAGAGGAGGGAATATGAAACAGGGATTTGTGAAAGTGGCAGCCGGCACGCCTAAAATCAGGGTGGCGGACTGCGTGTACAACCGGGAGCAGATGGTGAAGGCTATCCGGGAGATGGAAGAAAAGAAAGCGAAAATTATGGTTCTGCCGGAACTTTGCATCACCGGGTATACCTGCGGAGATTTGTTCGGGCAGGAGACTTTGCTGGAATCAGCTAAAGAGCAGCTTATGATTCTGGCGCAGGAAACGAAAGATGTGGACGCTCTTATATTCGCGGGGCTTCCTCTGGAACATGGCGGGAAGCTGTACAACACAGCGGCGGCCATATGCGGAGGAAAGATTCTGGGGCTGGTTCCCAAAACCAGCATTCCCACCTACAGGGAGTTTTACGAGGGCCGTCATTTTATCACAGGCCCCTCCGCAGTGGAGATGGTGAAGCTGGGTCATGAGGAGATTCCTTTCGGCACCAGCCAGCTTTTTGCGTGCAGCAACGTGCCGGGTCTGACTGTGGCTGCGGAGATCTGCGAAGATTTGTGGGCGCCGGCGCCGCCCAGTATTCGCCATGCTCTGGCGGGGGCGACGGTGATTGTCAATCTGTCCGCCAGTGATGAAGAGACGGGAAAAGATGATTACCGCAGAAATCTGGTAGCCGGCCAGTCTGCCCGGCTGATCTGCGGATATATTTATGCGACGGCGGGAGAAGGGGAGTCCACCACTGATCTGGTGTTTGGCGGCCATAATCTCATTGCAGAAAACGGGAAAGTGCTGAAAGAGGCGGTGCGGTTTGAAAATACTGTCATTTATGGAGATCTGGATGTACAGCGGCTTTCAGGGGAGAGGAGAAAGATGACCACATATCCGCCGGCCGACCGGGAGGGATATTGGGTCAGCGCTTTCTCGCTGAAAGTGGAAGAGACCAAACTGGATCGGTATATTGATCCCATGCCCTTCGTGCCGGGGAAAAAAGAGGATCGGGAGAAGCGGTGTGACGAGATCTTGAACATACAGACCATGGGGCTTAAGAAACGGCTGGAGCACACCAACTGCCAGAATGCGGTGGTGGGAATATCCGGCGGTCTGGATTCCACGCTGGCGCTGCTGGTGACGGCCAGAGCCTTTGATCTGCTGGGAAAAGACAGGAGTCAGATTACGGCGGTGACTATGCCCTGTTTTGGAACGACGGACCGGACCTACCAAAATGCCTGTCAGCTCACCCGGTGTTTGGGGGCCCGTCTGATGGAAGTGGATATTAAAGAAGCCGTTACCCTTCATTTTCGGGATATCGGTCATGACATACAGGTTCACGATGTGACCTATGAAAACTCCCAGGCCAGAGAAAGAACTCAGGTACTGATGGACGTGGCAAATCAGTCCGGCGGTCTGGTAATCGGAACGGGTGATCTGTCGGAGCTGGCGCTGGGGTGGGCCACTTACAACGGCGACCATATGTCCATGTATGGGGTAAACGCTTCGGTGCCAAAGACTCTGGTGCGTCATCTGGTAAGATACTATGCCGACACCTGCCAGGATGAGAAGCTGTCTTCCATACTGCTGGATGTACTGGACACGCCGGTGAGTCCGGAGCTTTTGCCGCCCAAAGACGGGGTAATCTCCCAGAAAACGGAAGATCTGGTAGGCCCCTATGAACTTCACGATTTTTATCTGTATTATATGCTGCGGGCAGGTTTTGGTCCGGCGAAAATATACCGGATTGCCAGCAGAGCCTTTGAGGGCCAGTACGACGGTGATACCATCAAAAAGTGGCTGCAAACCTTTTACCGCCGGTTTTTTGCCCAGCAGTTCAAACGTTCCTGTCTGCCGGACGGCCCCCGGGTAGGTAGCGTGGCAGTCTCCCCGCGGGGAGACTGGCGGATGCCCAGCGACGCCTGCGTTCGTGTCTGGATGGATGAGCTGGAGCAGATAGGGAAATAACAAAGATCAATCCTGCGGCACTGCCTTGGACAGTGCCGTTTTTATTGCCTCAAGAAGCAGCATGGAGGTATATTTGTTTTCTTCATCGAAAGTAATGTTTTCCGTTGACTGAGTATCATAAATCTGAGCGGCCAGGGATTCCAGGGCAGGTTCCATCAAGGGATACATGGCGGTGGCGCTTTCACTCAAATTAACCAGTGAAATGGAGTTGATGTGATTGGAATCCACGGTTACCTGGACGTCGAAAGTATTGTCATTCAGTTCAATAGAGGTGGTATAGACTCCGGCCACATATTTGGGAATGCCAGGATTTTCGGCGGAAGCGCCGGTATCCGTGCCCTTTTTTGAGCCGAACATGATAAAAAGAAGCACCACTGTCAGAACGGCAAGGACCAGGAAGATGGCAGTATAAATGACTTCTTTCATATGTAACACGACGATTTTCGTTTTGGAACTCATTTTCACACCCCTTTGCGTATTCTCTATATATCATATTAGCGGGCGCCGGAAAATATGCTTCGCCCGCTTGCTTTTTGGACGGGCGCTGTGTATGATAGTTCAAGAAGCAGTAAATGAAGCAAGCAGGAAAAGGAAGAGGACATAATATGCCGCTGCAGTTGATTACAGGAAGTTCCGGTGCGGGGAAATCCCACTGGATTTACGAAAAAATAATACGGGAATCCACAGCTCACCCCAGGCGCAGTTACCTTCTGGTGGTTCCGGAGCAGTTTACCATGCAGACCCAGAAGGAGATTACGGCCATGCATCCGGCCCGGGCCCTGCTGAATATCGACGTTGTCAGTTTTCAGCGTCTGGCCTACCGGATTTTCAACGAAGTGGGCGGTGATTTAAAGCCTCTTCTGGATGATACCGGGAAATCACTGGTGCTTCAAAAAATCGCCCAAAAGAACAGGAAGAAACTGGAGTATCTTGGCAGCAGTCTGAAAAAGCCGGGCTATATCGAGGAGATGAAATCCATGATTTCCGAGCTGGCACAATACCGTCTGAAGGCCGAGGATCTGGACCGGCTGGCGGAATTGGCAGAGGAGAAACCGTTGCTTCGGGGAAAAATCCTGGATGTTCAGACCGTATACCGCCAGTTCACAGAATATATGGAAGAACGGTACGTGACGCCGGAAGAGATTCTGGATGTGTTGTGCCGGGTAATCGACCGTTCAAAGATGATGAAAGGCAGCACTGTGGTGCTGGACGGATTCACCGGTTTCACGCCGGTGCAGAATCAGGTATTGGGAAAGATTCTGAAGCTGAGTCGGCAGACTTATGTAACGGTGACCATTGACCGGGAAAGTATGGAAGGGAAAAAGCGGGGAAGCCAGCAGCTTTTCTTTATGAGCACAGAGACGATCCGACGGCTGTATGGTATTGCAAAGGAAAATGACGTGGAGATTTTTCATCCGGTTTACATAAATGGAGCAAAAGAAGGGCGCTTCAAAGATTCGCCGGAAATGGCATTTTTGGAAGCCAACCTGTTTCGAAACGGCCAAAAAAAGTATGAAAAGGAACCGGAATCCATAAGGATGCAGGTGTCTTCCACCCCTCTGGAGGAGATGGAAGAGACGGCTGTGAAGATCCGCCGGCTGATACGGGAAAAGGGATACCGTTATCGGGATGTGGCGGTGGTGACCGGGGATCTTCCAGGCTATGAAAGTTATGTGATGCAGGCCTTTGAGCGGGAAGGAATTCCCTATTTTCTGGACAGGAAACAGTCGGTGCTGATGAATCCGTTTGTGGAATACATCCGGTCTGTGATGGATATGGCGGTTTCTGGTTTTTCTTATGAAAGTGTGTTCCGGTATCTGCGCACCGGTATGTCGGATGTCACCAGGGATGAGACGGATCTTCTGGAAAACTATGTGCTGGCCTTTGGAATCCGGGGATATAAAAGATGGAGTCAGGAATTTACCGGAAGAAGGGCTTCTATGACGGAGGAAGAACTGCAGGAGATCAACCGGATCCGGCAGATTTTTGCAGAAGAAGTCGGGCCCCTGGCGGAAGAATTACGGTCCGGCAACTCCACTGTGATGGGAAGAACTACGGCGCTCTATCATTTTATTGTACGGTCTCAGATTCAGAAAAAGCTGAAAAAGCAGGAATTGTTGTTTCAAAGCCAGGGAAAATCGGCCATGGTGAAGGAGTACGGGCAGATTTTCGGCATTGTGATGGAATTTTTTGATAAACTGACCGCTGTACTGGGGGAAGAGAAGGTCACCCTTCGGGAATACCAGCAGATTTTGGAGGCAGGTTTCCAGAAAGTACAGGTGGGAATTATTCCGCCCAGAGCGGACGAAGTGCTGGTGGGAGACGTACAGAGAACTCGTCTGTCCGGAATTCGCGCGCTGTTTTTCGTGGGAATCAATGACGGGGTAATTCCCCAGAGCAGTCAGAACGGCGGAATTCTTACGGAGCAGGAGCGAGAATTTCTGAAAGAACGGAAGGTGGAACTGGCGCCTACTCAGCGGGAGGATATGGGAATTCAGAGATTTTATCTCTATCTGAATATGACGAAACCCTCGGAACTGCTTTATCTTTCCTATACCCATACAAGGCCGGACGGCAGCAGCAGCGGTCCAGCCTACCTGATCAATACGGTGAAAAAGCTGTTTCCCGCGGTGAAGATAGCAGAGAATCGGGAAGATACGGCGGATTACAGCCGGCTGGAATCTCCTGCCCAGGGATTCTCCATGGTAGTTCAGGGGATAGAAGAAGCCCTGAGACAGGAGGAAGGAGATCAGTACCGGGAACTGTTCGGCTGGTATGCAAGAAATCCAAAGACCAGAGAAGAAGTCGGGAAACTGCTGGAAGCCGCTTTTTATGAAAATGCAGCGGACAGCATCGGAAAGGCGGCGGCCAGAGCCCTCTATGGAAAGGTAATGGAAAACAGCGCCACGCGGCTGGAGCGGTTTGCGGCCTGTGCATTTTCTCATTTCCTTCAGTATGGCCTTCGGCTGAAAGAACGGGTATATTATGAATTCAACGATATGGATCTGGGCAATGTGCTTCATGAAGCGCTGGAACGTTTTGCACGTCTGTTGAAAAAAGAAAATCTTTCCTGGAAAAGTGTGTCGGAGGAAGATCAGGAAAGGCTGATTACCGTAAGTCTTAACAGCGTGCTGGAGGCGGAAGGGTATGAAGTGTTGGGGCAAAGCGCCAGAAGCCGGTATATGGCACAGAGGCTGAAGCGCCTTTTGAAACGAAGTATCTGGGCGCTGAAAGAGCAGCTGAAATGCGGGGACTTCCAACCGGGAGACTTTGAGGTTTCCTTTGAAATGGACAACCGATACGCCCTTTCCCTTCCCCTGTCCCAGGAAGAGCAGATGACCGTAAAGGGCAGAATCGACCGGATTGATGTCTGCCAGGAACCCCAGGAGTGTTACGTGCGGGTCATCGATTATAAATCGGGCAGCAAAGCGTTAAGTCTGACGGAAGTCTATCACGGCCTTTCTCTTCAGCTTGTGGTCTATCTGAATGCCGCCATGGAGATGGTGCAAAAGGAATATCCCGGGAAAAAAGTCCGGCCGGCAGGAATCTTTTATTACCGTATTCAGGATCCGCTGCTTTTGCTGGAGTGGAATCAAGATGAGGAGGAAGTAAAGAAACGTATGCTGAAGGAACTGCGGATGAACGGCCTGGCCAATGAAAGCCCGGATATTCTGGAAAAGATGGATCATCGGGTTCAGGGAAAGGAATCCTCCATCGTATTTCCCCTGTCTTATAATAAAGACGGAAGCTGTTCCAGAACTTCCTCCGTGACCAGGGAAGAGAATTTCCGTTTGATGTCGGAGTTTGCCAATGAAAAGATGAGAGAGATAGGAAGCCGGATTCTTAAAGGCGAAGTAAAAGTAAATCCCTATTTGCTGGGCAGTAAAAAAGGGTGTGATTTCTGCCCCTATCATGCAGTGTGCGGTTTTGACGAGCGGATATGGGGATATGAGTACAGAAAACTGAAATCTTATTCTGATGAGGAATTGTGGGAGCAGATGAGAAGGAGGTGTGACGGACCGGATGGAATGGACGAAGGAACAGGAACAGGCAATCCGACTGCATGACGGCGATATACTGGTCAGCGCTGCGGCGGGCTCGGGAAAGACCGCCGTTTTGGTGGAGCGGATTCTTGAGATGGTAACGGATAAAAAACGGCCGGTGGACATTGATCATCTGCTGATTGTGACGTTTACCAGGGCCGCGGCCGCTGAAATGCGGGAAAGGATTATGGCTGCTTTATACCAGCGGCTGGCCAGGGAGCCGGACAATGAACATCTGCTGCGTCAGACTTCTTATATTCACAATGCCAGGATCAGCACCATCGATGGATTCTGCGCCTACGTGATACGGAATTATTTTCATCTGATTGATCTGGATCCTGCTTATCGGACGGCGGACGAGGGAGAACTGAAGCTGCTGAAGAGAGAAGCGGCCCGGGAAGTGGTGGAGGAAGCCTACGAAAAGGAGGGCGGGGAATTCCGCAGTTTTGTAGAGTGTTGTGCGCCGGGCAGATCCGATCAGGTGCTGGAAGAGTACATAATGGAACTGTATGACCTGTCCATGAGTCATCCCTGGCCGGGGGAATGGCTTTCTTCCTGCCGGAGTGTATACGATCTGGAAAGCAGTGATGGACTGGAACGGGCCGGATGGATGGAGATGATTTTTGAAGATACCCGGGAAAAACTTAAGGAATGTCTTTCGATTCTGGAATTTTGCTGTTTCCTCACCGATGGGGAGGGCGGACCCTATATGTATCGTCCAGCGCTGGAAGCCGATGAAAGTTTTATCCGGGAATTGATGGATATCTCCGACTACAGCAGTTTCTACAGTAGGCTGAAGGGCCATAAATGGGAGCGGCTGTCAGTGAAGCGGGACGGCAATGTGTCGGGAAGTCTCAGAGAACAGGTGAAAAGCGGCAGGGAACAGGTGAAAGCTGCCGTGAAATCTCTGCAGGAGACGTATTTCTACATGACAGAAGAGGAAGTAGATGAGACGTCCCGAAACTGCGGTCCTGTTGTGTACTGGCTTACGGAGCTGACTCTCCGATTTATGGAATGTTTCCAGGAGAAAAAACGGCAGAAAAATCTGCTGGATTTTGCAGATATGGAGCATCTGGCGCTGTCTGTTCTGGTGGAGCGAAAGGAGGGCGTCTGCATCAGGACGCAGGCAGCCCGGGAGCTTGCCGATCAGTTTGAAGAAATTTTAATCGACGAATATCAGGACAGCAATTACGTGCAGGAGATGCTTTTGACCAGCGTTTCCCGGCAGGAAGAAGGCAAAGGGAACATATTCATGGTGGGGGATGTGAAGCAGAGTATCTATCGGTTCCGTCTGGCCAATCCGGAACTGTTCATGGAAAAATATCACCGATATCAGGAAGAAGGGGAAGCGGGAAGCCGCATCGATCTCCACCAGAATTTCCGAAGCCGGAAAGAGGTGCTGGCCTTTGTCAACATGATGTTTTCTCAGATGATGCGCCGTTCTTTCGGCGGCGTGGATTACGACCGGCAGGCTGCCCTTCTGCCCGGCGCTTCCTATCCGGAAAAAGAAGACTGTCATGCAGAGATCCTGATGATTGAGCGGGACAGTGAGGAGGTAAAGGAAGAAGGGGGCCGGGATATGGCCCAGGAGCTGGAAGCCAGGATGATCGGAAAGAAAATCCAGGATATGATGGGAAATACAATGGTACTGGACAAGGAGACCGGGGGTCTGCGGGCCATGAGGTATTCCGACTGTGTGATTCTGCTGCGGTCAATCAGCGGCGGTTTTGGGGAAAATTTTGCGAAAATCCTTCAGTCCATGGGGATTCCCACCCATGTAACCACCCGCACCGGATATTTCACCGCCCTGGAGGTGGTGGTTCTTTTGAATTATCTTCATATCTGCGACAATCCAAGACAGGATATTCCCCTGGCCTCGGTGCTTTCTTCTCCCATCGGGGGGCTGGATGCGAAAGATCTGGCCGCTGTGCGGATGGAATTTCCCCAGGCTGGCCTGTATGACTGTATCCGACAATATGCAGAGTCCGGAAAGAAAGAAAAACTGCGCGGAAAGCTGAAAGGATTCCTGGATCTTCTGGAGGAAATCCGCAGCCAGGTACCCTATACGCCCATTCATCAGCTTATTCTGCTGATTCTGGAAAAAACGGGATATGGGCGGTACGTCCAGGCCATGCCAGGAGGAAAACAGCGGGGAGCCAATATCAATATGCTGCAGGAGAAGGCCAGGGATTACGAGAAAACCAGTTATCGTGGGCTGTTTAATTTCATCCGGTATATTGAACAGCTTCAGAAAAGCCAGGTGGATTTCGGGGAAGTCAATGTGCTGGGAGAAGAGGAAGACACCGTTCGTATTATGACCATTCATAAGAGCAAGGGTCTGGAATTTCCCGTAGTGTTTCTGTCTGGACTGGGAAAGAAATTTAATCTGAGAGATTTAAACGGATTCGTTGTGATGCATCCCCAGATGGGTCTGGGATTAGACAGCGTCGATACAAAAAGGCGGGTCCGGACGCCTTCTCTGTTTAAGCAGGCGGTGAAACAGAAACTTCTGAAAGAAAGTTTAAGCGAAGAACTGCGGGTGCTTTATGTGGCGGTCACAAGGGCAAAGGAGAAACTGATCCTGACGGGAACCATAGACCGGCTGGAAAAACGGATTGCCGGATGTGCAGCGGTACTGCGGCAGAGTGAGAGGACGCTGCCGGTGTGGATGATGGAAAACGCCAGAGACTACTGGGCCTTTATCCTGCCGGCGCTGGCCCGGTGTCCGGATTTTGGGCCTTTGTTTGAACGATATGGAATTTCCCCGGAGGCGGATTTTCCGGTACTGGAAAAAGACAGCCATTTTACGCTGAAGGTTGCAACGCCGGAAGAACTGACGATAGATGAGCTGGAACGCAGGGTAAACCGGGAGTTAAGCCGGAAGCGTCTGGCATCCTGGGATGGGCAGGAAGTTTTTGATGAAGAATTCAGAGAGCTGCTCCAGGAACGTTTTTCCTTTGTCTATCCCTATGAGGCTCAAAGGAATCTTCCGGTGAAGATGACTGTGTCCGAGCTGAAGACCTGGGATAAGGAGGAGACAACGGAAGAACTTTATTTCGAGCCGGATATTATCCCGTTGGTTCCCCGGTTTATCGGAGAAAAAGAAGTAATAAAGATGACCGGGGCTGACAGGGGAACGGCCTATCACCGGGTATTGGAGCTTTTGGACTATAAAAAGCCGGGGACAAAAGAGGAAATGGCAAGGCAGCTGGACCTTATGGAAAAAGAGGGAAAAGTGACCGGACAGATGCGTTCCTGTATTGACCTGGAAGAATTGGAGCGTTTTCGCAACAGTGACCTGGGAGAACGGATGGCCAGAGCGGCCGAAAGAGGCGGCCTTTTCCGGGAACAGCCCTTTACCATGAGCGTCCCGGCAGCAGAAGAAGGCGGAGAAAAGGAAGAAGAGGCGGTCATTCTGGTTCAGGGAATCATCGACGCATACTTTTATGAAGAGGAAGGAATTGTCCTGGCTGATTACAAGACGGATCGGGTATTTCGGCCGGAAATTCTCAAAGAGAAATATAAAAAACAGCTGGATTATTATGGGGAAGCCCTGGAGAGGACTACGGGACTGACGGTAAAAGAGAAAATTATCTATTCCTTTGCCATGGGGCAGGCCATTCGATGTTGATAAAAGTTGAAGAAATGAGGTGACGTAACAGATGTATTGTGAAAATTGTGGAGCGAGAAATGAAGATGACGCCAGGTTCTGCAGTGAATGCGGCGCGCCGCTGCAGCAGACCCGGCAGCAGGAGGCGCGGCCGCCCTTCAATCCCCAGCGGGAACAAAGGTATCAGCCCTCCGCCTGGCAGCCGCCGGAGGAAAAGAGAAAAAAGGGAAATAAAAAAGGAATTTATCCGCTGACTGCTGTGGCCGTTATCCTGGGCGTGTTGATTGTGGCGATGGCAGCAGTGCTGATTAAAACCAGTTACGATACCAATAACCGGGAAGATAAAGAACTGGAAGCGCTGCTGGCGGAGGCAGAAGAAAACGGCAGGGAAGATGGGGAATCAGAGGAGATAAAGCCCACAGAGGCGCCGACGGAAGCAGCGCCGACGCCAACCGTGGAAGCGACGCCCCAGGTGACGGCCGCGCCCACAGCGGAAGTGACGCCTGTCCCCACCCAGGAAGTGACGCCTCAGGCGACGGAGGAGTATGTGGCGGTAAAGTATGGTCTTCAGGCGCCGGCTTCAGACTTTATGTTTCCTTACAGCAGCGAACGACTGCTGACACAGGCGGAGCTGGATTCCATGGTGGATGCCAGCGTGGAGGTGATGCATTCCAGGTCTCAGCTTGCCATCAATGAGATTCTGGCCCGCTACGGATATTCATTTAATCCCGACGGCAGCGACACAGCCAGGGAAATTTACAATCGGGTTGCAGGAAAAGACTGGTATCAGCAGGCCCAGCAGCAGTGCGGATACACCGATCCCAACAGTCTGATTGCGGATATGAATTCGGTGGAAAAAGAAAATATCAATATGATCAATGAATGGCAGCAGGCGCATGGATGCTATTATTAAACCGAGGGACAGATTTTAAAATCTGTCTCTTTTTCTTGACATATAATATTATACATCATATAATATTGGAAAACAAATAATATTGAATGATATATAATAAAGGAAAGCAGGGTGAAGGAATGGTCTTTAATACAGGCGCGGCGCTCCTTGACGCCATTGTTTTGGCAGTTGTATCCAAGGAGGAAGAAGGCACATACGGCTATAAGATTACCCAGGATGTCCGTCAGGTACTGGAGGTATCGGAATCAACACTGTATCCTGTGCTGCGCAGGCTGCAAAAAGACGAGTGTCTGATGGTGTATGACCGGGAATTTGGAGGGCGGAACCGGCGATATTACAAGATTACGGAAAAGGGGAGCGTCCAGCTTCGTCTGTACCAGCTGGAATGGAAAAGTTATTCGTCGAAAATTACGAAGCTCTTTGAAGGGGGAATTGAAGGATGAACAGGAAAGAATTTATGGATCAGCTGGCCAGGCTGCTGTCGGATCTTCCGGAAAGCGACCGGGAGGACGCCATCGCCTATTACAATGATTATTTTGACGAGGCCGGAGAAGAAAATGAAGGAGAAGTAATCCAGGAGTTGGGAAGCCCGGGAAAAGTGGCGGCTACCATCATGGCCGGTATGGGACGGGACAGCAGCCGCGGCGAATATACGGAGCAAGGTTACCAGGACAGCCGATTTAAAGAAAGAATGCAGGTTCCGGCAGACAGAAAGAAACAGGACGGTCAGAAGCGGGGAGCAGGCAGATGGGCTCTTCTCATTATTCTGATTGTGTTTGCCTCTCCTATGCTTTTAGGAGTCGGAGGCGGTCTTCTTGGAGTGATTCTTGGAATTTTGGGAGCTATGCTGGGAGTGGTTGTCGGTGTTTTCGCCGGGGGAATCGGATGCCTGGCCGGAGGGGTGGCAAGCGTGGCAGCAGGAATTGTCCGTTGTTTCACCAATCCGGGGGCGGGTCTGATGATGATCGGTTCCGGTATGATCGCTGTGGCGGCAGGTCTGTTGTTTGCCATATTCTTTCTGTGGCTGATCTTTACGGTTCTGCCCCGTTTGTTCCGCTCTGTCATCAACTGGTGCTCCAGGATTCTGCACCGGGGAAGGGAAGGAAAAGGCAATGAAGAGAATATATAAAATATTATTGATAATCAGCGCCGTTCTGGCGGGATCAGGGGTTGTGATCTGTATCGTGGGATTCTTCCTTGGCGGGAGGCTGGGCGACGGCGGACTGGCCTTCTGGAATGACGATCCGGAGAACCTGGATGATACGGGAGGAACATTTTCCACGGTTTGGGACGGCGGAGAAGAAATTTCCGCAGATACGGTGGATTCCCTGCATGTGGATATAGCTGCGGGCACTCTGATTGTGGAGTATGGAGACTATGACAATATCCGGGTGGAGACCAGTACCTCCCGGACGAAGGCCAAAGTGTGGATGGAAGGAGATACGCTGAATATCAAAGGCAGGGGCCGGTGGTTCAGCCTGGGAGAAGGGGGAGGAGCGGTCAGGCTGTATCTTCCCCGGGAGATAAAGCTGCGTGAGGCGGATCTGGAAGCGGGAGCCGGCAGCATTGAGGCGGATCATCTGCGGGCCGATGAAATCATCATTGACGTGGGTATGGGTGAGTTTATCAGCGATGGCCTTGTAAAAGCTGAAGTTTTGGACTGTACTGTGGGGATGGGAAAACTGGAAATCGGCGAAGCCGATTGTCAGGAGACATATCTGGATTGTTCCATGGGTGATCTTGACATTGTGATGAAAGGAGACTGGAATGATTATTATCTGACCGGCGACTGCAGTCTGGGCGATTTGTCTGTGGAAGAAGAGAGCTGGAATCTTAACTCCGATATTGAATACGGAGATGAGGACGGGGGCCGGACTATCGAAGCAGAATGCGGAATGGGAGATCTGAATATAGGAGTTACAGATTGATAAGGAGGAAAATTATGGAGAATAAAAGACTGTATCGTTCATCAACCAACTATATGCTGGCAGGGGTATGCGGCGGGATCGGAGAGTTTTTTAATATTGACCCCACGCTGGTGCGTCTTGGCTGGATAATTTTTTCCTGCCTGGGAGGTTCCGGAATACTGGCTTATATCATAGCTGCCATTATTATTCCCAAATAAAGAATAAAAAAAGAAAAAAAGGTCATACTCCCAAAAGAAAAGGAGTGTGACTTTTTTATGAAGAGAGAAAAGAAAGTGGATATAAGCCAGTTGTCACAGGAAGAGAAATTAAAATATGAAATCGCCGAGGAACTGGGGCTGCTGGATCGGGTTTTGGAAAACGGCTGGAAAACCCTCTCGGCCAAGGAAACCGGCCGGATCGGCGGCCTGGTGACAAAACGCAAAAGAAAAATCAGTCAGGAATAGAGAGGGAAGCCGCCTGATTCAGCCACAGTTGGGCAAGAAATCTATTTCCTTCCCCGGACAGGTGGATACCGTCAAGGGTAAGAGAAGATCCCCCCAGCGGATCGTTGCGGCTGTTCATCCGGTCGTGAAGGGGAAGAAAGAAAGCGCCGTGCCGGCGGGCCAGCTCCTGGATAATCCGGCTTTCCTGACGGATGTAAGGGTGGAACAGCAGATACTCTTTTGGCCGGGAAAAGACGAAGGGTTCCATTAAAATAAGATTGGTTTGGGGAAGAGAGCGATGGATCTGTGACAGAATTTCTTCGTATATTTTTTCAAATTCTTCGGGAATACGGTTGATTTCGCCGTAAATCTGGGCGGCGATATCGTTGACTCCGATGAGGATGGTGACCACATCCGGCGCAAGTTCCAGGCAGTCTCTTTTCAGGCAGCGAAGAAGATCGGCGCTGGTGAAACCATCGTGACCCCGGTTTATTACAGTATAGCGGTTTTGAGGGAGACGGGAATGGATCATGGAAACGTACCCGTCTCCCAGGTTATGGGGCGCATCCAAAAACAGGCGGTGGCTGTCGGTGATGCTGTCGCCGATAAAAAGCAGTGTTTTCATAAAGTGCCTCCCTTATCCGAAAGATTTTCCGTTATGATATCATATAAGCTTTAAAAAAACAATTTCTGCCGTTCGTCCCAAAAAATCGTTTATTGGTCTTTTTTTATTGGAAATCTTTCCGGTTATGGTACAATAGTCATAACAGATGAGGGAGGGATGAGGATGAGATTTCGGGCGGAGTCCAAAAAGATGCAGGAAAAAATCAATGAGATGGAAGGAATCCAGAAAAAGCTGCAGCAGTATCAACAGGAGCTGGATCAGCTTGCGTCTTCACTGGATTTTCAACTGCGTTATCGGGAACAGATTATTGGCAAAATCCGGAGCGTGTCGGAAGAACTGAAGGAGGAAACCGGAATCGCCCTTACCATGAAAACTTCTCTGGAAACCATAGAAGCGCTTTACCGAAAGACGGAGGAGCGGGTAAAGGGAAAATGCCCCCAGAAGACTTTCTCCTTTATCGGGAAGGAGGAGATTCCCCAGGAGGCTGTGGATTTTCTGAAAACCGTCGACTGGGAGAAGATGGACTATAGCCGGGTACTGCGGGATCTGATGTTGATTTTGGGAGGCCGCTGGGAGTACGTTGCAGTGGAAAATCTGATCCGCCGTTATCAGTTGTGGTATGATCAGAAAATGGTGGAAGTGGAACGGTGGGTGGAATCCGTCGAAGATGAAAAAACCAGAAATTATCTTAGAGAACATATGGCCTATACGGATAATATAATGGACGCTTACGACAAAGCGGAGGGAACTGCCAAAGAGCTGTATGATAAATATAAGGACAAGATCAAAATCGCTTCCATGGAGGAAGAAGGATCTTACTGCAGCGGAGATCAGTTGTATATAAATTACGAAGGAGACATCGACGATCCCAGAGGCTCGGAGAGCATTTATTACCATGAGAGCGGCCACTGGATTGTCCATGAAAACGGATGGATCAATGATCAGGGAGAGATCAGCCCGGAATTTGCCAGGTTTGATCAGGCGGTGAAAGAGGATGTGGGTAATTATATCGCCCAGATTGAACAGGGATTTAGAGATGAGGTCAGTCCTCTGGTGCCGGAGTTTATGCGGGAACAGGCGGTGCGGATTGCCACCCAGAAATATCTGGAAGAAACTCTGGGCGGGGATAATTTCCATGTGCTGGACGGAGTGTCGGATATGATTGACGCCTCCTCCAACGGAAAATATAAAATTACATATGGTCATGACGACGGATATTGGGATGAATGGCCCAGCAGACAGGCCAACGAAGCTTTTGCAGAGATGTTTTCGGCAGATATCTGCGGGGATACGGTGGAGACGGACTTTATGAAAAAGCATTTTCCCAATGCATACCGGGAATATGAGAATCTGAAGAACAGTGCGCTGAACGGGTGATGAGAATGAAAAGAAAAAAGAAAAGGGCGGCGGTCATCCTGGCGCTTTTAGCGGCGGCAGGAAGTCTGTGGGGATGCAGCAAGAAAGAAGGGGAGGAAACGGCGATGATTGAAGAAGCGGCGGTAAAAGAATTTCAGAAGTTGATGAATGAAGACCAAAAAGGCGACGGGAAAAGTGTATTCTGGGACGGGAGTCAGGCAAAAGTGGCAGAGGACCGGCAGGATATACCAAATGTCCTGGATGGAAGGGGCGGATTCCAGTCTTTTGAAACCATAAAAAAGGAACAGTGGAGTATGAAGTTAAGTCAGAAAAAGGAATATGAAACGGTGTCTGACCAAGAGGAGGATTACCGTCTGAAGGGAGAAGGATGGTATCTGGAGATTGTGAAAAAAGAATTCCAGGAAGGGCGGCAGGAGATGGAGAATTCACCGGCCATGGAAGAAGTGACGGAAAAAGAGCTGAACCGGAACGTAAAGGAAAGAAATGAGAAAGCGGCTTTATATCGTGGCCTTGTGGAAGTGGATGGGTCAGTGCTGGCCGGATATACCCTGCTTGCTCAGGACTATTTTGGAAATTCATGGCAGGTTGGGTATTACGGCATGGGGAATATAAATGAGGTAAAGGCCCAGGCCCTGCGGACCATAGACAGTTTTCAGCCCAATGTGGATCTTTCTGGAATAATGTGATTGACAAATTCTTCTTTAAGTGTTATCATAATCCTTGTATAATTCCATATTAACGCAGTAAGTGCATCAGAAACCTGTTTTCTGGTGAAGAGGGAATTGGGTGAGAATCCCAAGCGATCCGGTCACTGTATTTAGGGAGCGATACTTCAGTATACCATTGTGCGAAAGTATGAGAAGGGGAAGTAAAGCGATGATCTATGAGTCAGGAAACCTGCTTATTGTGATGAGGTTGAAACTTCCGTGTAAAGTTTAGCATCCTGTTTATCTTTTGATGAGAGATACGCCTGCTTTGTTTATACGGAGCAGGCATTTTATTTTCCGGAAAGCATCCGGCGAAATTCCAAAATATGGAATAAGAAGACGAAAACATAACGGTTTGAGACCTTATAATACGGATTATGCAAATTAAACGGCAGGGTGATGCTCTGAATTTGAAAACCGGTTAAATTGATAATATTTTCCTCCGCAACGACAATCTTATCAATGTTTCCTCTTAACCGGCGATTAATTGCTCGTGAATTGTGAAGAGAGTCATCCATTCCAAAACAGCGGCGGCAGCGGGAAAGGGATATCCCGGCTGCCGCCATTTTTTCACGGCAAAAGTGGGAAATGGGCCGGAAAAAGGCTTGACAAGCAGGATAAAGATGGCTTATGATAAAATCTAATCGGAAAAGGTTGTGAAAAAGAGGAGTACGTTTTCAGACCCCGCCAGAGAGGGACGGCCGCAGGCTGGAAGCCGTCGCCGGGAAGGGAAAGCGGAAGGTAGCTTTGGAACCGGCCGGCAGAGAAATGAAAAGTAAGCCGGCACGCATTGTCTGCGTTATCGGACAGTAGAGATATCCGCCGTCCGGCGGATAATAAAGGTGGTACCGCGATAAAATCGCCCTTTGCATATATTTGCAGAGGGCTTTTATTTTGCAGGAAAACAACAGGAGGTAATATGAGTAAAGAACTTGCAAAGGTTTATAACCCGAAAGAAATGGAAGACCGGATTTATCAGAACTGGCTGGATAAGGGATATTTCCATGCGAAAGTAAATCCGGACAAGAAACCGTTTACCATTGTGATGCCCCCGCCAAACGTAACGGGACAGCTCCATATGGGCCATGCACTGGACAATACCATGCAGGATATTCTGATCCGCTTTAAAAGGATGCAGGGCTATGAGGCGCTGTGGCAGCCGGGAACGGACCATGCCGCTATCGCCACAGAGGTAAAGGTAATTGAAAAACTGAAAGAAGAAGGAATCGATAAAGATGAAATCGGCAGGGAAGAATTTCTGAAACATGCCTGGGCCTGGAAAGAGGAGTACGGCGGAAAAATTATCAATCAGCTGAAAAAGCTGGGCTCTTCTGCCGACTGGGAAAGAGAACGGTTCACCATGGACGAAGGCTGCTCCCGGGCGGTGGAGGAGGTATTCCTGAATCTCTATGAGAAAGGATATATCTATAAAGGTTCCAGAATCATTAATTGGTGTCCCGTATGTCAGACCTCAATTTCCGATGCGGAAGTGGAACATGTGGATCAGAAAGGCCATTTCTGGCATATTAAATATCCGGTGGCGGGAGAAGAAGGACAGTATGTGGAAATTGCCACCACACGTCCGGAAACGCTGCTGGGCGATACGGCGGTGGCGGTGAATCCCCAGGACGAGCGGTATACCCATCTGGTGGGCAAGATGCTGAAGCTTCCCCTGACAGACCGGGAAATTCCGGTAATTGCCGACGAATATGTGGATATGGAATTTGGAACGGGCTGTGT
The DNA here is from genome assembly GCA_050944435.1 of Ruminococcus sp. Classification (GTDB taxonomy): domain Bacteria; phylum Bacillota; class Clostridia; order Lachnospirales; family Lachnospiraceae; genus Ruminococcus_G. The sequence continues at coordinate 32,218 of JBMNRB010000025.1, forward strand.
GAAAATCACGCCGGCCCATGACCCCAACGATTTTGAGGTGGGCAAACGCCATAATCTGGAAGAAATCAACATTATGAACGATGACGCCACCATCAATGAAAGAGGCGGGAAATATGCGGGAATGGACCGTTATGAAGCGCGCAAAGCCATGGTGAAGGATCTGGAGGAACAGGGACTTCTGGTGAAAGTGGTGGAGCATGAGCACAGCGTTGGTACCCATGACCGCTGCAAAACTACGGTAGAACCCATGATCAAACCTCAATGGTTTGTGAGAATGAAGGAGATGGCACAGGCGGCCATTGAAGTGCTGAAAACAGAAGATTTGAATTTCGTGCCGGAACGGTTTGACAAAATTTATCTCCACTGGCTGGAGAACATAAAGGACTGGTGCATTTCCCGTCAGCTCTGGTGGGGACATAGGATTCCTGCTTATTACTGCGACCAGTGCGGGGAAGTGACAGTCAGCAGAGGAATGCCGGAAAAATGCCCCAAATGCGGCTGTACCCATCTGACCCAGGATGAGGATACTCTGGATACCTGGTTTTCCTCAGCTCTTTGGCCTTTTTCCACGTTGGGATGGCCGGAAAAGACGCCGGAGCTTTCTTACTTCTATCCGACAAACGTGCTGGTAACGGGATACGACATTATCTTTTTCTGGGTAATCCGTATGGTGTTTTCCGGGCTGGAACAGACGGGAAAATCTCCCTTTAAGCATGTGCTGATCCATGGTTTGGTGAGAGACTCCCAGGGCAGAAAGATGAGTAAATCTCTGGGCAACGGAATCGATCCGCTGCAGGTGATCGATCAGTATGGTGCGGACGCGCTGCGCCTTACGCTGATTACTGGAAACGCTCCGGGAAACGATATGCGTTTCTACTGGGAGCGGGTGGAGGCCAGCCGCAATTTTGCCAACAAGATCTGGAATGCCTCACGGTTCATTCTGATGAATATGGAAAATACGGAGTTAACAGAGCCTGGAAGAGATGAGCTGGAGACGGTGGATCACTGGATCCTTTCCCGGCTGAATGACCTGATAAGAGAAGTAACGGACAACATGGAAAGTTTTGAGCTGGGTATCGCCGTGTCCAAAATTCATGATTTTATCTGGGATGAATTCTGCGACTGGTACATCGAAATTGCGAAGCAGAGAATATGGGCGAAGGAAGAAAATCCAAAAGCAGCCGGATGTGCTCTGTGGACGCTGAAAACAGTACTGTCAGGGGCGCTTAAGCTTCTTCATCCATATATGCCCTTTATCACAGAGGAAATATACTGTACTCTTCATCCGGAAGAGGAATCCATTATGATTTCCAGCTGGCCCAAGTACCAGGAAGCATGGAATGATCCTCAGGCCGAAGTGACCATGGAGAGGGTGAAGGATATTGTAAAAGGAGTACGCAACATCCGTTCTGAGATGAATGTGGCTCCTTCCAAAAAGATTCACGCAATCATTGTTCCGGAAGAGTCAAAGATGCAGCAGCCTCTGGATTCCCTGAAGGAAATGTATCAGAAACTGATGGGAGCCGGTCAGGTGACGGTACAGACAGACAAGGAGGGGATTGGCGAAGACGCCATCTCAGTGGTGGTTCCCGGGGCGGTGGTGTATCTCCCGCTGGATGAGCTGGTGGATAAGGAAAAGGAAAGAGAACGCCTTCTGAAAGAAGAGGAACGTCTGACGAAAGAACTGAAACGGTCGGAGGGAATGCTGAAAAATGAAAAATTCCTCAGCAAAGCTCCGGAAGCGAAGGTTCAGGAGGAACGGGAAAAACTGGAAAAATATACGAGAATGATGGAGCAGGTCAAAGAAAGGTTGAAACAACTGTAAAAGTCATGAAAAAAATAAAAATTAACAGGGGGAAAGTGGTTCAGATATGCAACTGGTTTTCGCTGCCGCTGCAGTTTCTGGGTGTATGTCTGTTGTATCTGGTGATGGAAGCAATCTGCCGCCATTCGCTTTATGAGGCGGTAAGTTATATGCTGGAGAGCAGGCTTGTATTTTTGTACAATGCATTTCTGATTTTTGTAACGACAACACTGGTATACCTGACGAGGAGAAGAATTTTTGCCCGTACGCTTATCATGTCTATCTGGATGATCCTGGGAATTATTAACGGCGTGGTTCTGGCATGCAGAGTTACGCCCTTCACAGGACCGGATCTGAAGCTGGTTACGGAAAGTCTGCGGATTCTGAATAAATATCTGTCCGTGGGCATGGTAATTGTGGTTATCATTCTTTTTCTTCTGCTGATAGCAGGACTTGTTTTTCTTGCTGTTAAAGCCCCGAAATATAAGGGGAAGATGTATTACAGGCTGAATATTCCTCTGGTCGCTGCTGCGGCTGCCTCTTTTCTGTTGGTGACAAATTTGGCGCTGAAGGAGCGGGTTCTCTCCAGCTACTTTGGAAATATCGCCTTTGCCTATGAGGATTACGGTTTTCCTTACTGCCTGGGTACTACTTTTTTCAATACGGGCATCGACTGCCCCAACGGCTACGGAGAAGACCTGATGCAGGAGATCGTCCGGAGCACGCAGACAGAGGAGGAGACAAAGCTGCCGGAGGAACCGGTAAATATTATTTTTCTGCAGCTGGAATCTTTCTTTGATCCGGAGACGGTGGAATTTCTGAAACTTTCTGAGGATCCGATTCCCAATTTCCGCAGATTGATGAAGGAATATACGTCGGGATATTTCCGGGTGCCTTCTGTGGGAGCCGGCACGGCTAACACGGAGTTCGAGACGATTACAGGCATGAGTCTTCACTATTTTGGCCCGGGAGAGTATCCTTACAAATCTATTCTTCAGGATAAAACCTGTGAAAGCGTGCCGTACGTACTGAAAGGACTGGGTTATTCCACCCATGCCATTCATAATAACGAGGCTAACTTCTATTCCAGAAGGAAAGTATTTTCCAATCTGGGATTTCAGACGTTCACATCTGAGGAATACATGCCGGATATTTCCGATACTACGCCCACTGACTGGGTGAAGGATTATATTCTGACAGATGAGATCATGAAATGTCTGGAGTCAACAGAGGGGGCTGATTATGTTTATACCATTTCCGTACAAGGTCACGGCGATTATCCGACAGAGCCAGTACTGGAAGATCCGGAAATCACTGTAACCGGTGCGGAAAACAGGGAGAAGAATAATTATTCCTGGGAGTATTACGTCAATCAGCTGAAAGAGATGGATGACTTTATTCAGGAGCTGGTGGATACCCTGGAAGATTACGACGAGCCAGTGGTTCTGGTGATGTACGGCGACCATCTCCCCACCATGGGACTGGAGGCGGAAGATGTGGAAAACCGTTATCTGTTTCAAACGCAGTATGTGATGTGGGATAACATGGGACTGGAGAAAAAAGATGTAAACCTGGCGGCTTATCAGATGGCGGCGGAAGTACTGGATCGTATTGGAATTCATGACGGAACGGTGATCACCTATCATCAGTCCCGTAAAGGAACGAAAAATTATCAGGTGGATCTGGAAGCGCTTCAGTACGATATTCTTTATGGAGATCAGTACGTGTATCAGGGGCAGGATCCTTTTATGCAGACGGATCTGCAGCTGGGGGCTGTGCCGATCACATTTACCGGAATTGACGAGATGTCAGACGGTACTTACTATATCAGAGGAGCCAATTTTACAGCCTCAAGTAAGCTGGAAATTAATAAGGAATTGGTAGAGGATACGATTTATATCAGCCCCACGCTGCTGATGGTAAGAGATGTGACGCTGGAGGATGGGGATTCTCTGACAGTGGCGCAGCAAAGCAACAGTTCAACGCACCGTGTATTGTCCAGAACAGACGCAATTACCTACGAAGCGCCTGCTGCGGAACAGGAATCCCCTGATATTCAGCAGGAGATGGAGCCGGCCCAGGGCGCGACGCCTGCAGCGTAAAATGATAAAAAGTCCGAAAATTCAGGATGACTGGATTTTCGGACTTTTTAAATTGTAAATTTTTCTGCTGATCGGAGAACTGCAGCTTCACCGGCGGGGAGGAGCTGTGCTGCCCCGGACGGTAAGGGTTGTGCCGGTGGAAATTTTCAGTACTTCGCCTGTATGATCATCCATCATTTGCAGGAGGCGTTCTATGGCAAGCTCCCCAAATCGTTCCAGATTCACATGAACAGTGGTAAGCTGAGGGGAAGTCATCCGCGCGGCGGCAGAATCGTCAAAACCAATAATGGAAATGTCCTCCGGTATCCGATATCCTTTCTGAGAGAGGGCGGAAAATACTGCCGCGCCAATGATATCATTTCCGGTAATAAAAGCGGTGGGAAGGGTATCCCTCTGCTCCAACTGTTCACGAAAGTCCTGTTGAAGATCTTCTCTGAAGTAATCCAGATTGTACATATATTCATCACGCCGGGGAATATCCAGGCGTTTCATCATCTGGAAAAAATAATCCCTGCGGTCGTGGAAGGTTCCATAGGGCTGACGGCTGGTAATATAGCCGATATCTGTATGTCCCAGAGATTTCAGATAGGATAAAGCCTGGTAACTTCCTGTTTCGCTGTCGTTGTTCAAGGTGTTGACAGCGTATCCATAAATGTGATGGTCGATAAAGATGATGGGAATGGGAAAATGTTCAAACTGTGTATAATCTGAACAGCGGAATTCCGTTCCCAGGAAGATAATTCCATCATAATGGGAATCACAGGCGTCTTTCAGAATACCGGCAAGGCTGTCTTCCGTTGCATTTACAATGGAAAGGGAATGCTGCCGCTGGCGGCAGATATGCTCCACGCCGTCCATGATGTGGGGAGAAAATTCATTTCTGATATATGGAATCCTGACAGCGTCTTTATAACAAAGATACAGGATTCGTTTTGCAGCTGAGACATCTTTTTTTCGGATGGTATAGCCGTTTTGTACCAACAGTTCAGTGAGTTTTGATCGAAGTTCCGGACGAACACCCGGTTTATCGTTCAATACAAGCGATACGGCGGCAGGAGATACACCTGCCAGTTCGGCAATTTTTCTTACAGTTAATTTCATTAATCGGCCTCCGTCTTAATGGTTCCCATGGTGTGCTGGGCTTTTTGTTTCTGATATCATCATATCATATAATCATGTCGAAATCCACACTAAATGTTTAAAGAAATACAAAATAAACAATGGAAAAATAGTGATAAACAGTTTAGTTGTAAAGAATAAACAAAATTTAAAAAAGAGATAAAAACGCTGGAAAAGTAGTTGACATTGCGGAAAAATTGTATTATATTCTAATTAACAAATAAACAGATCGGTAAACAAATAAAAAGACAAACTAAACAAAAACTAAACATTTTAAAAGGGGGTACTATTATGAAAACAAGAAAAATGATGATGACAATCCTGGGAATGATGATGGCAGGGATTCTGGCAGGATGCGGAATAACCAGTATGGCCAGCACAGAAGAGACAAAGGGCGTAATCGGCTATATCGGGAACGAAGATGACCAGGAGTTTGCCAGAGGAATTGAAGAAGAAGCGGCCGCAGAAGGATATGCCTGTGTAATCTCTGAGGGCGAAGGGAACAGAATGATGGAATGCATTGATATACTGGAAAAAGGCGCTGATGTAATCGTACTGACTTCTTCTGAAGAAGAGCAGGAAACACAGAAACTGATCGAAGCTGCTCACGATAATAATGTGGATGTTGTTTTGAAGACAACGGAAAAGAGCGGAACAGATTACGACAAACTGGTAGGTCAGGAAGGCAGCGAAGGAGGAAATACGGCTGCTGTCTGCGCCATCGATCTGATGGAAGGAAAATAAAAACTGCGCGGTTGACAAAAAGCGCTGAAAGACCATATAATCTCATGAGCGGGAGATGCCGGAAGGGGGCCGGCATCTCCCATTGTATGTTAAAGCATTCCTATAGAGAATGAAATTTGAACTTTGAAAAAATAAAATCTCCCCGTATGATGTATATGAGTTTAGCGACTTAATACATCTGAATACAAAGGAGATTTTATAGCAATGAAAGTAAAGT
>JBMNRB010000026.1:0-37371 GCA_050944435.1 Ruminococcus sp.
TCTATGATCTCTGACTGAATTTTCCGAATCCAATAACCCAGGGTAGACTGCGGGATCTCGTTTTGCTGACACCAGTCTTTGCGGGATAACCCGCTTTCCCGGAAAGCATGAATCCGATCTGCCCAAAACGCCGCTTTCGAAGCTGCATTTTCATTTGTATTAATTGGTATCACCTCCATCATTTGTAGCTATTTTATCAAATGCGGAGATGAATAGGTAGATACGGATGATTACCTACTTACGAAGTAATTGCTTGTGCTGGATGATGCAGGCTTTTTTACCATTTGCTTTTACGGCAGGTGCAAAGCAGCCTGAACGATGAAGGTATTTTCAGTGGAACGGTTCATATCTAAAGATCCGCCGTATTTTTTGACAACGGCCGCCATCTGAGAAATGCCAAGTCCGTGGTTTTCCGGATCCTGTTTTGTGGTCAGCAGGCGTCCGCGGGAATCTCGGCACAGTTTTCCATTATAGCTGTTTTCGCATTTTACGGCAAAGACGCCGCCTCTTACCTCTGCATAAAAGCGAATGAAGAGATCTTTACTGTTTTCCGCTCTGGAACAGGCCTCCAGTGCGTTGTCAGTCATATTCATCAACAGTATACATAGATCATTCTCCGGAATGGAGAGGTCGGCAGGGGCGTGGACCTGTGCGGTGAAAGAAATTTGATCCTGGGCCGCCCGGGCAGCCGCTCCCTGAAGGATGGTGTTGATGGTGAAATTGTCGGTAAATCGTGTCTGCGACAGACTTGACGCCTGTTTTTTTATTTTTTCCAACAGATTGCCCAGTTCCTGCATATTATTCTGTTGATACAAAGAATCGATGGCGGTCAGCTGATGCTTGAATTCGTGACGCACAGCGGCGCCGGCCCGCATATTCTTTTCAAGGGTCCGGTAACTGTTCAGCAGCAGTTGATTTTTAAGGACAAGGGCCTGGTTATTGGCCTGCTGGTCGGCAAAAGAACGCATGACCATATAAGCGGAGATAAAGGCGGCGACGATGGAAAGCCAGCGCGTAAACCAGACAAGGAGTCCATCGTAATAACCGGTCTGAAAAAGAGCGGTTATCTGTGAATGCAGGTAGTCAGCCAGATATCCCCCCGTCGCCAGAGAGACCAGATAACAGACCAGTAAAGCTCCGGAGCTCCACATGGCAGCCAGTTTCAAAAGATGCCAGAAATTACGGCGGCGGTTCATCAAAAGGTAGACGACAAGCGCCGCCGGTGTAAGCCAGGAAAGACCGCGCCAGGTGAGAATCTGCACTGCTTTTTCCGGAAGAAAGTAGTATCCCAGACTTTGAACAATAGGAAAAACAGTCAGCCAGGCGGCGGCCACAAACAGTGGAATCAGGCTCCAGTCAATTTTCCCCCGGGGGATGCCCAGCAGAAAGAGACCGGCGATCAGCAGCATCGCCAGGGCGGAAGCTCCCGCGGGAATTCCATAAAGATTGGCGTAGAGGTATGCCTGGGTATCGGCTGTGCCATCGGGAAGAAACCGCAGCATTGGCGGGAACATGGCGTTTGTATTGTCCAGAATTGTACAAATCATTACCAATTCGCCGGAATCACCGGCTTTCAGGGGGATTTGTGCCTGGGCAGTATCAATATTGCCTTCTAAATAAGCGGCGGAAGAATGATACAATTCATCTCCGTTTAAGTAAAGGGTCAGTTCTTCGCCGGACAGTTCGAACAGAAGACATCCTGTCTCCTGTATCTCGGGCAGCAGGGCGGTGAAGCGGTAAGTGCCGGAAATATCGGCGGCGTTACTGTAATCGTTCGGGTCGTAAGGCGTTTCTGAACCATCTTCATGGAGCTGTACGGCAGATTCCCAGGAGATATACTGAGCATTCTTATCTGTTGCCGTAAATTTGTGTAAAAACCAGAATACAGCGATGCAGAGCAGAAGAAAAATCAGCATGCAGATTCGACGGGTTATTTTTTTCATGAAAAAACCTCTTTTCTTAAAGCTGTTTTAATTTTAATCAGATACCGTACTTCTTTCAAGAGAATTCGTTCAGTCGGTTAAGAAAAAATAAAATAAAGACGGGGCGTTGTACAATTTCTGGATTTCATGTAAAATAAAAAACAGGTTTTCATATTAATATTAAAGAAAGGAATTACAGATGAAGAAAAAAAGGAAAGTGCCTTTACCAGTGAAGATCCTGATTCCGATTTTGATTTTGGTTCTGCTGGCAGGCGCAGTTTTCGTCTACGCCCAGACGAAGCTGAATAAGATCAACCGGGTGGACGATTCCCAGGTGGAGAAGGTGGATCCTTCTGAGGAGGATTTTGAAATCGACGAAGAGCTGGCGAAGGAGATCCAGGCGGGGAATGTGGATGTGATCGATCCCAACGAGGTGGAATGGAACAATGTAGATATCAACGTGATGCAGGATAAGGACGTGGTCAATATTCTGCTGATCGGTCAGGACCGTCGGGAAGGCCAGGGGCGGCAGCGGTCGGACAGCATGATCATCTGCAGCATTAACAAAAAAAGCAATAAGATCATTTTGAGTTCCGTGATGCGCGACCTGTATGTTCCGATTCCAGGCTACAGCGATAACCGGATCAATGCGGCTTATCAGTTCGGCGGCATGCCCCTTTTGGATCAGGTGATGGAGGAAAGTCTGGGAATCCATATCGATGGGAACATTGAGGTGGACTTTGAAGGATTCATCAGCGCCATGACGGAAGTGGGTAATCTGGATATCGAGCTGTATCAGGCGGAAGCGGATTATCTGAACAGGAATCATGAGGGGTGGAATTTAAAGGCCGGCGTTAATTCTCTGACACCGGAACAGGCGCTCGCCTATTCCCGTACCCGGTATGTGGGAAATTCTGATTGGGAGCGAACAGACCGCCAGAGGAGAGTTCTGATGGCTGCCTTTGACAAGGTAAAGGATCAGGGACTGACGGAACTTCTGAGTATGGCGGACCGGATTTTGCCTAGTCTGACCACGGATATGAGCAACACTCAGATCATGGGCTACATCTATACTGTTGTGACAAGCGGCATCACAGAAATTGAGAGTTACCGCATTCCGGTGGAGGGCACCTATACCAATGAGACCCTAAGCATTGGTATGGAAGTATTGATGCCGGATCTGAAAGCCAACAGTGAATATCTGCAGGAATATATATACGGAGAAAATGCGGCGTCCAATTCGTAGAGAGCCTATGGAGATTTATGAAATTTTTAAGACGCATAACCGCCCCTGGTCGGGAAGGGAGATATTTTGTTTTGGGGTGCTCTTTCTCCTGACAGCCGGCGCGGTTCTTTATCTGAGAAAGGAAAAGAAGCTGAAAACCTTGCAGGCGGCTGCAATCTGTGGTATGGTGGGATACATGGGAATTGTTTTCGCTTCTACTGTCTTTACCAGACCGCTGCTGGACGAGAGAATTTATGAACTGGAATTATTCTGGTCCTGGAAAAAAGTTTTTCTGGAGCACAGCTTGGCTGCCCTGCAGGGGATCATTCTGAATATTCTGCTGCTGGCGCCTGCGGGAATGTTGCTGCCGCTGATGGCGGACCGGAAGGTGAAGGGGCGGTACGGACTGGCCCTTGGCTTTCTGATATCACTGGCGATTGAATTGTGCCAGTTGATTTTTTACAGAGGGCTTTTTGAGTTGGATGATATAATCCATAATGGGCTGGGCGCTATGGCAGGATGTATGATGATGAACCGGATTATGGACAGGATAAGGAAAAGAAAACATGGGAATTTATAATATTAAATCTGAGGCAAAAGGGAGTATATCAGTATGTGTGGAATTGTAGGTTATGTAGGAAATGAACAGGCGGCCCCCATTCTGCTGCATGGGCTGGAGAAACTGGAGTACCGGGGGTATGATTCCGCCGGGCTGGCCGTTCGTAATCATGAGGAAGAAGTGGAAGTTGTAAAAGCTAAAGGGAGACTTAAAATTCTGGCTGAGAAGACCAACGATGGAACGGCTATGGTTGGCACTTGCGGAATCGGTCATACCAGGTGGGCGACCCACGGTGAACCGTCGGAGGAAAATGCCCATCCTCACTGCAGCGATGACCACAATGTGGTGGGTGTTCACAACGGAATTATAGAAAATTATCAGGAGCTGAGAGATAAGCTGATCCGGAATGGATATGAGTTTTATTCTTCTACGGATACGGAAGTGGCGATTAAACTGGTGGATTATTATTATAAGAAATATCTGGGCACTCCGGTGGATGCGCTGAATCACGCTATGGTGCGTATCCGCGGTTCCTATGCTCTGGCGATAATGTTCCATGATTATCCGGAAGAGATCTATGTGGCAAGAAAAGACAGTCCTATGATCATCGGCGTGGAAAACGGCGAAGCGTATCTGGCGTCCGATGTGCCGGCGATTCTTAATTATACCAGAAATGTTTACTACATCGGCAACATGGAGATCGGCCGTCTGCAGAAGGGAAAAGTGACCTTCTATAACCTGGATGGAGACGAGATTGAAAAGCCGCTGACGGAGATTGAATGGGATGCGGAGGCAGCGGAAAAGGCCGGCTATGAACACTTTATGATGAAGGAAATCCATGAGCAGCCCAAGGCTGTGGCGGATACCATCAATTCAGTGGTGAAGGACGGAAAGATTGAACTTTCCGAGGTGGGACTTTCTGAAGAAGACATACAGAATATCAGCCAGATTTATATTGTGGCCTGCGGTTCCGCTTATCATGTGGCTGTGGTTGCCCAGTATGTGATAGAAGATCTGGCCAGAATTCCCGTCCATGTGGATCTGGCGTCAGAGTTTCGTTACCGCCGACCGATCCTGGACAAAGACGGTCTGGTGATCGTCATCAGCCAGTCCGGAGAGACAGCAGACAGTCTGGCTGCTCTTCGCGAGGCTAAAAAAATGGGGATTCGGACGTTGGCCGTGGTCAATGTGATCGGCTCCTCCATTGCCCGGGAAGCAGACAATGTATTCTACACGATGGCGGGACCGGAAATTGCGGTTGCCACCACCAAAGCCTACAGTACCCAGCTGATTGCCAGCTACATTCTGGCTATTCAGTTTGCCCAGGTACGGGGTGAGATTTCGGAAGAAAGAGCCCGAAACCTGCTGGAAGAAATGCAGACGCTGCCGGATAAAATTGAGAAGATTATAGAAGATAAAGAGCGGATTCAGTGGTTTGCTGCAAAACAGGCGGCGGCAAAAGATATTTTCTTTATCGGCCGTGGAATTGATTACGCCATTTCTCTGGAAGGCAGCCTGAAGATGAAAGAAATCAGCTATATCCATTCTGAAGCTTATGCGGCCGGTGAACTGAAACACGGTACGATTTCCCTGATTGAGGACGGCACCCTGGTAATTGGAGTACTGACTCAGCAGGAGCTTTATGAAAAAACGGTCAGCAACATGGTGGAATGTAAGAGCCGGGGAGCCTATCTGATGGGTCTTACCACCTACGGAAATTACAATATCGAAGATACGGCAGATTTTGTTACTTATATTCCCCGGACGGATATACATTTTGCCGCATCTTTGGCTGTAGTTCCCCTGCAGTTGATGGGATATTACGTGTCGGTGGCCAAAGGACTGGATGTGGATAAACCCAGAAATCTGGCTAAAAGCGTGACGGTGGAATAAAAGAGAAAAATTCGTGTAAGAAAATCAGATAAAGAGTGAAATAACTTCCCCTGTCTGTTATAATATAAGAACACTTTATAACAGCGGGGGTAGTTTTATGAAAAAAAGCGAAGAGATGAAGAAACTGTGCCAGGAAAAAGGAATCCGGATGATTGATTTCAAAATGACGGATCTGGACGGACGATGGAGGCATATTACCATTCCGGTGGAGCGGTTTGACGAAGACATTTTCGTATACGGGATCGGTTTTGATGGCTCCAATTACGGATATGCGCCGGTGGAAAAAAGCGATATGGTGTTTATCCCAGATCCGGACACAGCCATGGTAGATCCTTTTACCGATGTGCCCACCCTGACCATGTGCGGCGACGTATGTGTGATCGGGGAGGAAAACAGGCCCTTTGACCAGTATCCGAGAAATGTCAGTCTGCGGGCCATGGAGTACATGAAGGAGCTGGGGGTGGCCGATGAGATGCTTATCGGGCCGGAATTCGAATTCCATCTGTTTGACAATGTCAGCTATATGGTAAGTCCCAATAAAAGCGCCTATACGGTGGATACACGGCAGGCTGCATGGAACAGCGGAAAAGAGAGTCCGGACAACGGAGGATTCCAGGTAAAGGGACATGGCGGCTATCATGTTGCAGCGCCCCACGATGTGGCTTACAGTCTGCGCAGCAGGATGTGTATGCTACTGGAGGAATGGGGCGTCGATGTTAAATATCATCACCACGAGGTGGGCGGTTCCGGCCAGATGGAGATCGAAGTTGAACTGGGCGATATGGTGGATATGGCGGACAAGACCATGATCATCAAGTATGTGATCAAGAATGCGGCGGTACAGGAGGGAAGGACTGCGACATTTATGCCTAAGCCCATTTATAAAGAGGCCGGCAACGGAATGCATGTACATATGCTCCTGAAAAAAGACGGACAGCCGATTTTCTATGATAAAGAGGGGTATTCAGGGTTAAGCAGGACAGCCCACTATTTCATGGGCGGCCTGTTGAAACACGTGGCGTCTCTGTGCGCTTTTACGAATCCCTCCACCAATTCCTTTAAACGGCTGGTGCCGGGATATGAGGCGCCGGTGACCATCGGATACGCCACGTCCAACAGGAGCGCGGTGATCCGTATACCGGCTTATGCAAAATCGCCGGACAAGAAACGTTTTGAACTCCGCAATCCCGACGCCACCTGCAATCCATATTATGCCTACGCGGCCATATTGATGGCGGGGCTGGACGGCATCCGCAATAAAATCGATCCGGCTGAGGAAGGATGGGGGCCTTATGACTGCAATCTCTATGAGCTTCCGGAGGAGGAAAAGAAAAAGATTGCCTCGCTGCCCAGAAGTCTGGAAGAGGCGCTGGACGCCCTGGAGGAGGATCATGAATATCTGACGGCAGGGGGAGTATTTCCCCAGCGTCTGATTGACATCTGGCTGGAGAGAAAGCGGGCGGAGGCTCTTAGAATTTCCCAGATTCCCCACCCGGCGGAATTTGAAGCTTATTACGATTTATAAAAGCTTGCATTTTATAATAAGAAGTGATACAATAGATAAGAATTATCAATAGTTACTAATCTGAGAGTGGGCTTGAAAGAGCCCGCTCTTTTATATGGTGAAAAAAAGATAAAGGAAAGGCAGGGATGATGATGAGCAAAAAAGAGGCTTATGAGCAGAAAGCAGGCGACCTGCTGGAGCCGATTGTGGAGGCCCAAGGTTTTGAACTGGTGGATGTGGAATACGTCAAAGAAGGGGGAACCTGGTATTTAAGGGCCTATATTGACAAAGAGGGCGGTATTACCATTGATGACTGTGAGATTGTCAGCCGTGCCTTCAGCGACGTACTGGATCGGGATGATTTTATCGAAGATTCCTATATCCTGGAGGTCAGTTCGCCGGGACTGGGACGTCCTTTAAAGAAAGAAAAAGATTATGCCAGAAGTATGGGGAAAGAACTGGAAATCAGGACTTACCGCGCGGTGGACGGACAGAAAGAATTCTACGGCATACTGACTGCATATGATAGTAGCAGTGTGACTGTAAAAGGAGAAGACGGAGAAGAGAAAACCTTTCAGAAAGATGAAATTGCATTGATACGTCTTGCATTTGACTTTTGAAGTATTTAGGAGGAAAAGAGAAAAATGAACACAGAGTTACTGGAAGCGTTGAATATTCTGGAGCAGGAGAAAAATATCAGCAAAGATACGCTGCTGGAGGCCATTGAGCAGTCCCTGATTCAGGCATGCAAGAACCATTTCGGAAAAGCGGATAATGTGAAGGTGAATATTAATCCTCAGACCTGCGATTTCGGAGTATATGCGGAGAAAACGGTGGTGGAAGACGTTCAGGATCCGGTGATGGAAATCAGCCTGGCCAACGCAAAGATGATCGATTCCAAATATGAATTGGGCGATGTGGTGAATGTGGAGATTAAATCCAAGGAATTCGGCCGCATTGCCACCCAGAACGCCAAGAATGTGATCCTTCAGAAAATCCGCGAGGAAGAGCGGAAGGTACTTTACAATGAGTATTTCGAGAAGGAGAAAGATGTGGTCACCGGTATTGTACAGAGAAATCTGGGCAAGAACATCAGCGTAAATCTGGGAAAGGTGGACGCCATGCTCAATGATTCCGAGCAGGTAAAAACAGAACATTTTCGTCCCACAGAGAGGATTAAAGTATATGTGCTGGAAGTAAAAGACACGCCGAAGGGACCGAAGATTCAGGTTTCCCGAACTCATCCGGAACTGGTGAAACGTCTGTTTGAATCAGAGGTTACAGAGGTCAGAGACGGAATTGTGGAAATCAAAAGCATTGCCAGAGAGGCCGGTTCCCGTACTAAGATTGCCGTCTGGTCCAATGATCCCGATGTGGATCCGGTGGGAGCCTGCGTCGGAATGAACGGAGCGAGAGTCAACGCCATCGTGGAGGAACTGCGGGGAGAAAAGATCGATATTATTAACTGGGATGAGAATCCGGCGTTCCTCATTGAGAACGCGTTAAGCCCCGCCAAGGTTATTTCTGTTATGGCTGATCCTGATGAAAAGACGGCTCAGGTGATCGTGCCGGATTATCAGTTGTCTCTGGCTATCGGAAAAGAAGGGCAGAATGCCAGACTGGCGGCCAGGCTGACCGGATATAAGATCGATATCAAGAGTGAAACCCAGGCCAGAGAAGCCGGAATATTCGACGCCATCGAGGAGGAATACGACGAGGAATATGATGAAGAATATGAAGGCGATGAATTCATAGAAGAAGACGGAGAGCGTGAGTACGAAGAATATGATGAAGAAAATGAAGGTGCCGATGCGCAAATGCACGGGCTGCCAGGAGATGAAGAATAAAAAAGAAATGATACGCGTTTTAAAAACGCCGGAAGATGAGATTGTGCTGGACGCTACCGGAAGAAAAAACGGCAGGGGCGCATACCTTTGTTTTTCACGGGAGTGCCTGGAGAAGGCCATGAAAAATAAGGGATTGGAGCGGTCGTTAAAGACGGCGATTCCAGAGGAAGTCTATGAGACGCTGAAGAAGGAGCTGGATGGGATTGAACGAACGTAAAGTGCTGTCCCTGGTGGGATTGGCGGCAAAAGCCGGAAAGGTGGCCAGCGGAGAATTTTCCACGGAAAAAGCGGTGAAGACAAAGAAAGCGTATCTGGTAATTGTGGCGGAAGAAGCTTCCGGCAATACGAAAAAGAAATTTCAGAATATGTGCATCTATTACAAAGTACCCTGTTATTTTTTTGGAGAGAAAGAAAGCCTTGGGAAAGCCATTGGAAAAGAATTCCGGGCTTCTCTTGCGATCCTGGATGAGAATCTGGGAAAGGCTGTGGAAGGACAATTGTTGAAAGTGGCTGAGCAGAAAGGATAGGCAGAAAGGTCAGGTGGTAGAATGCCGAAAATCAGAGTGCATGAAATTGCCAGAGAAATAGGAAAAACAAACAAAGAAGTCATTACGTTTTTGAAAGATCATGGCATTGAGGTCAAAAGCCATATGAGTTCTTTGAAAGAAGCGGAGGAGAAGTTATTGAGAGATACATTTGATAAAGAAAAGGAAATAAAAAACGAAAAGAAAGAGGAGACGCGAAGCGAAGGAAAGCCAAAGAAAAAATCCAATATTATCCAGGTGTTCCGCCCTCAGAATGCGACGACGCCGGAGGGGAAAAACTATGGGAAAACCAGACGGTCTGATTCAAGACCAGGAGGCGGACAGAAATCATCCGCCCAGGGAGGAAAAACTTCCCAGCGTCCTCCACGTCAGGGGCAGGGAGGCGCGGCAGCCAAACCTGCTCAGAATCATACGCCTGCAAAACAGTCTCAGGGAGCCGGAACAGGGAAACCCGCTTCCGGAGCCGGAAAACCGGCGGCCCATGGCAGACAGATGCAGGCGGCAGAAAGTACGGGACGTCCGGCAGGAAATCAGAATCAGCGGCCGCCCCGCAGTGAAGGAACGAGAAGATTTCAGAACGACAGAGATAAAGACAGAGACCGGGACGGCAGAGATTTTCGTAAGGGAAGCCAGGACAACAGAAGATCCGGTGGAAGAAAATCACAGGCGGATGCAGTGGATACTTCCATGATGCAGAAACCTTCCAGAGACCTTCGTAAAGAGAAAGAAAAAGAGAAGGAAAAGGAGAAGGTGAAGGAGAAAGAAAAATTCAGCGGCGAGCGTCAGAAAGGCGGAAGACGTCCCAACCAGGGATTCCGCCAGCAGTCCAGACTGCCGAAAGCTTTGCAGAAGCCGGTTCATCAGCATAAAGAAGAGAAGAAGGCGGAAGTAAAAGAAATCGTACTTCCGGAGAAGATGACGATCCGGGAGTTGGCTGAGAAGATGAAAATGCAGCCGGCGGTGATTGTGAAGAAGCTTTTCATGGAAGGAACCATGGTAACGGTGAACCATGAAATCGATTTCGAAAAAGCTCAGGAAATCGCCCTGGATTATGATATCATCGCGGAACCGGAAGAAAAGGTAGATGTAATTGAGGAACTTTTGAAAGAGGAGGAAGAAGACGCCAGCACACTGGTGCCCAGACCGCCGGTAGTCTGCGTTATGGGACACGTAGACCACGGAAAAACTTCTCTTTTGGACGCCATTCGAAATACCCATGTGACAGACCGGGAGGCCGGAGGAATCACACAGCATATCGGCGCGTATATGGTAAATGTCAATGGACAGAAGATCACGTTCCTGGATACGCCGGGTCATGAGGCGTTTACGGCCATGCGTATGCGGGGAGCCAACGCTACTGATATCGCTATTCTTGTGGTGGCTGCTGACGACGGCGTCATGCCCCAGACCATTGAGGCGATCAATCATGCCAAAGCGGCCGGGGTAGAGATCATTGTGGCAATCAATAAAATTGATAAACCCAGCGCTAATGTGGAACGGGTAAAACAGGAGTTGTCAGAATATGAGCTGATCCCCGAGGACTGGGGCGGAAGCACCATCTTCGTGCCGGTATCCGCCCATACGCAGGAAGGAATTGACGAACTGCTGGAGATGATTCTGCTGACGGCGGAAGTAAGTGAATTGAAAGCAAATCCCAAGAGAAGGGCGAGAGGTCTGGTAATCGAGGCAAAACTGGATAAGGGTAAAGGTCCGGTAGCTACGATTCTGGTACAAAAAGGTACCCTCCACGTGGGAGATTTTATCGCAGCGGGCGCATGTTCCGGAAAGGTTCGGGCAATGATGGATGATAAGGGACGCCGGGTAAAAGAGGCCGGTCCGTCTACACCGGTGGAAATCCTGGGTCTTAGCGACGTGCCCAACGCAGGCGAGGTTCTGGTGGCAACGGAAAACGATAAAGAGGCGAAAAATTTTGCCGCCACTTTCGTATCAGAAAACAGAAACCGTCTGCTGGAAGAGACCAAGTCCAAAATGTCACTGGACGATCTGTTCAATCAGATTCAGGAAGGCAATCTGAAAGAGCTGGGCATTGTAGTAAAAGCGGACGTTCAGGGTTCTGTGGAAGCGGTGAAACAGAGTCTGACCAAACTGTCCAACGATGAGGTAGTAGTAAAAATCGTTCATGGCGGCGTAGGAGCCATCAATGAGTCGGACGTTACCCTTGCCTCTGCTTCCAATGCCATTATCATCGGATTTAATGTGCGTCCCGACGCCACGGCCAAGGCAATTGCCGAGCAGGAAGGGGTGGATATCCGTCTGTATAAAGTTATCTACCAGGCCATTGAGGATGTGGAAGCGGCCATGAAGGGTCTGCTGGATCCGGTATTTGAGGAGAAAGTAATCGGCCATGCGGAAGTGCGTCAGATCTTCAAGGCCTCCGGGGTCGGAAACATTGCGGGAAGTTACGTTATGGACGGCGTTTTCCAGAGAGGATGTAAGGTACGGATCAGCAGAGAAGGAAAACAGCTCTTTGACGGAGCGCTGGCATCTCTGAAACGGTTTAAAGACGATGTAAAAGAAGTAAAAGCCGGATACGAATGCGGTCTGGTATTTGAAGGGTTCAATGATATTCAGGAATTAGACCAGGTAGAGGCTTATATCATGGTGGAAGTGCCCAGATAGGGAAAACTTTCGCAGCGAGCGAGGAAATTATGAGAAAAAACAGTATTAAAAATACCCGTATCAACGGGGAAGTGCAAAGAGAACTCAGTCTGATTATTCAAAAAGAAATCAAAGATCCCCGGATTCATATGATGACCTCCGTGACCGGCGCGGAGGTTGCGCCGGACCTGAAAACCTGCAAGGTTTACATCAGCGTGCTGGGGGATGACAAAGAAAAAGAGGATACACTGGCGGGCTTAAGAAGTGCGGAAGGCTATATCCGCAGAATGCTGGCCAAAAACCTGAATCTGCGCAACACGCCTGAGATTTCCTTCCGTCTGGATACCTCCATCGAATATGGAGTGGCCATGTCGAAGAAGATTGCAGAGATTAAGAGCCGCGAAGACGGGGAGAACAGGGATGAAGAAGATTGAAGAAATTCTGCAGGGAGTGAAAACCGCGGCTATAGCCGGCCATGTGAATCCCGATGGGGACTGTGTGGGCTCCTGCATGGCTCTTTATCACTATCTGGGAGATAATGATAAAGAGATTCATGCAGACGTATATCTGGAAGAAATGCGCCCGGTGTTCGGTCATCTGAAACTTTTGGATGAGGTAAAAAAGGAAGCACAGGCCCAAAAGATATACGATCTTCTGATTCTGTTGGACGTCAGCAGTCCAGATCGGATCGGCGTAGCCGGTGAATATTATAAAACGGCCAAAAAGACGGTTTGTATTGACCATCATATTACCAATCCGGGACTGGGCGATATCAATCACATAGTGCCGGAAGCCAGCTCCACCAGCGAAGTACTCTTTGATCTGATGGAAAAGGAGAAAATTTCCGCTGACACAGCCAGCGCCCTGTATACGGGAATCATCCATGACTGCGGAGTATTTCAGTATTCCAACACGTCATCCAAAACCATGGAAGCCGCCGGATGGCTGATGGATCAGGGAATTCCCTTTACCAAAATCATAGAGGACTCTTTTTATAAGAAATCCTATAACCAAAACAGGATGATGGGATATATCCTGCTGAACAGCCGTCTTTATCTGGAAGGGCGCTGTATCGGAGCCTGTGCGTCCAGAGAAAGCATGGAGCAGTTCCAGGTGGAAGCCCGGGATCTGGACGGAATTATTAATCAGATGAGACTGACAGAAGACGTGGAGGCAGCCGTCTTTCTCTATGCGGTGGGCGAGAATCGGTGGAAAGTGAGCATGCGTTCCAACGGGAAAGTGGACGTCAGCGCCATAGCCCTGTCTTTTGGCGGAGGCGGCCATTTCATGGCGGCCGGCTGTACGCTGGAAGGAGAGCAGGAAAAAATCATGGAAAAAATAGTGGAAGCGGTGAAACAGCAGCTGGGTGTGAAAAAGGTTTGATATGAACGGAGTCATAAATGTATATAAAGAGGCGGGCTATACGTCCCATGATGTGGTGGCAAAGCTGAGGGGAATTCTCAGGCAGAAGAAAATCGGCCATACGGGAACCCTGGATCCCGACGCGGTGGGCGTTTTGCCGGTATGTCTGGGAAAAGCCACAAAATTGTGCGATATGCTTGCCGGAGAAAGAAAGACTTATGAAGCGGTGCTGAGACTTGGCGTTACTACCGATACCCAGGATATGAGCGGGACGGTGCTGCACAGAGAAGATCCGGATGTGACCGATGAGGAGGTTCAGGCCTGTATAAAATCTTTTGAAGGGGAAGGAATGCAGATCCCCCCCATGTACTCTGCGCTGAAAGTAAATGGAAAGAAATTGTATGAGCTGGCAAGGGAGGGCAGGACGGTAGAGCGAAAGGCCCGGCCGGTTCATTTTTACCGTATAGAAATTCTTGAGATAAAACTTCCCAGAATTCGTTTCCAGGTTACCTGCTCTAAGGGCACGTACATAAGAACGCTGTGCCATGATATCGGTGAAAAGCTGGGGTGCGGCGGCTGTATGGAATCCCTGGTGCGCACGGAAGTGGGACGTTTTAAGCTGGCGGACAGTCTGAAACTGGATCAGATTGAAGAAAAAATGGTTTCCGGCCGGATCGGGGACTGTATCTTCCCGCTGGATCAGATGTTTGACAACTTGCCGGCGCTTACGGTGACCGGCCAGGTGCAGCAGCGGGTGTACAACGGCAACGGTTTCCATGGCAGGTATTTAAATCCGCCCTGTCAGAATATGGAGGATGACCGGCAGATTCGCGTCTATGACTGGCAGGGGGATTTTGTGGGAATCTATCGGTACCGGAAAGAGACGGATGAATTCAGGCTGGTAAAAATGTTCAGAGACGGGGGCGGCAAAGGATGAAGTATATAACCAATACACTGGATTTTATGCTGCAGAAACGCAGCGTCATAACACTGGGGAAATTTGACGGTCTTCACCGGGGCCATAAAAAACTGGTGAATCGGATAAAAGAGCAGAAAAAGCCAGGCTTTGCCTCTGTGATTTTTACCTTTGACGTTTCACCGGTAATGCGCCTGTCCGATCCCTCTTTTAAGATGATCCTGACCAATCAGGAACGGCTTCATCTGGCGGAGGATATGGAAGTGGATTTTCTGGTGGAATGTCCCTTTGTGCCGGAAATCATGCACATGGACGCCGGGGACTTCGTTCATGAAATTCTGGTAAACCAGATGAAAGCCGCCCATCTGGTAGTGGGGCCGGATTTCCATTTTGGCTATAAGAGGAAAGGAAATCCCAGGCTTTTGCAGGAGATGGGAAAACAGTTTGGTTTTCAGGTGGACATTCTGGAAAAAGTAATGGACGGCGGACGGGAAATCAGCAGCACATATATCCGGGAAGAAATACTGAAAGGTAATCTGGAAAAGGCCAATGATCTGCTGGGTTATCCTTTCTTCGTGGAAGGAGAGATTGTCCACGGCAGGCATCTTGGCCATACCATTGGTATTCCGACGATTAATCAAAGACCCTCTCTTCATAAACTTCTGCCTCCCTTCGGCGTATATGCCTCCATCACGGAGATTGACGGGGAGCCTTATTTCGGCATCAGCAATATCGGCGTCAAGCCCACAGTGGGAGACGAACGTCCCGGGGTGGAAACGTATCTCTTTGATGTGGACAAGGAGCTGTATGGAAAGCAGGCCCGTGTCCGGCTGTATCATTTTCTCCGGCCGGAGTTTAAATTCCCTTCCGTTGCTCAGCTGCAGCATCAGATTAAAAAGGATGAGGCGGCCTGCCGGAAGTTCTTTCGGGAGGCATTCTGAGAGAAAAGGTATTTACATCCGGAAGAGGTTGTGGTATACTTGCTAGGTGTGAAAATAAAGAACCCGGATTCAGAGAACGGAATCTCCGACCATCTCCTAATCCGAGGCGTTAAATGAGAATCAGGAGGAACAACATGATTTCAAAAGAAAAAAAACAGGCAATCATTAACGAGTATGCAAGAACAGAGGGTGACACAGGTTCACCGGAAGTGCAGGTAGCAATTCTGACAGCAAGAATTCAGGAGCTGACAGAGCATCTGAAAGAGCATCACAAAGATCATCATTCCAGACGCGGTCTGCTGAAGATGGTAGGTCAGAGACGTGGACTTTTGGATTATCTGAAGAAAAATGATATTGAAAGATACCGTGCTTTGATTGAAAAACTGGGAATCAGAAAATAATGATAGTAAGGGGGCGGATTTTTCCGCCCCATTTCTATAAAAAACAATAATGACGTCAAGGTCCTTGAAATTCCGAGACTACTGAAAAGAATATTGACGGTCCGGGAGTATTTTTTTCAGTTGTTTCGGGCGGGACCTGTCGGAAAGAAAAGGAGAACGCAGATGTATAAAAGTTATTCGATGGAACTGGCGGGAAGAACACTAACCGTGGATATTGGCAGAGTGGCCAAACAGGCCAACGGCGCTGCATTCATGCATTACGGGGATACCGTTGTGCTTTCCACAGCCACGGCTTCTGACAAACCGAGAGAAGGTATTGATTTCTTCCCTCTGAGTGTGGAATATGAAGAGAAACAGTACGCAGTGGGAAAAATCCCCGGCGGATTTAATAAAAGGGAAGGGAAGGCCAGCGAGCATGCGATCCTGACGTCCCGTGTCATCGACCGTCCTATGAGACCTTTGTTTCCCAAAGATTACAGGAACGATGTGACGCTGTGCAATATGGTAATGTCTGTGGATCCGGAATGCAATCCGGAGATTCCGGCAATGCTGGGTTCCGCCATCGCCACCTGCATTTCAGATATTCCCTTTGACGGTCCCTGCGCGGCCACTCAGGTGGGAATGATTGATGGAGAATTCATTATCAACCCGTCGCTGGGTCAGAAAGAAGTCTCAGACCTGCAGCTTACCGTGGCTTCCACAAGGGAAAAGGTCATCATGATTGAGGCCGGAGCCAACGAGGTGCCGGAGGATAAGATGATCGAGGCTATTTTCAAAGCCCATGAGGTGAATCAGGAGATTATCCGGTTTATTGATAAAATCGTGGCAGAGTGCGGCAAAGAAAAACACAGTTACGAAAGCTGCGCTGTTCCCGAAGAGCTGTTTGCAGCCATAAAGGAAATCGTTCCGCCCCAGGAGATGGAAGAGGCTGTGTTTACCGATGAAAAACAGGTGCGGGAGGAAAATATCCGTCAGATAAAGGAAAAGCTGGAAGAAGCCTTCGCAGAGAAGGAAGAATGGCTTGCCGTGCTGGATGAAGCCGTATATCAGTATCAGAAAAAGACGGTGCGCAAGATGATTCTGCAGGATAAGAAACGGCCCGACGGTCGTGACATCAGGGAGATTCGTCCTCTGGCGGCGGAAATTGATCTGATCCCCAGAGTACATGGATCCGCCATGTTTACCCGCGGACAGACACAGATTTGTACCGTTACCACGCTGGCGCCTCTTTCAGAAGCGCAGAGACTGGATGGGCTGGATGAATTTGAGACCTCCAAACGGTACATGCATCACTATAATTTCCCCTCCTATTCTGTGGGAGAGACGAAACCTTCCAGAGGCCCTGGACGCCGGGAAATCGGCCATGGAGCGCTGGCGGAGCGTGCGCTTGTACCGATACTGCCCTCTGAGGCAGAGTTCCCCTACGCCATCCGTACGGTGTCGGAAACCTTTGAATCCAACGGTTCCACATCCCAGGCCAGCATCTGTGCATCTTCCATGTCACTGATGGCAGCGGGAGTGCCCATTAAGAAACCGGTGGCTGGTATTTCAGCAGGTCTGGTGACAGGAGAGACGGATGACGACTACATCGTATTGACAGATATTCAAGGGTTGGAAGACTTCTTCGGAGATATGGACTTTAAGGTGGCCGGAACCCATGACGGTATCACCGCCATTCAGATGGATATTAAGATTCACGGTCTTACCCGTCCCATCATTGAAGAAGCAATTGCCAGAACAAAAGAGGCAAGGGAGTATATTTTGACGGAGATCATGGAGCCCTGCATCGCGAAACCGAGAGAAAGCGTGGGACCCTATGCTCCGAAGATCGTTCAGATCATGATTGATCCGGCTAAGATCGGCGATGTGGTTGGTCAGAGAGGAAAGACCATCAATGCCATTATTGAAGAAACCGGAGTAAAGATTGACATCACAGATGACGGCGCCGTTTCCATCTGCGGAGTGGAAAAGGCCGGCATGGACAAAGCGGTTCAGTATATTAAAACCATTGTGACAGATTTTGAGGAAGGTCAGATCTTCACCGGAAAAGTGGTGAATATCAAAGAGTTTGGAGCATTCCTGGAGTTTGCGCCTGGAAAAGAGGGTATGGTTCATATTTCCAAGATCGCCAAAGAGAGAATTAAGCGGGTGGAAGATGTACTGACCCTGGGAGACGTGGTGAAAGTTGTCTGCCTGGGCAAAGATAAGATGGGCAGAGTCAGCTTCAGCATCAAAGATGTTCCGGAAGATCAGAAATAAAAAAGAAAAAAGGGGAGATTGCGGACTGCGATTTCCCTTTTTTTAACCGGTTAGAAAGGAAGAGTGCATGCGTTATCATAATATTACCAAGGATGATATGTTAAATGGCGACGGGCTGCGTGTGGTTCTGTGGGTGGCGGGATGCTCCCACTGCTGCCGGGAATGTCAGAATCCTCAGACCTGGGATCCTAACGGAGGCATTCCTTTCGATCAGGCGGCGAGAGAGGAATTGTTTGAGCAGCTGGAAAAAACTTATATTTCCGGGATTACCTTCAGCGGAGGAGATCCGCTGCACAAGAACAACATTACAGAGGTGACCCGGCTGGCCCGGGAAATCAGGGAAAAATATCCCCAGAAAACGATCTGGCTGTATACAGGTTCTCTCTGGGAAAGCATACAGAAGAAAGAGATCGTCCGTTATCTGGATGTCTGCGTGGACGGAGAATTTATCGTAGAACAGAAAGATACCTCTTTAAAATGGAAGGGCAGCGCCAACCAGAGAGTGATCGATGTTAAGAAGACGCTGGAGACGGGAGCCATTGTGCTGCATACGAAGGATTAAAGGAGAAAATATGAACAGAATTGCCAGATTTCATAAAGTGAGTGAGAAACAGTTTCTGGAAGGATGGATGGATACTTTTCCGGAAACTTCGCCGGAGCAGGTGAAAGAAATATATGAAAACATCCGTCTTCCAAGACGGGCTACGGCGGGCAGCGCCGGATATGATTTTTTCAGTCCCTTTTCTTTTTCTCTCAAACCGGGAGAGACGATCAAAATTCCCACGGGAATTCGTGCGGAAATGGAAAAGGAGTGGGTCCTTTTGCTGTTTCCCAGAAGCGGATTGGGATTTAAGTACCGCCTTCAGATGAACAATACGGTGGGCGTCATCGACAGCGACTATTTCTATTCTGATAACGAAGGCCATATCTTTGCCAAGATTACCAATGATTCCAATGAAGGGAAAGAGGTTTCCATCGAGGCAGGCGCCGGTTTCATGCAGGGAATTTTCATGATATATGGAATAACCCAGGACGATGAGGTGACGGAAGTAAGAAACGGCGGTTTTGGAAGTACGGGACAGTGAGAAAGGAAAAATATAAAAAAGCAGAGGATGTTTCCGCAGAAAATGCGGGACATCCTCTTGCTTTATTGAAGAAAATTACAGGTCTTCCCCACTTACCACTTCATCGTATTCCGCTTTGTCTAAAAGCTCGTCGAATGCGTCGGCAGCGGCCTCGTATTCTTCGTCATCTGTGATGTTATCCAGAGAGGGCTGTCCGTCAGGACCTTCTTCATAACGGTAAAGGTAGACTTCACCGTCAGTATTCTGGCCGTTTTCATCCAGCGGGAGCAGTGCGATATACTGTTTGTCTCCGGCGGGGAAAATGGTGAGAATAGCGCATTCAATGTTTGTATCGTCATCCAGTGTCAGTGTAACCGTTGCATCCCCCGGCTGAAAGGGAGCTTCGCAGTCAGAGCCGCAGCAGTCACAGTTTCCGCTGCAGATATTATCCTTTGAATTTTCCATGGTTTATACCTCTTTCTTTTCAGATTTTCTATTCTTTACTTTACCAGATGGCGGACATAAAAGCAACATTATTTCATAATGGAGTTGACGGATAAGTTTTGCAGTTTTATACTATATTTTAAAGAAAAAAGGGATATCGGACAAATCAATCCCAAGGAGGAGACAGTATTATGGATATCAGATTTGAGAAGAGAGAGCAGTTGAAGGAAAAACCGGATCAGAAAAATCTTGGTTTTGGAAAGTATATGACGGATTATATGTTTGTCATGGACTGGGACAGAGATAAGGAGTGGCACGACGCCAGAATCGTACCCCACGAAGCGATGCTGCTGGATCCGGCCTGCGTGGCCCTTCATTATGCACAGGAAACATTTGAGGGAATGAAGGCTTACCGGACATCGGAGGGAAAAATTCAGTTATTTCGGCCGGAAATGAATGCCAGACGTATGATTAAGTCAAATGAAAGACTTTGTATGCCGGCTTTTCCAGAAGAGATGTTTGTGGAAGCGGTAAAAGAATTGGTGAAGGTAGAGCGTGACTGGGTTCCCTCTGAACCGGAAACTTCCTTATATATCCGTCCGTTTATGTTTGCCACGGAATCTTCTTTGGGAGTTCATATGGCAAGTTCTTACAAGTTCGTGATTATCTGTACGCCGGTAGGAGCTTATTATGCAGAAGGTGTGAATCCGGTGCGGATTCTGGTGGAGGATGAGCTGGTTCGTGCGGTGAAAGGCGGTACCGGTTTCACCAAATGCGGCGGAAACTATGCGGCGTCCATACTGGGTCAGGTTAAGGCGGAGAAGCAGGGATGTACACAGGTTCTCTGGCTGGATGGAGTAGAGCGTAAATATGTGGAAGAAGTAGGAACCATGAACATTATGTTCAAAATTGCGGGGGAGATTTATACGGCGCCCATCGAAGGAACAGTGCTTCCAGGCGTCACAAGAGATTCGATTATCCATATTCTGAAAGATTGGGGTTATAAAGTGAATGAAACCAGACTCTCCGTGGACGAGCTGATGAAAGCAGGTCATGACGGAAGGCTGGAAGAAGCTTTTGGAACAGGAACGGCAGCGGTTATTTCGCCGGTAGGGGAGTTTGTCTATAAAGATGACAAAGTAACGGTGAACGATTTTAAGACCGGAGAGTTGACACAGAAGCTTTATGATTATCTGACAGGCATTCAGTGGGGCAATGTGGAAGACAAATATAACTGGACGGTGGAAGTCTGCTGATAAAAACAGTCATTTTAGGAGACATGGATGTTCTATGTCTCCTTATTTTTTGGAGCGAGTGATGGAAAATCAAAATAGAGCGCCTCTTGTGGAGGCATTAAAGGAATACCAAAAAGACAGGCCGGCATATTTTTGCATTCCCGGACATCGGTATGAGAAAGGAATGGGCAGGCAGTGGCTGTCAGAAGAGGAATGCGGGTTTTTAAAATATGATTTGACGGAAGCGGAAGGACTGGATGACCTGCATCAGCCTTCCGGGGTAATTAAAACTGCTCAGAAACTGCTGGCAGAGTTGTACAAGGCTAAAAAGAGTTATTTTCTGGTGAATGGAACAACTTGCGGAAATGAAGCCATGCTTTTGGGCACACTGAAGGAAGGAGATGAAATTCTGCTTCCCAGAAACGTGCACAAATCCGTACTACAGGGTCTGATTCTCTGTGGCGCAAAGCCGGTTTACCTGATGCCGAAGTGGATGGAAAACGCGGGAATTCCCGGAGGGATTTCACCGGAGGAGGTTAAAAAGGCATTGGAAAGTCATCCTTTGGTCAAGGCTGTATTCCTGGTCAGTCCCTCTTACTATGGGATCTGTTGTGATATTCGCTCCATTGCAAAAATCTGCCATGAATTCAATGTCCCTCTTCTGGTGGATGAGGCTCATGGCAGCCATCTTTATTTTACAGACAGTCTGCCGGAAGGTGCTCTTGCCCAGGGGGCGGACGCCTGCGCCCAGAGTTTTCATAAAACCACCGGGGCGCTGACTCAGAGTTCTGTGCTTCACATAAAAACAGACCGGGTGTTAACGGAGCGTATAGAGAAGGCGCTGAAATTGGTGCAGAGTACCAGTCCTTCTTATTTGCTGATGGCCTCTCTGGACAATTCCCGTTATGAATTGGCCCGCAGAGGTAAAGAAATGATGGAAGCTGCCCTCCAACTGGCGTCTTGGGCTCGCAGGGAGATTAAAAATATACCTCATATGAGATGCCTTTCTAAAGAAGAGATAAAAGGGAATTTTTTTGTTTCAGATCTGGATGAAACCCGTCTCGTGTTTGGGTGTGAAAAAATGAGCGGTTATGAGCTGCAAAAAATGCTGAGAAGGGAATATGGGATTGAGACGGAATTGTCAGATTTTAAAAATGTTGTGGCGGTGATCACCTTTGCCAATGACAAGGAAGACATTGAAAAGCTGATCATGGCGTTAAAAGACATAAGCGGCAGGATCAGCTCCAGGAGTTTCCGGAGCAGAAGCGTCGTTATGCCGGCTCCGGCTCCCATGATATTGTCGCCTAGGGAAGCCTATTTTTCTGAGACCAGAACGGTGAAATGGGAAGAGGCGAGGGGAAAGACGGCGGCGGAAATGATCGCGCCGTATCCGCCGGGGATCCCGCTGATCTGCCCTGGGGAACGGCTGACAGAGGAAATCTTTGAAGCGGTGGAAGGGTATAAAAAGCAGTGCTGCCATTTCCACGGCCCCCAGGATGAAAGTCTCGCCACTTTCAAAGTCATTGAAAATACAGTGTAAAACAGATATAATTGGCATGGGGGAACAAATTTGTTTCCGGTGTAGGAG
The DNA here is from genome assembly GCA_050944435.1 of Ruminococcus sp. GTDB lineage: Bacteria > Bacillota > Clostridia > Lachnospirales > Lachnospiraceae > Ruminococcus_G. The sequence goes on from JBMNRB010000026.1 coordinate 22,325, forward strand.
AATTGTGAAATAAGAGAATTATGGAGGCTTATATGAAACTGATTTCCTGGAATGTCAATGGGCTTAGAGCCTGTGTTAATAAAGGATTTATGGATGTTTTTCGGCAGATGGACGCAGATATTTTCTGCATTCAGGAGAGCAAGCTGCAGGAAGGCCAGATTCAGCTTGAGACGCCCGGATATTTTCAATATTGGAATTATGCCAGAAAAAAAGGATATTCCGGTACGGCTGTTTTTACAAAGAAAGAACCTCTCGCCGTGAGTTATGGGATCGGAAAAGAAGAACACGATCAGGAAGGCCGTGTGATTACCCTGGAATTCGAGGAGTTTTATTTGGTTACCGTTTATACGCCAAATTCCCAGAATGAACTGGCTCGTCTTCCCTACCGGATGGAATGGGAAGATGCGTTCCTTGCCTACATTGATGATCTGGACAGCAGAAAACCGGTGATCTTCTGCGGCGATCTGAATGTGGCTCACCAGGAAATCGATTTGAAGAATCCCAAAACCAATCGGAAAAACGCAGGTTTTACCGATGAGGAGAGACAGAAGTTTACAACGATTCTTCAGCATGGATATATTGATACCTTCCGTTACTTTTATCCGGATGTGGAACAGGTGTACTCCTGGTGGTCGTACCGTTTCCGTGCCAGAGAAAAGAATGCCGGATGGCGTATCGACTATTTCTGTGTTTCCAGCCGCCTTGAGGACAAGCTGAAGGACGCCGGAATCCATACGGAGATTATGGGATCGGATCACTGTCCGGTGGAGCTGGAGATAGAATTATAAACAGAAGGTTAATGGGAGAAAAGAGCAAAATAAAAAGAAAAAATACGGAGGAAAGTGGATGCAGAAAAGTAGAGTGGTTTTGTCGGAGGCAGCAGGACTGGAAATAAGAAAGGGTTTTCCTCAGATACCGGGGGCGTCCAGATGGGAAGGCGGATGCAGCTTTTCTGTATCACTGGGGAGAGATCAGAAGGAGGCAAGTCTGATTCTGTACCGGGGAAAAAGCGGGAAAATATGGAAAGAGATTCCTCTTTCAGATGAATTCCGTACCGGCAGGGTTCTGTCCCTGTGGATAGGAGGACTGGGAGACGACAGAATCGAATATAACTACAGGATCGACGGGGAAATTACAGTGGATCCATGGGCGAAGGCGCTGACAGGAAGGGAGAAATTTGCAGCGGAAAAGACAGAAGAGGATCAGCACTCTGTCCGCGGGATTCTTCCCTCGGAAAAGGAATTTTCTCCTTCGGATGTGCCTTCTGTATTCATTCCCTATTCAGAGATGGTGCTCTATAAATTACATGTGAGAGGGTTTACCAGCGGCCGGCAGTCGAGGACAGTGAAAAAGGGAACCTTTGCCGGCCTGAAAGAGAAAATCCCTTATTTGAAGGAGCTGGGCGTCACTTCTGTGGAACTGATGCCGGCCTATGATTTTTGGGAGCTTCCGGAACATCCGGCTCCAAAGCTGAAAGGATCGTCTGAGAGGGAAAGAAGAGCTGTGTCCCTGCCGGTTCCGGTTTTACCCGGAGAAGACACAGAAAAACGGGTGAATTACTGGGGATATACCGGAGGATATTACTGTGCGCCGAAGGCATCCTACTGTGCGGGCAAGGACAGTATGAAAGAGTTTCAGGACTGTATCGACTGTTTCCACCAGGCGGGAATGGAATGTATTATGGAATTTTATTTTGCAGAGACGTTCCCGCCCCTTTGGATCATTGAAATACTGCGCTACTGGATGATGACATACCATATTGACGGTTTTCACTTGGTGGGGCCGTCCATACCTGCAGATCTGGCGGCGAAAGATGAACTGCTCTGTCAAGGCAAAATCATCTGTTCCGGATTTGACATACCGGGGATATATCGGGGATGTCCGCCGGAAAGGAAAAATCTGGCGGTGTGCAATGGGGAATTCATGGGCAGCGCCCGGCGCTTTTTGAAAAGCGACGCGGATCAGGTAGCCGGTTATGTCTGGCACAACAGGCATAACTCCCCTTTTTTTGGCGTTATCAATTACCTTGCGTGTCAGGATGGATTTACCCTGGCGGATATGGTTTCTTATAATGAAAAACACAATGAAGAAAACGGAGAAAATAACCGTGACGGCAGTGAGGACAATAACAGCTGGAACTGCGGTGCGGAAGGCGCCACAAGGAAGCCGGCGGTGACGGCGCTGCGCAGAAGACAGATGAAAAATGCCGTTCTTTTGTTGATGCTGAGTCAGGGAGTTCCCATGATTTATGCGGGAGACGAGATGTGCAACAGCCAGGGAGGAAATAACAATGCCTGGTGTCAGGATAACGCCGTGGGATGGACGGACTGGAATCGAAATAAAAAGGGAGAAGAGATGCGGGAGTTTGTAAAAAGTGCCATCGCATTTCGAAAAGCTCACCCAATCCTTCATATGGATCGGGAGATACGGGATACGGATTATAAATCTCTTGGTTCACCGGAACTTTCTTATCACAGCGAGCGGGCGTGGTTTTCCGCCATGGAAAAAGAGAGCAGAAGCATTGGTCTGATGTACTGCGGCGAGTACGCTGAGGACGATACGGGAAAGGCCGACGACTATATTTATGTTGCCTACAATATGCATTGGGAGGAGAAAATCTTTGCCCTTCCCAATCTTCCGGAAGAAAAAAAATGGTATCGGATTGCCGACACCAGCGAGCCGGAGGGCAGCGGGTTTTATGAGGAATACAAAGAAGAGGGAGAAGAAAAGGAGCTGCCGGTTCCGCCCAGGACGGTGATGATTTTAGTAGGTAAATGAGGATGATGTAGATGATGTATGTCTGGAAACATTTTAAAACGATTACAACACACAAATTGCTGGTCATGCAGTATTGTTTTCGCATCGGGCTGTACCGGCAGGGATTATGCCATGATCTTTCTAAATATTCCTGGACGGAATTCCGGGTGGGATGCAGGTATTATCAGGGGAACAGAAGTCCCAACAATGCAGAGAGGGAAGCCCTGGGAATTTCCACATCCTGGCTGCATCACAAAGGCAGGAATAAGCATCATTATGAGTACTGGATTGATTACGGCGGCGACTGCAAGACCATCATTACAGGAATGAAGATGCCCAGGAAATACGTGGCGGAAATGATTATGGACCGCATCAGCGCCTGCAGAACCTATGCCGGAGAATCTTACACAGATCAGGCGCCTCTGCAGTATTATCTGAAAGGGAAGGACCGTCTTTGGTTTGTGCATAAGGAAACAAAGAAACAAATGGAATTTCTGCTGCGCATGCTGGCGAAAAAAGGGGAGCATTACACTCTTCACTATATAAAATACCGATTTTTAAAAGGGGAATAAGACATTGGAGTTTGCAAAACGAATGAATATGTTCGGTGAAAGCGTGTTCACCGTTCTGGCAAAAATGAAGCAGGAAAAGGAAAAACGAGGGGAACGGGTGATTGACCTAAGCATAGGAGCACCCAATATTCCGCCGGCGCCGCATATCGTGGAGGCTCTGGTGGAGGCGGCCAGGGAGGAGAAAAATTATATATATGCCATAAAGGATCTGGATGAGCTCCATGAGGCCGTGGCCCAGTGGTATCAAAGAAGATACGGAGTAACGCTGAATCCGGACCGGGAGATCGTATCTCTTCTGGGATCCCAGGAAGGTCTTGCCCATATCTGTCTGTCCGTGGTGGATCCAGGCGACGCGGTACTGGTGCCGGATCCATGTTATCCCATCTTTGGGGACGGGCCAAGACTGGCTGGGGCAGAGCTGGTCTATATGCCCCTGAAAAAAGAAAAGGATTATCTGATTGACTTTGATTCAATAAGAGAAGAGGATGCCAGAAGGGCAAAACTGATGGTGGTTTCCTATCCCAACAATCCCACAGCGGCGACGGCGCCGCCCTGGTTTTACGAAAAACTGATTGCCTTTGCCAGAAAATACGATATTATCGTGCTCCACGACAATGCATACAGTGAGCTGATTTTTGACAGTGAAGAGCCGGGACGCAGCTTTCTGTCTTTTCCGGGGGCAAAAGAAGTGGGAGTGGAATTCAATTCATTGTCAAAAACTTACGGTCTGGCGGGAGCCAGAATTGGCTTCTGCCTGGGGAACGAACAGGTGGTGGAGCGTCTGACCACGCTGAAGTCCAATATGGATTACGGCATGTTCCTTCCCATACAGAAAGCGGCGGTGGCGGCCATAACGGGAGATCAGGATTGTGTCAGAAAGACAAGAGAGGCATATCGGCGAAGAAGGGATCGTCTGTGTGACTCGATGGCTGAGGCCGGCTGGTATATGGAAAAATCACCGGCGACGATGTTTGTATGGGCGCCCATTCCCGATCACTGTTCCTCATCCATGGAATTTGTAAAAGAACTTCTGGAACAGGCAGGGGTAATGGTCACGCCGGGAAGCGCCTTCGGGCCGTCAGGAGAAGGGTTTGTGCGCATCGCCCTGGTTCAGGATGAGGATGTGATTGAAGATGCGGCGAAAGCGGTGAAAAACAGCGGTATCTTCAGAGACAGATAAGCTTTAGTGAAAATAAAAACGGCGAAAGATAAATGGGGAGAAAAAAATGCTGGTTGAAGAAAGAATGGAAGAAATTGTACGGTTGGTGGAGAGCAGAGGGAGTATACAGATTCAGGAATTGATTGAAAGATTGAAAATTTCTGAATCCACCATTCGCAGAGATCTGACGGTGCTGGACAGAAAGGGACTGCTGACTAAGGTTCACGGGGGAGCTATTGCAATTCGAAACAGCGGACTGCACAATGATTCCTTTGTGGAAGTGAGAGAAGATATTAACAGAGAAGAGAAAAACAGAATTGCCCGCTATGCCGCATCTCTTATTGAGGCGGGGGATATGGTATATCTGGATTCCGGAACCACAACGGGCCATATGATTGACTACCTGACCCAGGGCAATGCCGTATTCGTGACGAATGCTCTTATGCATGCCAGAAAGCTGGCGGCAAAAGGTTTTCAGGTACATCTTACAGGCGGGGAATTCAAGACCGTGACGGAGGCAATCGTGGGAGAGGAGGCTTTGGAATTTCTGGAGAAATATCATTTTACCAAAGGATTCTGGGGAACCAACGGGGTGGAAAAAAACACAGGCTTTACCACTCCGGGCGTCCGGGAGGCGAAGGTAAAAGAGTACTCCATGAAACACTGCAAAGAATGCTACGTGCTCTGTGACAGTTCAAAAATATCTAAAATATCCATGGTGAAATTCGGCTCCTTTGAGGACGCCAAAATTATCACCACGACATTGAAGGATGAAGAGTACCGAAAGTGCGAAAACGTTATTCAGGTGTCTTAAGAGGCAGAGGATTCCTGACTCAGGAGGAAGGAGAGCGGAATTCCGTCATATGACGGCGATACCACAGGGGCATCATATTGCGCTGACATTTGCTGTTGCTCCGCTGTGAAATTGTGATGGAATGGAAAAATTCTTTCCAGAGGACAGTGAAACAATCCTCCCGTTCCGTCTGTTTTAAGCGGGTCACTTCCTCCGGGGTGACGGAAGTCAGATAAAAGTCTTCATCGGCGGGCTGTACGACGGCCAAATTCCGTGTATCATCGATAATCATCCAGTTTTCTGAGGGCATCCGGTCAGAGAAATGGGGAGCTATCAAAGTGAGAATGTTGGATTTTGGTTCAATGTGACTGACCAGGATTGTTTCTTTCACACAAGAAAAACGGATAAATTCACGGAACAGATGGGCTTCGCTGCAGACGCTTTGGCTGATGGCGGCAAGAGAGGATACTGCGGGATGCTGCAGCATATCCACGGCGGAAGAGCCAAAGTGAAAGCCCAGCAGAAGAAAACGGTAAATATGATCCAGACGGTTCGGCCGCCAGGACATGGCGGCGCGGTATACCAGCTGCCAGGCTTCCCAGGAAATCTTTTTCTGTATGGAATGGATGACGGAGGAAGCCTTTTTTTCGTCAAAATCCACATGACGGTATTGACAAAAAAGTTCCGGCTGCAGTATGGGTTCCAGATCCAGACGGATGTTGCGGTGTCCCAGGCGGCTGGCGTAGGCTTCATAGACGGAAGTCATCATGGCGCCGAAATCGTCGGCGCAGGTAAAAACGGTCATAGCGAAAATCCTCCTGTTTCAAAAAGGGTCATTTGATGGTAGGTCTGGGGGTGGGCAATATCCCAGTTCTGCCGGTGCTCTTCACCGGTCAGCTGGCGAGTGATAAAGGCCTCCTCTATGGGGATAGGGTACATCATGGAGCCGCCGCAGGTGATAAAGTATTTGGCGCGCTTTAGAACCACGCCGATTTTTTTTAAGTGGGAAAAGTCCAGAGAGCCAAAACGCCGTGCGTTTATGATTCGCGAGGCGGATTTGCTGCCGATTCCGGGAACCCGCATTAAAGTTTCAAAGGGGGCCCGATTGATCTCCACCGGGAAAAATTCCAGATGACGCAGCGCCCAGTCGCATTTGGGATCCAGCAAAGGATTGAAATTGGGCCGGTCGGGACTTAACAGTTCTTCTGCTTGAAAACCGTAAAAACGCAGCAGCCAGTCTGCCTGATAGAGCCTGTGCTCCCGCAGCAGAGGAACTGCCGTGTCGGGAGAAGGAAGCAGAGAGTCTTCGTTGACCGGTACGTATGCGGAATAAAACACCCGTTTCAGATCAAACTGGCGGTAAAGGGTCTGGGCCGTCTGCAAAAGCTGGTAATCATTTTCCGGCGCTGCGCCTATGATCATCTGAGTGCTCTGGCCAGCGGGGATAAAAGGGGACTGTTCCTGTTTTAATGCAAGGCCGAAATCTTTGGGAGCCTCATCGGGACCGACAGCAGAGCGCTCCAGAGCCGGCCGGTGAAAAATACTTCCTGAGAGATACCGGTTGGAACGATGGCGGTCCACAGCGGCGGATTTTCCCAGGGCAAGACGGGAGGCAGCGATGCCGCCGGCCATCTGTTTCATAGGGCGGAAAATATTCTGAAAAGATTTATGGGGCGCCAGCCTGTGCAGACTTTCTTCTGTGGGAAGTTCCAGGTTGATGCTCATCCGATCCGCCAGAAAGCCGATGCGGGTCAGCAGCTCCTCCGGAGCGCCGGGGATTGCTTTCACGTGAATATAACCGTTGAAATGATACCGGGTCCGCAGCTGACGGACGGTGTCGTAGATTTTTTCCATGGTATATTCCGGGCTTTTACAGACGCCGGAGCTTAAAAACAGTCCTTCGATATAATTCCGGCGATAGAATTCCATGGTAAGGCGGCAGATTTCCTCAGGGGTGAAGGTAGCTCTTGGCCGGTCATTGGAACGGCGGCTGACGCAGTACCGGCAGTCATAGATGCATTCATTGCTGTACAGTATTTTCAGCAGTGATATGCAGCGCCCGTCGCCGGAAAAACTGTGGCAGATGCCGGCAGCGACGGAGTTCCCGAGAAATCCCGGTCTGCCCCGCCGTTCTGATCCGCTGGAAGTGCAGGAAACATCGTATTTAGCCGCATCTGCCAGAATATGGAGTTTTTCCTGCAGGGATATATCTTTTTTTAATGCAATCATAAGACCCTCCTGAAAAAAGAACATACGTTCGATAAGTGTATTTTACTACAGAGCGAGGGAAAAGGCAAGAACAAATGTTCTGGATAACGATCGACAGGAAAAGATGATATAATAACACCACGCGGCAGCAAATCGACAATTGAATTGGAGGTCACAGGTGAAAAAGAGATTTAAAATAATGACAGAGGCAATGAAGCGGGAACTGCAGGAACACAGAAGTTCCTTTCTGGTTTTCTGCGTTCTCAGGGTTTTAGTCATTCTGGTCATTGTCAGACAGTTTTTCAATGGAAATTATGAAAATGTATTTCTGGGAATTCTGACTTTGCTTTTGCTGTTTGTTCCCAGTCTGATACAGGTCAGTTTTAAAATTGAACTTCCCACCACACTGGAAATCATCATTATGCTGTTCATCTTTTCCGCTGAGATTCTGGGAGAGATACATGAATTCTATATTATTATCCCTTTCTGGGATACCATTTTGCATACCCTGAATGGTTTTCTGGCGGCGGCCATTGGATTTTCCATGGTAGTACTCCTTAACGACAATAAGAAGATCATGTTCAACCTTTCGCCGGTTTTTCTTGCGCTGGTGGCGTTCTGCTTTTCCATGACCATTGGGGTAGTATGGGAGTTTTTCGAATTTGCCATGGACCGCTTTTTTCTGCTGGATATGCAGAAAGACACAGTGGTACATACGATCAGCAGCGTTCTGTTGGATCCCAAAGGGGGAAATACTCCTTACATGATTGAAAACATCGGCAATGTGATGCTGGACGGAAGGGATCTGGGATTGGGAGGTTATCTGGACATCGGACTCATTGATACGATGAAAGACCTGCTGGTGAATTTCGTAGGAGCGGTGTGCTTTTCCTTCATCGGGTTCTTTTATGTGAAAAAACGAGGCAGGGGAGGAATTGTAAGCCGATTTGTACCGTCCAGAAAATCGAAAGACCGGGATTATCTGGAAGCGGTAAAAACTGAATGGAAGAAGGAAGAAGGGGAACCGTGATATGACATCAGAAATAATCAATGTAATTTTGGTGGTAATCTGCATTATGGCAGCCAGTAAATGTTTTCAGAAATCAGCAATGGCATTTCTTGAAAGGGGAAAGATCCCGGTCAATATCTATGCCATGGGTAAATCGGGAGCAAAGAAAGATCTGTCAAAAATGAATGAGAAAGAAAGAAAGCGGGCTTACAAAACGGCGGGCTATGTGTTTCTGGGATTCGGTCTGGCGCTGACCTTTCTTCTCATAGGGTTTGTAATGGAAATTACAGGAAAAAGCGGGGATATCTGTTTTACCATTGCAATAGGGGTGGAAATTGTGGAATTTATTCTGATTGCATGGGCAATAAGAAGAAAATAAATTGTAAATTTCTCCTGTTCTGATTGACTGGAAATACAGATTGGATTATAATATTACCTATAAAACACTCGAAAGGAAGTAAATGAGATGGCAAAAAAACTTAGAATCGGCGTTTTAGGCGTTGGTAGAATTGGTAAACTTCACGTAACAAATCTGGTTAACTCTGTTCCGGATGCAGAAGTTGTTATGGTAGCAGACCCATTCCTGAATGATGACTCCATCGCTTGGGCTAACAGCCTGGGAATCACAAACTGCTCCAAAAATTCAGATGATGTATTCGCAAATCCTGATGTAGACGCAGTATTTATCTGCTCTTCTACAGATACACACGCAGAGTTCATCGTGAAAGCAGCAGAAGCTGGAAAACATATTTTCTGCGAAAAACCGATCTCTACTGATGTAAAAGTAATCGAAGACGCACTGGCAGCTGTTGACAAAGCTGGTGTAAAACTTCAGGTTGGATTCGTTCGTCGTTTCGACCACAACCATAAAAAAGTTAGAGATACTGTTGCATCCGGTATTCTCGGCGAACCGGCAATCGTTAAAGTTACATCCCGTGACCCGGAAGCTCCGCCAATGTCTTACGTTAAAGTATCCGGCGGTATTTTCCTGGATATGATGATTCATGACTTTGATATGGTTCGTTACCTGTCCGGAAGTGAAGTTACGGAAGTAAGCACATTCGGAACAATCAAAGTGAATGAGGAGTTCGCAAAATATGACGATGTTGATACAGCAATCGTTATGCTGAAATTCGAAAACGGTGCAATCGGTGTGATCGACAACAGCCGTGAAGCTCCCTATGGATACGATCAGAGAACAGAAGTTCACTGCAAGAAAGGCTGCGTACAGGTAGCAAACGATCTGGGCGATACAGCAATGATCAGCACAGCTGACGGCGTAACCTGCACAAAACCCACCTGGTTCTTCCTGGAAAGATACAACGATGCATTTATCGCTGAGGAAATTGATTTTGTAGACGCAGTTCTCAACGATAAAGAAGTACCGGTAAATGGTATTGACGGACTTATGCCGGTTAAAATTGCAATCGCTGCAAAACGTTCTCTGGATGAAAACCGTCCGGTTAAAATTTCTGAGATCTAATTTTTACATAATGGACAGGCTGCCTTTTGGGCAGCCTGTTTTTTTGACTTTTTTAGTATTATTGCACATTTTGGAATGGAAAAGGTGAATTGATTGACAAAAGACAGCCTGTATTTTACAATAAAACCGGTGGGCAAATAAAAATACAGGAGGTTATTACAATGAAACTGAAATTTGGTATGGTAGGAGGCGGAAACGGAGCTTTCATCGGAAACGTTCACCGTCACGGCGCTGTGATGGATGATCTGGCTGTTTTGACGGCAGGGTGTTTTACGAGAAATGCACAGAAGAATCTTATGACCGCCCGGGAATGGGGAATCGCAGACGAAAGCAGGGTATACGGAAATTATCGCGAAATGGCTGAGGCGGAAGGAGAGAGAGAGGACGGCATTGATTTTGTATCCATTGCCACTCCCAATGATACCCATTATGAAATTGCCAAATGTTTTATGGAACACGGTATTCATATTATGTGTGATAAACCGCTGGCGCTCAACGCTTCCCAGGGAGAAGAGCTGGCATCTTTGGCCAAGGAGAAGGGACTGCTTTTTGGGGTAACTTACACTTATACCGGCTATGCGATGATCAGACAGGCGCGGGATCTGATTGATAAAGGAGAAATCGGCAATATTCTGACCGTGATGGGAGAGTATCCCCAGGAATGGCTGCTGGTGCAGATGGTCAGCGACAGGTCTGACCAGGCTACATGGAGAATGGATCCGGCCAGAAGTGGTCCCTCCGGCTGCTGCGCAGATATCGGAACCCATGTGGAGTGTCTGATTTCGAAGATGACAGGACTGGAAGTGGATAGTGTGCTGGCAAGATTCGAGAGGCTGCCCAAGGACAAGGAGCTGCCGCTGGAAAACAACGTACAGGTCCTGGTAAACTTTAAAGGAGGAGTATCAGGAATGATCTGGACTTCTCAGGTGGCCATCGGCCATGAAACAGATCTGTGCATCCGGATTTTCGGAGATAAAGGTTCCATCGAATGGCAGCATAGAAATCCGGCGGAGCTTAGAGTGACCAAAATCAACGAACCGCCCCAGATTTATACTGCTACCAGAGATTACGTATCCCAGGCATGCCGGGATCTGTCCAGGCTTCCTTCGGGCCATCCGGAGGGATTTTTCGAGGCCTTTGGAAATATTTACCGGGGATTTTGCTCTCATCTTCTGCAGATAAAAGAGGGAAGGGATCCGGGCAGCTATCGGTATCCCACGGTGGAAGACGGAGTCAGGGGCATAAAATTTGTGGATGCCTGTATAAAAAGCGACAGCGAAGGAAATGTATGGACGAAAGTAGTTTAATACTGGACTTTATTTGTCATATATGGTAATATAAAGAAAAAATCAAAGGAGAAATTGATGATGAAAGACGTTATAATCTCAGATTCTGTTAAATACATTGGCGTGGATGATACCACCATCGATCTGTTTGAAAGCCAGTATCATGTGCCCAATGGCGTATCTTATAATTCCTATATTATTCTGGATGAGAAAATAGCCGTTATGGATACGGTGGATCCCAGAGGGACAGAAGAATGGCTGAAAAACATGGAATGTGAGTTGAATGGGAAGACCCCGGATTATCTGATCGTATCACACCTGGAGCCGGATCACGCCGGAAGCATTCAGGCGCTGGCGGAAAAATATCCGGAGATGAAACTGGTCAGCAACGGAAAAGCGCTGAAGATGATTCCCCAGTTTTTCAATTTCAATCTGGAAGGCCGCACGGTGGAAGTAAACGAGGGGGATACTCTGTCTCTTGGCGAACATACTCTTCATTTCGTTATGGCTCCTATGGTTCACTGGCCGGAAGTTATGGTGGAATATGAGTCAACGGAAAAGATCCTGTTCTCTGCAGACGGTTTTGGAAAATTCGGCGCTCTGTCAGCGGAAGAAGACTGGCTTTGCGAAGCAAGAAGATATTTTATCAATATCGTTGGAAAATACGGCGCACAGGTACAGGCTTTGCTGAAAAAGGCTGCAACCCTTGACATCAGCATGATCTGTCCCCTTCACGGACCGATCCTCAAAGACAACCTTGGCTATTACATAGAGAAATACGATATCTGGAGCAGTTATCGTCCGGAAGAAGAGGGTGTCCTGGTGGCCTATGCTTCTATCCATGGCAATACGGCAAAGGCAGCTAAAAAAATGGCGGAAGTTCTGGAAGAGGCCGGAGCTCCTAAAGTGGTTCTCATGGACCTGGCAAGATGCGATATGGCAGAAGCAGTAGAAGACGCTTATCGCTACAGCAAACTGATGCTGTGCTGCGCGACTTATGACGGCGGACTCTTCCCCTGCATGGAAGATTTCCTGGCTCATCTGCGGGCGAAAAACTTCCAGAAACGTACAGTGGGTCTGATGGAGAACGGTTCCTGGGCGCCCACTGCTGCAAAGAGCATGAGAGCAATTCTGGAAGGAATGAAAGATCTTAAGATCTGTGACCAGACAGTAACAATTCTCTCTACCATGAAAGAGAAAAACATTGAGGAAATGAAAGGACTGGCATCAGAGCTCCTGGCGTAGAATTTGCTGATAATTCGCCGTTCTTTTCCTAAATTACCGTTTACAAATCCTCCCAAATGCGATAAAATAATAACAATAAATCCGTAACAAGAGGAGGATTATACCAGATGAAAAAGGTAAATATTATTACGGCAGAGGAAGCTGCATTAAAGGTTCAGGACGGCGATACCATTGCTACAGGTGGATTTGTCAGCTGTGCCTGCCCGGAAGCGCTTTCTACAGCTTTGGAAAAACGTTTCCTGGAGACAGGCCATCCAAAGGATCTGACTTTGTTTTTTGCAGCGGGACAGGGCCATCGTGACGGCACAGGCGGAGACCATTACGGACATGAAGGAATGGTGAAGCGTGTAATCGGAGGCCATTGGGATCGTGCTCCCAAACTGGGAGATCTGGCCCTTGCAAACAAAATTGAGGCATATAATCTGCCCCAGGGCGTTATCTCTCATATGTACAGAGACATTGCGGCACATAATATCGGAACGATTACCCATGTAGGTCTGTATACTTTTGTGGATCCCAGAAACGGCGGCGGAAAGCTGAATGAATGCACAAAGGAAGATCTGGTGAAGATAGTCGACATCGATGGCGAAGAACGTCTTCTCTATAAAGGTTTCCCCATTGACGTGGTATTTCTGAGAGGTTCCTACTGTGATGAATACGGCAACTGTACCGTACATAGAGAAATCGGACCGCTGGATGTAACGGCAATGGCTCAGGCCTGCAAGAACTCAGGCGGAAAAGTTATCGTTCAGGTGGAAAAAATCGTACAGGGCGGTTCTCTGGATCCAAAACTGGTGGCAATTCCGGGGATCTACGTAGACGCTGTTGTCATCGGTTCTGCGGAAGACAATATGCAGTGTCTGGGTATGCCCTATGACGGCGCGCTGACCGGTGAATTCCGGATTCCGGTGGATGCAATTCCTCCGATTCCCATGGACGCAAAGAAAATCATTGCCCGTCGTGCAGCAATGGAACTTCCCAAAGACGCTATCGTAAATCTGGGAACGGGAGCCCCGGAGAAGATTGCCAATGTGGCGGCTGAAGAAGGAATTTCCGATTCCATGACGCTGACGGTGGAAGCTGGTTCTATCGCAGGTGTTCCCTATGGCGGAACCCAGTTCGGAGCAGCGGCCAATTCCATGGCTATCCTGCCCCATAACGTACAGTTTGATTTCTATCAGGGCGGAGGTCTGGATATTGCATTCCTGGGACTGGCTGAGACAGCCCCCAACGGCGACCTGAATGTATCCAAATTCGGCACTCGTCTTGCCGGCGCCGGCGGATTTATCGATATCACCCAGAATGCAAAAAGAGTTGTTTACTGCGGTACGATGACCGCTAAGGGCCTCAGAACCGAATGCAGAGACGGCAAACTGGTGATCACTCAGGAAGGCGCCAAGAAGAAATTTGTAAATAAGGTAGAGCAGATTACCTTCTCCGGTGATTACGCCAACAAGGTAAAACAGCCGGTACTGTATATCACAGAACGCTGTGTATTTGAGCTGCGTCCGGAAGGTGTGACGCTGATTGAGATCGCGCCGGGCATCGATCTGCAGACCCAGATTCTGGATCAGATGGAGTTCAAACCGCAGATTGCAGAAGATCTGAAGCTGATGGATGAAAGAATTTTCCGTGATGAGCTGATGGGTCTGGCAAATGATAAATAAGTAAAATACTAAAATCGAGTAAAATGCAATAAAAAATCCCTAAGGCAAGGCTTTCGGGTTACAAGGAAGTATCTTCCGATTAGATGGCATAGCCCCATTCAAGGACTATGCCGTCTTTTCCTGTTTACTGGCTTCTTTTTGTTTTGTCTGCGGCTCGATTTTGATTAGTTGATAGAAAATTATGATTGTGTTACACTAAATTCATGCAGACATTTTTTGAAAAAGGAAAGAAGTGATTAAGATGTGCATAAATGAAAAAAGGAAAAATGATGCTTTCCTCCATACAAAGCCAGTAGATTGCGACACTTGTATGGAGTAATTATAGTCGCAGAATAGAAATGCTGGCTTTGCAACTTGACTATTACATCAAGGAGGAAAGTCCGCATGAAGTATTTTAATGCAAAATTGATTCTTCCGGACGCGTTGGTAAAAGAATTACAGAATTATGTTCAAGGCGGATATATCTATGTTCCTATCGAAGAGGAAAAGAAAAAGCGTTGGGGAGAAGTTTCCGGCTATCGGAAAGAATTGGAACAACGGAATGAACAAATAACAAGAGAGTATCAGAACGGCATTTCTATGGAATGCCTATCTGAAAAATATGGTTTATCTTTCTATGCTGTTCGGAAAATTATATATCAGGAATAACCGTAAGGGGCTGTGAAAAAATGAGAAATCATTTTTTCACAGTCCTCTTTTTATGCGTAAGCACATGAAGTTTTCTAAAAATGCGTATAACTTCCCTTACCCCATAAGTCTGATGATTAAATTGCTTATGCGGCTGTCGCGGTCTTCATCTTTTTGTTGTGAAATTTATAGAGATTCTGTCCAATAGAAACCAGAAATACTTCCAGCCGGACCGATTCCA
>JBMNRB010000027.1:0-33323 GCA_050944435.1 Ruminococcus sp.
ATCTGCCCAAAGCGCCGCTTTCGAAGCTGCATTTTCATTTGTATTAATTGGTATCACCTCCATCATTTGTAGCTATTTTATCAAATGCGGAGATGAATAGGTAGATACGGATGATTACCTACTTACGATAAAACCGTAGCGTACAGATCACAATGAATTGTGAAATACAGCTACGGTTTTTCTTCTCCACTGAATTTATATCCCACTCCCCAGACAGTAATGATATATCGTGGATTGTCTGGGTGTGGTTCAATTTTCAATCTTAGCTTTCTGATGAACGAGGAAAGATTGCTAGCGTCTGGCGCATTGTCATATCCCCACACCTTTTCGTAAATCTGTTCTTTTGTAAACACCTGTCCTTTATGGCTGTAAAGAAAATACAGTAAGTCAAATTCTTTAGCGGTTAAATGTATTTTGTTTCCTTTTTCGTTGATAACAGAACGAGTAAAACAGTTTATATCTAATCCATGATACTGCTTACTTAGAGAAATAGGTGCAGTACGCAAAGTATTCGACAACCATTCTACCAACTGATTAAAAAGAACTTCTTCGTTATCTGTAAATTCCACAATTAAAATTTTCCCACAATATCACCTGCGTTTCAAAGATTTCCATTAATCTGTTTACATTTCATCTTGCCGTAATAATTCTATTATGCTTTCATCTTTCGTTTTTCTTAAAATCAACAATGTTGATAAAATGCAAATTAAAATAATAAACAGAAACAGAATCATATTATTTACTATTGGAAACGAAAATGGAATTTTATATATATTAAGATTTTCAAATACAAAGAAGCTTGCCGGCAGTCCAATAATCATTGCAATAACAATGGACAAAATCGTATAACATATACTTTCAGAAACAGCCATCTTCTTTATTTGTTTCCTAGTCATACCTATACTTTCCAAAACAGCAAATTCTTTGGACCGGTTTTGAATACTGGCAGACATCATATTTATATAATTAGAAATTGCAAGTAACATAACAATT
Organism: Ruminococcus sp.; assembly: GCA_050944435.1. Lineage (GTDB taxonomy): Bacteria > Bacillota > Clostridia > Lachnospirales > Lachnospiraceae > Ruminococcus_G. The sequence continues at coordinate 994 of JBMNRB010000027.1, forward strand.
AATCCGATGCTTCCACCCAATACTGTAATTTGATTTTCCGAATTTTTCATTTCAGAATATCTGTCCAATTTTGAATCAACAGATACAAGTTCATTTTCTTTTATCAAACCGATGATTGATTCTTCAGTATTTTTAGAAAAAGGTTCTTCGTAATCTACTTTTAACATTTCAATCATTGGTTGTTTCACAATCTCTTCAAAATAATTATCACTGACAATCAAATCAGGACTATATCCAGCAGAATAATAAGCAGGATAATCTGTCAACGCTCCTATAGTAACGGTTTCTTCTCTGCTCGAATTTTCACCAGTCGGAATAGAAAAATCAACATTTTTCCCTACTATACCATTATCTCCCTTAGTAAATGTTTTAGATGCAAAAGCTATTTTGCCATTTTTGAAATCTTCTTTATCAAGAGGAGTTTGCAATTCTTGATTTATTCGTTCAAATTCTAAATCATCAATGCCTACAATTCTGCAACTAAACAAATTGTTGTCATAATCGCTTTGTTGTTTATACATTTCAATATCTTTATCATAATCTCCGGGAGTATATCTGGATTGATATAATTCTTTATAATATTCTCCATATACATCTTCTTGGTAAGGTACGGTTGCCGTTATAGATTCCAAAACTCTAACATCTTTTACTCCGTCTATTCTTTTTATATTTTTAATTAAATCAGCCGTAATAGCCTGTTCTTCATTATCAGAAAGCAAAGTTTGATTCAATATACGCAAATCATAATCATAAGAATAATTTAAAATGTTTGTTGCATTATTTGCCCGAATTACAACATTCATTATAAGGAATAATGATAATGCCAAACTCAATGAACATATGATGATAAAAAATTGCTTCTTATCTCGAAACAGATTTATCCTTACCATTGAGCGTATATCTCCACCTTTTCTAATCTTATTTTTCCTATTCGAAGTAGACTCTCCAATATATTTTACAGCTTCTACCGGAGAACACTCCATGGCTATTTTTGCAGGCTTATATGCACTAAATACGGTTGTAGCAAATGAAAATACAGTAGCTATAATGTATACCCATACTGACACTGCTTCAACATCATTTGGCATAATTGATGGGTTAAAAGCGTGCAATAGCTGTGGAATTATAATTTTTCCTACAACAGCTGAACAAAGCAATCCCAGAGGAATTCCAATTATTGTGTTCCACATTATTTGTTTATCTATCATTCTTTTTATTTGAACAGATGTTGTACCAATGGTTTTTAGTTGTCCATAATAACGGATATCTTTATTAACAGAAATATATAGTGTATTATAAATAAACAAATAACCACTCATAAAAATCATTATCAACAACAGAAGAAGTCCGATGATTGTTTTACAAAAATTTGAAATTGTATCATAATCAGCATCAATAATCTGACTCCGTGATAAGTTTATCTGATTTTGCATTTCTGTTATATCACTTTCTGAATAAAGTGGATTTACAAGAGAAATCTTTAACTCCCCATTTGTTAAATCTGTTTGTAGAACGCCTGTTGACCGATAAAATTTCTCTGAAATATAGCCTTTATCTGTTCCTGAATAATCCAAAAACCAGCCACTTAAAACAAAAGTTTTTTCTTTATCCTCATAATCCTTATCTTCTGCTAAGGTTTGATATACCAAAGATAATTCCATGCCTATTTCTGGTTTTTTAATACCCATAGAATTTAAAGCACTCATAGAAAGCATAATTTCATTTTCTTGTTGAGGGTATTTCCCTTTGTAATAATCAAGAGCAGGAATGGTTTGTTTCTCCCAGCAAGTATTATCCAGCCAGAACAATCTTACTTTATCCAGTTCTTTATCTCCATATTGAGACAAAACAGCACATTTAACACATAGCCCAGCATATTTTACTTCTTCCATTTCACGAATTGTAGATACTTGATCATCGCTGGGTTCAGTTAACGCTATATCATAATCCATGCCCTGCATTCTTTGTTGACGGAGCGCTACTGTGTCCCAATAACTTAATCCGATAGATATCACTGTACATATTAAAAAAGTTGTCAAGAAGATAGCCGTAATTGTCAAAACATTTCTTTTTTTATGTGCTGAATACGTTGTCTTTGCAAGGTCTCTAATCACTTTCTTGTTATTGACTTTAAGCATTTCATTCACCGCCTTTCACGATTTTACCATCTTCAAGACGGATAATCCTGTCTGCCAACTGGGCAATCTCGTCATTGTGAGTTATCATAACTATTGTTTGCGCCAGCTTCTGACTGGATACTTTCATCAACCCCAATACATCTTGACTTGTTCGACTGTCAAGATTTCCAGTCGGTTCATCAGCAAAAATAATTGAGGGTTTAGTTGCTAATGCCCTTGCCAATGCTACTCTTTGTTGCTGTCCACCGGATAATTGATTAGGCATAGAATACTTTTTGCTTTCCAATTTTAATAATCGAAGTATTTCGTCGACATAATCCTCATCTGGTTTAATTCCATCCAGTTTAACTGGAAGTACAATGTTTTCATATACATTCATAAGTGGTAGAAGATTATAATTTTGAAAAACAAAACCAATTTTTCTTCTTCTGTAAATTGTCAATTCATCACGAGACAATTTGGAAATATTTTTTCCGCCTATCACCACTTCACCCGAAGTAGGATTATCCAATCCTCCAAGCATATGCAATAATGTAGATTTTCCACTCCCTGATGTTCCGACAATCGCCAGAAATTCTCCTTCTTCAATATCTAAATTAACACCATCTAAAGCCTTTACTGTGCTTTCCCCTATTTGATAATATTTTTTTAGATTTCTAACTGATAGAATATTCATTCTTCATCTTCCTTTCCTTGTTTTCCACGATAATAACAAAGACTTCTTTCTCAAATCTTTCTCAAAAGTGACACTTCTGACACAATTCAAGGTTAAGAAAAAAGTCTTATTTCATTTAAATTAGAAATCTTCACGGGATAAGAAAATCTCGACGGTTGTTCCTTTATTTAATTTTGATTTTACTTTTATGTAACCCTTCTGTTTTCTTAATACTTCTCTGGACAAATATAATCCAATTCCAAAGCCCTGTTTATCTGTCACGTTTGTACCCCGATAAAATCTTTGGAAAATTTTTCCTTGTTCTTCTTCTGGAATACCGATACCATTATCAATAACCCGAACACAAACAAAGGACTCATATAAAACAGATTGAATCGTTACAGTTGCTCTATTATGAGAATATTTTATTGCATTTTCAAGAATATTTGTAAAAACTTCCTCTGTCCATTTTGAGTCAGCATATATGTTACAAGTATGGTACTCTGAAATAAGTTGAATTTCTTTTTTCATTGCGTCTAATTCAACGGACTGACAGCTTCTTTTAATTACAGCACCTAAATCAATATTCTTAGGCGATACAGAAATAATTTCTTGCTCTGCATAGGAAGATTTAAGCAATTCTTTCATAAAAAAGCTTAATTTCTCCGCATTATTCTCTATCTTGCCTGCCAATCGGATAGATTCCGAATCATTTATTCGTTCTTTGAGCAGACCTGTATATAAAGTTATATTCGCAAGGGGCGTTCTAATCTGATGACTGATATTCGTAATTAAGGACTTTACAATATCCCTTTCTTCCTCCGCACTTTCCTTTTGCATACGAGAGATTTCCATAATCCGACTAAGGCGTTCAGAAATTGCTGAATCCAATGATTCATCATATGAAATTTCTATTGGCTTCCCACTTAATATTTCATCAGTTTTTTTTAGGAAATTACGATATTGAATCAACAATTTGTTTCTATACCAGTGGATTATGAAATATAAAAATATGATATTAATAATTACAGCTAAAGCTAAAATAACGTATATATTCATTTACATATTCTCCCACATATAACCCTTTCCGTATACAGTTTTAATATACTTTGGATTAGATGAATCATCTTCAAGTTTATCTCTTAGTCGTCTTATCCCAACTGAAAGAGCATTATCTTCCACATACTCTGTTCCATCTGGCCATACCCATTCCAGCAAACGTTCTCTTGTTATTATTAAATTTGGATTTGAAATTAACAAATATAAAATACGTTGCTCTGTCTTGCTTAATTCTATCGGTATACTATTTTTATAAAATTCCATAGTTTCAAAGCGGAACAAAAAGACAGAATCCTTATATTCTTGCTCATTCCTTGCAGGACTTCGTCTAAGTAAAGCTCTTATTCTGGCACGAAGTACCATTAAACTGAATGGTTTTGTAATATAATCATCTGCACCACTTTCTAAACCTTTCACAATATCCAGTTCCATATCTTTTGCTGTAAGCAGTGCAATCGGACTTGATGTTTTCTGTCTAATTTCTCGGCAAAAATCTAATCCGTTACCATCAGGCAGATTAATATCAAAAATCATTAAATCAAATTTTTGCTCCTGCATAGCGAACCTCGCATCCTCAATCGTAGAACATATTACAAAATTTAGTTCTTCACTTTGCAAAGATAATTCTATTCCCTCTGCTAAATCAACATCATCTTCTAAAACCATAACGTTCTTTTTCATTTTATAAATCTCCTTATATCACAGATTTTGTGATTAATCGTCTTAAAAATTCTTTATGAAATATTATAACAATTATCATATTTACCGTAAATAGATTTGCAAAGCACGAAGATGGCGAATTCCATAGTAATCAAAAACGAGCCGTAGTTTTTCTTCTACGGCTCAACTTTACTGATATATATTTATACAATCTTCCAGTTGCTATCCTTATGAAGCGTTAGTTCATACTGTGATACCTGTGTTGCCTTTGTCTGATTATCAATGAACTTCACCGCAACGTTCACTTTCACGTTGTCACCGTCAGCCGTGAATACAGGATTGATAAGCTCAGAATAAAGATAGTCCCCGTTTATCGGTTCGAGGGCGTTCCCCTCTACATAGTAGGCAAGCTCCTTGTCCGTTGCGGTCGGGTACAGCTTAAAGAATGTTTCCAGAAATGCCGTAGCGTCATTTACTGTGTCAGCTTCTACGCTGTTGTCTGCTTCCTGTGCCTTTGGTTCATAATCGGATTTTTCCAGAGCGGGAGCAAGGGTCGGGTTCTGGATAATCACCATATCCCCGTCAGCGTCCACATGAACGGTTACAGTATAGGTTTCTGATACATTCCTTGTCTGGTCGCCCTCTTTTATCTGCTGATCTACTTCGTAGGCAACCGTAAAAGCGTTCTCCCCAGACTGTTCCACGTCCCAGATAAGTACGTCCGTGACCGTTGAGCTGGTCGGTATATCCGTTCTCACCGTATCAACATTCAAATCCTGCAATTCCTGTGTCAGATAGGCACTGATAGCCTGTGTCCTTGCTTCGATTGCTTCCTTGCTGTTGCTCCATGTGTAATAGGACTTCGCAAAGTTCTTGACGAAATTTTCTATGCCGTTGGTGTCATTCAAGCGGAGCTGTATGGTTTCTATCTCATGTGTGGTGTGCTGGTCGATAGCTGTAAAATTCTTATACACACCAAAGCTCACGCTTGCGATAAGCACCATCCAGAGGGCAATCACTGTTTTTTTATGTGTCCCCACTTTCATAGTGCGGACTTTCTTTTCCTTTATCGGTTTCTCTTTCTTCTTGAACATGATATTTCCATTCCTTTCTTTCTATTGCTTAATTCTGCCAGCCCCTATCAAATGCTGTTGCCAGTAGGAGCTTGTAAGGTCGGCATAGCCTATCGGGTCGCCAGCGTGGTACATCTGGTTATTTCCCACATAGATACCGACGTGGGTGACATACGTTCCTGCATTATAGGTACTGTGGAAGAATACCAAATCCCCAGCCTGCGCCTGTGAAAGCGGGATATGCTGGGTAGCGTCATACTGTGCCTGTGCCGTTCTCGGTAAGGAAATGCCAGCCTTGCCATAACACCATTGAACCAGCCCCGAACAGTCAAAGGAAGTGTTCGGATTGCTCCCGCCATACACATAATTCCAGCCTTGATATTTCAGAGCTTCATTCATTATCTTCTGTGCCAGCTCGCCCGATACTTGACTGACCGTAAGATACTGGCTGACAAGCTCCACATAGAACATATTACCATACCCATATCGCCAGCCACCATTGCGGGCGACAGCGACAGGGTTCGTATAGGTGACTTTTGTTCCACCCGACTTGTCACGAGCGAAATTCTCTGCCAGCGTGAAGCTGTGCTTTTTCCCGTTCTTAGCCACATAGCCGATATAGCCACCGCCATAGTTATAGGACTGTACCACGACGTTGATATCCTCTATGCCTTGATTTTCTGCTGAAGAAAGCAGGGACGCAAAATACTTGCACCCCTGCTTGATTGAGCTTTCTGTATCTAAGGAGTTTGGTGGTAAACCCATGCTCTCGGAACTCTGCATAACGTCCGAACCTGTCCCGCCACTTTCCACTTGTATGATTGCCAGCAGATAGGGGACGTACTCGGAAATGCCGTACTCTTTAGCGTATTTCTCCACCATAGGCTGATGTTTCAAGACCTCTGCGGATAGGTTCATGCCCGTTACCCATGAGGAAGAGCCACCGCCCCCGTCGTCGTCCTCGGCACTGATAAGCACACCAAAGAAAAGCACTATTGCAATGAGAAATGGAAACAGACTGCCGATAATGGCGAGATGTCTTAGCTTCATTTCTTACGTCCTTTCTTTCCAGTGGTATTTATGGTCGCTTTCTTGATGTTTAGTTCCTTTCTGGTAGTCTGCTGGTTCAGTTCCACACCATTAAGCCTTGTCCCGTGTTTCTGTAATACAGGTTCAGAAGTTTTCCTGTCTGTGTCAGACGCAAGCGGACGCTCCTTGACAGGCTGTACTTTTGTCGGCTCGGTATGTACCTTATCCGTGGTGACAGGACGCTTGATTTCCTGTGCTTTTCCTGTGTCTGTCTTTGAAGCAGGAGAAGCGGTAACAGGTCTTTCATGGGGACGGGTAGCTCCTGTTGTTGCTGATCCGTCCGTCGTTCTGCCAGTCTGCCTTGCTTCCTGTGCCTTTTGAAGCTCCATACGCTTGTCAGCGATATTCTGTCTATGCTGTTGGAGCTTGTCGGCACGCTCGCTCTGTCTGGTTTCCTGCCCCTGCACAATGCCACGCTTGAAGTCGGACACACTGGACTTTGCCTTTTCCTTTGCGGAGTGTACGGCATAGGCGGTCTGGGTCGGCATATCCTTGATATTCTCCTTGACAGCCGTTGCCTTGTCTTTGACTTTGTTCTTCGTATCAAGTACCGCACCTACGGTTGAACCAGCTCGGCTTCCGAAAGAAGCGTTGTCACGCTTACGGGTCGTGCTGACTTGAGATTGTTTACTACCCGAACTAGACAGCATAGAACCAGCCATTGCTCCTGTTCCTGCACCTATCATACTGCCTGTACCAACAGCTCTTACCAATCTGTTTTCCATACGCCTAGCCCTGTGTCGCATGAACAGATACGGACGACGGAATATCCTGCGTCCCATGCTCTGGCTGTCCCCAGCGTTAAGACTGAACATACTCATAAGGTCGCCCAGCTTCATGTAGATACCTGCAAAGCACACTATCTGCAAGAACGCAATCATAAAGAACGGGTAATCGGTGGATATGTTGTAGAACATACTGGATATAGAAAAAGCCACCGTGACAATGAGGGTAATCCCAGCCCTTGTCATAATCGTATTGAACACCCGCACGATTGCCTGTTTCGCCATGTTCTCATAGCTGGGTATCATAGAAAGTAGAAAGCTGATAGGCAGGAACATAGCGAAGATGATAAACAATATCTGGGAAAATATCATCATGCCCGTAAGCAGGAATACGAATATCGTTATCCCCAGATTGAAAATGAGCAGAAAGAACACCATTCCCAGACGGTTGATGACCTGTGGTATCGTCAGATTGTCGTTGTCGTTATCCTCGATTTCCTTAATCACAACGTCCTCTCTGGTTTCCCCGTCCTCATCAGAGGGACTTGTCGATACCAGAGCTTCCACACGGTCAGCCCCGATTTCCTCTATGTCGCTGTTCCCGAACTGCAAAAGTAGCCACGGCTGTTGTACCTGTATGGAGAACAGGCTGTCCCTTATCAAGTCCACGCTGTCTTTTCCTTGACTGTCGCTGTCGGGAAGCATGATTTTTGTCCCCAAGTCCAGCGAAGCCGTAGAAATGTCCGAAGAAAAGTCATTTATCTTCTTGATATAGTCGGGAGCGTAGGCGATAAAGGAAGCCGACACGATAAACACCACAACAAAATTGATAACGGCGTGAAGTGCCTTGCTGGTTTCCCGCTTGATAAGTCCCGTATATGCTACATAGATACCCACCACAAGGATAATGAGAAGCAGGAAGCCCACATAGAATCCCGTACTTCCGAAGCCGTTTTCCGTCACGCCCGCTAGGGTCTGTATGCTCTTTCCGATACTGTCTGCCATGTCATTGATGAAGTCCAGCTTATACGCCTGCTGGACGACGTACCCCGTAGCGTTGGACAGGTACAGACTGATAGTCCAGATAAAGTTGGTGATACAGTAAAGCCCGTACTGTACGGACTTCCCGATACCGTCCAGCCAGTTCCACGGAAGCCAGCCCCAGCTATTATCCACATAGAAGTCAAGCTGGTAATTCTCCAATGGGTACTGTGAATACAGGTTGTCCGCATTGACGGTATCATCAACCAGCCCCGTAGCATGAGCCACCGTACCAAAGAGAGAAAGTAGGGCTATGGTCGTCAATACCACAATCACAGCTATCTTAAAAAAGCGAAAGAGCTTCTTTCTTGTCAGAAGCCCCTTTATCCTTTCTTTCATCACTCCACCTCATTTCTCTGTATCGGCGGTCTGGTATCAAAGGCGTGCAACAATTCCTCAAAGACAGGGTGTATCTGCACCACGCCTACACGCCCATATCCCCATACATACTCATAAAGCTGTTCCTTTGTAAATACCTGTCCTTTATGAGAAAACAGAAAATAAAGTAAATCAAATTCTTTAGCTGTCATAGAAATAACATTTCCATTCTCTACGCTTGAAGAAGTATGTTCCTGCCACGCCTGCACCAGATAGAACAAGAAGTCCTAAAAATAAGGCAATGTTTGTGTTATCACCTGTCTTTGGAGCGTCCGTTGTCTTGCTCGGTGTATCTGGTGTAGTCGGCTGTTCTGGTGTTGGTTCTTCTGGCGTTTCTGGTACTTCTGTGATTGTCACCGTCTGCCCGTCGTCCTCAATGTCCTTATGCTCTGTAACCTTAGTCGGTTCGTCTGGATTGCTCAAATCGTATAATTCCTCAAAGGTCACAAGCTCTTTCCCGCCCAGCTCGGAAGCGTCGAATGTAAAGACAATCTGAACTTCCATGCTTTCACTGTCGGCGGTAAAGGTATAGTCATTCTCGACACGCTCTCCATTGATGATAAGCTCTGCATTTTCGTCCTTAATCATCTGCCAGCCTACAAGCTGATACTTTGTACCGATTTCCAAGCCGTCAAGGGTAACGGTATCAATGATTGTCACATCTTTTCCAGCTTCAATCTCTTTCTTTCCGTCCTCGCTGGTCGCTGTGGTATGGATAGAGATGATACGCTCCGTGATAAGCACCGTCTGTCCCTCGTCGTCAATGTCCTTGTGTTCTGCCACCTTTACAGGTTCGTCCTTATCAGAAAGGTCGTAAAGTTCCTCAAAGGTCACAAGGTTCTGACCGCCCAGAGCAGAAGCGTTGAACGTGTATTTCACTTCAATCTTCATTTCCTCGCTGTCGGCTGTGAATGTGTAATCACTTTCCACACGCTGACCGTCGATAAGAAGCTCGGTGTTTTCCTCTTTCAACATCTGCCAGCCTTTCAACTGATATTTTGTGCCTTTTTTCAGACCCTCAAGCGTAACCGTGTCAACGATTGTTACCTCTTTGCCAGCTACGATAGACTTCCCACCGTCCTTGCCTGTGGCTGTGGTATGGATAGTGATTTCTTTTTCGTATTCATCTGTAAGTGTCCCTAAGTCAACGGTCACATTGTTTCTGGACACCACGATTTCAAACGGCGGGATAAGCTCAAAGCCTTTGTTACTGTCACAGCGTAATTCCTCAATGATATAGGTATCGTAAATCAAAGCGCCTTTGCTGTCGTCTGGCTCGCTTGTCCCGAACCAGATACCATCCTCGCTGGTTTTTCCTGCGTTGGTGTTGTTCTTATGGGAAGCCCAGTCAGAAGAAGTGGAGAACTGCCCGTTATCGTCGGTCACGATAACATGGCTCTCACCTGTGGTCTTGCTTGTGATCCTAAACGGAACTCCCGCAAGACGCTGGTGTGTGCCAGCACCAATCTTGACACCCTCTAAATCACCACGCTTCACTTGATTGTAGATTGATGTGTCCGCACCTGTAAGGTCAACGATTTTTCCATTCTCTGTGATTTCAAACTCAACTGCCTTTGCTCCGTCTGTGAGATAACCGTTCGGAGCTTTGCTTTCCTCGATACGGTATTTTCCATATGGTAACAGGTCGGCAGAAGTAGAAGCCACGCCCTCAATGTCGGTAAGGATTGTCTTTACCACTTCATTTTTGCTGTAAAGTTTCCCCTCAACAAGTACGGTGTTGTCATTAAGGGAAATGATTTCAAATTCAGCGTCTTTCAAAGTCGCACTTCCTTGACCTTTTGTATCGCTGGTTTCCAAATCTCGTTTCTGGATTTTCACACCGCCACGGATAACCTTGTCTGATACATGGTACAGATTGCTTCCAGACAGTACGGCAAGGTCGCCGTCCTCGGTAATCTGTGTAAGGTACATTCCCTTAATCTGTTCTTCACTGCCATTTGCCTGCATATATGCACCGTCAAGAAGATAGCCGTTAGGTGCTTTCGTTTCCTCAACGGTCAGTGTTCCTAAAGGAAGCACGTTCTTTCCGTCCTGTGTATAGAAGCTGTCCCCAGATACCTTGTATTCATCAGAAAGGCGGGAAACATAATGAATAGTGCCGTCGCTGTCTTTTTCAGCGATTGTTTTTGTCACCCATGTTTTTGTAGGCTCACTAGGGAGATTGTCAGCGGTATAGTGTCCTGCATAGAATTTCCATGTGAACTCCGCGCCCTCTAGGGAAGCGTCGCCCTGTGGAGCGTCTTTCTGTGTTTCCATGTCAATCTTGAAAAGCTCAATAAGTGTATCTGTGACTTTTGGTGTGTCTGATACATTGAGTGTTGCGGTCTTGCCAGCTTCCACATTTAAGGAATATACAGTGCTGTCCACCTTGTAGCCAGCAGGAGCAGAAAGCTCTTTGATGTAGACTGTGCCAGCCTTTACTTCCACGGTATCAGTATTTCCGCTGTTATCCGTCGTAAGGGTGGCAAGCTGTTTCGTACAGTCCTTATCAGAATAGACACCATAAGTCGCACCAGCGATTGAGTAAAGCCCGTTTCCGTCGGTAATGCTGGCATTACTGGAAGTCTTTTTCAGTGTGGCATTTCCTACGGCAAGTTTCGCCCAGAACTGTCCAATGTCTTGCCCCTCACCAGAATAGATATAACCGCCACATTCATAGCGTCCCTTGTTCTCGCTGGCAAAGGCTTTCGCACCAGTGTAAACCTCATCCTGTATGGCTTTAGGGATTTCATCATAGGAAGCTCTGACGTTATCGCACTGCCAGCCAAGATGAACGCTCAATCTCTGCCATACGACACACTGTTTCAAAAGGTAAATATGCTGACTGCTCAATCCACTGTGGCTCTGCACATACTGATTAACATACTCGATTGAGAGGGCAACATCTGAAATCTGGTCGTAGTTCATGCGTGTGCTTGCGTCGGCTCTGGTCTTGTAGCCGTTGCGAAAGTTGGTGTTAATATCCACGCAGAAAGCGTCCTCACCCTCAACGGTCATGTGTCCCTCATTGAATGTCGAACCGATAGAGCCGTCATTCATCACTTTTTCAACGATACCGACACGCTCGGCACTTTCTGTCCAGTATTGTTTCTCGGAAGCATGAACTGCCGTTGTCGGCAAAGCGGTAGCGATAGTCGCAAAGGCAAGGAAGCCTGTGGCTAATCGCTTCAATATCTTTTTCATAGCTTTAAATTCTCCTTTCATTTTGGTAAAAAAATAGACGCTCATTTCTGAACGTCTACATTATTGAAAGGCTTGTCCTCTCACACATATTCTATTTTAATAGGTACAACAGTTGCCTTTCTTTTTGTATTTTTTGTTCTTATCACTTGCGCTATCTACAACCGCCATGACCCGCATCCAGAACAATTTTATACGGCATAACGCCACCTCTATATATCCTTCTGTTTAAAATATGCAGCTTTTTCCAAACTGGTGTATAATTCTTTCTCTGTCCACGCATCCTATAACAGCAAAGGAGGTGCTTACATGCAGTCAGAATATACACAGAAAACAGACGGTCTGAAAATCAAAACGGAATACGCCGATATTTCCGAATCCTGCCGCCGTCATCTGACAGAATTCGAACAGAAACTTGAGCAGGAGGGATATCACAACATCGCTCTGGTAGCCTACCAGATGAAACATTCCTGATTACCGCAGAACCGCCGGAAACCAAACCCGGCGGTTTTCTTTCTGTCCAAAATCTGGTATGATGATACCAGGATCGCAAGATCACATTACAAATATAAGGTGGTAAACTACATTGAAAACAGCACAGGAGTTAAAAGAACATTTACTTTCGATCAACAGAAGAAGCTATCCTGCCTACAAGGATACAAAGGGCAGTTACCGCTTCGGCAGCTACATTTTAAATATCGACCATGTGCAGGGAGATCCCTTCGCCTCCCCTTCCAGAATCAGCCTCTTTGTTTCCGGGCAGAAAGCCGGTTTTCCTTCCTCACTGTATGATCTGCCCCACAAACAGACCGCCCTGGAAGATTATCTGATCCGTCTGTTTGGAAAAGAGCTGGAACATTTTCAATTCAAGGCAAAGGGTTCAGGAAAAAGCGGCCTTATGTCGGTCAGCCGTCCTGGACAGGAAATTCTCAAACGAACCGCCTGCTCCATTTCTCCCGATGACGGCAGCGTCACCCTCCGCCTGGCCGTTGGATTTCCTGCCAACGGACGTACCATTAATTCAGGAGAACTGATTAAAATTCTCTTTGATTTTCTTCCCGCATGTGTGGAAAAAACTTTATTTTATCCTTCGCTGAATCCCGGCGCCGTCCGCAGCGTCGCCGACCTGGCTGAAGATCAGCAGTACATCCGGGAACATCTGAAAAAATCCGGACTGGTATCTTTCGTTGCCAACGGCTCCATCCTGCCCAGAGAAAGCGGCGTCTCCTCCCGTCCAATGAAAAACGCCGTACCTTTCCAGTCCCCTTCTTCCATGGAAGTAACCTTTGACCTTCCCCATCGCGGCAAGCTCTCCGGCATGGGAATAAAAAAAGGAATTTGCCTGATCATCGGCGGAGGATACCATGGAAAATCCACTCTGCTGAAAGCGCTGGAACTTGGAGTATACAACCATATAAAAGGTGACGGCAGAGAATTTGTCATCACAGATGAAACCGCGGTGAAGATCCGCGCCGAAGACGGACGCAGCATTCACAATACAGATATTTCCATGTTTATCAATAATCTTCCCGGCGGACGCAACACCAGAAACTTTCAGACGGAAGATGCCAGCGGCAGTACATCCCAAGCAGCCAACGTGGTGGAGGCCATCGAAGCCGGAACATCTTTGCTGCTTATTGACGAAGATACCTGCGCTACCAATTTCATGATCCGGGATGAACTGATGCAGCGGGTTGTACACCGGGATCAGGAACCCATCACCCCCTTTATTGAGCGTGTCCGCACCCTTTATGAAACCTATGGAATCTCTTCCGTTATCGTAGCCGGAAGTTCCGGTTCTTATTTCCATATTGCCGATCAGATTATTCAGATGGACTGCTACGTGCCTTCTGATATCACTGCCCTTGCAAAGGAAGAGGCCCGGAATTTTCCGCTGAATTCCCCGTCGCCGCCCATGCCCGCCCTGCCTGATTTTAACCGCAGACCGGCTTCCGGCAGCCTGAAAGCCCAGGACCGGATTAAAATGAAGACGCTGGGAAAAGACGCTTTTTCCATTAACCGCGACACCGTAGATCTGCGGTACGTGGAACAACTGGCAGATACGGAACAGACAACCGCCCTTTCCTATTATCTGCGCTACGCCATGCTTTATGTCTGCGACGGAAAAAAAGATCTTCGCACAGTGATCAAAACCCTTTTAACACTGACTGATGGCAAAGGGCTGACCGCCCTGGGCGCAGGAGCAAAACTGAACACCGACTTGGCCGCTCCCCGTCCCCAGGAACTGTACGCCTGCTTCAACCGCTGCCGCAGTTTGAAAATATAAAGCTCCATGGTCGGTAAAACCATAAATATCTGCTGTTAATTTTGAAGACGGGTTCATTATCATTCATGAACCCGTCTTCTTTGTTTCTTGTTTTTCGCTTTTATTCGCCTTTTATCCGCGCCTGTCTGCAGGGGAATCACCGCCAAAGTATGTAATCCCAGATATCGTTCCACATCTTCCTGGTTTTTGATGCTGTCGTCCCTGAGATAGCAAATGACCAAATACAAACCTACAAGCAAAAATCCGGCCATAACTCCCAAAACCAGATTTCTTCTGATATTAGGCGACACCGGTTTATCCGATACTTCCGCTTCCTCCACTATCGTAGGCGGATCAGACTGGGTAATATAAGCCATCTGATCAGCTGTTACCTCCGCTACGGCATTGGCAACTGAACAGGCAGTCATTGGATCTGAATTTCTCGCTTTGATTACCAGAATACGGCTGTCCGTCGTATCGGAAACTTCTACCATCTCCTCAATCTCTTTTCCGGTAATTTTTATTCCTTCTTCCTGCTCAATTTTCTCCGCCGCCCCGTCAAAGACGGGGGCGCTGGTTGCAATAATTCCAAAATCCGCAGTCAGTTCCGTACTAATCTGAAAATCTGAGTAAGAGGTAACGTCTGCGGTTTTTGAAAGAACATACAGCATACTCTGGGATTCATACTGGGGCGTAATCAGCACAATGGTACCTATTAAAGCCAACAGACCGCAAATTCCGCCCACAATTAAAAAGGCCCACCACTTTCTCAGCAATTCCCGTATTAAACTTCCCAGGTCAATTTCCAATTCATCTTTATCGTGTTTTTCCATTTTCCCTATCTGCCTCTCCTCTTTTTCAGCCCTCATACCCGTAATATTTGCCGTATTTCCCGTAAGCGCCATACTTCCCATAGTAATTGCTCTTGGAAAAATTCACTTTGTTTAATACCACTCCCAACAGATTTTCGTTGGCTGTTTTTAACTGCTTTACCGCATTTTGAGCCTCCGTCCGTGAAACTCCGTCCGCAGCAAGCACTAAAACGGAACCGTCGCAAACCTTTGCCACCACGGCGGCATCAATGACGCTGCTCAAAGGAGCTGTATCAATTAAAACGTAATCAAAGGTACTCTTCAGCACCGGAATCATCTGAATAAACCGGCTGTTTCCCAGCAATTCCGTGGGATTAACAGGAAATATACCCGCCGGCATCAGAAAAAGATTTTTTTTATTGGTAGAATAAATAACGTCTCCCATCTTCTCCTGACCGGACAGATAATAGCTTAACCCTTTTACCGCTTCTCTGATTCCCAGTCTATGTATCAGCACAGATTTTCTCAAATCGGCGTCTACCAGCAGCGTCTTTTTTCCGCTTTCAGCAAAAGCGTCTGCCAGATGATAGGAAACCGTCGATTTTCCCTCGCTGGGAGCCACACTGGTAACTGCAATTGCCCGATTTTCCACTCCTGTAAATTCAATATTCGTTCGCAATGTGCGAAATGCTTCTTTCTCCTGATAAGTGAGGGCCAAATTCTCACTTATAGTCACCCTATCCATTAATATATTCCCTCCTGATTACCTTTCTGGCATTTTCCCGACAGATTTTCAGACAGTAAGCTCTGCCGATTTTTTTTTCAATATAAGAGGCGCACTTTGCCATCTGGGGTCTGCGTCTGTCTTTCCCATGGGCATCTGTCCCAATAAAATGAATCCATTCATTCTCCATCAAATAAAGCAGATATTTTCTGACCTTCGTTCCGTCTTTTCCCAGTACGCTCCCCGCATTTGCCTGGAGACATATTCCCATCGAAACCAGCTCTTCCACCCATTCTTCTTTTTTCAACGCATCATACCGCTCTACATGGGCCAAAATCGGACAGAATCCGTGATACTGCAGATTCTGAAGCCCGCGCCGGATATACGCATAATCTTCATAAACCGGAAATTCCACCAGTACATAGCGGCTGCCGTTCAACGTCCACACATTTCCTTTTATCAGCTCCTCTATGATGTCTTCGCTGTAAAATATTTCGGCTCCGGCTGCAATTCTGAAATCCTCCGCTATTTCTTTAGCGATTTTTCTGGTCTTCTCCAGCGCTGCGCTGCGCTTTTCCCATGTGTTCTTACCCATCCCGCTGTGATAATGAGAAGTGGCAAACATAATTCGGATTCCTTCTTCATAAGCTATTTTCAGCATGGCTCTGGTTTCCCCCTCGTCCCTTGCTCCATCATCCACACCAGGAAGAATATGGGAATGAATATCAATCAATTTTAATTTTTCTCTTTTCATGATGCAGCCACCGTCACTGTGAGAACTTCTTCATTAGAATGATTTCCATCGCTGTCCACTGCATAATAGGTAAGTTCATATGTACCGGCTGTGGAGGTATCAACTTCACCGTCCACTCTTATATCCTGGAAAAGGCTGTCTCTGTCATCACTGTCATCCTCTATATCTGAAACCCAGTCCAGCGCGCTGAAACTTTCCCCCGCCTGAATGGTCAGCTGGTTCTGACTGAGATAAAGTCTGGGCGCTTCCGGGGAAAGCTCCGCCATCCTCTCCTCCTGACCGTTCTCATCTACCGGCGCATTCTGCTGCTGTCCATTCTCTTTTGCTTCTTCAGAAACTGCTTCCTCCGATGCCGGAATTTCCTGACTCTGTGTTTCCGGCTCTTCCTCCGATGTTTCCTCAGCATCATATCCTGCTTCCATAGGCAGCTCTCTCACCGCTTTCGCCACGTTATTGCTGCCGTCCATGGCCGCATACGTTATTACAGCATAATCTTCTTCCTGATATACCTTCACCGACTCAACCATAAGACTCTCTGTCACATCTCCATCCCGGTCATCCTGTGCCGTTACTCCTTCCAGCAATTCTTCATTGGTCATATTGGGCTGATAATTAATCCCAACGGATTCATCTATCACAATTTCCGGACTTTCCCGGTCACGGCTCGTCAACAGAAATCCTGCTGCTGCCGCCAACAACGCCAGAATCACCAGTGATAGAACCAATAAAAGCTTTTTCATCCCGTTTCCCCTCTTAGAATACAATAATAATTTTATTTTACCACATTTCTATCAGATAATCCATATTCAAATTTTTTCCTACAATTTGTTTTTTCTTATTTATTTCACATTCTCTCTGCATCCTCTGGATCATTTTTCCGAACTTATGTTCTATTTTTTATTGAAAGTTTGTCTGCAGCATATTATAATAAGCACATAGGAATAATATACTCGATGCCAGATACAAACAATTACTTCGCAGGAGGCTTTTGCTATGGAAGGTCACCGGACTTATATCGCCATTGATCTAAAAAGTTTTTATGCGTCCGTTGAATGTGTGGAGCGGAAATTGGACCCTCTGACTGCCAACCTGGTGGTGGCCGATTCTTCCAGAACGGAAAAAACCATCTGCCTTGCTGTTTCCCCTTCCTTAAAAAAGTACGGCCTTTCCGGTCGAAGCCGCCTTTTTGAAGTCCAGCACACGTTGAAGAAAATAGAAAACCGGACAGGCCGGAGGATATCTTATATCACCGCCCCTCCCCGGATGACGCTGTATATGAAATATTCCGGTGAAATTTATTCTATTTATCTGAAGTACATCGGTGCAGAAGATATCCACGTATACTCCATTGACGAATGCTTCCTGGATGTCACGGACTACCTTTCTTTATATCGTATGAACGCCCGTCAGCTGACAAAAAATATTCTTCTGGATATACAAAGTACAACCGGTATACCCGCCACCGCTGGCATCGGCACCAATCTGTATCTGTGCAAAATTGCGCTGGATATTGTAGCAAAGCATATAGACGGTGACGAAAACGGCGTTCGTATCGGAGAACTGGATGAGTATTCTTACCGCTCTCTTCTCTGGGACTATCGCCCTATCACTGATTTCTGGCGCATAGGCAAAGGCACCGCCCGAACTTTAGAGAAAAATCATATTTATACCATGGGCGATCTGGCCGAGGCTTCCATCTGCCGGGAAGATTGGCTTTACAAAACCTTTGGCATTGATGCAGAAATTCTGATTGATCATGCCTGGGGATATGAACCCTGCACCATGAAAGATATCAAGGCCTACCATCCCAAAACCAACTCCCTCGGCTCCGGTCAGGTACTGCCCTGGGGTTACTCTTACGAGAAAGCCAAAATGATTGTCCTGGAAATGACCGATGAACTGATCCTTGATCTGATGGATAAAAACCTGGCTGCCGATTCCTTTACTCTGCATATCAGTTATGACCGGGAAAATATAAACGCCGGGGCCTATCAGGGAAAGCTCCATACCGATCACTATGGCCGCCAGGTCCCCCAGCCGGCCCACGGAACGGCTAATCTGGAAAGCCCCACTTCCAGCTCAGGCAAAATTATGGACGCCGTGATGAACCTCTACGACAGAATTATTGATCCCGCTCTTTTGGTCCGCCGTATTTCCCTCACCGCCAACCGGGTGGTTGACGACAGCTTCACCCAGTTAAATCTTTTTTGTGATCCCCACAGAATGGAAAAAGAAAAAAATCTCCAGCATGCGGTACTGGAGATTCGAAAAAAGTTTGGAAAAAACGCCATTCTTAGAGGCACCAGTCTTCAGCAGGATGCCACCGCCGTGGAACGTCACGGACAGATCGGCGGTCACCGGGCCTGAAACAGAAAGGGATAGCATATGGAATTTTTTAACTTAAATGCAGAAGAAAAGTATAAAGATATCATACACAGAAAACGTCCAGACACAGAAGAGTCCAAAATCCGTCATCCCCGGATGCCGGTTTCAGACCGTGCAAAAATATTCGCTCCCTTTTCCGCCTTAAAAGGATACGGAAAAGTAATTCAGAATCACCAGCAGGAAATTTTTCTCTCATCCCGTCCCCTGCTGGCAGAAGACGAACAGGAAATTCTTGCCCGAAGGCTTGCAGCGCTGAAAAAAGGAAGGGAAATAACTATTACTTTTTTTCAGGAAGATCCCGACGCCTCTCCTCTGGGTTTTTGCCGAACCCTCAGCGGTCGGCTGGATTCCGTGAACGTCACGGACAAGGCGCTTATTTTAAAAGATAATATAATCCATTTCGAAGATCTGCTGGATATTTGTGTGACGGATGAACCTTGAAATGCAGATCAGTTTCCCAAAAAAGAATGAGCGAATACGGTAACGAATCGCCCATTCTTTTTGCAAAGCCTCTTCTATGAGACACGAATTTTCGTACCTTTCGTATCCCTTTTGCCCAGTTTCAGTTTGTTCAGTACCACTTCTCTTTCGTGATACATAATAGCATAATCCATTCTGCTTTCGATCAGATAGCCCTGCTCAATTGCGTCGCTGTCGGAAAGACGCATGCCCCGGACGCCGATGGCCGTCTTCTTCTTCTCCGGTACTTCCTCTTTCAGGAACCGCAGAAAATAACCCTCTTTGCTCTGGAGCACCACATAGTCCATGGCATCTGCAGGCTGCACAAATACCACTTCATCCTCCGGCGCCAGTTTAGTAGCCGCAATGGTTCGCTTTGCCACATCAAATTCGGAACCGTCCACCTGCTTGAGCATACCTTTTCTTGTGATAAACAGAAGTTTCCGGTGTTTCAGCTCCTCCAAAGCTCCCAGGTAAAGAAGCTGCTCCTGAGCAACACTGTAATTGCCGTAATTGTCGATGGGCATTCCTTTATCCCTCAGTTTGCCATAGGGAAGATCCAGCACCTTTACCGTATGCATCCGGCCCTGCTCCGTAAAGATACACAGCTTATCCATATTGCTGCAGCAAAAACTATACTGATATTCTGCCTGAATGGTTTCCTGATTTCTCTCCCAGGTTCCTTTATCCACAGTCTTGATATAACCGAACCGATCCATCATTACTCCCACATCCATCGCTTCCACTTTCTTTTCTTCAAAGACAGCTTCCCCTGCATTGATGATCTGCGTTCTTCTGGGTTTTCCGTATTCCTTTTTGATCCGGTCCAGTTCTTTTATAATCACCGCAGACATGGAATCGTAATTATTCAGAATATCTTCATACCGCTGAATATTGCGCAGCGTCTGCTCATGTTCTTTCATCAGGGTTTCTATTTCCAGACCAATCAGCTTATAGAGACGCATTTCCAAAATGGCCGCTGCCTGCCGCTGGGTAAAATGAAGTTTGGAAGCCGCTTTTTCCGATGTTTTCTTTTTAAAACGAATTCCTTCCGTCACTCCCATCGTAAGACAATCTTTCACCTGCTGCTGGTTTTTGCTGCCCCGGAGAATCTCTATGATCAGGTCAATTACATCGCAGGCCGCAATTAAACCTTCCTGAATCTCTTTCTTCTCCTGTTCTTTGCCCAGAAGATTCTGATACTTCCTGGTGGTTATCTCAAACTGAAAATCCACATGGTGTTCAATGATCTGCTTCAGGCTTAAAGTTTCCGGCTTTTTGTCCGCCACCGCCAGCATGTTGACGCCGAAAGTATCTTCTAGCCTGGTTTTTTTGTACAGCATATTGATCAGGTTATCCACATCCGCGCCTTTTTTCAGCTCCAGCACAATGCGAATTCCCTCTTTAGACGACTGATTGGAAATATCTGCAATATCCGTAGTTTTCTTTGTTTCCACCAGCTGGGCCACATCATTTAAGAATTTTCCGATATTGGCTCCGATCATGGGGTAAGGTATCTCGGTGATTACTAAAAGCTGCCGTCCTCCTTTTCCCTTCTCCACTTCCACTTTTCCCCGGAGGCGGATTTTACCGACGCCTTTTTCGTAAACAGAAAGCAGCTCGTCCTTGTTTACCACAATGCCTCCCGTGGGAAAATCCGGACCTTTAATATGCCGCATCAGCTTTTCCACGGTGATATCGTTATCCTTCATATATGCTTTGACGCCGTCAATCACCTCCGCCAGATTGTGGGGAGGAATACTGGTGGCCATACCCACGGCAATGCCGTCGGCGCCGTTGATCAGCAGGTTGGGGATCCGCACCGGAAGCACTTCCGGTTCTTTTTCCGTCTCGTCGAAATTTGGGACAAAATCCACCACGTTTTTATCCATATCGCTGAGATATACATCCTGGGTGATTTTCTGAAGCCGTGCTTCGGTATAACGCATGGCCGCAGCGCCGTCCCCTTCTATAGAACCGAAATTTCCATGACCATCCACCAGGGCCTGTCCTTTTTTGAATTCCTGGGCCATCACTACCAGAGCGTCGTAAATGGAGCTGTCTCCGTGGGGATGATATTTTCCCATGGTATCCCCTACAATACGGGCACATTTCCGATAAGGCCGGTCATAACGAATTCCCAGTTCATACATATCATAAAGCGTCCGCCTCTGTACCGGTTTCAATCCGTCCCGCACATCCGGCAGCGCCCTGGCCACGATGACACTCATGGCATAATCGATATAAGATTTCTGCATGACCTCGGAATATTCCGTCTTTATGATCTGTTCCCTGTCATTACTCATCAGTTACCTCCTAAACGTCCAGTATGGCGTCTTTCGCGTGTTCATAAATAAAAGCCTTTCTGGGCGGCACATCCGTTCCCATGAGAATTTCCGTCATCTTGGAAGCCATGCGGGCATCTTCTATTTCAATCTGTTTCAATATCCTTGTCTCAGGATTCAAAGTCGTCTCCCAGAGCTGCTGGGCATCCATCTCTCCCAATCCTTTATAACGCTGAAGGGTAAAATTCCCTTTATGTTTTTTTCTATACTGCTCCAGCGCCTTATCATCATAAAGATACTCTTCTTTTCCCCGGGCCGGCATGGCTTTATAAAGAGGGGGCATGGCAATATAAACATGGCCCTCATAAATCAGCTCCGGCATAAAACGATAAAACAGAGTCATCAATAAAGTGGAAATGTGGGCGCCATCCACATCCGCATCGGCCATGATGATAATTTTATCGTACCGCAGTTTTGAAATATCAAAATCATTTCCATAGCCTTCCGAAAAACCACATCCAAAGGCATTAATCATGGACTTGATCTCCGCATTGGCCAGCACCTTATCTATACTGGCCTTTTCCACGTTGAGAATTTTCCCCCGGATGGGAAGAATCGCCTGGAAACTTCGATCCCTCGCCGTTTTGGCCGAACCGCCGGCGGAATCTCCCTCCACAATGAAAATTTCGCAAAGAGAAGGATCCCTTTTCTCACAGTTGGCCAACTTTCCATTGGAGTCAAAGGAATATTTCTGCTTGGTCAGCATATTGGTTTTTGCCTTTTCTTCCGTTTTCCTGATTTTTGCAGATCGCTCCGCACAGGACAGCACCTTTTTCAACACTTCCAGATTTCTGTCAAAGTAACGGCTGATCTCGTCCCCTGTCACCTTTGCGGTCACTTTAGAGGCATCCTGATTATCCAGCTTCGTCTTGGTCTGTCCTTCAAACCTGGGATCGGGATGTTTGATGGAAATCACCGCCGTCATCCCATTGCGGATGTCCGCGCCGGTAAAATTGGCGTCTTTTTCCTTTAGAATTCCCAGTTCCCTGGCATAATTGTTCATCACTGCCGTAAAGGCTGTCTTAAATCCGGTCAGATGGGTACCGCCTTCCGCATTATAAATATTGTTGCAGAATCCCAGCACATTTTCATGAAACTCATTGACATATTGGAAAACACATTCCACCGTAATCCCTTCTGATTCTCCTTTAAAGTATACAGGGTCGTGAAGCGCTTCCTTCTTTTTATTCAAATCTTTCACAAATCCGATGATGCCGTCCGGTTCATGGAAAGTCTCATACTCCGGTTCCTCCCCGCGCAGATCGGCAAAATCAATGGTAAGCTGGGGATTGAGATAGGCCGTTTCATGCATCCTGCTTTTCACTTCCGCAGAAGAAAACCGGGTGATTTCAAAAATTTCCGGATCCGGCAAAAAATTTACCCGGGTTCCCGTCTCTTTCGTCCGTCCCTCTTTGGGCAGAAGACCGTTTTCCAGCTTCATCACCGGAATTCCTCTTTCATACCGGTCATGATGGACGTATCCTTCCCGACTGATTTTTACATCCAGATAGACGGACAGAGCATTCACCACCGAAGAGCCTACCCCGTGGAGGCCGCCGCTGGTTTTGTAAACCGAATCGTCAAACTTACCGCCGGCGTGAAGGGTGGTAAATACCAGCCGTTCCGCCGGCATCCCCTTTTCATGCATTCCCACCGGGATTCCCCTTCCGTTGTCTTCCACCGTACAGGAACCGTCCTTTTCCAATGTTATCCGTATCTGACTGCAGAATCCGGCCAGATGTTCGTCCACTGCATTGTCCACAATTTCATAAATTAAATGATTCAAACCTTTTCTGGAAACACTGCCGATATACATACCAGGCCGCTTTCTCACCGCCTCCAGTCCCTCCAGCACAGAAATACTGCTGGCATCATAGTTTGATTTTCTGGTCATTTCATTCCTCCGGTTGCATTACAAAGTTAAAAAACGCTGAAGAGCTTTCGCCACCCCATCGTTGTCATTGGTATCTGTCACATATTTTGCCGTCTTTTTCACCTGGTCTGAAGCATTCTCCATGGCCACGGAACATCCTGCCCACTCCAGCATCTCGATATCGTTGCTGCTGTCTCCAATAGCCAGCACATTTTCTCTCGTAATACCAAGATAATCGCTCAGAAAAGCAAGGCCGTCCTTTTTGCTTTTCTTCTGATATACCACTTCAATATTCTGTGCAACCACCGAGATAGGATACAGCCCTGGAATGGCGGCGATCCTTGCCTTCAGCATTTCTTTTTCCTGACTGCTTTCACATACAATATGAAACTTACTGACCGGGTATTCTCCATTTGCAATGATTTCTTCCATATTCTCTGTAAGAATATTGGTACGCATCAGCTGTTCACAGTAGGATCTGGACAGACCGCTTCTGTACAAATGATCGATTCCCTCCCTCTCCATGTAAGCGCAGCGGCCCGCATAGGGCTCAATATACGTCCGGTATTCTTTACAGAGACGGTAAATCTCTTTTGCCACATCACGGGGAAAACTGGCCGTATACAATACTTTTTCCGTTTTCCCATCCGTCACTACCGTTCCGTTGGCATTGATATAATAGGGCATTTCATCAAAATTTTTAAATATTTCATATCTGGCATTCTGAAAACTTCTCCCTGTGGTGGGAACCACAAAGTATCCGGCTTTCAACGCCCGGGACAGCCATATTCTGTTTTCTTCCCGAAACACACAGCCGCTGTCCAGCAGCGTGCCGTCCAGATCAATCGCAATTAATTTTATATCCATTCTTTTATCCTCACCAGCGCCCATTATACCATATTTTTCGATTTGCGCAAATGTCACTTTCGCCGTCTAGTCCACGCCCATGATTTTCCGGTATTCCTGCTGATAATTTTTGGAATCTTTATATACGTTGTAGAAAAAGAAATTTTCCTCATTCTGAGCATATCTGGTAACCTCCTCCATCAAAAGATCCGTGGGGTCGGCGCTTTCCAGATAGCGCAGAATGAAATCATCAAAAGCATGTTCCTTTACCAATTTCGAGAAACCGCACTCCAGCAGAATATCGTTCAGCCGCTCCTTCGTAATGCGCAGAGAATCCGAAAGACTGGAAGACTTTCCAAAAAACAAAAGAAAACAGATAAAGGTAGTACGGTCAAGATCCAGTGCGCCTTTGATATATTTCCGCACCGTATTTTCTCCAGACCGATTCCGCTGATATCCCCGGTCCGTACCTTCCAGCGAGTAAATTTCATCCAGTTTTTCTTCTTCCCGGCGGCTTTTTTCCACCTGCCAGTTCAGCACCTCTTCATCATCCATTTTTTTCAGCTTTGGATAATAATGGCGCAGCGACTGGGCCAGCTTCTTTTTCTGAGTCTCTGGAAGATCCTGCACATTGCCGTAATATTCCATCAAAACCTCCAGCCAGTCCAAAGATACGTATCCAAAATAGAAATAGTTGAAATCGTCAAAAATTTCCCGGCAGGAAATCCCTGCTTCCCACAAAAAGGCTTTCGTATCCTCCAGCGTCCTCTTTTTCCTTCTAAGCTTGGTAACGCCTTTGAAAACCGTCAGTTCCGCCAGCGTATCCTGAACACGGGAAGAACTCTGCAGCGCCTCCAAATATCGATTTACTTTTTCTTCCAGATAATAATACAGGTATTTACAGAAATAGTACCTGGTCTTTTCTCTCACCGGACTGAAAGACTGAATATTGGTGTTTAAAAACTGCTGAAATTCTTCCTTACCGCCGCCAAGCTGGGCAATCTTATTTTCCAGCATACGGGTAAGATGTTCCGTGTGAAGCTGCTGATCCTCTTTTCTGGAATGGGCTTCCAGATACCTGTGCAGCTCTTTCAAGGTGATTTGCTGTCCGAAATAATCCTCCTGCTGCTGATCATCCCTCACCTGACGGCAAAGTTCCTGCAGCTCTTTCCATTGCTCATAAGAGATGCCATGGAGAAAGGCGAAAATCAAACTGGCCTCCCAGAAACTTCTGGAATACAGTCTTGCACAGCCCTCGGAAGCCAGTTTTTCATTCAGTTCCTCCAGTGATTCCCGCCGGACAAAGCCAAGGGCAATCAAACGGTAACGCAGGGGAACCTTTCTCATTACCGCCGTGTTGGCGGCCATACATTCCTCCAACATCTGCTCCCCCAAAGGAGCGTTTAGAATATCCTGAATCATCTGTTCAAAAGCAGAAGTTTTATTTTTCTTCATCTCATTTTCCCCCTTCTTTCCTCATCCAACATAAAAAGAAAAATTATCCGTGTCGATATACTGCCGGTAGAACTCATCCGTTTTTAAATACTCTTCCAATTGAGTCTGATAGGGCTCCTGCCATGCCCCTCCCAATTCTACGGTAAGGCTTTCAAAATAAAGTGAAAAACTGAACTTTAGCTGCTCCCCTTCTTCCAGCGTATCATCGTCGACGTAAAAATATACATTAGAATAATATCCGTCTGAAAGTCCTCCCTTTTCAAACAACGTTTTCACCGTTTCCGCCACCGTTACGGCATAATTATCCTCCTCTTTCTTCGGCAGAATAATCGTCAGCCTTCCCATATCCACCGAATCTTCCACCTGAATTTTTTCATCGATTTCCGCCGCCGCTTCCTGCACTTTTTCCAGACGCTCCCTTTTCATCACCCGATACTCATTTACGCTTTTTCCCAATTGAATTTCTCCGTTTTCATCGGTCAGACTCAGTCCTCCCATTGTGTAATAGCTTTCATTGGTCACCTCTGAAATCATCGTTTCAACAAAATGGAGCGCTTTTTCCCCGGAAAACCTCGAAGTATCCAAATTAATCTCGGTAAACTGGAGTATCCCGTTTTCAACCGGCTCTGTAAATGAAGCGTCTGCCAACTTATAATCGCCTATGGTAAAATATAATTTGTTGCTGTTGTCCTGTAACGTTGTCCGGGTTATTTCCGAAATATCTTCCAGATGGTACTCTGAGTTAAACGTTATCTGCCACTCATACGGATTTTCCTTTTCCTGAAGCTGATAAGACGACAAATAGCCTGATCTTGTAAGAGAAATCGTATCTTCCTCTAAATTTCCAATTTCCACATATTTTTCGGTTAACATATCCATAAATTCCGGATAAAAATATCTCTCTGAAACTTTTATGATAATATTATGCTCCTGTACTTTAGAAACACCAAAAGCATAAGGGATTCCAAAGGCGTCCAACATCGTCTTAAAATCTGACACGGTATTGTACCACTGTCCATTGGGTATTTTTTTGCCGTATGAACTTGGTAAATATTCCACATAAAACGCCGGATCTGAAATATTGTCCGCATCTACCTGATTTTCACCTGCAATCATGGATGTATCCACCGCTTCCCAGATCGTTGGCGTCAGATAGCTTCCGCTGAGCGCCTCTTCATAGGGGGCATGGTTTATATCGTAAATCAAAACCTCATACAATGCCGGATCCTGAACGGACAGAATAATATATATTTTTGAATAATCCTCTGTATCGTAAACCGTATTTGCCATGTCCAGCAGTCCCGTATATCCGGAATCTCCTGTCCAGCTTCGATCCATGTACAGCCGTACTCCCGGCGTTTCTTTCCCCTGATCATTTTTTTCTAATTCCTGTGCAAACCTGTCGGTCAGATCTAATTCCAGATAATAGTACTCGTCTGCCGTTATATAATCAGGAGTATATCCCTCAACCTTTCCCTTTTTTAATTTTGCCTGCCGTACATTTTCAGCAGAAAGGTTAAACCGATCTAAAGAAAGCTGTCCCCCGCAGGCTAAGGATATTGACAACAACTCATCCAACTCTGTCCATCCATTTTCATCCCTTTCTATCATTTTTTTAAAGGGATCCGAGGGAATTACCGCATGAAACTCCTCCTCATCTGCTTTAATGATGTGATTGCCTTCTCCTGCAATGATTTCCACCCGATCCTCAAAGGCCTTTAAAATCTTTTCATACTCTCCGCCGGTGATATCGTCAGGCCGCGAAAAAGCCATATGCAGGGTGTCTTCACCGCGGAATTTAAACTGTTCCAGATGGCTCTGATAATACCAATAAAAAATTCCCAGCGCCGCACAAAGACATGCCAGCACAATTCCGCTGCGAATCATCCACTTTTTTCGGATTTCTCTTGGATCTTTTTCCCGAACAATTTCCCTGACCGCCTTTATCAATTCTTCCATATTCTGATACCGGGAAGGAATTTCCACCGAAAGCCCTTTCATTAGAATCTTTTCCAGACCCGGATCCATTCGAATTCCCAATTCTTTCGGGCTTTTCTGCTCGTCGTGCAGCATCCGCTGGAAAGCGTCGTCCGGTGCATGGCCGGTAATACAAAAATAAAGAACTCCGCAGAGTCCGTAAATATCGGTCCAGGGTCCCAGATGTCCATGACGGTCATACTGTTCACAGGCTGCATATCCCCCCTTTAAAATCACCGATCGGGTCTCCTCGTCCAATTTCCAGTAATCCCTTGCCGCGCCGAAATCAATCAGCGTCAATTCTCCCTGTTCTCCCACCATGATATTGTCCGGACTGATATCCCGGTGGATCATTCCGTAGCTGTGAACCTTTTTCAGCGTTTCCATCAGCGGCAGAAGCAGCCGGAAAGCCTGCTCCGGCTCCATGGTTTTTCCTCCTGACAGATATTGTTTCAGCGTCTGTCCCTCCAAAAACTCCATCACGATATAAGCCGTTCCGTTTTCCTCGAAATAATCCTTCACCTGAACGATGCCCGGTTCCCCGGAAAACTCCCGGATAATCCGGGCTTCCCGCAGAAAACGCTTTTTCTGGTGATCGTAATCTTTCCGGTCCTCTTCCCGGCTCAGAAAAACTTCACTGGTGCCACGCTGACTTCTTCCCATATAACTTTTCCAGAAAAATTCTTTTATGGCAACCTTCTCTCCCTGGTGCAGATTCACCCCCAGGTACGTAATTCCAAAACCGCCTTCTCCGATTACCCGTTCCACCCGGTACCGTCCGTCCAAAACCGCTCCCGACTGTAATTGATAACTTTCCGTGCTCATTGCTTCCCCCGCCGCTTTTCTAATCCGTTCATCCGGTATTTTTACTCTCCATATCAAAAGGTATTATATCATACTGCAGCGGGAACCCGCAATTCCTCTGAGAAACGATAAAATGTTCCATGTCCCATTTATCTTTTCCCAAGAATCCTCCACTGGTTCCTTTCCTCATCGTATCCCACCTGAATCACCGTTTTCGCATTTTCCAAAACCGTAATCAGACAGTCATAGACAAGAAAATTCCCGCATTTTCGCTCCGTCTTCATCACTTTATCCACATGAATCCTGGCAAAGGAGCCGTCTTCCAGCCGCAGTCCCAGGACAATGGGTACCATCTTCCCTTCTGCACTGAATGAAGCGATTACAGGAATCGTACGGAATGACTTTTCTTTGTCTGTCTGCGCACTCACTATAGAACCCTCCTTTTTTCCGAACATCAGTTTGTATTATCCATTATAGCAAACATATGTTCTTTTGTAAAGGCAAAATAAAAATCCAGAGATCTGCATTTTATCACTGCATTCTCTGGATTTCCAACAGTCTGTAGGGGAATCGAACCCCTGTTTCCGCCGTGAGAGGGCGGCGTCTTAACCGCTTGACCAACAGACCGTATCTCGCTCGCGCTTTATTATAATACCCTACTTTTTTGCGTTTTGCAAGTGTTTTTTTAATTTTCTTCAAAAATTTCTTTTTTCGCTTATTCTTCCCTTATTTTTCATATGGATGATCAGAGGCGCTGATCCTTCCGGACAGCCGCCCCTGTTTCTCCATATTCCGTCCTTCCGCTCCTAAAGTCAACTGACCTTTTCCAGAGTATAGGTAAAACTGTCAGACAAAAGCACCATATCCCCGTCTTCCCATCTTACCCTGTAGCTGCACGTCTCATTCTGTAAAAGATCCTCCGGCACCAGGGTGAGAACATCGCCTTCGTAGGTCCAGGACACATTCTCGTCCGATAAGCCTCCTATTCTGTTGGCCTCTCCATACCCTGTCTCATACAGCGTCAGACTTGGTACTCCGCCCCACATTTCTTCCGGGCTCTGCCAGGTTCCTTCGATATTTTTTCCTCCCTTTCCTGCAAAAGTCATTATAATGTAGAGAACCGCCAAAGCCGTTGCCGCCGCCAGTAAAATCATTGTATTTTTTCTGTTCTTTTCTTTCATCATATTACCAATCTCCTTTCCTGTCACTGTCTTTGAAGCAGATAACTTTCAAATACCACGCCGCTTCCCTCACCGTTGATACAGTCCGCCGTGCCGCCCAGCATCAGCTCAATATTGGTAGTAAGTTTATACTGTCCAGTTCCGTCGATCTGTTCAATTGTCTCAGAAAGGAACACATCGTTATTATGTCTGCTGTTGATATCAAGGTCGAGAACTCCATCTGACTGAAATACGTACTGCCCCTTTTCTTCATAATAGTATTCTGCCTGCATCTTCATTGCTTCTGAGTCAAAGGACACGATATTGACACAGATGACAGCCGTATCATCACTGTAACTCCACTCTCCCAGCACATCCCATTCCTCCCTCTCCAGCGTAATTTCGATATCATTTTCACTGGTCTCCCACTGATCGTCGCCGCTTAGTCTGTAGGTAACCGTCCCGTTGGAATACACAGTCTTAAATTCTCCTTTTTTGACAAGCTGAAAATAGAAAGTGTCTGTTCCAGCTTCCGTATCCGTCTGACGATCCAGAAAATTCACTTCGTCGTATCCTCCATCGGCAAACCAGGCTGATGCTTCCTCCTCCGTAACGGTCGGTATGGCTGTTCGTTTCACCTCTGATAAAAGATAACCTCCATCCCATACCCACTGATTTCCCTGAAGGCTGTACTCTGCCATGGCGGAGTCAATTTCTATCTGACTGTTTTCTGACACAATATCACAGCTTACCCATACGTCATCAATCTTGGCTCCTTTGTCCGTTTCCCGGTCAGTAATCTCAAAGTTCTCTATCACAGACTCTTCACTTACCCCCTGCTGGGACAGCTCGCTTCTTAAGTACTGAGCCATATCCTTTTCTATCTCTTCTTCTGTCTTCTGCTGTGCTCCGCAGCCGGTTATGGCCGACAGGGTCAACACCGACAGGGTCAACAGGCCTATATTTTTTAATCCTCTTTTACCGTATTTTCTTTTCATAACTTAATCCCCCTTTTGCAGACTGTTTTCTTTTGATGATTCTATTCTACCAGAAGAAGATATGTCATTTTGTTTTTCACAGGTGAATTTTCCTTATAATTTTATTTGTATATAATTTCCGCCTTACAGAAAAGCACGGCAAAGAAATCTCTGCCATGCTTTTCCCAGCGATTATCGAATCACTTCACGAATAATATGTCCGACTGCCGCATACCACATCTCCTCTTCCTGCTTTTTTGCCTTGCTTCCGCCCAGCCCCTTCAGCCCTCCGATAATGGCCCGGCCCAACGCTTTTGAGCTTTCTGTTGGATCCATATTGAAAATAGCATTTTTCAGATCATTTCCTGCCCGGCCTCCAAAAGCCATTTTCTTTCCATTTTTGCTGCTTCCAAAACTATATACCGCTACAAAAGCCATAGTTCCCTGCCTGCCGATGGTAAAGGCAAACTTAAAATAATCTTTCAGATGCTGAGGATGATGCAAAACAATGCAGCTTTCACCGGAAGCACCCATCAGCGCTCCTAAAGCCCCCGACACCATTCCTTTCGTTATTTGATCCGAATAAAACTGCACGGGGATCTGATATCTGGCCGCGCTGTCCATCAGGGTTTGCTGTATTGCTTCCAGAGTAACTCCCGATCCATCTGTATAATAATACGGCTGCTGATACTGTACTAATTCTTTATCTTTAATCATTTTTCTTCCTCCTAAATGTTCATAAAAGTTTTACATTATCCGTTTCAGTTTATAAACCATAAACAAATACTCAATAGTTGCCTCTTTCAAATCTTCTTTTTCAATCAAATCCATAATATCTCTGATCTTTTCATACATCTCATTATAGATTTTGACTCTCTCCGGATGCTTTTTTAATTTCTTCACAATCTCCGGCGCATCTTCATAATAGCAGTCAATCATTTCCTGTCCATATGGTTTCTGCTTCAGATATGTATCTCTGAATCTCCTTAAAGTCTCCAATTCCCGACAGTCATCTGGAAGACCTTTATACTCACAGCACGCTGTCGTGAGAAAACAGAATCCGGAACTTCCGCCTCTGTCCGTCCAATACTGACAACTGTCATCCGGGTAATAATACGTTCTGCGCATACTGCAGTACCCTTTGGAATAATCTCCTTCAAAGGTATAATGTTTACACGATCCGCATTGACCGTCATAATCGTATGATGCCATTTTTTCTCCTCCTAACTTAAATCAGCGCTTTCTCTGTTCAAGCACTGTTTTCTTTTGATGAAATAATTTTATCAAATTTAATATGTCATTTTGTTTTCAGCGTTTCCTTCCTGCCCATTACATAAAAAACATGATATAAGGGGCTGTGAAAAAAGCATAGCCCAAAATCGAGTAGGAGGCGGTGATTAGCCGCCGTCCTCTCACAGCACCGTACGTACGGTTCTCGTATACGGCGCTTTCAATAGTTGATGTGCAGTGACTG
>JBMNRB010000028.1:0-32355 GCA_050944435.1 Ruminococcus sp.
CCCCACATCCAGCTTCCTTCAGATTTGCAGTCACCTGCAACACCCTTGCTTTCGGCTATATCCTTCCCACTACCGGGCGGATTTGGGACTTTCACCCTTAAGAAACGTGCGCCGCCAGGCGCACACATTAAAATCCGGAGACGGATACCCATCCGCCCCCGGATTTTTCAATAAAATTCATATGTATATTCGATATATTCTTTTATCTCATCCATACCGGGATTCCCCGGAGAATTTCCAAAAGCTCCGTCATGGGCAAAGAGAACCGCCGAATCGAGACAATCTTCCAGCGTGTACCCGTAATCTTTTACAGACTTAATAGAAAGTTCCCTCATCAGCTCTTTCACCTTCTCCGCCAGACTTTCCGCCAGCTCCATGGTATCCGTATCCTCACTGAAAGGAACGTCCATGGCCTCCGCCACCGTTTCCAGATTGGATCTTTCTCCGTACTTTGCCGTGTAAACCATCACCCCCGGCAGTCCCCAGGCGCACCCCAGTCCATGGGGGATATGGTTGATCGCTCCGAAAGTCTGAGCGAAGCTGTGCCCAATCTGGCAGCCGCAGGCGGAAATGGCCATGCCGCCCAGATTGGCTGCCAGAGACATCTGCTCCCTGGCCTTCCGGTTCTCCGGCTCCTTCACCGCTTTCGGAAGCCATTCCATGGTCAGGCGGATTCCTTCCTTTCCGAAAATATAACCGTAAGGATTATAGTTGCGGTTGGTAATGGCCTCCACACAGTGGGCCAGAACATCCATCCCCGTCCATGCGGTGGTAGCCGCCGGAACAGAATAGGTGAGCGCCGGATCCACAATGGCCAGGTCCGGCTTGTAAACCGGCATTTCCTTGGCGCCTGTGGTCACATCCTGGATAACCGCCCACTGAGAAAGCTCGCTGCCCGTTCCGGATGTAGTATTTAAAGTGATCAGTTTCATTTCATGGGCATCTTCCTCAATATGATAATAATCCCGGATCGTCGTTCCCTTCTGGCTGAGAATAATGCAGACTGCTTTTGCCGTATCAAGGCTGCTGCCGCCTCCCACTGCCACCATGCCGTCCACCTTATGCTTCCGGGCAAATGCTGCTCCTTCGTCACAGGTATCGCTGGGCGCGTCCGCTTTGCATTGATCAAAAACAAATACTTCCAGTCCGGCCTCCTCAAGCGACTCAATAACCTGAGTGGCCACTTTGCATTCACACAGAGCCTTTTCCGTGCAGACCATCACACGGTGCATTCCCATTTCCCGCGCTCTGCTTCCCGTCTCCTTCGCTGCTCCTGTCCCGAAAAGCGTGGGACAGAAGGTATTCCACATATAGGTACTCATAAACCGACTCCTTTATTTCCCGAATAATTCTTTTACATAACACAGCACCGCTTCCAGATCATAACCATACAGGTGATACAGCTCCTGCAGGCGGGCCTTTTCTATCTGTCATTTACTGAAATCCTCCTTGTCCTATAGGTCCATGGAAACAAAAATTTTGCCGCATTCATAGCTGGCAGCCAGATCCAGCGCTTCCCGGTACCGCGATGCGGGAATGACATGAGTCAGAATTTTTTCCAGCGGGAGTATTCCCGATTCTATGATCTGCCCCACTTTTCTCATATAATATTTTCCAAGGAATCCGGAATGCAGCTCCACTTCTTTTTTCAGGAGGGTTCCCACTTCGATCTGCGGCCGGGCCAGTTCATCGTGACCGTACTGCAGCACTTTTCCTCTAGGACGCACGTATTCAATGCACTCCTGGATCAGCGGCCCCACTGCTTCGATGCAGTGCTCCACGCCCAGATGATCCGTTTCTTCCAGGACGGCTTTTCCCACATCTTCCTCATCCGGATTTACCACACGGGTGGCTCCCACTTCCAGCGCCTTTTTTCTCCGGTATTCAATGGGCTCCGACACAATGATTTTCCTGCAGCCGCTGGCTTTCAAAAGAGCGGTAAACATAAGTCCGATGGGACCTGCCCCCAGCACGCAGGCCGTATCTCCCACGTGAACGTTCAGCTTTTCCAGCGCGTAACCGCAGCCTGCCAGAGGTTCCGCCATTCCCATCAGTTCCGGCCTGGTATCCGGCCCTACTTTATAGACAAATTTGGCTGGCAGAACGGCGTACCGTGTCAGGCCTCCGTCCGCGAACACTCCCCGGGAAAGGGCCTGGCCCTCGAATTCCGAATCCGGTCCGATAAATACGTTTTCACAGGCTTCCGGAAGGCCGGCAAGACAGTTGTCACAGTGTCCGCAGGGACCATGGGGATCGATAATCACTTTGTCCCCCGGCCTTAAATTTGTAACCGCCTTCCCCACTTCGGCAATCTCTCCGCAGAATTCATGACCGAAAATAATATCTTTCTTACAGGGATGTTTCTGCGGCGTAGCAAAAATGTTGACATCCGTACCGCAGACGGCGCATCCGTATATCCTGATTTTCACATCATCCTCCCGCTCTATCTCCGGAATGGGACGATCTTCATAGGCAAATTCATCCGGTCCTTTATAAATGATGGCTTTCTGCATTTCCGCCATTTTTCACCTCTCCTTTTCTCAGTCCAGCTCTACCCATCTGGAGTTATTCTGCGCGCTTTCTATCACCGCGTAAAAGAATTTTACGCCGCTGACGCCGGCTTCGGCGTTCGGGAAATCCAGATCTTCCTCCGCAGGCGTTTCTCCGTTCTTCAGCTTCAAAATAGTATCAATCACACTTTTATAGATATTGGCAATGGCAATGTAATAACCTTCCGGATGTCCGAAGGGAATCCGGGACAGATTTCCTGCCGGAACATCAATGCCGTCTCCGCCGCGGCTTAAGATCCGGGGCGCTTCCCCTTTTCTGGCAAAACGGACTTCGTCCGGCTTGGTCTGATGCCATTCCAGCGAACCTTCCGTACCGTAAATCCGGAGATTGATTTCGTTGGGGGAACCGCAGGCCACCTGGGAAAACCAGTAGGCACCGTGAGCTCCGTTATCGTATTCCAGAATGATATTGTCATTTAAATCCAGTTTCTTTCCGAAGGTATCCGCCGTCGCCAGCAGCCTTTTCACCTTAAGCCCGGTCACGTAATTTACCAGATGCTCCACATGGGTGCCGTCATCGGCACAGGTGTTGGAAATGCCGCTGTATTTTGGATCGGTACGCCAGATTCTGGAATTAATCTGCTCTTCTTCCGAAAGGAGATTCAGGAAACACCCTTCCAGATAGTCCGCGTTGACGGAAATGATTTCTCCGATATCTCCTCTGGCAATCATCTGTTTCATTACCTTGCACATCACATATCCGGAGTAACAGTAATCCACCGCAAAGATCAGATTTTTTTCTCTGGCAATCCTGGCCAGCTCCTGTGCTTCTTCCACCTTCAGAGTCAGCGGTTTTTCGCAGACCACGTTAATGCCATTCTCCAGAAAAGTCTTTGCGGCGGAGTAATGCACAAAGTTGGGCGTACAGATGGAAACAAAATCAATCTTACCCGCTTCCGCTCTGGCCATCTCCTCCGCATCGTAATACACTCTGGATTTATCCACATGATAAGCCTCGGCGCACTCGTCGTTCAGCTCATCGATGGCTGAGAAACAGCCGCATACCAGCTTCGCTCTCGGATCCAGCCCCAGCGCTTTTCTGTGACACTCCCCGATCAGCGCTTTTAAATCTCCGCCTACCATTCCATACGTTACTTCCTTTACCATTCCCTTATCCTCCTATACCTTTTACTGAAACAAACCGCAGACTTTCCTTAATGCTTCAAAACCGTCTTCTGTCCTGCCTCCCGGAATGTATTCAAAACATACGGTTCCTTCAAACCCTTTCTCCTTCAGCACTCTGCACAGAAAATCAAAATTGATTTCCCCCGTTCCCGGCTCATGACGATCCGGCGCGTCCGCAAGATGCAGATAGGGCACAATGTCCAGGTTCTCTGCGATATTCAAAAGCAGATTTCCATGCATGATCTGCATGTGGAAAACATCGCAGAGAAGTTTTATCTGTTTGGAATCCACGGCCCGCACGATGTCCGCGCCCGTGGCTGTATCTGTCACTGACATTCCCCTGTCATTTCCCGTGCTGCAGAGCGGTTCCAAAAGGGCAGTGATTCCATTTTCCTCCAGAATCGGCGCGATTTCCTCCAGATTATGCACAATGTTGGCAACCATGGCCTCCCGGCTGTATTTCCCCCGGAAATCGGCGCAGCCTTCCGGCGTAAAATGATTGGGAAACAGAATCAAGGTGTCACAGTTCAGCTTTTTGGCCGCCTCCACAGATTTTCCGATCCAATCCACATATTCTTTCTTATGCTCCCGGTCACACAAAGACCAGGATTTCGTCGCGCTGAACGCTCGGATTTTCGTACCGCATTCTTCACAGGTTTCTTTGATTTTCTCCAGATCCCGGTCGTCCCAGCTCCAGAATTCCACTGCGTGAAATCCTTCTTTACTGACCTTTCTGATCTTTTCACAGATATCCTCTCCCGAATACAGCGGTTCAATGTTAATGGCAAAATCAATCATATGCATAACTCCTCCTGATCTGTTGTCATCGTTTATCTCTATGGTTTATAATAGTATTGTAAGTTTTTTATCTGTGATTTTCAGTCAGTTTTATCCCATTTAATATAACGATTCTCTCATTATTATGATAGAATTGTCATACTATTCTGCAAAGGAGAAGTCATATGGAACATATCATCAATCATGCCGCCATGGAACATCTGACCCACCCCAATCAGATGTTTCCTCTGTCAGAATTTGTGGACTATTTCGATACCTTTCCCGACGGCGCCTTTCCCGGCCACTGGCATCCGGAACTGGAACTGCAGATCGTCCTGGAGGGCTGCGCCCAGTACAGCGTCAACGGATCATCCTACGTTGTAGAAAAAGGCTGCGCCATATACATAGGACCGGAAGCCATCCATCAGGCCAGACAGCTCACCCCCGGCACCATCGGCTACAACGTGGTGCTGGATCCCCGTCTTTTAATTCAAGTCATGCAGATCGCTCACTGTCAGCAGTACGCTCTTTCCCTGAATACCGGAAAACCAGACGCCCTGGTCATCACCTCAGAGCGAAAAGAGGGGTATCGGATTCTGGAATTTTTAAGACAGATGTATTACACGGAAACCGCCCAGTTTTCCTATGAACTGTTTCTTCTGGAACGTTTAATCGGTCTTTGGCGAAATCTGCTGGCTCTCTTTCCCTTCCAGACCGCCCAGAACGGCGACGGAAATCTTCACCTGCGGGAACAGCGGATGAAAACCATGCTGGATTACATACACCAGAACTATGCCCGCTCCATTACCGTGGAAGAGATCGCCTCATCCGCCGCCGTCAGCCAGAGCGAATGCTTCCGCTGTTTTTCCCGGCTGGCCAGAACGACTCCCGTGGAATATATCAATCAGTTCCGGCTGCTGAAAGCCTCTCAGCTTCTGCTGTCCACCGACCGTTCCATGGCCGATATCTGTTTCTCCACCGGTTTTAACAATACCAGTTACTTCTCAAAAAAATTCAAGGCCCAGTACGGCATGACTCCCGGTGAATACAGGCGAAAGAAAAAATAAGCATAAAAAATCCAGAACCCTCTCCCAAGAGATAAGTTCTGGATTTTATCTGCACTCCTGTTATTCCGTTAAGAAGGATATACGATCACGCGGCACGCTTCCTTCCTTTTCAGCAGTTCAATTGCATGGTTAATTTCACTTAAAGGTACTCTGTGGGTTACAAACTGCTTAAGATCTACCCCCTTGTCCTTAATCAGCCGTATGGCTGCTGGAAAATCCTTTCCCAGCGCTCCGTACATGGTCAGTTCTTTCTGGGTATAGACAGCCGGAGGTACGTTGGCCATCGCATTGTGATCCAGCCCGAACAGCATAATGCGTCCCCGGCTGTTGAGCAGATGAACCGCTTCCGTGAGAACCGGTCCCCGTCCCACCGCATCGATAACCACATCCGCCAGGCCGCCCCATTCTTCTTTGATTCTGTCCGCAACGGATTCTTCTTCCGTATCAATAACAAACCCGGCCCCGCACTCTCTGGCCTGTTTTACCCGCGCTTTTCCCTTTGCCGCCACTGCAACGTCTTCAATGCCAAAGGCCTTAAGGGCCTTGATATAAGTCAGGCCTATGGGACCGGCGCCATAGATAAGCACATAATCCGCCGGCGTCGGCTTTACCATATTCAGCGAATACATCACACAGGCAAGGGGTTCCGTCTGCGCAGCGATGTCCGGATCAATATCAGAGGGAAGGCTGTAAATCTGACTGCTTTCCACCACTGCATACCGGGCAAAACCTCCGTCACAGGTCTGTCCATAGTGCCGCGGCTGCACACACAGGTTTCTCATGTTGTGCCTGCATTCCCAGCACTCTCCGCAGGGCAGGCAGGGATTGACCGCTACATAGTCCCCGATTTGATGCTGCCGTACCTTTTCTCCCTTTTCTACGATCTTTCCAAAAAATTCGTGACCCATGATGACTCCGGAAGAAATCACCTGCCCCGGGGGAACGCTCAAAGCGTGGATATCACTTCCGCAGATGCTGGCGGCCTGGACCTCCAGCAGCACCTGATCCTCCCTTTCTATCCGGGGAATATTTACCGTCTCCACCTTCAAAATCCCATTTCCTTTAAACACAGCGGCCTGCATCGTTCCTGTCATATCCTTTTATTCCTTTCCCTGTCTGTGAAGTCTTTTAACTCAGGAAATCTCAAAAACACTTTTTGCGATTTCGATGTCCTTTTTCATGATTTCAAAGTAATCTTTATGAACCCTTCTGGCGGGCATCAGGGCATAATAATTCTCCAGAAGCAGCCATCTGGTACACTGCGTCTTTTTAATGACTTCGGCCGTCTCCATAAAAGAAGTGTCCCCCTGTCCCAGCAGCGCTGAACTTATTTTGCTGTTATAACCGTCTTTAATGTGAATCTGCGCCACCTCGCCGGCGATGTCCTCCAGAACCTTGGCCGGATTCAGTCCGCTGAACAGGTAATAATTCTGAGTATCGTAAAAAACCTTAATTCTGGGACTGTTCACTTCACGGATCATTTCCAGAGTTTTTTCCCCGTCCAGCACATTTTCAAAAGCAATAACAAGGTCCGTTCCTTCCGACAGCTCACAGGCGAATTTCAGCTTTTCGCACACATTGTAAAAATCTTTGTCATCATGAATGTAACCATTATCAAAACTGGGCAGCTGAAGAACCGGAATACCCATGGCAAGAGCCGTTTCAATTCCCTTCTCAATGGTTTCAAAGGCGATCATTCCGTCCACACTGTCCCGCCCATGGCTCATACCGTGAGCATTCAGCGCATTCAGCGCCATGGAAGGAAATTCTATTCCATATTTACGGCCGCTTTCCAGATATGCCTCCTGAATTCTGGGATTATACAAAGGGTACCCTTCCTCGTACTCTCCGAAATCCAGTTCAATTCCCTGAAGGCCCAGTTCTGCGGCTATTTTCATGCCGGAGGGCCCGCGGAACGGGCAAGCCCATTCCACAGCGCCTAATTTAAAGTTTCCCACACTCACGCCTCCTCTTGCAAAGGTATCCGAAAATTACTCCACATTATTTCCCCACAGGGAATCATCATCTGCATTATCCACAGTAATGACCGTAGGATCCAGTGAATTGTCAACGCATGCGTCTATTTCTTCTTCACCCTCAAGGGCTTTTGTCAGATAATCAACCGCTCCCTCTGCCATCGCATACGCCGGCTGTGAGCACGCTGCGTCAATCTGACCGTCTTTGATATACTGAATAGCACCCGGCGTTCCATCCACTGTCACAATGACAATATGTCCCTCTTCATCTGTTGTTTTCAGCAGCTGCAGCTGATCCAGAGCGTTGATAACAGAATCGGCCATAACACCGTCTGAAGCGCAGAAGATGGCATTGATATCCGGATCTGCCTGAAGAGCGTCCAGCGTTGCATTGTAAGCTTTTTCAGATTCCCAGTCTGTAGGCAGAGAAGAAACGATGGTGAATCCCAGCTCTTCCGCTCCCTGCTGGAAGCCTTCTGATCTTTCCCGTCCGGACGTACTGGAAAGCATGCCCTGAAGTTCCAGAACCTTCAGATCTTCCACTGCAATCCCCTGCTTTTCTGCCTGTTCCACAATCTGCTGCGCAGCCTGATAACCGCATTGCACATTGTTGGCCTGATTGAGGGAAACGTAGGATCCTTCAGTCACCGTACGATCCAGCAGTGTCACAGGAATGCCTGCATCATTAATTTTCAGTACAGAATCAGACAGGGCGTCCGCGTCTACGGGAGCCAGAACAATGGCGTCAAATCCTGAGGCAATTACGTCGTCTATCTGGGAAGCCTGGGTATCCGCTTCATTATCCGCATCATAGAAAGTTACGTCATAACCCATCTCTTCTCCATATTCCTGGGCATGTTTTCCGCAGCAGTAGATAAAATCATCGGCCACGGAATGCATCATGACTGCCAGTTTTTTTGCGCCCCCATCGCTTTCCCCTTCCGCCGTTTGGGAGCCGCTGTCTTCTGTTGTCTCTTCCGAACTGCTGTCGCTGCCGCCCTCAGAGGAACCGCATGCCGCCAGACTGGTGCAGAGCATTGTCGCTGCCACTAAAATCCCCAATGTTTTTGCTACTTTTTTTCTCATAAATTTTCCCTCCATTTTATTTTTTATGGGTTTTATCTCAACAAAGCATACTTTAATTAGATGACTTTGCTTTGTTCTTAATCGCGTCAAAGAGCACCGCCAGGAAAATAATGGCCCCCTTTGCCACATCCTGCCATTCCGCACCTACATGGAACAGATTCAGCGCATTATTGATAATACCGATAAGCACAGTCCCCGCCAACGTTCCAATGATCGTTCCGGAACCTCCGCTCATACTGGTACCGCCGATAACGACAGCTGCGATTACCATGAACTCAATTCCATCTCCCATCGCCGAATAGTAGCTTCCCAGACGCGCCATGGTCAGATACGCTGCAATGGCGCACAGAATGCTCATTACAATATAGGCGCTGCAGGTAATCATCCTGTCATTGATGCCGGAAACCCGGGCTGCATTCAGGTTGCCGCCCACAGCCGTCAGCTTTCTTCCATACACCGTCTTGTGCAGGATAAAGTAGCCGATCACAAACAGCAGCAGCATAACCCAGATCTGGATGGATATTCCCAGCAGTTTCGTTTTCCCCAGAAATTCAAAGACGGATCCCAGATCCCTGAAAGATGCGCCTCCGGTAAATACCAGCGACAGTCCCCGCCCGATACATTGAGTAGCCAGCGTTACCAAAAAAGGCGGCATTCCAATATAAGCCACGGCATAGCCATTGACAATGCCGAAGATCAAGGCAACCACAAAAATCATCAGCATATTAACGCCCTCTGCCATACCTGACTGAGCCAGTACAACGTACACGCTTCCGGAACATACCATGATTCCTCCCACCGATACATCGATGCCTCCGGTCATAATTACAAAGGTCATGCCAATGCCAAGGCACCCGTACGTTACCACCTGCAGCAATACATTGGTCACATTGGTCACCGTCCGGAAACTGGGACTGGTGACGGCCAGTATCAGTACAATAAACAGTAAAATAAAATAGATGCCATATTTCAGGAACACATCTTTGGCGCTGCGTCCCCCGCTTGTTTTTTTTGCATTCATATCATTCTCCTCCCATAGCCGCTTCAAGCAGCGCTGCTGCATGAAGATTTTCATCATTTACAAGTTCGCAGACCTGCCCGCCATTTCTCAGCACTACAATTTTGTCGCATACGCCCAGTAATTCAGGAATCTCCGATGATACCATAATCACCGCGACTCCCTTTTGAAGAAGTCTTTCAATAATCGAATAGATTTCCTGTTTTGCGCCGATGTCAATTCCCCTTGTAGGTTCATCCAGCAGTATCAGCTTGGGAGCCGTATTCAGCCATTTGGACAGTACGACCTTTTGCTGGTTTCCTCCCGACAGAAACTTAACCTCCTGATTGGCAGAGGGGGTTTTAATTCTCAATGCATCGATCCCCTTTTTGCTGAGCATCTTTTCTTTCTGGCGGTCAACCATGACTCCGCTGGCTATGGCTTTTAAATTTGCAAGAGTCATATTGAATTTAACCGACTCTTCCAGCACCAGCCCTTCTTTGTGCCGGTCTTCCGTCACCAGGGCCATTTTCAGCGATATGGCGTCTTTTGGTTTTTTGATTTTAACGGGATTTCCCATATAAATAATTTCACCGGAATCAAACTTGTCCAGTCCGAAGATACTTCTTAACACTTCC
This sequence comes from Ruminococcus sp., assembly GCA_050944435.1. GTDB lineage: Bacteria > Bacillota > Clostridia > Lachnospirales > Lachnospiraceae > Ruminococcus_G. The sequence goes on from JBMNRB010000028.1 coordinate 10,237, forward strand.
GTCCTTCCGGAACCCAGCAGTCCGTACAGGCCGAGCATTTCTCCCCTTCTTACGCTGAAATGAATGTCATGAAGCTTATCCCTGCGGCTAAGACCCTTTACCCTCAGCACTTCTTCCCCGTAAGTTCTGCCGGGATGACTGTACTGCTCCTCCGCCGTATGACCAAGCATCTGATTGACCACTTCCGTCCGGGATATATCGGAAACGCCGCATTTCATGATCCGCTCGCCATCCCGCATAATCATCAGGGTGTCACAGATCTCATAAATCTCATCCATATGATGGGTGATAAACACCACCGCCGTTCCCTGCTTTTTCAGCTCCCTTACAATCTCAAAGAGAATCTGAATTTCCGCGTTGGTTAAAGAAGAGGTGGGTTCATCCAGGATAAGAACTTTTATCCCGCGAATCAGAGTTCTTCCAATTTCAACCAGCTGCTGTTCGCCGATCTTCAGATCTCCCACGATCTCATCCGGTTTTCTGTGTTCCAGCTTCACTCTTTTTAAGACTTCCTGAGTGCTTTCGCGAAGTTTTTTCGACAAAATCATTCCTTTGGTATTGGGAAGATTCGAAATATAGATATTGGATGCAATATCCATCTGGGGAAACAGGGAAAGTTCCTGGTGAATAAAGGCTATTCCTTTCTTTTCCGCATCCTTCGCATTATGAAACATAACTTTTTCCCCATCGATGGTAATGGTACCTTCCGTTGGAGAATAAATGCCCCCCAGCACATTCATCAAGGTTGATTTCCCCGCGCCGTTCTCCCCCAAAATGGCGCAGACTTCCCCCCGCTCCAGAGAAAAATCCACTCCTTTAAGCGCATGAACCCCGGGAAATTTTTTATCAATCCCTTCCATTTTCAGCAGTACTTCGTTGTTTTTGCCGCCCATTCCCTTACCTCCATATCTGTGTTTATCTCAGTGACACTCCCGTCCGCCTGAAATATTATAGGAAGACCCTGTGATGAAAGCGGCGTCATCGCTGGCGAGAAATACGCATAATTTTCCGATCTCATCCGGCTCTCCCATCCGCTTCAGAGGAGTCGCTTCGTTAAATTCATGCAGATACTCTTCAAAAGTCAGGCCGTACAGTCCGGCTCTGTCATGGAGGCATCTCTGAATCATATCGGTATTGATGGTTCCGGGAGCGATACTGTTGACACGTATTCCGTACTGGGCAACCTCAAGGGCAAAGGACTGAGCAAGAAGCCGCACACCTGCCTTCGATGCACAGTAAACTGCGTTAAAGGCTTCCCCTGTTTTGGACGCACAGGAATCAATCAGTACCATGGCGCCGCCTTGCTGTTTCTTCATCTGCCCTCCCACATACTTACAGAAAAGAAATGTACTCCGCAGATTAACGGCAATTACCGTATCCCAGTCTTTCACTTCCTGATCTACAATGGGACAGGATCTTAAAATTCCTGCGGCGTGGGTCAGAATATCGATTCGCCCAAACTCTTCCACCGTTTTGTTCACGAAAGAAATTACTGTCTCCTCCTCCGCAACATTGCCCACAAAAGAAAATGCCCTGCGCCCCAGTTTTTTGATCTCCGCCTCTGTTTCAGCCAGCTTTTCCTCCTGCAGATCCATGAGCGCCACATCGGCTCCTTCTTTCGCATACTCCAGCGCTATCCCTTTTCCGATTCCCTGGGCCGCTCCCGTCACCATTGCGATTTTCCCTTCCAGTCGTGCCATAGCTATTCCTCCTTTGTTTCCTTTTTGTTTTTATTTATTTTCTTATTTGTTTTCATTTATGTTTCTATTTTTGTTTTATTATAATGCAGCGCCTATATAATGTCAATACTTTATTTTTTTCCTTCTTTTTTTATCACTTTCCCTATATTCCCCATACTTTTTCACATTTTTCAAACTACACTCTTCAGTGTTTCATTTTTGTTTCTATGAACAAATTCAAATAACTTATCTATTGTTTTCAAAAAAGTAATGTAATATAATATTATTAAATCATTGATTTCAAGAGAGGAATAAACATGACCATTAGACAAATTGCTGAACTGCACGGTGTGGCCCCGTCTACAGTTTCACTTGTATTAAACGATAAACCGGGAGTGCGAAAAGAAACTCGTTTAAAGATACAAAAAACATTAATTGAAAACGGATATCAGATCAAAACTCCCGTATCTCAAAACGGAGATATTTTATTCATTTACTACAAAAGTACAGATTATCTGGCCGCCAGAAAGGATGATACTATCTCTTCTATTCTGGGCGGGATCGGTGAAGTCTGCTCGGAGAAGAACTATACCTTTTCCGTATGCAACGCAAACCCAAACAACATTGATGAAATTCTTACCTCTGTTTCGGCAGACACTCACTGCGGTATCGTTTTCCTGGGAACGGAGTATTATGATTCTCCCTCAGATTCCTTCTTTCATCCTTCGGTTCCCCTGGTAATACTGGATGGCTTTTTCCCTGAATATCCGCTGAACACAGTCAATATCAATAACAGTTACGGTGTTCATCAGGCAATCTCCCTTCTTATCGCCAACGGCCACGACAAAATCGGTTACTTAAAAAGCAGTATTGAATTCGGCTGTCTCCGGGATCGCGCAGACTGTGTTTATCAGTCTCTGGCAAGGTTTGAAAAATTTAAACCTGACTGCCTTATTCAGGTGGAGCAGGAAACAGATCTGATTCAGCAAACGGTTTTTGACTATCTTTCCACCCACAAAGATATACCCAGCGCTTTTTTCGCCGATAACGATATGATCGCCATCGCTTCCATACAGGCGTTTCAGCGATTCGGATACCGGGTTCCGGAGGATATTTCTATTATTGGCTTTGATGATTCCAATATATGCACTATTTTTCCTCCTCATCTTACAACTGTTCATACACATATGGGGGAAATGGCGCGAATGGCTACGGCAAGATTAATCGATCTGATTGAAAAGGAGCAGAAAAGTTTTATTCAGTCTACTGTGGGTACACATTTGATTGAACGTCAAAGTGTGATGCCAAAAAAGAAACTTTCAGAATAAAAGAAAAAAAGCAGAAAAAAATCCCTTTGGAATCAATTCCATTGGGATTTTTTCTGCTGTATTACAGTTTCTCTCTCAAAAGCGCATTGACCTTCGCAGGATCAGCCTTTCCTTTCATCTTCTTCATCACCTGGCCCACCAGGAAGCCCAGTACTTTTTCTTTTCCGCCGCGATAGTCTTCCACTGTCTCCGGGTTCTCCGCCATGACTTCATCTACCGCCCTGCCGATAGCGCCGTCGTCAGATACCATCGCCAGCCCCTGCTCTTTCATATAAGTCAGGGGATCCACATCCTTTTCCATAATCTGCTCAAAGACCTGTTTGGCCCCCTGCTGGTTGATTTCCTTACGCTCCAAAGCCAGTATGAGATCTGCCAGGTGGGAGGGAGTAAAGGAAAGCTCTTCCGGATCCATTCCCTTTTCTTTCAGAATACGCATGGTCTCTCCCATCAGCCAGTTGGATGCCTTCTTGGGCTGACCGCTTAGCCGGGCCGTCTCCTCAAAAATATCTGCCATCCGGCGCGACTGGGTGAGGATCGCTGCATCATACTCCGGCAGCCCGTATTCCTTTTGGAATCTTTCTGCCTTCTCTTCGGCAAATTCCGGCTGCTCCTTTTTAATATCTTCGATCCATCCTTCCGGTATGATCACCGGCATCAGATCGGGATCCGGGAAATAGCGGTAATCTTTGGCGTCCTCTTTGGAGCGCATGGGATAGGAGGATTCCTTATTGTCATCCCACCGCCTCGTTTCCTGAACCACACATTTTCCTTCTTCCAGAAGCTCAATCTGACGCGCCCTCTCCCCTTCAATGGCGTGGGTGATGGCTTTGAATGAATTCAGGTTTTTCATTTCTGTACGGGTACCCAGACTTCCCGCTTCCCTTACCGACAGATTAACGTCGGCCCGCATGGAGCCTTCCTGAAGCTTACAATCCGAGATGCCCAGATACTGACAGATCATCTTCAGCTTTTCCAAATAGGCAATGACTTCCTCCGCCGTCCTCATATCCGGTTCCGACACAATTTCGATGAGAGGAACTCCGCTTCGGTTATAGTCCACCAACGAACAGTCCTCCCATTCGTCATGGATCAGTTTTCCCGCGTCCTCTTCCATATGCATCTCATGAATTCGAACCTTCTTTTTCCCTGCCGCAGTTTCAATCTCCAGCCAGCCGTCCCGGCAGATGGGAAGATATAACTGAGAGATCTGATAATTCTGGGGATTGTCGGGATAAAAATAATTTTTCCGGTCAAAACGGCTGTAACGATTGATCTGACAGTTGGCGGCGGCTCCCAGCTTCAGTGCATATTCCACCACCTTTTTGTTAAGAACCGGCAGCGCTCCCGGCATACCTGTACAGACCGGACAGGTATGGGTATTAGGCTTTCCTCCGAATTTGGCTGAACAGCCGCAGAATATTTTTGTCTCAGTGGAGAGTTCCACATGAACTTCCAGACCAATTACCGTTTCATATTGTTTCGCCATCACATTTCCTCCTTCCAGGATACAGGAAAAGCACCGCGCAGTCTTTCATAGACTGCCGCCGCCTCCAGTATCTTTTTCTCCTGAAAGCAGTTCCCGATCATCTGCATTCCTATGGGCAGCCCATGGCTGTCCATACCGCAGGGAAGGCAGACCGCCGGCAGGCCGGCCAGGTTCACCGCCACCGTATCCACATCGCTTAAATACATTTTCAACGGATCTCCAAGGCTTGTCCCCAGCTTCGGCGCCGTGACAGGCGACGCAGGCGTCAGAATACAGTCATATTTCTGGAATGCCAAATCAAATTCTCTCTTTATCAACGCTTTTGTTTTCAGCGCTTTCAAATAATACGCGTCGTAATAACCGGAACTCAGCACGAAAGATCCCAGCAGAATCCTCCGTTTTACCTCTTCTCCAAATCCTTCCTGACGGCTTTTTTTATACATCTCATGAAGTCCTTCCCCATTGGGACTCCTGTAGCCGTATTTCACTCCGTCAAACCGTTCCAGATTGGAGCTTGCCTCCGCACAGGCAATAATATAGTAAGCCGGAATTACGTATTCTGTCATTTTCAGTGAGAAACTCTCCACCTTCGCGCCGTTTTCTTCCATCTGCCTGGCTGCATTTTCCACGGCCCGTCTTACTTCCGGATCCGTTCCCTCTCCCAGGTATTCCTCTGGAATTCCGATGCAAAATCCGGCCAAGTCTTCCCGATCCATCTCCGTCACCGGCTCCACCGGCACACGGCTGCTGGAAGCGTCTTTTTCATCCGCCCCCGCAATCACCTCATATAAAGCGGCGCAGTCCTTCACACTCCTCCCGATGGGTCCGATCTGATCCAGCGAAGATGCATAGGCAATGAGACCATAGCGTGAAACCCTGCCATAAGTAGGTTTCAGTCCCACAACCCCGCAGTAAGAGGCCGGCTGCCGTATGGATCCTCCGGTATCTGACCCCAGCGCCAGCGTCACTTCGCCAGACGCCACGGCCGCACAGGAACCTCCCGAAGATCCGCCCGGAACACATTCCATATTCCAGGGATTTTTCGTCGTCTGAAAATATGAAGTCTCGCTGGTACTTCCCATGGCAAATTCGTCCATATTGGTTTTCCCTACTATGATCATCCCGGCCTCTTCCAGCCGTTTTACTGCTTCTGCGTCATAGCCGGGCACAAAATTTTCCAGCATCCTGGAGGCACAGGTGGTTTTCATCCCTTTGGTGCAGATGTTATCCTTTACCGCCACAGGAACGCCCGCCAAAGGTCCCGTATATCTCCCCTGCCGGATTCCCTGTTCCACCTCTTCCACTCTTTTTTCCACTTTATCATCATCGGTGAAAAGAAATGCCTGAATATCCTTTTCTTTCTTTTGTATCTGCTCCCTGCAGCCCTCCGCTGCTTCTTTTACACTGATCTCCCCGTCCCTGATTCGCCTTCCCAGCTCCAAGGCGGTCATATTCAAAAACTCTCCCATGTGGTTTTCCTCCTGTCAGACAGTTTTCGGTACCATATACTGACCGTCTTTCTTTCTGGGTGCATTGGACAGCGCTTCCTCTCTGCCGTCGCCATTGATAACCGTATCCTCCCGAAACACATTCCCGTTTTCCAGAATATGCACCAACGGTTCGATCCGATCGGTATCCAGTTCCTTCAGTTTATCCACATAGGTCAGTATCTTTTCCATTTCTTCCCTGGCTTTTTCCCGTTCTTCAGGCGTAAGATCCAGCTTAGCCAAAATTTCCACATTATCCATAGTGGCGTCGTCTATCTTTCTGCTCATTATCCATTCCTTTCATCTATGGTTCCAGTCTGCTCATATCCCTGGGAAAGAGACAGGCATCCCGGATATTCTCCCGTCCCAAAAGCTGCATGGTCAGCCGCTCCAGTCCAATGCCCAATCCTCCGTGGGGCGGCATTCCAAAACGGAACGCATCCACATACTGTTCCAGTCCTTCGGCGGTCATTCCCCGCTTTTCCATCTTTTCCAGAAGCTTTCCGGCATCGTGGATACGCTGTCCTCCGGTGGTCACTTCCAATCCGTGATACAAAAGATCAAAACTTAACGTATATCTTTCATCCTCGGGATCATCCATGGCATAAAACGGTCTTTTTTTGGAAGGATAGTGAGTGACAAACACAAAATCCGCCCCGTATTCTTCCTTAAAATACTGTCCGATCAGCTCTTCCTCTTCCGGCTCCAGATCAAAGGGATTCTTAATTTTTCTGTTGTATTTTTGAGACACTAACTCTTTTGCCCTGTCAAATCTGACCCAGGGGATCCGGCTTACCTCCGGCAGAGTCACCTGCAGAAGGTTCAGTTCCTTTTCATAGTTTTCTTCCAGCATCTTCATGGTGTGCCGCAGAAAGCCGGTTTCCATTTCACAGATATCCATAAAGCTGTCGATATATCCCATCTCAAAATCCAGGCTGGTATATTCGTTCAGATGGCGTCTGGTATTATGTTTCTCCGCCCGGAACACGGGACCAGTCTCAAAGACCCGGTCAAATACGCCTACCATCATCTGTTTGTACAACTGAGGACTTTGCTGCAGAACCGCCGGATGATGAAAATAAGAAAGCTTGAACATGTTGGCTCCGCCTTCTGCACTTTTGGCGCCTATTTTGGGCGTATGAATTTCTGTAAATCCCTGTTCATAAAGGTAATCACGAAATCCCCTGCAAATTCCTTCCTGAATGCGGAATACCGCCCTCTCTCTTACGTTTCGAAGAGAGAGGGAACGGTAATCCAGTTTTGTCTCAAGAGAAGTATTCAGCTTCCATTTGTCAACCGGCAGCGGAAGAGGAACAGCCGCATGAGAGAGATGTTCTACCCGGGTAAGACGAAGCTCTTTTCCATGGGGCGACCGCGCTTCTGTTTTTACTCTTCCCCAGACCCGGAGCACATCCCCTTCCCGGATCTTTCCCAGGTCCGTATCTGTCTTTTCTGCCTCCCAGACGGTCTGAATCAGTCCCTCTCTCTTCCGAAGTATGACAAATCCGATCTCACCCATATCTCTTACGCTGTGAACGGCGCCTTCCAGACTTAGCTCTTGTCCTTCCTCCAAACGGAGCAGCTTTTCCAGATCGGTTTCTTTTCTTTTTCCTGCTTCTATGATAAAATCCATCTCTTATTCTCCTTTACCCTTCCTCGAACATCAGCATCAAAATCATCTGAGCCGTTTCCACCATGTTGGTTCCACTGTCCATGCTGGATTTCTGAATATAACGGTGCGCTTCCTCCTCGGAGAGATGATTTCGTTCCATCAGCAGAAATTTCGCGTTGCGGATATAATTTTCTTCCCGCTGCGTCCGCTTTTTCAATTGCTTTTTCTTCCGGAACCGTCTCTCCATCTGAGCCAGCACCATTTCCACCGTATTCACCAGATCATAGACTTTAAGTGGCGTAGTCAGCGACAGAATTCCTGCCTCTGCCTCGCTTACGGTGCTGGCCGAGCCCATCAGCACCAGTTCAAACCAGTCTGGAAGGCTTTCTGCCAGTTCCCTGTAATACATATCTTTCAGCCGGTATCCGCTAATTACAAGGCCATGGCTGTGTCGGTTTACTTCCTGGAGAAGGGCGGAAGCAGTGGAATAGACAAACACATGAGAAAAACCATGGTTCATCAGAATCTTTCTGACCTTTTTCCCGTCTTCTAATTTCGGTAATACAATAAGCACTACACTCATCCGCCGCCTCCAAAAAACACCAAATCATTACACCAAGTAGAGATATTGGTTCAGTTCCCATTCAGAAACCTGAGCCAGATATCCCTTCCATTCCTTTCGCTTCGTCCTGCAGTATTCTTTTACATACTCTTCTCCCAGTACTTTTTTGACCAGTTCATCTTCCTCCATCGCCTGCAGGGCTTCTCCCAGATTTTCCGGCAGAAGCCCAATGCCCCTGGATAGTTTTTCTTCACATGATAATTTCCGGATATCCTCTGTCAACTCTTCCGGCGCTTTCAAATTCTTTTCTATTCCTTCCAACCCGGCAGCCAGACAAAGAGCAAATACCAGATAAGGATTTGATGTGGAATCCGGACTTCTCAATTCCAGGTTCAATCCTTCGCTTAACCTCCCTCGCACATGGATCAGCGCGTTTCTCTGCTTTTTGGACCAGGTCACCTCGGAAGGCGCCTCGAATCCAGGAACCAGCCTCTTGTAAGAATTGACAAGAGGATTAAAGACCGCCGTCATTCCCTGAATATGCTGGAGGATCCCAGCCATGAAAGCCTCTCCCTCACGGCTTAGTTTTCCATTCTCATCTTCAAAGATGTGCTTCCCATTTTTCAAAAGACGCATATTCAGATGCATACCGGAACCATTCACTTCCATACGGGGTTTCGGCATAAAGGTAGCGTGAAGGCCATACCGTTTGGCAATGATCCGAACGACCATTTTAAACGTCATCAGTTTATCCGCCGTATCCAGTGCATTTTCAAAGGAAAAATCGATCTCGTGCTGGGCTGGAGATATTTCATGATGGGAGGAATCAATTTCATACCCCATCTCCTCCAGCGTCAGAATAATATCTCTTCTGGTATTCTCTCCCAGATCTACCGGAGAAGTATCCAGATACCCCGCCTTCTCATGGGTAAGGGTAGTTGGCATTCCATTATCATCGGTATGGAACAGGAAAAATTCACATTCCGGATTCACCTGAAAGGTATATCCCTTCTCTTCCGCCTTTTTCAGCACGCTTTTCAGAATCCACCGGGGACTTCCTGCATATTCTTCACCATCTTCCATACACACGTCACAGAGAAATCTGGCTACCTTTCCCTGCTGAGGCCGCCACGGCAGAATAGAAAAAGTATTTAAATCCGGTTTAAGATACAAATCCGTCTCTTCCCTCTGGGCAAAACCGTCCAGCGACGCCAGATCAATGGTACATCGGCTGTCCATGGCTTTGATCAACCGGCTGGCGGGAATGGCAACATTTTTTAAAACGCCAAACATATCCGTGAACTGAAGTCGGATAAACTCCACATCTTCTTCTTCTACCATTTGTAAAATTTCTGCTTTGTTATAATTTTCCATATAAATTATCTCCCTGGCCTTCATCAGGCATAACTGTTTTTGTTTAACGTAAAAAGGGCAGCTTTACCCAGAGGAACCTTCTAAGTAAAGACGCCCTTGTCTTTTCATGTTCCGTATTATAACAATGGTCCAAAAAGATGTCAAGAAAATTCATCGGATTTCTCTTTCCGAATACGGCGGCTCCGTCATATCCTACAGGTTGGTATATCCCATCAGAGACTGATCAACGGCTCTTGCTGCCTGCCGCCCTTCCTGAATCGCCCACACCACAAGAGACTGCCCTCTGTGCATATCTCCTGCTGTAAATACCCCTGGCACACTTGTTTCATATCCACCTTCTTTTGTCTGTACATTGGTTCTGGGATTTACCGCCACCTGGAAAGTATCGGTCACATAGCTTTGACTTCCAAGAAAACCGGCCGCAATCAGTACCAACTGAGCGTCGATCACTTCCTGGCTTCCTTCGATGGGAACCATGTTGATTCTTCCCGTTTTTTCATCTTTTTTGGGTTCCAATTTCACGATAACCGCTTTTCTTACGTTTCCGCTTTTGTCTTTCTGGAATTCTGTCACCGTAGTCTGATAAATTCGCGGATCATGCCCGTACAGAGCAATGGCTTCTTCCTGACCGTAATCGGTTTTCAACACTTTGGGCCATTCCGGCCACGGATTGGAAGGCGTCCTCTCTTTTGAAGGTTTTGGCATCATCTCAAGCTGCGTCACTGATTTTGCCCCAAGCCGGATGCTGGTACCCACACAGTCATTCCCCGTATCTCCTCCGCCGATTACCAGTACGTGCTTTCCCTTTGCCAAAGGATAATCGCCGTCTTTCAGCCCTGAATCCAGCAGGCTTTTTGTCACCGAAGACAGAAAATCTACAGCGAAGAAAATATTGCCGCTGTCCCGTCCCGGCACGTTGATATCTCTGGGATTGGACGCCCCACAAGCCAGGATCACACGATCAAACTGCTTTTTCAGTTCCTCCCCCGTGATATCCCTGCCGATGTCAACGCCTGTTTTAAACACCACTCCTTCTTTCTCCATGAGCTCTATTCTCCGGTCCAGCACAGATTTATCCAGTTTCATATTGGGAATTCCGTAGCGCAGAAGACCGCCAATACGATCCTTTCTCTCAAACACCGTCACACTGTGTCCGCGGCGGTTTAGCTGCAAAGCCGCCGCCAGCCCCGAAGGCCCGCTGCCTACCACAGCCACCGTCTTTCCCGTACGTACTTTCGGCGGACAGGGCTTAACCCACCCTTTTTCAAAAGCATATTCGATAATTGCTCTTTCGTTTTCTTTCGTGGCCACCGGCTGTTCATGAAGATTACAGGTACATGCAGCCTCACATAAAGCGGGACATACCCGGCTGGTAAATTCCGGAAAACAATGGGTTTTCGTCAGACGGTCATATGCCTGTTTCCAATTTCCCGTATAGACCAGATCATTGGTTTCCGGCACCAGGTTATGAAGGGGACACCCAGAAACCATTCCGGCCATCATTTCTCCATTCTGGCAGAAGGGAACGCCGCAGTCCATACAGCGGCCCCCTTGTTTTTGCTGTTCATCCAGAGGAAGAGGTGTCCTGAATTCACGAAAATGACGAATTCGTTCCAGCGGCTTTTCCACCTGCGCATTTCTCCTGTCATACTCTAAGAATCCTGTTGCTTTTCCCATTTTCCTTACTCCTCCGTCTCTTTGTTCTGAAAGCTTTCATAAAAAGCTTCCATCTGCGCCTGCTGAGTGCTCATTCCTTGTTTCTCCAGTTTTGCAGAAAGATTAATCATCTTTTTATAATCATAAGGAATAATTTTCTTAAATTTGGGCAGGTACTCTTTAAAATCATCCAGGATTTTTCTTCCCCGCTCAGACCCCGTAGTTTCCACATGTTCCTCGATCAATGTTTTCAGTTCCTGAATATCGAACTTACTCTCCACTTTTTCGATGGAAACCATATCCTTATTCAGATTACGATAGAGATGACTCTCCTCATCTAATACATAGGCGATACCGCCGCTCATGCCCGCGGCAAAGTTTTTCCCTGTCTTCCCAAGGACGACCACTCTCCCGCCTGTCATATATTCACATCCATGTTCTCCTACACCCTCTACAACAGCGCAGGCGCCCGAGTTGCGTACCGCAAAACGTTCCCCCGCCACACCATTGATAAAGGCCTTTCCGGCAGTTGCTCCATAAAGGGCCACATTTCCGGCAATAATGTTTTCTTCTGCTTTATATCCTCTGTTTTTCGGCGGGTAAACCACAAGTTTTCCTCCCGACAATCCTTTTCCGTAGTAATCGTTGGTATCGCCGCATAAAGTCAGCGTCAGCCCGCTGGGAATAAACGCTCCAAAACTCTGTCCGCCGGCTCCGGTACATTTCACCGTAATTGTATCCTCCGGCAAGCCAGTTTTGTGGCAGCGTGTGATTTCTGCTCCCAGAATCGTTCCCAAAGACCGATCCGTATTTTTCACTTTCAGCTCCAGAGAAGCTTTGCTTCCTTCTTCCACCGCTTTTTTCAGTTTCTTTAAGAGAATTTTTTCATCCAATGTTTTCTCCAGATGGAAATCATAAACTTTGGAAGGCTGGAAAGTAACACATTCGCCCTTTTGGCAATATGGATTAGATAAAATCGCCCTTAAATCCACTTTGGACGCCGTTGGTAAAACTGGATGCTCTTTTACTTTCAGAAGATCACTTCTTCCCACCATTTCATCCAGGGTGCGCATTCCCAGCTTTGCCATATATTCCCGCAGTTCTTCAGCGATAAAACGCATGAAATTTTCCACGTACTCCGGCTTTCCTTTAAAACGCTTACGAAGTTTGGGATTCTGAGTAGCCACACCTACCGGACAGGTATCCAGATTACAGACTCTCATCATCACACACCCCATGGTAATTAACGGCGCCGTCGCAAAACCAAATTCCTCCGCTCCCAGAAGGGCGGCAATGGCCACGTCGCGGCCGCTCATCAGTTTACCGTCCGTTTCTATGCGGACCCGGTTTCTCAGCCCGTTTTTCAGCAGCGTCTGATGGGTCTCCGCCAATCCCAGTTCCCAAGGAAGTCCCGCATTGTGGATGGAACTTTCCGGCGCTGCTCCCGTACCGCCGTCGTAACCGGAGATCAGGATAACCTGCGCCCCTGCTTTGGCAACACCGGCAGCCACGGTTCCTACGCCCGCCTCAGAAACCAGTTTCACAGAAATATTCGCATACTTATTAGCGTTTTTCAAATCATAGATCAACTGTGCAAGATCTTCGATGGAGTAGATGTCATGATGAGGCGGCGGCGAAATCAGGCTGACTCCTGGTGTGGAATGCCTCGTTTTAGCGATCCAGGGATATACTTTCCTGGCCGGCAGATGACCGCCCTCGCCTGGCTTTGCCCCCTGAGCCATTTTAATCTGGATTTCCTTCGCACTGACCAGATATCGGCTGGTAACGCCAAAACGTGCCGAAGCCACCTGCTTGATGGCAGAGCAACGGTCAAGACTGCTTCCTGCGGAATCCAACCGCTCATCGCTCTCTCCTCCTTCGCCTGTATTGGACTTGCCATGAAGATGATTCATGGCAATGGCCAGGGTTTCATGGGCTTCCTGAGAAATTGATCCATAGGACATGGCCCCCGTCTTAAACCGTTTTACAATCTCATCTACGCTTTCCACTTCTTCCAGCGGAATCCCTTTTTCCGGATAGCGGAAATCCATCAGACTGCGCAGATAACCACTCTGCTCCTGGTCTACTTTTTTCGTATATTCTTTAAACATCTCATAATTTCCCGTCCAAGCAGACTGCTGCAGAAGATGGATGGTTCCGGGATCGTACCGGTGTTCCTCTCCACCGCTCCTTCTTTTATGTTTTCCCAGACTGTCCAGGGTCAGATCTGTCTCCAGCCCCAGAGGATCAAAAGCACGGGAATGGCGTTCATCGGCCTGTTTTGCAATATCCTCCAGGGTGATGCCTCCTACTCTGCTGGTTGTTCCATGGAAATACTGGTCGATCACTTTCTGGGAGATGCCGATGGCTTCAAAGATTTTTGCTCCCTGATAGGACTGAATCGTAGAGATACCCATTTTGGATGCAATCTTTACAATCCCGTGAAGTACTGCCAGATTATAATCTTCCACAGCCGCATAATAGTCTTTTTCCAGCAATCCTTCGTCAATCAATTCCCGAACAGAATCCAATGCCAGATATGGATTCACCGCACAGGCACCGTAACCCAGCAGCGTGGCAAAATGATGCACTTCTCTTGGTTCTCCCGATTCCAGAATCAGCGCCAGAGAAGTCTGTTTCTTTGTATTAACCAAATGCTGATGAACAGCGGAAACGGCCAGCAGCGACGGCATGGGAACATGGTTCTCATCTACTCCCCTGTCGGAAAGCACCAGGATATTGGCTCCATCTTTATAAGCTTTATCCACTTCCACAAACAGCCGGTCGATGGCGCGCTTCAGTTTTGTGCTTTTATAATAGGTGATGGGGACTACTGCAACCTGAAATCCCGGTTTTTTCATGTATTTGATCTTCAGCATATCTGTATTGGTAAGGATGGGATTGTTGATTTTCAGAACCTGGCAGTTCTCAGCCTTCTCTTCCAGCAGATTGCCATTCTTCCCCACATATACGGTGGTGCTGGTGACGATCTCCTCACGGATCGCATCTATGGGTGGATTAGTCACCTGGGCAAATAACTGTTTAAAGTAATCGAAAAGGGGCCGCTGCTTCTGAGAAAGCACTGCCAGCGGCGTATCTACTCCCATGGCGGCAATGCCTTCACTGCCGTTTAAAGCCATGCTGCGGACAGAATTTTTATATTCCTCATACGTATATCCAAAGGCCTTCTGCAGCTGTCTCAATCTCTTTCCCTCATATTCTTCCACACGCATATTGGGAATTTTCAGATCGCGGAGCTCTACCAGATTGCTGTCCAGCCATTCTCCATAGGGCTGCTTTGTGGTATATTTTTCTTTGATTTCCTCATCCTGAATAATTTTCCCCTGGCAAGTATCGATCAGAAGCATTTTCCCCGGATGAAGGCGTTCCTTCAAAACAATTCCCTCTTCCGGCACATCCAGCACACCTACTTCAGAAGCCAGAATCACATCCCCATTTTTCATTACGTAATATCTGGAGGGGCGCAGGCCGTTTCTGTCCAAAACCGCGCCTACCAGCTCTCCATCGGAAAATACGATGGAAGCAGGCCCGTCCCATGGTTCCATCATGGTAGCATAATACTGGTAAAAATCCCTTTCGTCCTGAGAAAGAGTTTTATTGTTGCTCCAGGGCTCGGGTATGGTAATCATCATTGCCAGGGGCAGTTCCATTCCGCTCATTACCAAAAATTCCAGCGTATTGTCCAACATGGCTGAGTCGGAACCTCTTGTGTCTACCACCGGAAGAATTTTATGCATTTCCCCTTTTAAATGTGAGGATTCCATTGTTTCTTCCCTGGCCAGCATTTTATCCGCATTCCCCCGGATCGTATTGATTTCACCGTTATGTACAATGAAACGATTGGGATGCGCTCTCTCCCAGCTTGGATTGGTGTTGGTGCTGAATCGGGAATGTACCAGGGCAATGGCAGACTCGTAATCCCTATCCTGCAGATCATCGAAAAACGTACGCAGCTGCCCCACCAGAAACATTCCTTTATAGACAATGGTCCTGCTTGACATGGATACCACATAAGTATTGTCATTACTCTGTTCAAATACCCTTCTGGCAATATAAAGCTTCCGGTCAAAGTCCAGTCCTTTTTTTATCTGCGCCGGTTTTTCAATGAACGCCTGCATAATGTGGGGCATACACTCCCTGGCTTTATGTCCCAGCACCTGAGCATGTACCGGAACCTCGCGAAATCCCAGAAATTTCATTCCTTCTTTTTCCACTATGATCTCGAACATCTTTTTTGCCTGATTTCTTTTCAGTTCATCCTGCGGAAAGAAAAGCTGGGCAATTCCATACTCGCCTTCTTTTCCCACAAAAATTCCTGCCTTTTCACAGGCTTTTTTAAAGAAACGGTGGGAAATCTGCATCAGGATACCAACGCCGTCTCCCGTTTTTCCTTCCGCGTCCTTTCCTGCGCGGTGCTCCAGATTTTCCACAATTTTCAGTGCGTTTTCCACCGTTTCATGACTTTTTATTCCTTTACTATTCACAACGGCTCCGATGCCGCAGTTGTCATGTTCAAATTCTTGGCGATATAATCCCTGGTATTTTCTCATTACTTTTTCATTCATCACACCTATTCTCCTCTCGCTGGCTGTATTGTACCGCTGCCTCTATCAATCCTCTGAAGAGAGGATGGGCGCGGTTTGGTCTTGATTTTAATTCCGGGTGTCCCTGGGTTCCTATGAAAAAAGGATGATCCTTTATTTCCACCATTTCCACAATACGCCCATCCGGTGATAAACCGGACAGAATCATACCGTGCTCGGACAACTCCTTCCGATATTCATTATTTACCTCATAACGATGACGGTGCCTCTCGCTGATCTGTCTCTTCCCATACAGTTTTTCCGCCAGACTGCCCTCCATAAGTTCGCATGGATAAGCGCCCAGCCGGAGGGTACCCCCCAGATTGGTAATCCCATTCTGTTCCGGCATCAATGCAATCATCGGATGACCGGTGAGGGGATCAATTTCAATACTGTTGGCATCCTTATATCCCAGTATGTTCCGGGCATATTCTACGATTGCCATCTGCATTCCCAAACATATGCCCAGAAAAGGAATTTTATGTTCTCTGGCATACTTTACCGCTGCGATTTTTCCATCGGTTCCCCTGGTGCCAAATCCCCCGGGAATCAAAATGCCGTCGGCCTCTTTCAATAATTTTCCCGCATTTGCATCGGTTACTTTTTCCGAATCCACCCAGAGGATTTTTACACTGGCCCGAACCGCAATCCCTCCGTGCTTCAAAGCTTCCACTACACTTAGATAAGCATCATGAAGCTGTATATATTTTCCAACAATGGCGATTTTCACCTCTGTTCTGGGATTGCGCAGATTCCATACCATATCCCTCCACTCATCCAAATCCGGCTCCGGACAGTCAAGATGAAGGGACTCACATACCACCGAAGCCAGATTTTCCTTCTCCATGGCAAGGGGCGCTTCATATAAATATTCCACATCCAGATTCTGCAGAACATGATTCGGTGAAACATTACAGAATAAAGCAATCTTATCTTTCAATTCCTGAGAAAGGGGGTATTCGCTGCGGCACACCAGCACATCCGGCCATAATCCCATGGCCTGCAGCTCCTTTACACTCTGCTGGGTAGGTTTGGTTTTCAGCTCTCCCGACGCTTTCAAATAGGGAATCAGCGTCACATGAATCAGTATGGCATTCTCATGCCCTACTTCGTGCTGGAACTGACGGATGGCCTCCAGAAAGGGTTGACTTTCGATATCTCCCGCCGTTCCTCCCACCTCGATAATGGCTATTCGAGTATCCCCTTTTGATTTGCTTCGATAAAACCGGCTTTTTATTTCATTGGTAATATGAGGAATCACCTGTACGGTTCCTCCTCCATAATCCCCCCGCCGTTCTTTCTGCAGAACAGTCCAGTAAATTTTTCCAGTAGTCACATTGGAATTTTTATCCAGGCATTCGTCGATAAATCTTTCATAATGTCCCAGATCCAAATCTGTTTCCGTTCCATCATCTGTCACAAACACCTCTCCATGCTGAATGGGATTCATGGTTCCCGGATCCACATTGATATAGGGATCCAGCTTCTGCATGGTTACCTGATATCCTCTCGCCTTTAATAATCTTCCCAACGATGCCGCCGTAATCCCTTTTCCCAGGCCGGAAACCACACCGCCGGTGACAAACACATATTTTACTGCCATTTTTTCATCCTCCAGATTTTCCCCGCTCCTCAAACTTTATTTGCCGGAGCAAGAAAAAAAGGCGTCAGAAACCCTTTAATGAGTTCCTGACGCCTTTGTCAGCTTTAATGAAACAATTATGTACTCTTCCCCTTTTCTTGTCAACCCGTTTTTCCCATTTTTATTAGTTTTCACCATAAATTTTTTTCTATTCCCAAAATTTTTTCTTCCTCTGGGGATTGACTTTTCAAAAATTATGAGTATACTACAAAGCATAGCAAAGGTGCTTTGGACGTAAAGTCCGAAGTGCCTTTTTTTGTTTTCATCAGAAAGGAGAAAGAAATATGAGCAAAGATATTCCCGCATTATTCGGAAGCCTGATTTTCAGCGATAAGGTAATGCGCAGCAAACTTCCCAAAGATATGTACAAAGCCCTTCGCAAAACCATCGAAAACGGCACACATCTGGAACTGGATGTGGCAAATTCCGTGGCTGTGGCCATGAAAGAATGGGCCGTGGAAAACGGGGCTACCCATTACACTCATTGGTTCCAGCCTATGACTGGTTTTACGGCGGAAAAACACGACAGTTTCATCTCTCCTTCCGGCGAAGGCGAAGTGATCATGGACTTTTCCGGCAAAGAACTGGTGAAAGGTGAACCGGATGCTTCAAGTTTCCCTTCCGGAGGCCTGAGAGCTACTTTCGAGGCCAGAGGCTACACGGCATGGGATCCCACATCGCCGGCCTTCATCAAAGATAAAACTTTGTACATTCCCACAGCTTTCTGCTCTTACAGCGGTGAAGCTCTGGATAAGAAAACTCCTCTGCTTCGTTCCATGGAAGCCTTAAGTAAAGAAGCGGTAAAGGTCTTAAAACTTCTGGGCAACGATACGGTAACCAGGGTAAATACAACCATTGGGCCGGAACAGGAATATTTTCTTGTGGATAAAGATCTTTACAAGCAGAGAAAAGATTTAATTTTCTGCGGCAGAACTCTGTTCGGCGCCCCGGCTCCCAAAGGCCAGGAAATGGAAGACCACTACTTCGGCGTTCTGAAACCGAAGGTTTCCGCTTACATGCACGATCTGGATGAAGAACTGTGGAAAGTGGGCATTCCCGCAAAAACCAAGCATAACGAAGTAGCTCCCGCCCAGCATGAGCTGGCGCCGGTGTTTGATACGGCAAATATCGCCGTTGACCACAATCAGCTGACCATGGAAATCATGAAAAAAGTAGCAGATAAACATAACATGGTCTGCCTCCTTCACGAAAAACCCTTTGAGGGCATCAACGGAAGCGGCAAGCATAACAACTGGTCTTTAGTCACCAATGATGGAGTAAACCTGTTGAATCCTGGAAGTACGCCGGCACAGAATATTCAGTTCCTGGTATTTCTGGTGGCAGTCATCAAAGCGGTGGATGAATACGCCGACCTGATGAGAATCGCAGCCGCCGGGGCGGGAAATGATCACCGCCTGGGAGGAAACGAAGCTCCTCCCGCCATCGTATCCATCTTCCTGGGAGATGAGCTTACCGCCGTTTTGGAATCCATTGAAAAAGATGAATATTTCGGAAAGCATGAAAAGGTTCAGCTGGACACCGGCGCCCATGTACTCCCTCATTTTCTGAAAGATAATACCGACCGGAACCGTACATCACCTTTTGCATTTACCGGAAATAAATTTGAATTCCGCATGATGGGTTCTTCTGCATCTGTGGCCAACCCCAACCTGGTGCTGAATACCGCTGTGGCCGAGGCGCTGGCTCAGTTTTACGAAGAACTGAAAGATACCAAACCGGAAAATATGGAATCTGCCGTCCATGAACTGCTGAAAAAAGCCATTCTCAAACATAAAAAAGTGATTTTCAACGGCAACGGCTATTCTGAAGATTGGGTGGAAGAAGCAAAAAAGCGCGGACTTTATAACCTGGTATCCACACCAGACTGTCTGCCGCAGTTTATCGCTTCCAAGAACGTGGAACTGTTTACAAAACATCATATCCTGACGGAAGAGGAAATTAACTCCCGATATGAGATTCTGCTGGAAAACTACGTAAAAACCATCCTCATTGAAGCCCGCACCATGACTGAAATGCTGACCAAAGATTTCCTGCCTTCAGTGTGCGCTTATGCCGGAGAGATTTCCAAAAATGCGGCGTCAACCAAGGCATTTCTCCCTGCCGCAGACACCTCTGCGGAAGAGAAACTGGTGAAAACCCTTACCGATGCCTATGCCTCTATTACAGAAGAAATCACCGGCTTAAAGGAAGCTATCGAAAAAACTTCTTCTATCGAAGACATGCAGTCTGCAGCCAACTTTTGCCGCTCGGATCTTTTAAGCAGAATGGAAACCCTCCGTCTCACTGCAAATAAGGCGGAAGAGCTGATTCCAGATTCCAGGCTGCCCTACCCGACTTACGATCAGCTGCTTTTCTCTTTGTAATAAAGGAGCAACTTATGACAGATGATGAACAAATCAAAGAAGCCTGCGGTGTATTTGGGATCTTTAATCCCCACGGCGAAGACGCAGCCCCCTCTGTTTACTATGGTCTTTCAGCTTTGCAGCATCGCGGGCAGGAATCCTGCGGAATCGCCGTATTTGACACAGGCGGCCCCCGGGGCAATATGAATGTGCACCGGGGGATGGGCCTGGTCAGCGAAGTCTTTCGCGAGGATACCATTCAAAATTTGAAAGGGAATCTGGGAATTGGACATGTACGTTATTCCACAACTGGCGCCGCCAATCTGACCAACGCTCAGCCGCTGGTGCTGAATTATGCCAAAGGAACCCTGGCTCTGGCACATAACGGCAATCTGATCAATACCCATAGACTTCGGGCAGAGCTGGAACAAACCGGAGCCATTTTCCAGACCACTACAGATTCAGAAGTGATTGCTTACCATATTGCCCGCGACCGGGTTCGCACTAAAACCGTGGAAGAGGCCATTTTGAAAACAGCCGCAAAGATCCAGGGCGCTTACGGGTTGGTAATCGCCAGTCCGCGGAAACTGATTGGCGTAAGAGATCCTCTTGGGCTGAAACCTCTGTGCCTGGGCAGACGAAAGGATTCGTATATTCTCGCCTCTGAAAGCTGTGCCCTGAACGCTGTCAGCGCAGAGTTTATCCGGGATATACAGCCTGGTGAAATTATTACCATATCCCGCGACGGTATTGTATCCAATTTTGATCTATGCCAGAAGAAAAATGCCCATTGTATTTTCGAATACATTTACTTTGCACGTCTGGACAGTACTATAGACGGCATCTCCGTTTATGACGCCCGCCTTAAAGCCGGTGCGGCTCTGGCAAAAGTTTATCCGGCAGACGCGGATCTGGTTGTGGGAGTTCCTGATTCCGGTATTACCGCCGCCCAGGGATTTGCTGCAGAATCCGGCATTCCCTTTGGCATCGCCTTTTACAAAAACAGCTATGTAGGCAGAACCTTTATTAAACCGACCCAAAAAGAACGGGAATCCAGCGTGCGGCTGAAACTAAGCGTGCTGAAAAATGCAGTGAAGGGGAAAAATATTGTTTTGATCGACGATTCCATCGTTCGCGGAACCACCATTGCAAATTTAATTCGGCTGTTGAAACATGCCGGCGCCCGGAAAGTTCACGTCAGGATCAGTTCACCCCCCTTTTTATATCCCTGCTATTTTGGAACGGACGTGCCCTCCAATCAGCAGCTAATTGCCTCTTCCCATTCAGTGGAAGAGATTCGCCAGTTAATTGGCGCCGATTCTCTGGGATATTTACGAGTGGAAGACCTGACAGACATGGTCAATGGCCTGCCTCTTTGCCAAGCTTGTTTCGACAACCAATATCCTATGGATATTTCCTTATAGTTTTTCTCATATTTAAAAAGAAGAAGGCTGAAATTCCTTGTAATATCAAGGTTTTCAGCCTTCTTCTTTTTACCCATTTTCATTAAAAAGTGCCGTAGACCGGAATCGAACCGGTACGAAGTTTAACCCTCGCAGGATTTTAAGTCCTGTGCGTCTGCCAGTTCCGCCACTACGGCATATAAAATGTCACAAAAATGGGACCTATAGGGCTCGAACCTATGACCCTCTGCTTGTAAGGCAGATGCTCTCCCAGCTGAGCTAAGATCCCATAAAACTATAATTATAAAATTATAAACGACCCAGAAGGGACTCGAACCCTCGACCTCCGCCGTGACAGGGCGGCGCTCTAACCAACTGAGCCACTGGGCCAAACTTATCTGATGATTATCTATTGTATTAACATTACCAATGGACCTTCGGGGACTCGAACCCAGGACCGACCGGTTATGAGCCGGTTGCTCTAACCAACTGAGCTAAAGGTCCATAAAGCCGATGATCGGACTCGAACCGATAACCTGCTGATTACAAATCAGCTGCTCTGCCAATTGAGCCACATCGGCACACCTATAAAATGACTCCAAGGGGATTTGAACCCCTGTTACCGCCGTGAAAGGGCGGTGTCTTAACCGCTTGACCATGGAGCCCCATGTTGTTTTGCAGCCGTCTCCGCCTGCCCTTTTCTTCCTGAACTCCCCGAGTTGGGCTCGAACCAACAACCCTTCGGTTAACAGCCGAATGCTCTGCCATTGAGCTATCGAGGATTATGAAGGATATCCCTTCAAAACCGCATATACTCTACATCCTACACTCCAGGTCAAACCCTCGACCGATTAGTAACAGTCAGCTCCATACATTGCTGCACTTCCACCTCTGTCCTATCTACCTCGTCGTCTTCAAGGGGT
>JBMNRB010000029.1:0-31768 GCA_050944435.1 Ruminococcus sp.
ATAAGCAATTTAATCATCAGACTTATGGGGTAAGGGGAGTTATACGCATTTTTAGAAAACTTCATGTGCTTACGCATAAAAAGAGGACTGTGAAAAAATGATTTCTCATTTTTTCACAGCCCCTTTTATTTTTATGTCTTTTATTATACCAGCTCCAGCAGTACTTCCATAGCTGCGTCACCTTTACGCTGGCCAATCTTCACGATTCTTGTATAACCACCGTTGCGGTTTGCATATTTAGGAGCGATTTCTGTGAACATTTTGTCCACCATATCAACCTGTTTGGTATTTTTCTTTCTTCCGGCATTTTCCTTCGGAACTTCTTTCACCGGATAGAATACTTTCAGCATCTGATGTCTTGCATGCAGTCTGGAAGGCATATCTTTTTTGATTTCCTTCTGTACTTCATCATATACTGTTCTCTTTTTGCCGTCCACAACTTCTTTTACTCTCTTGCCGTTAGCATCTTTGCGCGGAACTTTAGCCGTTACCGTAACTGTTTCAAAATTATCTTTTTCTTTTACAGCCAGCGCGATAAGGCCTTCTGCCACTTTACGGATTTCTTTTGCCTTTGTTTCAGTGGTAACAATTTTTCCATGATAGAGAAGATTTGTTACCTGGTTTCTGATCAGGGCTTTTCTCTGATCAGATGTTCTGCCAAGCTTTCTATATTTAGCCATTTTCTATTTCCTCCATTTGTGGAACCGTATACCATGCTTCTTCGGTCTTACTGATATACAGCTTATTTCTACAAATTCTCCGCCAAGCTTTATTCATCACCGGGATTCAGCTGCAATCCCAGCTCTTTCAGCTTAGCTAATACTTCTTCCAATGATTTTCGTCCCAGATTGCGGACTTTCATCATATCTTCTGAAGTTCTGTTGCACAATTCCTCTACAGTATTGATTCCGGCTCTCTTCAGACAATTGTAAGAACGAACAGAAAGCTCCAGTTCATCAATATTCATCTCCAGAACCTTTTCTTTCTCATGATCTTCTTTTTCGATCATGACTTCTGCCGTCTTGGCGTTTTCCGAAAGGTCAATGAATAATTTCAGATGCTCGCTTAAAACCTTCGCAGCAAGGCTGACCGCCTCATCAGGAGCCAGGGTGCCCTTGGTATACACATCCAGGGTCAGCTTATCAAAGTCTGTGATCTGTCCCACACGGGTATTCTCCACAGTCAGATTCACCCGCTCCACCGGAGTGTAGATAGAATCCACAGCAATCACTCCAATGGGCATGTCCTCTGTTTTGCCCTTATCAGCGCTGACATAACCCCGTCCCTTTGTGATTGTCAGCTCCATGTACAATTTGCTGTCCGCACCGCCGTTTAAGGTGGCGATAACCAGATCCGGATTCAGAATTTCAATATCCTGATCTGCCTGAATATCGGAAGCATGAACAACACCTTCGCCTTCAAATTCAATGTAGGCGATTTTCGGTTCGTTTGTCTCGCTGTTATTCTTAAGAGCCAGGCTTTTCAGATTCATAATGATTTCTGTTACATCTTCCTTTACGCCCGGAATCGAACTGAACTCATGCAGAACTCCTTCGATTTTTACCTGGCTTACAGCAACTCCCGGCAGGGATGAAAGCATAATCCTGCGCAGGGAATTACCCAGAGTCGTGCCATAGCCTCTCTCAAGGGGTTCTACAACAAATCTGCCATATTTTTTATCATCTGAAATCTCCGTGATTTCGATTTTCGGTTTGTTAAAATCAAACACTGCAAGCCCTCCTTCTGGGTTCTTATTTTGATTGAGGGTATCTTAAAATAAATGTTTATCAGCCCGGATTATTTAGAATACAACTCGACGATAAGCATCTCGTTAACCGGAACGTCGATGGCTTCTCTGGACGGAAGTTCTTTTACTGTTCCAGTCAGAGTTTCCTGATTTACATCCAGCCATTCCGGAACCAGTCTTGCGCCTGTTACCTCGAGAATATCTTTCATTCTCTGATAACCTTTGCATTTTTCTTTAATTTCAATGGTATCGCCGGCGCTTACCAGGTAAGAAGGAATGTTCACCTGTTTGCCGTTTACCAGAACGAATTTATGTCCAACGATCTGTCTTGCTTCTCTTCTCGTTCTTGCAAAACCAAGTCTGAAAATAACGTTGTCCAGACGCTGCTCCAGCATGGACATCAGGTTATCACCTGTCATACCGGGCATTCTGTCGGCTTTCTTATAATAATTTCTGAAGGGTTTCTCCAGAACGCCGTAGATAAATTTTGCTTTCTGTTTTTCTCTCAGCTGAAGACCATATTCAGATACTTTACGGCTGGATCTTTTCAGCTGTCTTGTGGATTTTTTATCAATTCCCAGATACATGGGATCCAGACCAAGGGATCTGCATCTTTTCAGTACGGGTACTCTGTTTACTGCCATTGTATTCGACCTCCTGATTAAACTCTTCTACGTTTTGGTGGACGGCATCCGTTATGGGGTACCGGAGTTACGTCTTTGATGCTGGTTACTTCCAGACCATTGGCAGAAAGGGCGCGAATTGCTGCCTCTCTTCCTGATCCCGGACCTTTTACAAATACATCAACCGTCTTCAAACCGTGTACCAGAGCTGCTTTCGTTGCAGTCTCTGCCGCCATCTGAGCTGCATAAGGAGTAGATTTTCTTGAACCTTTAAATCCCAGACCACCGGCACTTGCCCAGGAAAGAGCGTTTCCTTCTGTATCGGTCAATGTAACGATAGTATTATTGAAGGATGACTGAATATGTGCCTGTCCGCGTTCAACGTTTTTCTTAACACGACGTTTCGTCGTTTTCTTTGTCACTTTAGCCATAATAAAAAACTAACCTACACTTTCTCAAATTAATTATTTCTTCTTGTTTGCAACTGTTCTCTTCGGACCTTTACGTGTTCTGGCGTTTGTCTTCGTTTTCTGTCCACGTACAGGAAGTCCTTTTCTGTGACGGATTCCTCTGTAGCATCCGATCTCCTGTAAACGTTTGATATTGAGAGCGATTTCTCTTCTCAAATCACCTTCTACAACCTGTGTCTCGTCAATTACAACACTGATTTTCTTAACTTCTTCGTCTGTCAAATCTCTAACTCGAGTATCCGGATTTACGCCTGCCTCTGCCAGAATACGGTTAGCGCTTGCTCTTCCGATTCCGTAGATATAGGTCAATCCAATTTCCACGCGTTTGTCTCTTGGTAAGTCTACACCAGCTATACGAGCCATGTAATTTTTCCTCCACTTTCTTTCCAAGCTTATGAAACCAGGCAGCTCCTGCACTGCAGGCCTGAAATGTGTGCCGGCCCCACAAACTCTCGTTAATATTTTCCTAATTGGGATGCAGGTATGCGTGCATCCAGCCATGCCGCTAAAACATGACCTTTCCGGAGCAAATGCACCGGTATTAAGCAATATTATACGTGATACTCTCACAATAATATTAAATCAGTCAGAACAACACATCCTGGTGTTCCAACTGCAGCCGCACTTAAATGTTACACAAACTTCATCGAGTAATCAGGTCATCCCTGTCTCTGTTTGTGCTTTGGATTCTCACAGATAACTCTGATGCTTCCTTTTCTTTTGATAATTTTGCATTTATCACAGATAGGTTTTACAGATGATCTTACTTTCATTGGAATCCTCCTTTCCTTTCTGTATTTCTACAGTGCGCAAATGCTTCGCGCACAAAAGTTCGTTATATAGTATAACACCCTGCTCCCCTGAATGCAAGCAGTTTTTTACATTTTTACTTGGTTTTTTCCTCTGCCGAAGCCGCAACAAAACTCTGATCCACCGTAATCACACACTGATACCTGGGATCTTTGTGCTCCATGGCTTTCCCCACCTTCTCCGTCAGCTTTTTCTTCTGCTCTTCACTGTAACTGTGGGGCACCACCATATCAAATATCAGATTGATCTGCTTTTTTCCGTGAACCATGCGGAAATCATGAAAAGAAAGATTTTCATCAATCAGCCAGAGAGTTTCCTCTACTTCTTTCCGGACCCTGTTGACCGCTTCATCCTCCACAGCCAGCGGATCCATATGAATCACAAGCAGGATACCCAGCTTTCTTGCCACTTCCCGTTCCGCCCGGTCAATAATCTCATGGGAATCTTCGATATCCACATTCCGCGGTACTTCCGCGTGGATGGAAGCCATGCTTTTCCCCGGCCCGTAGTTGTGTACGATTAAATCGTGGGTTCCCAGAATACCGTCATAACTCTCCACCATTTCTGTAATTTGCTGATAGAGAACGGGATCCACCGCTTCTCCCACCAGCGGCTCCAGAGTGTCCCTGAATATGGAAATTCCGGACCACATAACCAGAAGGGATACCAAAAGCCCGGCGATTCCATCCACGTTAATCCCTGCAAAATGGGAAATCAGTATGGAGAGAACTGTGGCCGATGTGGTGATTACGTCGCCCAGGGAGTCCGCGGCCGTGGCCAGCATAACTTTGGATTCAATCCGTTTCCCCAGCTTTCTGTTATAAGCCGCCATCCACAGTTTCACTCCGATAGAAAGAATCAAAATCAGAAAAGGCACAAGCTCAAAAGAGATCGCCTCCGGGCTGCGCAATTTCCCAATACTTGTCTTAAACAGGGAAAATCCTACCTGTATTACCAGAAAAGCCACAATAAAGGCGGCAATATATTCCATCCTTCCATGGCCGAAGGGATGCTCATCATCTGCCGGTTTACTGGCCATTTTCACTCCGACAAAGCTGATTACCGAGGAAGCCGCATCGGATAAATTGTTAAATGCATCGGCTGTGACTGCAATGCTTCCCATAATAATACCGATCAGAAGTTTTGCCGCAAATAAAAACACATTGCAGAGAATTCCCACAATGCTGGCCAGCATTCCATAGGCGGTTCTTACCTCCGTATCCTTTGTCTGTTCATAGTTTTTTACAAATTTTTTCACCAAAAAATCCATACTACATCTCCATTGCCGTTTCCGGCAGTGTTTCTTTATAATATGAAAAAGTGGTACTTCACGTTAATATAAAGTACCACTAACCGTTTTATTTATCTCTCCAGATAATTCTGCCTTTGGAAAGATCGTAGGGGGACAACTCCAGCGTCACTTTATCACCCGGTAAAATGCGAATGAAGTTCATACGCAGTTTACCGCTGATATGCGCCAGCACCACATGCTTATTCTCCAGTTCCACCTTAAACATAGCGTTTGGCAGTTTTTCCAGCACAGTGCCCTCTACTTCAATTACATCAGCCTTTGACATTTCTTACCTCCTGCTTTTGCGCCTCTTTTAATTTTATTGCTCTTTTTACGTCTTCATCACGCAGCCCCTGAGAGGAATTCATTTTTTCCATAATCACAGGGTCAATATGGCTGTCCGCCTGAACGTGACGATGCTTCTTCTTTTTTGGATGATCAAGAGTTCTTACTTTTCCATCCGCCAGATAAACGTATGCATCATCCACAGATACAATGATATGCAGCCTTCCTTTATCATGACCGGCCAGAGATCTGGCATACATCCCTTTTTGAAAATCGCGCATCTATTCACACCTTCCCGGTCAGTGTCAAAAGTTCCGGTTCCCCGTCTGTAATCAGTACCGTATTTTCATAGTGAGCGGACAGACTCTCATCTTCCGTCACAACCGTCCAATCGTCGTCCAGCCAGCACACATCTGCGCGCCCCATGTTGATCATGGGCTCTATGGCCAGAGTCATCCCCGGTTCCAGACGGATACCGCGGCGCTTCTGAGCAAAATTAGGAATCTGAGGATCTTCATGAAGACTGGTTCCAATCCCATGTCCCACCAGATCCCGGACAACACCATATCCAAAGCTTTCCGCATACTTTCCAATGGCAGCGGAAATCTCATGGAGATGATGGCCGGCTTTGGCATACTTGATCCCTTCAAAAAAGCTCTGGCGGGTTACATCGATCAGCTGCTGTGCCTCACGGCTGATCTGGCCTACTCCATGGGTTCTGGCCGCATCGGAATGATATCCCTTATAGATCAGTCCGGCATCCAGACTGACGATATCCCCTTCCTGTATGATCCGGTCCTTTCTCGGTATTCCATGCACTACCTCATCATTTACAGATACACAAATAGACGCCGGATAACCATTATAATTCAGAAAGTTGGGAACACACCCATAACTGCGGATCAGTTCCTCTCCCAGATGATCAATATCCCAGGTAGAAATGCCCGGCCGAATTGCTTTGGCCAGCTCATCATGAACCAGCTCCAGCAGGCGGCCTGCTTCCCTCATCAATTCAATTTCTTTTTCCGTTTTAATTGTAACCGACATATTATGCTCCCAATACTTTGCAGATTGCAGCAAAAACATCATCCATCGCCATGGTGCCGTCTACTTCCACGAGAATATTGGCGTTGGTATAATAATCGATCAGAGGCTGTGTCTGATCATGATAAACATCCAGACGCTTTTTCACCGTTTCCGGCTTGTCGTCGTCTCTCAGGACCAGCTTTGCTCCGCACACGTCACAGATTCCTTCTTTTTTCGGCGGGATATTTTCCACATGATAAGTAGCTCCGCAGGCCAGACATGCTCTTCTTCCGCCCATCCGGTGAATAATATTTTCATCTGGAACCTCCACATTGATGGCATAATCAATGCTCTGTCCCATTTCTTTCAATGCAGCATCCAGGCTCTCCGCCTGTGGAATGGTCCGCGGAAAACCATCCAGCACATAGCCCCCTGCACAGTCGTCCTGTTTCACTCTGTCCACAACCAGATCGCAAACCAGTTCATCGGGAACCAGCAGTCCCTGTTCCATATATGTCTTTGCTTTGTTGCCCAGTTCTGTTCCGTTTTTAATGTTAGCTCTGAAAATATCTCCTGTGGAAATATGCGGAATATGATATTTTTCTGCTATTTTTTTCGCCTGTGTCCCTTTTCCGGCACCAGGGGCCCCTAACATGATAATCTTCATGAGTATTTCTCCTTATCTTTATAATAGATGTGAATGCACATTAAGGTTGTGACGTCACACGCCACAACCTCTTTGATTACTCATTTAAAAAGCCTTTGTAATTTCTTACCAGCATCATGGACTCGATCTGTTTCAGTGTTTCCAGAATAACACTGGCTACAATGATCAGCGACGTTCCGCCAAATGATACGTTTGCGCCAAACACACCATTAAAGAAGAACGGAATCACTGCTACGATCGTAAGTCCTGCAGCACCGATAAAAATCACATAGCTCAGAATATTATTCAAGTAGTCAACTGTCGGTTTGCCTGGACGAATACCAGGTATAAATCCACCCTGCTTCTTAATATTATCTGCCACTTCCAACGGATTGAAGGTGATGGATGTATAGAAATATGCAAAGAAAATAACCAATACAATATAGAGCACCAAACCAATCGAATACCATGGCTGGCTTGGATTAAACCAGTTGCTGGAATTCAGCGTAGCCAGAATACGTGCTCCCCATCCGGTACCTCCTGTCGCTCCCACAAAAGATGCGATGATCCCCGGGAAAGACATAATAGAAGAAGCAAAGATAATCGGGATAACGCCTGCCGTATTTACTTTCAATGGGATATGAGAACTCTGTCCGCCTACCATTCGTCTGCCCTGCATTTTTTTCGAATATTGAACAGGAATTTTTCTCTGTGCGCCATTCAAAATCAGAACAAGCACAACGACAGCCAGAATAATCGCCAGAATAATAACGGCAGCCAGGCAGCTCTTCGCCAGACTTCCTGAGACACTGGGCTTTACAAAGGATTCATAAAGGTTCACCATGTCGCTGGGAATTCTGGATACGATATTAATCATCAGCACGATGGATATGCCGTTTCCAACGCCCTTCTCATTAATTCGTTCGCCTACCCACATAAGGAATGCAGAACCGGCCGTCAAAGTGGCGACAACCACTACTACTTTTCCAAAATTCATATCCGGAATCAGTCCCCTGTTTCCGAATCCGATTGCCATTGCCGCAGATTCAAACAATGCGAGACCAACCGTCAGGTATCTTGTAATCGCAACAATTTTCTTCCTACCGTTTTCTCCATCTTTGTGAAGCTCCTCAAGCTTCGGGATGGCGATAGTCAGAAGCTGAACAATAATGGAGGATGTGATATAAGGAGTAATATTCAGCGCAAAAATAGAGAAGGAGGAAAAAGATCCTCCGGTAAATGCATCCAGAAAATTGAATGCATCTCCCGTCTGGCTGGCAAACCACTCTTTAAAATAATCCCCGTCAACTCCTGGTGCCGGCACCTGCGTACCGAGACGCACAACCACCAGCATCAGGAATACATAAAAGATTCTCCGCCTTACGTCTTTTATTTTAAAAGCATTCTGAAGAGTCTTTAACATTAGATCACCTCTACTGTTCCACCTACGGCCTCAATCTTATTTTTTGCGCTTTCGCTGAACGCATTGACTTTTACGTTGAGCTTCTTTGTCAATTCTCCGTTTCCAAGAATCTTCACACCGTCTTTGGGATTGGAGATCGCACCGGAAGCCAGCAGTGATTCTACTGTTACCTCAGAACCATCTTCGAATCTTTCCAGGACACTTACATTAATTGCAACGATATCCTTGGAATTTCTGTTGGTAAATCCTCTCTTGGGAATACGTCTGTATAAAGGCATCTGACCGCCTTCAAATCCAGGTCTTGGAGCACCAGAACGAGCTTTCTGACCTTTATGGCCTTTGCCGGCAGTTTTGCCGTTTCCTGAACCATGTCCACGGCCTCTGCGGAAATTATCACTCTGTCTGGAACCATCAGCCGGTTTTAAATTTGATAAATCCATCATGGTACCTCCTTAATTATTAAACTTCTTCTACTTTTACCAGGTGGCATACCTGTTTTACCATGCCGCGTACTGAAGGATTATCCGGCATTTCAACAGTTTTATGCATTTTGGTAAGGCCAAGAGCCTCCACTGTTTTTCTGTGTTTTGGAATCGCACCAATCGTAGATTTTACTAATGTGATTTTTAATTTATCTGCCATTTTTCTGATCCTCCTTAAGCAAAGATCTCTTCAACGGATTTTCCGCGAAGTTTCGCTACTTCTTCCGGAGTCTTTAACTGACGTAAACCTTCGATTGTAGCAAGTACAACGTTCTGTTTATTGTTGGAACCCAGAGATTTGGTACGGATATTTTTGATTCCTGCAAGCTCGATTACGGCACGTGCCGGACCGCCTGCAATTACACCGGTACCTTCGGGAGCTCTCTTTAATAATACCTCAGAACTTCCGAATTTACCAATGAAATCATGTGTAATACTTCCATTATCATCTCTGGCAACTGTTACCAGTTTTTTCATAGCATCTTCTTTACCCTTGCGGATTGCCTCGGGAATTTCTGCCGCCTTTCCCAATCCGGCGCCAACATGTCCATTGCCGTCTCCGACAACAACTAAAGCAGTGAAACGGAAGTTACGACCACCTTTAACAACCTTAGTTACACGTTTGATTGACACTACTTTTTCTTCTAATTCAAGCTGACTAGCATCAATGATACTGCGTTTCATGTGTTCTTCTCCTCCCTTTCTAGAATTCCAGACCTGCTTCTCTTGCTGCATCAGCCAGAGCTTTGATCTTACCCTGGTAAATGAAACCTCCGCGGTCGAAGACAACGGTTGTAATGCCTTTTTCCACTGCCTTCTTGCCGATTACCGTTCCCAGATATGCAGCTGCTGCAACGTCGTTGGTTTTTTCCAGTTCTGCTTTTACCTCTTTCTGAAGAGTAGAAGCGGAAACCAGGGTATTTCCTACTGTATCGTCAATGATCTGCGCATACATGTGGTTGTTGCTTCTGAACACAGCCAGACGCGGTTTCTGCGCTGTACCAACGATATGATTACGTAATCTTCTATGTTTTTTCTGACGAACTTTCGCCCTTGATACTTTACTAATCATGTTCTCACTCTCCTTAATTATTTCTTACCGGTCTTACCAACTTTACGTCTGATCACTTCATCCGCATACTTGATACCTTTTCCTTTATAAGGTTCAGGTCTTCTCTTATCACGGATCTCAGCGGCATACTGACCAACTCTTTCTTTGTCAATACCCTTTACTGTGATCTTGTTTCCATCTACAACAGATTCCAGACCTTCCGGATCTTCCATCTCAACCGGATGAGAATAACCGAGTGATAAAACTAATTTTTTGCCCTGTTTTGCTGCTCTGTAACCAACGCCGTTTACTTCAAGAACTTTTTCGTAGCCTTCGCTTACGCCGGTTACCATGTTCTGAATAAGAGTTCTTGTCAGTCCATGCAGTGATTTCATCTTTTTAAGATCGCTGGGTCTTGTAACGACCACCTGGCCGTCTTCCAGTTTAATATCCATTTCCTTCGGGAGGGCTTTTGCAAGCGTTCCCTTCGGACCTTTTACAGTTACTTCGTTGTTCTCTGTGATGGTTACTTCCACACCTGACGGAACAACTACCGGCAGTCTTCCTATACGTGACATACCATTCTTCCTCCTAACTTAAATTTTCGGAAGGGACGATCATGTTCCCTTCTGTTTTCAGTTGCTTTCGTCCTACCAAACAAATGCCAGAACTTCTCCGCCTACCTGGAGTTTTCTTGCTTCTTTGTCTGTGATGACACCCTGGTTTGTCGACAGGATTGCAATACCCAATCCGCCCAGAACCTTGGGAAGTTCTTCTTTATTTACGTAAATACGCAGACCTGGTTTTGAAATTCTTTTCAGTCCGGTGATAATTTTCTCATTCTTGTCTGCACCGTATTTCAGAGTAATACGGATTGTTTTGAAGTTTCCATCTTCCACCAGATCATATTTTGCAATATAACCTTCTTTCAGCAGAATATCTGCGATGGAAATTTTCATTTTTGATGCCGGAACATCTACCGTGTCATGTTTTGCAGTATTCGCATTACGGATTCTTGTAAGCATATCTGCAATCGGATCGCTCATTGTCATGTAAGTTTCCTCCTTATTTGTTAGACTTTACATGTTACTGCAGTACCTGGCCTGACGAAGCCCGGTACAGTGGGTTGATTGTCATTATTGTTTTTCTTCTATATAAGTGTTCAATACTACCAGCTGGCTTTTTTCACTCCCGGGATCTGTCCTTTGTATGCCAGTTCACGGAAACAAATACGGCAGATTCCATATTTTCTAAGATATGCATGCGGACGTCCGCAGATTCTGCAGCGATTGTATTCTCTTGTAGAGAATTTCTGTTTGCGCTGCTGTTTAATTTTCATTGCTGTTTTAGCCATGAACGTTCCCTCCTATATTATTTTGAAAACGGCATGTTAAATAATGTCAGTAATTCACGGGCTTCTTCATCGGTCTTGGCCGTAGTTACGAAGATTACGTCCATACCTCTTACTTTGTCAACTTTATCATACTCGATTTCCGGGAAAATCAACTGCTCTTTGATACCCAGAGCGTAATTTCCTCTTCCGTCAAAAGCATTTGGATTTACGCCGCGGAAGTCACGTACACGGGGAAGAGCCAGGTTGATCAGACGATCAGCAAACTCATACATTTTCTCTCCGCGAAGAGTAACCTTACATCCGATGGCCATTCCTTCTCTGATTTTGAAGTTTGCCACAGAATTTTTAGCTCTTGTCAGAACTGCTTTCTGTCCTGTGATGGTCTCCATATCTTTCACTGCAGAATCCAGGATTTTAGCATTGTCTTTGGCTTCACCAACACCCATGTTAACAACGATTTTTTCGAGTTTTGGCACTTCCATAACGTTTTTATATCCAAATTTTTTGATCATTGCATCTACGATCTCATTTTTGTAAATATCTTTCAATCTACTCATGTTTCAATAGCCTCCTCTCTTTATTTATCGTTGATAACCTCACCGGTTGATTTTGCAACACGGACTTTTTTTCCATCTTCTACTTTGAAGCCTATTCTTGTAGCTTTTCCATTGTGAACATACATAACATTGGAAATATCAATGGGGGCCTCTCTGTTTACGATTCCGCCCTGCTGATTTCTCATAGAAGGTTTCTCATGTTTTGTAATCATGTTAACGCCTTCTACAATGACTTTTCCGTCTTTGATGGAAAGCACTTTGCCTTCTTTATCTTTATCTTTACCGGCGATTACCTTTACCGTATCGCCCTTTTTAATCTTTAACGCTGACATTTAGTACCTCCTTATAATACTTCCGGAGCCAGGGATACGATCCTCATGAACTGTTTTTCACGAAGCTCTCTCGCTACTGGTCCAAAGATACGTGTTCCTCTCGGTGTCTTATCATCTTTAATAATAACAGCAGCGTTCTCATCGAATTTAATATAAGAACCGTCTTTACGACGAGCGCCTTTTACAGTACGAACAACGACAGCTTTTACAACATCACCTTTTTTTACAACTCCACCTGGTGTTGCATCTTTAACAGTAGCAACGATAATATCGCCGATATTCGCATATCTTCTGGTTGAACCGCCCAGAACACGGATACACAGAATCTCTTTTGCACCAGTGTTGTCAGCGACTCTGAGTCTACTTTCCTGTTGAATCATGCTGGTATCCTCCTATTTATTTCACTTTCTCTACGACCTCAACCAGTCTCCATCTCTTATCTTTGGACAACGGTCTTGTCTCCATAACTTTTACTGTATCACCGATATTGCACTCATTGTTTTCGTCATGAGCTTTCAGTTTATACGTTCTCTTCACAATTTTCTTGTAAAGCGGATGTTTCACATGGTCTTCGATAGCAACTACGACAGTCTTATCCATCTTATTGCTGACTACTTTACCAACACGTGTTTTTCTAAGATTTCTTTCCACGATCAATTGCTCCTTTCACTGCCTACTGTGCCGCATTCGCCTTCTGGGCCATTACAGTCTGAATTCTGGCAATATTCTTGCGAACCTCTTTGATTCTGCTTGTATTGTCCAACTGGTTGGTTGCATTCTGAAATCTCAAGTTAAAGAGTTCCTTTTTAGCAGCTACTAATTCTTCTTGTAATTCTGCAGCTGATTTTGTTCTTAAATCTTCCACATAATTTTTAATTTTCACTGTTATCACCGCCTTCTAAGTCTGCACGAGAAACGATTTTACATTTACATGGTAACTTATGCATAGCAAGACGCAACGCTTCGCGGGCAACCTCTTCCGGAACCCCGGCGATTTCAAACATTACGCGGCCTGGTTTTACAACTGCTACCCAGTATTCCAGTGTACCTTTACCGGAACCCATACGTGTTTCTGCTGGTTTCGCTGTTACTGGTTTGTCAGGAAAGATTTTAATCCAAACTTTACCACCACGTTTGATGTAACGTGTCATGGCAATACGGGCTGCCTCAATCTGATTGGATTTGATCCAGCAGGGCTCTGTAGCCACGATACCGTATTCACCATAGCTGATTTTATTTCCTCTTAATGCTTTTCCTTTCATGGATCCGCGGAATTGTTTACGACGTTTAACTCTTTTCGGCATTAACATAATTATTTATCGCTCCCTTCCTTAGCTCCTTTGGTTGGAAGTACTTCGCCATTGTAGATCCACGCTTTTACTCCAACTTTTCCGTATGTGGTATCTGCTTCAGCGAAACCATAGTCGATATCTGCTCTCAAAGTCTGAAGGGGAATATTTCCTTCGCTGTAGAACTCTGTACGAGCCATATCTGCTCCACCAAGACGTCCTGAAACTGATGTTTTGATTCCTTTTGCTCCTGCTTTCATAGTTCTGGACATGGTTGATTTCATTGCTCGTCTGAATGAAATACGGTTTTCCAGCTGCAGTGCAATATTTTCAGCAACCAGCTGCGCATCTCTGTCTGGTCTCTTTACTTCTTTGATGTCAACAATCAGCTTTTTGCCGGTAACCATTTTCTGCAGTTCAGCTTTTACCTTTTCAATCTCGGAACCGCCTTTACCGATTACGATACCCGGTTTTGCTGTATAGATGATGATTTTCACAACATCGGAAGCTCTTTCGATTTCAATTCTGGATACGCCTGATGTGTACAGTTTTTTCTTCAGGAAATTTCTGATGTTATAGTCTTCCACCAGGTAATCTGCAAAATTGCCTTCCGCATACCATCTGGAATCCCAGTCTTTGATAACTCCGACTCTAAGTCCATGTGGGTTAACTTTCTGTCCCATGATTGTCCTCCTTATCTTTCATCCAACACGATAGAGATATGACTTGTTCTCTTCTCGATTCTGTATGCTCTACCCTGTGCTCTCGGTCTGATTCTCTTCATTGTCGGCGCTTTGTTTGCGTAGCACTCCGCAATGTAAAGATTGTCAGCGCTCATGCCGTTGTTGTTTTCTGCATTTGCGATAGCGGATTCCAGTAATTTCTTGATTACGCTGGAAGCATATCTTGGATTATAAGTTAAGATACCAAGCGCTGTTCTCACATCCTTGCCGCGAATAACATCCAGCACGTAGCATGCTTTCTGAACGGACATTCTGGCATATGATAACTTCGCAGATGGTCTTGTGTCTTTATTTGCATTTCTTGCTCTTTTAATTTGACTTCTGTGTCCTTTAGCCACGAGAAAAGCCTCCTTTCATTTCAAAACGATTAACGAACTCCTGATCTCTTTTCGTCTTTTCCATGTCCTCTGTAAGTTCTTGTTGCCACGAACTCACCCAGTTTATGACCAACCATATCCTCTGTAATATAAACCGGCACATGTTTTCTTCCGTCATGGACAGCGATTGTATGTCCTACAAACTGCGGGAAGATTGTTGAACGACGTGACCAGGTCTTGATAACTGTTTTATTGCCGGATGCATTCAAAGCTTCCACTGCTTTCAATAAGCTTTTATCTGCAAAAGGTCCTTTTTTCAGTGAACGAGCCATTCGTCATACCTCCTTATTTTGCTAATGTTTTACCATCTCTTCTTCTTACAATATATTTGTTTGACTGTTTATGTTTCTTTCTTGTCTTCAGACCAAGAGCAGGTTTGCCCCAGGGAGTACTCGGACCCGGACGTCCAATACCTGTCTTACCTTCACCACCGCCGTGGGGATGATCATTGGGGTTCATAACAGAACCACGAACTGTAGGACGGATACCCATATGACGCTTCCGTCCTGCTTTACCGATGTTGATCAGGTTGTGCTCACCATTTCCAACAACACCGATGGAAGCGCGGCAGACAAGGGGAACCATTCTCATCTCACCAGATGGTAATCTTAAGGTGGCGTATTTTCCTTCTTTTGCCATTAACTGAGCGCCGTTTCCAGCGGAACGAACCATCTGTCCGCCTTTTCCGGGATGAAGCTCAATATTGTGAATCATGGTACCAACGGGGATGTCTGACAGCGGCAGGCAGTTGCCCGGTCTTACTTCCGCATTTGGACCATTCATAATTTTCATTCCTACCTGAAGTCCTTCCGGAGCCAGGATATATGCTTTTTCACCGTCTGCATAACAGATCAGTGCGATATTTGCTGTTCTGTTGGGATCGTATTCAATACTTACTACTTTTGCCGGAATATCGTCTTTTCTTCTCTTGAAATCGATAATTCTGTATTTTCTTCTGCTTCCGCCTCCGCGGTGTCTTACTGTAATTTTACCCTGATTATTACGTCCTGCATTCTTTTTCAGAGATACAACCAGAGATTTTTCCGGTGTTGTCTTTGTGATCTCAGAAAAATCAGAGCCGGTCATATGCCTTCTGGAAGGTGTATATGGGGTATATGTTTTAATGCCCATTGTTGTTTCTCCTTTCTCATTCACCCGTGTACACCGCACCCGGGTGTTTCCTGTTTGTTCTCACGCTTTACATGCGTATATTCGCGATAAGCAGAGCGCCGCAGGATTTTCAGATGACTGCGTCATGCCTGCATGTAAGCAGTTTATCTGAAAAGACTGCACAAGCGTGCAACGCAACCGAGGAAACTTTTCCCCAGCTTTGCGCTCTGCTGATTTTATTTACAAGGAAGTTCGGGAACGTGACCCAACCTGGCCTCGCCCCAGCGAATCTTATAATCCCTCAAAGATCTCGATATCCTTGCTGTTCTCTGTCAGAGTAACGATTGCTTTCTTCGTCTTGGCAGTTCTTCCCACTTTCATGCCGCGGCGTTTTTTCTTTCCGTCCATGTTCATGGTGTTGACCTTTGCAACCTCTGTTCCTTCGAACATTTTTTCAACTGCCTCTTTGATCATAACTTTGTTTGCTTCCGGATGAACCAGAAAGGTATATTTCTTTTCACCCATGGCGTTCATACTTTTTTCCGTTACGATCGGTTTAAGGATTACATCATAATACTGAATGTTTGCCATTATGCGTACACCTCCTCGATGGATGCAACAGCAGCTTTCGTCGTGATCACTGTGTTGTATTTCAGGATGTCATAAACGTTGATGGAGCTTACCGGTGCTGTCTCAACGTCCGGAATATTTCTTGCAGACAGAACAACATTGTCGCTGTCTTCTTCCAGAACAACCAGAGCTTTGCTCACTTTCAGGTTGTCCAGAACTTTTTTCATCTCTTTTGTTTTTACCGCATCCAGTTTCAGTTCATCCAGAACGATGAATTTGTTTTCCTGCACTCTGGATGTGAGCGCTGACTTAAGAGCCAGTCTCTTCTCTTTTCTGTTCATTTTAAATGAATAATCCCGGGGTGTGGGTGCAAATACTACACCGCCGCCAGTCCACTGAGGAGCTCTCGTTGAACCCTGTCTGGCATGACCGGTTCCTTTCTGTCTCCACGGTTTTCTTCCTCCCCCGCTTACTTCTGAACGGGTCTTTGCTTTCTGCGTACCCTGACGCATATTTGCAAGCCGGTTTACAACTGCCAGATGCACCAGATGTTCGTTTACTTCAACACCAAACACTGCATCGTTTAATTCCATTGTGCCGACTTCGTTGCCTTCCATATTATATACAGCTACGTTTGCCATCGTTTCGTTCCTCCTTTCCTGTCAAGAGATTACTGAATCGTCTTAACAGTTTCTTTGATTGTTACTAAGGATTTCTTCGGTCCCGGTACAGCGCCTTTTACCAGAATCAGATTGTTTTCCGCATCTACTTTTACGACTTCCAGATTCTGGATTGTGATCTTTTTGTTGCCCATCTGTCCCGGCATTTTTTTGCCTTTGAATACTTTGCTGGGATCGGATGCAGCGCCGTTGGAACCTGCATGGCGATGATATTTGGAACCGTGAGCCATAGGTCCTCTGGACTGTCCGTGTCTCTTGATGGCACCCTGGAAACCTTTACCTTTTGAGATTGCCGTAGCGTCAATTTTGTCGCCCGCCTCAAAGATATCAACCTTGATTTCCTGTCCTAATTCATAGCTTTCTGCGTCATCCAGCTTGAATTCTCTTAAGAATCTCTTGCAGGAAACGCCTGCTTTTTCAAACTGTCCTTTCAGAGGTTTGTTCACAAGTTTTTCTCTCTTGTCAACGAAACCAACCTGCACTGCACTGTAGCCGTCATTCTCTACTGTTTTTACCTGTGTTACCACACAGGGGCCTGCCTGCAATACAGTTACCGGAGTCAAAACTCCGTCTTCATTGAAGATCTGTGTCATTCCGACTTTTGTTGCTAAAATCGCTTTCTTCATTTTTTACCTCCTGCTTAATCTACAGCGGATTACACTGTGTTGTGCAATCATCCTAGACAGAAAGTCAATATAAGTGGAACCTGTATGTTGCTTCTATATTAACCTTGTAGGATAATTAACTGAAATCACATTATTTTTTATTTTTCATTTTGATGTCAATATAAACGCCAGCCGGCATCTCCAGTCTTGACAATGCATCCACCGTTTTCTGAGTCGGTGTTACAATATCAATCAGTCTTTTGTGTGTCCTCTGCTCGAACTGTTCTCTGGAGTCTTTGTATTTGTGAACCGCTCTCAGAATGGTAACTACCTCTTTCTTAGTGGGAAGTGGAACCGGTCCGCTCACTACTGCTCCGTTCTTTTTTACAGTTTCAATAATTTTGCTTGCAGATGCATCCACCAGCTGATGATCATAAGCTTTCAATGTGATTCTCATTACTTGACTTGCCATAAAAAAAGTCGCCTCCTTTTCGCACTTTACGAGTACGACAAGCGGTGACTGTACACATCCCCAGGTGTGTCCTTCACACAAGGGCATTCCATTTTGTTAATGGGTTTCTTAATTTGTACAGTGACTTGTCGCCAGTTTTCTTAACTTGACATTCGCTCCACGGAAAACCTGCCTTTCCGACAGCAACCTCACGCTTCATCGCTATCAATGTCACAACACGAGTTATTATATACGAAACCCCTTGCAATTGCAAGGGGTTTTTTCATTTTTTTATTTTTGCCGGCAATTCCTCCGCCGTCTTTTTACTTCAATATTTTCCATCGCGCCGAAATTACAGCAAATCCGAGTAATCCAGAATAGTCACGCCGGACTTTTCATCTTTCACGACTTTGGGTTCTTCCCCCTTCTCTTTTGCTCTGGCAAGGAGTTCTTCCGCCGTGTAAAGAGGCATGGCCAGTCTCTGGCCTTTCTTCTGCTCTTCCCCTTCCTCAGGGATTTCCTCTTCCGGCTCCTGCCAGTTCATTTCATCTTCCGCCGCCTGTTCTTCTTGTTCTGCTTCCGGCTGGACTGCTTCTTCGATTTCATCTTCTATTATCTCAGGCTCCGGGAGATCTTCCGTCGTTTCCTCTTCCTTCTCCTGTACGTTTTCCACCTCCCAGCCCGGCTGAGTTTTCTCTTCCGCCGCGTCTTCTGCGTTCATTTCTTCCCGCATATCCTCTTCCAGGCTCAAGATCACTGCGTCTTCTTCCTCCGGCTCCTCCATATCTTCGTCACGGAGAGCGCCTTCTTCCGCCTGATACCCGGAAGCATTCCTCAGTTTCCGGTCGATTTCTTCCAGTTCGCTGTCCTCTTCCTCAGCTTCCGGAACACC
This sequence comes from Ruminococcus sp., assembly GCA_050944435.1. Classification (GTDB taxonomy): domain Bacteria; phylum Bacillota; class Clostridia; order Lachnospirales; family Lachnospiraceae; genus Ruminococcus_G. Next base: position 18,815 of record JBMNRB010000029.1, read on the forward strand.
ATTTTCCAGCGCCGGCTCAGCCGCTGCTTCACTGACCTGCTCCCGCCATTCTTCTTTCTGATGCGTTTCTTCCGCCACCACGCTGGACACTACCGATGCGATTTCACTGCTGGCCTCTTCCATAATCTGCGAAGGTGTATCCATATGGACCGGCCTTCTTCTTACCGGCTCTTCCTCTTCGCTTTCTTCCTCTTCGTCTTCTTCCTCCGCATCCTCATCCCGATCCGGCCGCCACAGCTCTGCCAGGATAAAGAGAATAATAACAAATACCACGGCAAGGCCAATGACAATCAGACCTTCTGTGCTTCTCATCGCCATTGGGATATAGCCGATGAAGGGCACTGTCAATACAACTTTGGAGACTTCCTGTCTGAAGGTTCTGGTTACTTCATCGCCGCCTGACGTTCTCGTATCTTCCAGCCTGCAGCTTCCGTCACTGGTATCCAGACTTTTTACGCGGTATACATATTCGCTTCCGCTTTCTGAAATCAATACGTTGTCTCCCACTTCTATCTCACTGATATCCACATCACGAGCATAGGTCACAGATCCCGCCGCGAGATTCGTATCCATATCCACCCGGTCAATCATTACGGTTGTCACTCCCACCAGCGGTGGAACCAAAAGAGCTGCTGCCACCACAATCGCACACAGCAGAATAATGTTAACAATCCATTTCAAAAACCTTCCCATTATCATTTCTCCTTGCTTTTTTATCATGCCGTCTCGTTACATTCTACCATCAGAATCAGTTTCTGACAATGTTTTCTTGCTTCAAAATAAGATTTGCCGTATAATACATTCCATTGGAGGTAGACCAATGAATACAATGATCAAAACCATAGAAGACCTTTCGCTGAACGCCTGGCCTTCTCATCAGATACAGATATACGACGGCTGGCTGCTGCGCTTTTCCTATTTTTATACTCATCGTACCAACAGCGTGGAGCAGATTGGACTCTCCACCATTCCCATCGATGACAAAATCGAGTACTGTCAGCAAATATACCAGAAATGGGGAACTCCCGCCATTTTCAAAATAAGTCCTCTGGTTGACCGAATCTTCGACCGGGAGCTGGAACGCAGGGGATATGCCATAGAACACACCACTCAGGTCATGGTCATGGATCTGGATGCTTTTTTTGACTCATCTTCTCATCCGGAAGGACTGCGTCTGGAAAAATCCATCCCCATGCGCTGGATCGAAGGACTGTTTGAACTGAAAGGGACCACCAACGCCATGCACCGGAAAATCGTCCCGTCCATGTATCAGGCCATCCCCATGGATACTATCGCAGCCTCCATATATCATGACGGAAAAATCGTGGCCACCGGCCTCGGTATTCTGGACCGGGAATATATCGGTCTTTACGCCATACACGTTCATCCTGATTTCCGGGGCCGCGGATATGCCCTGGCCGTCTGCAGTTCAATTCTTTCCGCAGGCAGAGAATGCGGAGCCAGAAAATCCTATCTGCAGGTGGTATCCGGAAATAAACCTGCCGAAAACCTGTACCGAAGAATCGGATTTCAGCCCCTGTACACTTATTGGTTCCGCGTTCTTCCAATGTTTTAATTCCCGTAAAACATCTATTATATAAGGAGAGTCTTATGGAATTTTTAAAATTTCTGGCGGACCTGCGTCTGCCCGTGCTGGATATTTTCTTTCAGATAATTACCCTTTTCGCCCAGGAAACGCTGGTTATTCTGATTATCTGCTGGATCTACTGGTGCCGTGACAAAAAGCTTGCATATACGCTGGGATTTACTTATTTTATATCCGGCCTGCTGGTTCAGGGGCTGAAAATTACTTTCCGCATTCCCAGACCCTGGGTTCTGGATCCGGATTTTTCCCCGGTAGCTTCCGCCGTTCCGGCGGCCACCGGATATTCTTTCCCCAGCGGCCATACCCAAAGCGGAACCGCTCTGTTTTCCACCTTATGCTTTGCTTCCCGAAAGAAAACTATACGCGCCCTGTGCATTTTCATGATCGCTGCAATCGGTTTTTCCAGACTTTATCTGGGCGTCCACACTCCCAAGGACGTACTGGTTTCTCTGATTCTGACTTTGCTGATCAGTATGGCTGTGTGGAAATTTTCTCCCCATCTGGCCGGCCCCTCCGCCAGAGAAGGACGGATCGCCCTTCTCATGGCTGTGTTTTCCGCCTTTTTACTGATCTATTCGGCTGTTTTGAACGGCATCGGCACACTTCCCGCCGCCGAAGCTGCTGATTGTTTTAAAGCCTGCGGAGCGGGAATGGGGTTTGCCGCCGGTTATTATCTGGAAAGATGTCGGATTCGTTTCACTTTTCCGGAAAGCCTGCGCTGCAGAATTCTTCGTTTCCTTCCGGGAATTATCGGCGCCCTGATCCTTCAGCAAGGTCTGAAACCTCTTTTGGGCTCCTCACTTCCCGCCGGCGCTATCCGTTATTTCATCGTTGTTTTCTGGATTTTAGCTTTTTATCCTTTTTTGTTTCACAGAAAAAAAGAAGGCGGAGCTGTAAGATAACCACAGCCCCGCTCTTTTTCTCTTATTTTTTTCCTGACAGGTATTTCTCAATGCTTTCCATGGCAACATCCTCGTCATCGCCATTGGCATAAACCGTAACACTCTCGCCAGTACCAAGTCCCAAAGTCATCATGCCCATAATACTCTTTGCATTCACCTTGCGTTTACCGCTTTCAATGTGAATCTCGCTTTCAAACTGGCTTGCAACCTGCACCAGCAGCGCAACCGGACGGGCTTCCAAGCCGTTTGCCAACTGAATCGTAATCGGTTTCTTAATCATAATATAACTCCTCCTTGTTTTCCTTAAGCTTACAGGCAATATCACTGATCTTCCTCAGTCTGTGGTTAACCCCCGACTTACCCACGCTGGGCGTCAGCATCAAACCCAACTCCTTCAGTGTCGCCTCCGGATATTCCAGTCTCAGCGCCGCAACCTCCTCCAGCCCTTCAGGGAGATGATTCAGGCCGATCTGATCCTGTATGTATCGAATATCCTCGATCTGCTTAACCGCTGCCGAAACCGTCTTATTAATATTCGCAGCTTCACAGTTCACCTTGCGATTCACATTATTTCTCATCTCTTTGAGGATTCTGATATTTTCCAGATTCATCAGCGAAACATTCGCTTCTGTCAAAGCCAGAAAATCCACAATCTGCGCCCCTTCTTTGATATAAACCACATAGTGCTTTTTCCGCCCTACAATTTTGGCGTCAATTTCAAGGCTCACCATAATCTCCTGAAGCTGTTCTGCTTTCTCTTTTGAACTGCAGACAATTTCCAGATGATAAAATTTTTCCGGTGCGCTGATGGAACCCGCCGCCAGAAAAGCGCCTCTCACAAACGCCCGTTTGCAGCAGTTCCTCTGAACAACCAAATGGCTGACCAGAGCAATTTCATCATCCACCGTCTGATCCGCCTTAAGAAAACGCATAGCCTTTAAAAGCCTTATGGAATCCTCATGTGAAAAAATTGTAATCAGATATACATTGCTTTTTTTCAGATACTGATTGCGCCGAATCACAATTTCCGTTTCTATCTTAAATCCTTTTTTCAATAATGTAAAGCATTTTCTTGCCACAGCGGCATTTTCCGTATGTATTTTGATGGAATACTCATCCTTTTCTGAAATCATCACATCTGCGCACATACTGATAATGGCCGCCAGCTCCGCCAGCTGACAGTGGCGCGCCGCTGAAAACTGCCGCGACAACTCCTCTTTTACATCGCCCGAAAAAGACATCTATTTTCTCTCCTCCACCGCTGCTTTGCCGTCTAGCTCCGTTTAGTCACCCCGTCTTTTCCAATATCCCGGTGTTCAATCCGTATTCCATACTCTTCTTCCGTTCCCAAACGGCAGTATAATTCATTGGCCAGGGTTACGGAACGGTGCTTTCCGCCTGTACATCCAACGGCTACCACCAGTTGATTTTTCCCTTCCAGCACGTAATTAGGAATCAGGAAAGATATCATATCTGTCAGTTTATCCAGGAACTGCACCGCTGCGTCATATCCCATCACATAGTCCCGAACCAGCATATCATTGCCAGTCAGGGGACGCAGACTCTCTACATAATAAGGATTGGGAAGAAAACGCACGTCAAAAACAAGATCCGCGTCTTCCGGAATTCCGTATTTAAATCCGAAAGACAAAATGGTAATCATCAGATTCTTAAATTTCTGATTCTTCACAAAAATCTTATCCAGCTCCGCCTTCAGCTCCCGCGTCAGCAGGTGACTGGTATCCAGAATATAATCCGCGTGTTTTTTCAGAAAAACAAGCTTCTCTCTCTCAGCCCGAATACCTCCGTCAACTCTTCCTCCGCCTGCAAGGGGATGATTTCTGCGGGTTTCCTTATACCTTTTAATAAGAACTTCATCATCTGCATCCAAGAATAATATTTCATATTCAATTCTGCTGGCAGTCATATGCTCCAGAACCGCCTCCAGCTGATCCAGCGCCTTCCCGCTTCGCACGTCTACGCCCAGGGCCGCTTTCTGAATTCCCTGGGGAACACTTTCAACCGCAAACTGAGCGAATTTCTCCATCAGAGGGATCGGAAGATTATCCACACAGAAATACCCGGCATCTTCCAGCATCTTCAGGGCTGTACTTTTTCCCGCTCCGGACATACCGGTCACAATCACAAACCGCACAAAACCACTCCTCTTCTTTTGTCAAAATTCGCCCAAAAACTTCACTTCCGGTTCCAGCTTTACCTGAAATTTCTCCCATACTTTCTTCTGCACATTCTCCATTAAGGTCCGGATATCCGCTGCCGTTCCCCCCTGATCATTGATCACAAAACCGCAATGCTTTTCTGAAACAGAAGCGCCGCCCACACGGTATCCTCTAAGCCCTGCATCCATAATCAGTTTCCCTGCAAAGTATCCTTCCGGCCGTTTAAACGTACTTCCTGCGCTGGGGTATTCCAGGGGCTGCTTTTCTATTCTCTTCTTTTTCAGCTCTTCCATCCGCGCCGAAATCCGGGACGCCTCTCCTTTCTGAAGCTGCAGCGCCGCCTCCAGCACAACGTACCCCTTTTCTTTAATCACGCTGGTCCGATAGCCCAACTCCAGTTTTTCCGAAGGTATTTCCTCTATCTCTCCATTCTCTTTGAGAACGGTCACACTCTTTAAAATATCTTTCATCTCTCCGCCGTAGGCGCCGGCATTCATCACTGCGGCGCCGCCCACAGTGCCTGGTATTCCACAGGCAAATTCCATCCCCGTAAGCGACTCCCCAAGAGCGCATGCGCCGATCCTGGACAGCAGCGCCCCTGCCTGGGCCTCTATCTGTCCTTCTTTTATCTCTATCCGGCTCATATTTTTGTAGATCTGGATGATAACCCCGCGGTATCCCCGGTCGCCCACCAGCAGATTGCTTCCATTTCCAATCACATACCATGGAACATTCTGTCTCCGGCAAAGGCCGATCACCTGTTTTACCTGCAGTGAATCCTCAGGAACAACAAAATAATCCGCCGGCCCTCCCACACGAAAGGTAGTGTGGTTTTTCATCAATTCTCCCCGGAGTATCTGATCCGTTCGCAGGCATCCGCATAATTCTCTGTAAAATGTCTCTTTCAAAACTTATCCCTTCTCATCTTTACTTTTTTACACTTTATCCTTCCGGCATTCCATTTATGCCGGACTATTTCCTGCCTGCCAGCAGATCCCGGATCACTTCGCCCGCCAGCAAAAGTCCTGCCACCGAAGGTACAAAAGAAATACTTCCCGGTACGGGATGATTCGTGCTGCCTTTCTTTTCATCTATTTCCGTTTTTCTTTTTACCGGCACTTCTTTTGAATAGAGTACTTTTACTTTTCTGATTCTGCGTTTTTTCAATTCCTGGCGCATCACCTTAGCAAGAGGGCAGACGCTGGTCTTGGAAATATCTGTAATCTCAAATTTCAGCGGATCCAGTTTATTGCCCGTCCCCATGGAACAGATAATCGGAACCCCCGCCTTTTTTGCGTTTTCAATCAAGAGCAGCTTGGATGAAACCGTATCGATGGCGTCCACGATATAATCGTAGGATTTCAAATCAAACAGCTCCGCCGTCTCATCGTTGTAAAACGTCTGATACGTATGCACCAGAATATCTGAATCAATATCCCGCACCCTGGCTTTCGCCACCTCTGTCTTGGATTTTCCCACCGTTGAATGCAGCGCGTACAGCTGCCGGTTAATATTTGATTTGGAAATCACATCGTGATCCACCAGAATCAGAGAACCGATTCCGCAGCGCGCCAGAGCCTCAACCGCATACGATCCCACTCCGCCCAGACCGAATACCGCCACCTTAGCTCTCGCCAGCAGTGAAACACCTTTTTCGCCTATTAAAATTTCCGTCCTGCTAAACTCCTGCTGCAATCCCTTTTCCTCTCTTTTGTCCTTTTTTGCTTATGATAGCAAAACAAAGGGGACAAGTCAACCGATGGCCTCAGGATTTCATTTTTGGCCGGCAGATAAGACTGATCAGATAGCCAAAAATCAGCGCAGCGGAAATCCCCACAGCGCTGGCTGTGAACCCTCCCATAAACAGTCCCAGAAAGCCGTCCGTGTCCACCGCTTCTTTTATTCCCTTCCACAGAATATTTCCAAACCCCAGAAGAGGAACACTGGCGCCGCCGCCGGCGAATTCAAGGAAAGGTTCATAAACTCCCACAGCGCCCAGCAGGGCGCCGGAACATACCAACAGCACCATAACCCGCCCCGGCATCATCTTCGTTCTGTCCAAAAGGATTTGGACAAGGGCGCAGATCAGTCCTCCAACCCAAAACGCATTCACATAATCCATGACAAATTCCCTCCTTTTCAGCTGTCTGCATGTTCTAAAACCACTCCATGGGCGATTCCCGGCACACTATGTCCTTCATTGAAGCTCAATTTTGACAGCAGCGCCCCTGTAGGCACAAACAATACCCTTTTCCATTCTCCGCTCTCCAGTCTCGGAAGAACATATCCGGTAAAGACCGTTGCCGCACAGCCGCATCCGCTGCCGCCGGCATGGGTATCCTGACTGTCCTGGTCATAGATCATCATCCCGCAGTCCAGGTGCTGCCGATGGATATCCCATCCCTTTTCTTTCAGAAGATCCAGCAGAATTCTCTGCCCGACATATCCCAGATCTCCGGTGATAATCCGGTCATAACTTTCCGGACTGCGCACAAAATCTTTCAGATTCCCACAGATGGTATCACAGGCCGCCGGCGCCATACACGCCCCCATATTTTGAGAATCCTTCAGTCCGTAGTCTATGATTTTCCCGGTGGTTATTCCCGTTATCTTTACTTTGCTTTTTCGGGTGCCCAGCACACATGCGCCGCTGCCTGTGACCGTCCAGCTGGCCGACAGGGGTCTCTGATTTCCGTATTCCAACGGGAAACGAAACTCTTTTTCCGCGCTTCCGAAATGGCTGGAAGTCAGAGAGAGAACGTAATCTCCATATCCGCCGGCCACGGCCATCGCTCCCAGACTCAACGCTTCCCCCATGGTGGAGCACGCCCCATAAAGGCCATACAAAGGAAGGCCCAGCGTCATGATCCCAAAGCTGGATGCAATGGACTGGGCCAGCAGATCGCCGGCAAAAATCATGCGGATTTGATCTTTCAAAATTCCCGCTTTTTGAATTGCAAGATCTGCCGCTTCTTTCTGCAGGGCGCTTTCCGCTTCTTCCCAGCTGTCTTTCCCCATCATGGGATCTTCCGAGGATTTGTCAAAACACAAGCCAAGCGGTCCTTCCTTTTCTTTACTGCCCACAATGGAAGAACCGCTTATCACATATACCTCTGTCTTCAGTTCAATACTTTGTTTTCCTGTTGTCTGTTTCATGATCATCCCTGCCTTTTACTGAGTATGCTTTATTATGCCACAGGCAGGACAGATACATTCTTTTAATTTTATTTCGTTCCAAAAATCCGATCCCCGGCATCACCCAGCCCGGGACATATGTATGCCTCCTCATTCAATTCCCGGTCTACGCAGCCGCAGTAGATCTGTATATCAGGATGCTCTCTGTGAAGACGTTCCAGTCCTTCCGGCGCCGCAATGATACACATAAACTTTATCTGTTTTCCGCCATGCCTTTTGATAAAATCTACGGCAGCGGCGGCTGAGCCTCCTGTGGCCAGCATAGGATCCAAAACCACAATGAGACGCTCCTCTATGGGATCCGGCAGTTTACAGTAATACTCGTGGGGTTCAAAGGTTTCATGATCCCGGTACAAACCGATGTGGCCCACTTTGGCAGAGGGTACCAGAGTCAAAAGGCCGCCCGTCATTCCCAAACCCGCGCGCAGAATAGGTACAATGGCCAGCTTTTTTCCGGCAATCACCGGAGCGTCACATACCTCCAGCGGCGTCTTTACCTTCACAGAAACCGTTTTCAAATCCCGCAGCGCTTCATAGCCCATGAGCACCGCAATTTCTTCCACCAGTTTTCTGAACTCATTGGTTCCTGTCCGCTCATCCCTCAGTCGTGAAATTTTGTGACTGATCAGAGGATGATCCATTACGTATACATTTTCCATATTGTCCCCTTTCTTTTATCCAAGATACCAGTCAATCAGAATCATTACCATAAATCCCACCAGCAGGGAATAGGTTGCCTGCCGCTCGTATCCGTGACTGTGCGTCTCCGGTATCATCTCGTCGCTTACCACATAGATCATCGTTCCTCCCGCAAATGCCAGCGCAAAAGGCAGAACAGCCGACGCCGCACTTACAGCTCCGAATCCGATCATGGTGCCGATGATTTCAATTACTCCGGTAAAACTGGCGATGAGAAACACCCGCATTTTGGGTACGCCAGCCATGATCAGCGGCGAGACGATCACCATGCCCTCCGGAATATTCTGCAGAGCGATTCCCAGGGCAACGGTAATTGCATTGCCGAGATTTTCCGTCCCGAATCCCACGCCAGCCGCCAGTCCTTCCGGAAGATTATGGATTGCGATGGCCAGCACAAAAAGCATTACCTTATTCAGATGACTTTGTTTGTCTCCATGGGCCTCCTGATCCATCCCCGTAATTCTATGGAGATGGGGCGTCAGATAGTCCGCCCCGTTTAAAAATATCGCTCCCGCCAGAATGCCCGCCAGCGTCATCCAGACTTTCCCCTCCTCCAAAGAAGGAATAATCAGTCCAAGAACTGCGGCTCCCAGCATAATTCCGGCCGCAAATCCCAGAATCATATCGTTAAACCGATGGGGCACTTTCTGAAACAGAAATCCAATCAACACTCCTGCAATTGTCGCTCCGCCTACGCCAAAGGCCGTAATTAATGCAAGCTGCATATAAATTCTCCTGTTTTATGTAAACTTACCAAGAACTTCATGGGGTTCCCCATTCCTTCCTCATATTTTGGCTCTTCGCCTTTTCGTGATACCCCGGGTTTCTCCCTGCTTCGCACTCTCGAAACCCTGCAAAATATTCGGACTCCATGGGGCCCCTCCCCCATTCCTTCCTCATATTTTGGCGGAACCCAAGGTTCTGCACTTTCATGCAAGCATGAAATGCAGAACTTTTGGTTCCTGGTATCACTATTTTACCACCAGGAGGCGATTTTTCCAACCCAGTAAATAAGACCTAATACCCAGGAACTGAAGATTCCGTAGAGGATCACCGGACCTGCGATGGTGAAGATTTTGGAGCCTTTTCCGAATACCTCTCCTTCTGTCTGATACTCCACCGCGGCTGCCGCAATGGAATTGGCGAAACCGGTAATAGGTACCAGCGTTCCTGCTCCTCCGAATTTTGCCAGTTTGGGGTACACATTCAGCCCCGTCAGCAGAGCACTCAAAAATACCAAAATCAGGGAACACCATGAGCCTGCCTTCTCCTGATCCAGTCCGTAATTTAAACCGGCGTTTACCAGAAACTGTCCCAATACGCAGATCAATCCGCCCATCAGAAAAGCCTTTGCCATATTAGCCGGCAGACTGTGTACCGGCGTAACTTTTTTTACATATTTCTCATATTCTTTTTTCTCTGTTTCACTTTTTACATGTTCCATCTCTTACCACCCTTTCCAGAAAAACAACAGGGAACCCACCGTTTTCCCCAGCGCCATACTGATAATGACAAAAGCAATTCCTTTTACCAATCCGATTCTTCGGAATAATATAGCGTAAATATCTACCACTTCTCCCAGCGCCACAATCCAGCTTCCAAGGAAAATACCCGCAAATGTTCCAAAGATCAGAAGACCGGCTTCTCCCACCGGGAGAGATATCCGGAACACCGTCAGCAGATTCCCGGCAATGGCTCCCAAAATGGCGCAGTTTTCATACAGCATAATATGACCTGCCGTCCTGGTGATCCCCGCATATCGCGGGACGATTCCCAAACTGATGATAAAGGCCACCACTCCGCTGGCAATGGCCGCCCCAAAACACAGCCCCAGCAATCCCATCAAAATCTGTATCATGACTGTCCCTGACTCTTTCTTTCCTGCTGCTCAATAATAGTCGTATCCACCGAATCTTCATACGTCCGCATTTCCACTTCCATCGGCGTGGGATCCTGCGTAATTTTCCGTTTTCCAAAATGGTTGAAAAAGAAAACGGCGCCCAATCCAATTCCCACGGAATAAGAAATCTCCAGAATGGTTATCCCTGTATAAGGCATCCCGGTAAAGGATTCATGAATATTTCGGAACAGTCCGGGAAGATCCACATCTGTATTGAAGGTCATGATGGAAAAAGCCGTACCGAAAAAAGTTGCCAGACAGACAAAAATCACTTTCAGAGTACTCATCCATCTGTTTTTATCACTGTCATTTTCAAAGGTCAGAATAAAGTTGGGTTCGCCGATATGGGTGACTTCCACACTGGGATCCGTTTTCTGAATTTTTTTCAGCACATCGGACACCGCCACCGGAAATCTTCCATACTGTTCTTCCCGGATGGTACAGATTTTCAGCGTCTGCATTTTAGCCAGAATGTGGGGATCACTGCAGGAAAGCGCCGCCACATCCTGCAGACAGATATCTCTGTGATCCACTTTAATATTTTTGTCCGTCTGCATGTACAGTACGGTGCTCATACCATCACTTCCCTTTCCGTCACGTATTTTACCAGTGTTCCTCCGTGTTCCTGTTCTGCCTTTCCCTGTTCCCACAGATACCAGAATACGCCCAGACTCAGGATCAGAACCAAAGCAATAAGGCAGATCACTCCTTTTTTGTTGGCCATACATTCCCCTCTTTCCCTTTGTTTTACCGATAGTATTCTGATTTCTTCAAAAAAATATGCGGGGAAAGTCAAATTAACTTTCCCCGCATATTTTTTAAAATTTTTTTCTCCATTCTGGACACCTGTACCTGCGTCATCCCCATATCCCGGGCGATGGCTGTCTGGGTCATATCCTGAAAATACCGCTTATAGATAAGTTCCCGCTCCCGGGCGTCCAGACTGCCCAGCACCTCTTTAAGCATCATTCGGTCCAGTATTTTTTCCTGCGCGCCCTTTTCCTCCTCCAGTTTGTCCATCAGTTCTATATCGGTTCCTTCGCTGCGGTAAATGGTCTGCTGCAAAGATTCGATCTGAGCGCCTGCGTCCAAAGCTTCAATCAATTCTTCCTCCTCTATATCCATCGCCTCAGACAACTCTTTTAACGAGGGTTCCCGTCCCAGCTTTTTCTCCAGCAATTCTCTCTTGGCGTAAGCCTTGTATGCCGTTTCCTTCAGCGCACGGCTCACTTTAATCATCCCGTCATCTCTCAGAAACCGTTTCATCTCGCCTGCGATCATGGGAACTGCATAGGTGGAAAATTTCACCTGATAACTCAGATCAAATTTGTCCACCGCCTTCAAAAGTCCGATACAGCCTATCTGAAACAGATCCTCCATGTCCACGCCCCGGTTCAGAAACCGTTTCACAATGCTCCAGACCAGCCCCATATTTTCGCTGACAATCGTATCCCTTGCATCCTTATCCCCCTGGTGAGCCTGTTCAATCAGCGCAAGGGTATGTTCCATATTTCCTCCTTCTAATCCGAAAATTCATGATTTCGGTTTCCTATGGTCTTCTTCATATGAACTTCCGTCCCGGCTCCCGGCTCCGACACAACGACCACCTCATCCATAAAAGCCTCCATAAAGGCAAACCCCATCCCGGAACGGTTCCATTCCGGTCTGGTGGTAAAAAGCGGTTCCATAGCCTGTCTGATATCCGCAATCCCTTTCCCTTTATCAATTACCGTCAGATACAGCTCATGGCCTGCGATTTTACACTCAATGCGAATCTTATGTATCTGATTTTCATATCCGTGAATAATTGCGTTGGTGATTGCCTCCGACACGGCCGTTTTTACATCCGCCACCTCTTCCAAGGTAGGATTTAACTGTGTACAGAAAGCGGCGACCGCCACCCTTGCAAACCCTTCATTACAAGAGCGGCTGTCAAATTCAATACTCATTTCATTGGTGTGTTCCATATTAATCCCCTTTCCGATTCCCCGCTTTATTCCAACTTTTTTCCTTTTTTATCTCTACCACCTTGTCTATTCCCGAAAGGCGGAACAGCTTATCCAGCCGCTCATTTACATGAATCACCTGAACTTTCCCGCCGATCAGGCTGATATTACGGTATCTTCCCATAATCGCTCCCACGCCGGAGCTGTCCATAAATTCCGTTTTCCCGAAATCATAAATAAGACGCCGGATATTTTTTCTCTCCACGATCCGATCCGCTCCCGCATTCATTTTTTCCGCCGTATGGTGATCAAGTTCCCGCGGAACTTTCACCACCAGATCCGTCCCATTGATCTGAAACATTTCTTCCATCTGATCTATACTCCCTTCTTCTTTCCGCTGATAAATCAGCACCACCCGTCTAACGGGTGGTTTGCTCTGCGGCTATAAGCCTTTGTTACCGGCCAGCGCCTAAAGACGCTGGCTTTCACTTCGTTCAAGCCATTTCGCCTTTGCCGCTTTTGCCAC
>JBMNRB010000030.1:0-29004 GCA_050944435.1 Ruminococcus sp.
AATCGCGGTAAACAAGAATGCGGCGGCGCCGATCTTTGAGATTGCAGACTATGGAATCAACGGAGACCTGTTTAAAGTAGGTCCGATGCTGATTGAAGCAATCAAAGCTGCAAAAGCTGCAAAATAATTCTATTTGGAGGTAAAACCTTATGATGACAAGGGAAGAGTACTTTGAGAGTTTAAGAAAATTAAACCTGAAAGTATACATGTTTGGAAAGCGGGTGGAAAATCCGGTTGATGATCCTGTAATCCGTCCTTCCTTAAATTCCATTGGAATGACATATGAACTGGCAAACCAGCCGGAGTATGAGGATCTGATGACCGCTACTTCCTCTTTAAATGGTCAGAAGGTTAATCGTTTTACACATCTTCATCAGAGCACGGAAGATCTTGTGAAAAAAGTGAAAATGCTCCGTTTGTTGGGACAGAAAACCGGTTCCTGTTTCCAGCGCTGTGTTGGCATGGATGCAAACAATGCGGTTTTCTCTACTACATATGAAATCGATGAGGCTCATGGAACCAATTATCATGAAAACTTCAAAAAGTTTTTAAATGATGTTCAGTTAAAAGACCTGGTTGTGGACGGGGCGATGACGGATCCCAAAGGGGATCGTTCCCTGTCTCCCAGCAAACAGCCGGATCCGGACTGCTATCTCCACGTGGTGGAACGCCGTCCTGACGGTGTGGTTGTGCGGGGTGCCAAAGCGCATCAGACCGGTATTGTAAACTCACACGAAGTTCTGGTAATGCCTACAATTGCAATGAAGCCAGAGGATAAGGATTATGCAATCTCCTTTGCTGTTCCCACCGATACAGAAGGTATCTTTATGATTTATGGACGTCAGTCCTGTGATACCCGGAAACTGGAAGAGGGCGCGGACATTGATCTGGGCAACAAGAATTTCGGCGGTCATGAAGCTCTGGTAATTTTTGATAATGTATTCGTTCCCAACGAACGCATCTTTATGAATGGTGAAACAGAATTTGCCGGCATGCTGGTGGAACGTTTCTCCGGTTATCATCGTCAGAGTTATGGCGGATGTAAAGTTGGTGTGGGTGACGTGCTGATTGGTGCAACGGCCCTTGCAGCAGATTACAACGGCGTTACAAAGGCCTCTCACGTAAAAGATAAACTGATTGAGATGACCCATCTTAACGAAACGCTGTACAGCTGCGGCGTGGCCTGCTCCTGCGAAGGATGCCCCACAAAAGCCGGAAATTATATGATTGATCTGCTTCTGGCTAATGTATGTAAGCAGAACATCACCAGATTCCCCTATGAGATTGCCCGTCTGGCAGAAGATATCGCAGGCGGCCTGATGGTTACCTGCCCGTCTGAGAAAGATTATAATACGGCTGAACTGAGACCATATATTGAAAAATATCTGGTTGGCGTGGAAGGAATCTCTGTGGAAGATAGGATGAGAATCCTGCGCCTGATTGAGAACATTTCTCTTGGTACAGCTGCTGTTGGATACCGTACGGAATCTATGCACGGCGCCGGATCACCTCAGGCACAGCGTATTATGATTTCCCGTCAGAGCAATCTGGAGCAGAAAAAACAGCTGGCAAAAGATATTGCCAACATTAAGGATTGAAGATAGGACTGAAATACTGCGGCGGCTGTAATCCAACTTATAACAGATCAGCGGCAGTAAAAGAACTGGAATCATCTCTAAAAGACCTGAATATTTCCTTTACCCCTTATCGTGCGGAAGAGGCATATGATGCCTGCTTGCTGGTGAGGGGATGTAATCGGAATTGTGTATCAGATCAAAAATTTTCGAACTGCAGACGGCTTTTTACCGCCGTCTGCAGGGAGGATTTTGATATTATTAAAAAAGAGCTGTGTGCATGGAGATAAAAAACGCATGCATATGGGGTAAGGAGTAACGATATGGAATATGCATTAATTGAAAAACAAGGCCATGTCTGCACTATTACAATCAATTTTCCGAAAAAATTGAATGCAGTGAGTACAGCAGTGCTTACCGATCTGGGAGCAGCATTTGATGAAGTTGAAAAGGACAAAGACGTATACTGTGTGATCGTAAAAGGCGCCGGTGAGAAAGCGTTTGTTGCCGGAGCGGATATCAAAGAGATGAGTGAATTCGGTTTTTATGAGGCACGGGATTACGCGAAATTCGGCAGTGCGGTTCTGGAAAAGATTCATCAGTTCAGAACACCAGTTATTGCAGCCATCAACGGCCATTGCCTGGGCGGCGGTATGGAAGTTGCACTTGCCTGTGATATTCGTATCGCGGCAGAGAATGCCAGATTTGCATTTCCGGAGGTTGGTCTGGGAATCATGACAGGTACCGGCGGATCCCAGAGACTTCAGGGTGTTGTAGGTGAAGGAAAAGCAAGAGAGCTTCTGTTTACCTGCGCAAATATAAAAGCGGATGAAGCAGAAAGAATCGGTCTTGTCAATAAAGTTGTTCCTACAGAAGAACTTATGGATGCAGCTATGAAAATGGCGGAAAAAATTGCAAACAACGGTCCCATTGCCGTAGCAACCATGAAGAAAGCCGTTAATGTTGCCAGCGAAACCGATTATCCGACAAGTACAGAGCATATGATTCTTTCTTTTGGTTCTCTGTTTACAACGCAGGATGCTCACGACGCACTTTCTGCATTTGTAAATAAAGAAAAACTTGACCATTTTAATAATAAGTAAGAAGAATTGGCAGAAGGTAAAAAGTTTGGATTTATTAGGGGACAAATGATATAAAGAAAGAAAAGGAGAAGAAAAATGAGACAATTATTACTGAAAACAGACATTCACAAATTTGATACTTTTGCAGATTTTGCAAAGGAATTTGAAATTGGAGAAGGCGACCTGCTGTTCACCAACGAATTCCTGTATACTCCTACCATGAAACCGCTGGATCTGAAATGCGACGTTTATTTCCAGGAAAAATACGGCACAACAGAACCGACAGATGAGATGTACAACGCCATCTTTAAAGATTTGAAAGATAAAGAATATAAGAGAATCATCGCTGTAGGCGGCGGTACAGTTGTGGATATGGCTAAATGGCTGGCATGCGAAAGACCGGAAGATATTGTAGACGCTTACAAAGAGAATCCCACATTCAGACCGAAACACAAAACAGAACTGGTTATCTGCCCCACTACCTGCGGTACAGGAAGTGAAGTAACCAATGTATCCATGTGTTATCTGACAAAAACCAAAACCAAAAAAGGTGTGGCAAACGATGAATTGTTCGCAGATTACGCAGTGCTGATTCCGGAAATGATCAAAACACTTCCCTATGATCCATTTATGTACAGCGCTATCGATGCATTGATTCACGCAACAGAAAGCTACGTTGGACGTCGTCATACTGACCTGTCCAGACTGATTGGCAGAAGAGCTATCGAACTGCTGATGGGCGGATTCATGAAGATGATTGAAAAAGGACCGGAGTACAGACTGGAAATTCTGGATGATTTCGTACTGGGCAGCAACTATGCAGGTATCGCATTCGGTACAGCAGGATGCAACGCTGTTCATGCGATGAGCTTCCCGCTGGGCGGTATGTTTAAGGTTCCCCACGGTGAATCTAACTATGCTCTGTTTACAACAGTAATGAAATTCTACTACAATGCAAATCCGGATGGAGATATCAGAGAGATCAACCATGTACTTGCTCAGGTGCTTGGTCTGGATACAGAGGGACCGGAAGTTTACGATAAACTGGAAGAAGCTCTGTCTTCTCTGATCCGCAGAAAACCCCTTCGCGAATACGGCGTAACAGAGGAGATCTGTGATCAGATGGCTACTCTGGTTATTGCAGAACAGCAGAGACTGATGACCAATACATACGTTGAAATGGACAAAGAAGATGTTCTGAAACTGTATCTGGAAGTTCTGGATAAATAATAAGTGAATAAAGGATGAGTATTGAGGGAGTCCGCGGACGGGCTGAGAGGAAACTAAGTCGTTTCGACCTAACCTGATTTGGATCATGCCAACGTAGGGAAAATATTTTAAGTAATTAAAATTTAGGAGATATGTTGTCTGCATGGACAATATATCTCCTTTCTTTTTGGAGGATAGTATGGAGTATACAACACAGATGAATGCTGCCAGGAAGGGCATCGTCACAGATGCCATGAGAGCGGTGGCGGAATATGAGCAGATGGACGTGCAGGAAGTCCGCAGTCTGGTGGCAGAGGGGCGGCTGGCCATTCCTGCCAACAAAAATCATAAATGTCTGAAGCCTTATGGAATCGGTGATATGCTGAAGACAAAGATAAATGTAAATCTGGGTACATCGAAGGACTGTCTTGATATGGATGTGGAGATGGCGAAAGTAATGGAAGCCGTCAACATGGGAGCGGAATCTATCATGGATCTCAGTTCTTTTGGCGATACCCAGACCTTTCGCCGCAAACTGACCCATGAGTGTCCGGCGGTGATCGGTACAGTGCCTATTTACGATGCTGTGGTATATTATAATAAGGCGCTTAAAAGCATCACCTCAGATGAATGGATTGATATTGTACGGATGCATGCAGAAGACGGCGTGGATTTTATGACCATCCACTGCGGAATCAATAAAGCGACGGCAGAACGGTTCAAGAAATCGAAACGTCATACCAATATTGTATCCAGAGGCGGATCCATTATTTTTGCCTGGATGGAATTGACGGGGAATGAGAATCCCTTCTTTGAGCGTTTTGATGAGATTCTTGAAATCTGTCAGCAGTATGATGTGACTTTAAGTCTTGGAGACGCCTGCCGTCCGGGCTGTATCGAAGATGCGGGAGATGTATCGCAGATTGAAGAACTGGTAACCTTGGGAGAGCTGACGACCAGAGCATGGGAAAAGGATGTACAGATTATCATTGAAGGGCCGGGGCATATGCCGCTGAATCAAATTCAGGCGAATATGGAAATTCAGAAGACTATCTGTAAGGGCGCGCCCTTCTATGTACTGGGCCCTCTTGTCACCGATGTGGCGCCAGGGTATGATCATATTACCGCAGCCATTGGAGGAGCCATTGCGGCTACTTACGGAGCTTCTTTTCTCTGTTACGTAACGCCGGCGGAGCATCTGCGTCTTCCTACATTGGAAGATGTAAAAGAGGGAATTATCGCTTCCAAAATAGCGGCTCATGCCGCGGATATTGCCAAAGGCATCAAAGGAGCTGCCCAGTGGGATCATGATATGAGTGAGGCCAGGAGAAATCTGGATTGGGAAAAGCAGTTTGAGCTGGCAATGGACAGCGAGAAGGCTCGAAGATATCGGGCGGAGTCAACGCCTGAGAGAGAAGATACCTGTACTATGTGCGGTAAAATGTGTGCAGTGCGCAATATCAATAAAATTCTCCGCGGAGAAGATGTGGATATTATGGATTGAAAATAAAGCAGGCAGATACCGGCTTTTGTCCGGTATCCGCCTGTTCTCTTTTATGGCTTTGATTGAACTTCCGGTATGGGATCCGGACCGTATTTTCTGTATGTAGTAGGTGAATAACCAAATTCTTTTTTAAAGGATCTGGCAAAATTTGATCCGCTGCTGAACCCTACCATATTTCCAATTTCTTCAATATTAAGGTTCGTGGTCAGAAGCAGACGTTTGGCGTTTTCAAAGCGAACCCCCGCCAGATATTGATATGGTGTGCAATGGTGCACTTTTTGAAAAGCTCGGATAAAGTAATATACACAGAGATTGCACCCTTTTGCCAGGTTTTTGACGGTCAGGTTTTCGCTGTAAAACTTGTCGATATACCGCGCTACTTCGATCATACTGAGCCGCGTTCCTTCCTGGGAAAGCGGGTTAAGGAGGGTAAGGGAAGTCAGAATGTCGTGAAGGTAAAGTGAACCAAGGCATTCGTTTATCTGATTGGTGGCAAACATATTCATAATAAAATCGAATTTTTTTGCCATCGCCGGTAAATCGTCCAGTTGAAATACTGGGCCGTTTTTACCATTGGTTTCATACAGCAAATCGATAAAATTCTGAACCATGATTCCACTGAACTGTATCCACTGCATGGAGAGATTATCCTTTGCGTAATAACAGCAGTCGATTTTGCTGTCTAAAACAAAAACGCTGCCCTTTGGTGCCATGTAAGTATTATGGTTCATTTCAATATATAAAGTACCTTTTTGGATTAACATGACGTAAAAGCTTTCGGGTAGATTGCCTTTTCTGTCTGTGAAATCCTTACTGCATTGATAATCACCACCGGAAATCAAGTAGAAGAGAGTTTTCTTTGCAAACTGACTTGCAACGTGAAAATATTCCTGTGAAGTTGCCAATACACCGATGTCATAATTTCTCATAGTTTCCCCCGTGTGTAATTTTCAAACGTGATGTCTTGTGATTTTTAATAAAAAATACAGTTCCATCCCTATTATATATGGCAAATTGTGCAGAATCAAGGAATGAGGAGAAATTTGTCGAAATAATCGAAAAAAAGTCAATTACCGAATCTGAGAAAAGCAATAATATACATAGTGTGAACAAAACAGGAAAAATCTGGAAAATAGTCCCAAAATTATGTGTTGACGTAAAAAAATGCTTGAATTAAAATAGTTGTAAGAGGAATTCATTAAGGAGGAAAAGGATGAGATTACAGCGGATAAGAGATCTTTTAGAGGAAATGAATCTGAAGTATACATATACAGAGGTGGATGGATGCGGAAGTTTGGATTTCGACTATCGAGGCGTTCCGTATCATATATGGGAATTTCATGATGGTGAATGGGGTGCAGAAACCAATGTGCAGAACGGAGGCCAGAGTGAAGATATTTTGGGAGATTATGAGGGGAAAATTATCAGTATTATAAAAAACTGGAAATAATTGAAGAAAAAAATAGAATTTTCATACCAATGAAAATGTATTAAAAGGTCCGAATGTTCTCCGGACCTTTTTTAAACACTGTTTTCCCGTTGATGTAAATGTTTATTAATGATCAGAAAAAAAACACAAGTGGAAACCATTGCACTGACGCCATCGGCCAATGGCTCTGCATAGAAAGCGGATTCGGCAGTGAAAAAATGAGGAAGCATCAAAGTTCCTGCTACATACAGACTTTTTCTGAATACAGATAAAAAAAGTGCAGTTTTTGTTCGTTCCAGCGCAGTTAGTCCATCTACAAATACGTATTGAAAACTTAAAGGAATAATCATCAAGGTGTAAGTCTTGATGGCCCAGGCGGAAAAATCGTAATATTCCGGATTGGAGGTAAACAGATGGACGAAAAATTGAGGAATCAGCCTGGATATCACAAACATAAAAGTGGTAAAGCAAAGCATCATAATCAGGATAGTCCGTTCCGCCCGTTTTATCCGGACAGTTTCCCGGGCGCCGTAATTGTAGCTTAAAATCGCCTGAGTTCCGCCGCTGATTCCTAACATGGGACCGGTGACAAGAAGCAGGAAACTCTGGGCGATGGCTGCGCAGGTGATCAGCATGTCTCCCTGGGAAGGGCCGCCGTATTTCTGGAGAACCGTGTTCATAACAATGAGTATGATACTGTCCGATGCCAGAATGAGAAAGGGCGAAAATCCCAGATAGAGAATCCGCGTCATGATATGGCTGTCATACCCCCCAAAGGTGATTTTTACCGGCACTTTCTTTCCAAAGAGGAAGGACAGTGCAAAAAAACAGGACAGCATCTGAGAAATCACTGTGGCGATGGCTGCGCCTGCCACATCCATGCCAAAAACGAAAATGAATAAGGGATCCAGCACGATATTGGAAACAGCACCGATCAGTACGGTGGCCATACCGGCCAGAGGAAATCCCTGACAGTTGATAAAATAATTCAGACCTGCAGCCATCAAAGCGAAGAAGGTTCCCGCCGTATAGATAGTCATATAGGTATTTGCATAGGGAAAAGTTATCTCACTGGCGCCGAACCACATCAGAAGCCTGTCCTTGATCAGCAAGAAAGTAACGGTAAGGATCAAAGAAAAGATGCAAAGCATCAAAAAGGAGTTGGACAGAATCTGAGCTGCCTTTTTCTGATTTTTTTCTCCCATGCGGATGCTCATCAATATGGATCCTCCGATGCCTATTAAGGTTCCAAAAGAGGACAGCAGGGTGACAATGGGGCCGCATACACCGACGCCGGCCAAGGCAAGTCCGCCGATATCGGCAATGTGACCGATATAAATCCGGTCGATAATGCTATACAATATGTTGACAAACTGGGCGATCATGGCGGGAATAGCCAGGCGCAGCACCAGTGAAGAAACAGAATCTTTTTGCAGATCTACAGCAGTTTTCATAGTTAATCTCCTGGTAAAAATTTTGACACCGTATCAAATTATACCAGTTTTTTACGGGAATTCAATAGTTATGTATCCGTCTCCGGGAAAAATTTCCGGAGACCTTTTTTGGCTGAAAAAATGCTTATTTTCAGCGGTAATGTTTGCCCAGATACAGCTTTTCAGCCAGGTTTAACACACCGTAAAGAGCCATAGCCAGAATGCATAGAATCACGATGCTCATAATCACCCAGTCCAGTTTAAAGAGGTGAAGATACATTCGGACAGGAGCAGAAGGAAACGATGCTGCATAGAATAGAGAAAAGAACGGGACTGGGTGAATGATGACCGAGACGGAAAAAAATATTTTGCTGAAGGCGGCGGATATTCTGGCAGCCGATGGAAAGATTACTCCGGAGGAAAAGATACGCCTGATACATCTGATCCAAAAGGAATGTGACAAATGAGGCAGCGGGCGGTTATTTACTGCAGATGCAGTACCGAAGAAGAAAGACAGAAGGAGGCGCTGGTTCATCAGGAAGAAGAGGCAAGAGCCGCCGCAGCGCAAAGGGGATGGGTTCTGGTGGATACTTATGTGGAAAGCGCTTCCGGAACCAGCAGGAAGGGAAGGCGGGAGTATAATCGTCTGTATGAAGACCTGCTGTATGATATCTTTGATATCATTGTAATTAAATCCCAGGATCGCCTGATGCGTAATACGAAAGACTGGTATTTGTTCATCGACCGTTTGACCTGTACAGGAAAACGTCTTTATATGTATTTGGATCAAATATTTTACAGCCCGGATGACAGTCTGATTACCGGCATCAAAGCGATTCTGGCGGAGGACTACAGCCGGGAACTGAGCAAAAAGATAAATAATGCTCACAGAAACCGTCAGAAAAACGGCGGCGCAGTGATTCTCACCTCCCAGGCTTACGGTTTTCGAAGAAATCCGGATCATAGCATTGAGCTTCAGGAAGAGGAAGCGGCGATAAAGCGCAGAATGTATGAGTTATGTGCGGCGGGTTACGGCGGCAGAGCGATTGCCTCTATAATGAAGGCGGAGGGAGTCTGCAATCGAAAGGGCAATTTTTTTTCAGCAGCAGATATTTTGCGAATGATAAAAAATCCTTTAAATAAAGGAACAGCAGTGATGAATCGTAGACATTATGATTTCGAGAGGAAAAGGACAGTACCCGTTCCCCGGGAAGAGCAGTATATCCATGAACACAAAGTGCTCCCTACGGTATCGGAAACTCTCTGGGAGGAGGCCAACCAAAAAATTAAAGAGAGGACAAAGGGAAAGGAAGGAAAAGAGTCCAGAGGGAGAAACAGAGGCAGACATCCCCTCAGCGGAAGAATATTCTGCGGACTCTGCGGGGCGCCCTATTACCGTCGGGTACGTACAAAAGGAAAAAGTAAAGAAAAAATTTACGAATGGAAATGCAGCAATTACCTGGAAAACGGAAGACCTTCCTTTGAAAGTTCAGATGGGTGCAGTAATATTCATATTCGTGAAAATCAGTTGGTTGATCTGCTGGGACAGACGTATGGGGATCGCCAGGAATCTGAGAAGGAGCAGATGGTGAAGAAGACAATAACCTTAATCAAGGAAGCTGTGAGAGGGAAAGAAAGCCAGGCGGAAATCCTGCAGTTCAGGCAGACACTGGGAGAAATCAGTCGTCAAAGGGAAATGCTTTTGGATAAATTGCTAAAGGGAGTGTTAACGGATGAAATCTATCAGAAGAAAGAGGGGCGGCTAAAAGAGGAGGCGAAAACGTTAGAGGAAAGAATTGAGTTTCTGGAAAACCGGGAACGCATGGAAAACAAAGAGAAAGGGCGGGAGAAAGAGATCGAAACGTATTTAAAGGAAAATAAAGTAGTCGAAAAAGCGATGGCGGCGGTGATGATGGAACGATCAGAGCGCCTGGAAATATTCCCGGATCGGATAGAGGTAGTGTCCGGTCATAAACAACAGAAAATTATGTATGGGGAAGTTTTTGATTACTATGCAAAAAAGAGAAAAGAGCGGCAGCAGATGGCGGATTATATCCATCAAAATCCGGATATTACAGCCAGGGAATTGGCTGAATATTTTGGACTTACCCTTTCCGGGGTTAATTACAGACTGAGGGTGCTGAGAAAGGAAAATCGCCTTCACAGCAAATCGTAAAGCTGATAGAGGGACAGCATATTCTGATACGTCATCTTTCTGGTAAGAAGCTGCTGGTAAGTAACGGATTTTACTTTGCCCTTTTGTTTCAGATCATCCATTTGGAATATAATGTGCTGGTGTTCGTTTTGGACGGCGGCCAGCATGGCTTCAAATTGCTGCAGTCGTTGTTCATTCATATGAAAATCCTCCCAAGATTGTATAAAAAATATTATACGATAGTTTAATTGATTGTATCACAGGCAGAAAAAAGAATCCAGAAGGAGCGGTAACTTTTTCAGTGGGGAAAGACAGAGTGTTTTTTGAAAAGGAAGGGCTCAGATAAGTAAATTAAGAACCCCCCCCCGAAAAATTCTCTTGAATTTTTCGGGGGGAGTGTAAATTATCTGCTGGATTAAATCACTGCCAGCAGGATAAAATTCAGGATAAAGAGGAAGGTTGCCACCCAGAGAATGGGATGGATACCGGAGGTTTCTTTCTTACAGATTTTTACGATACAGTAAGAAATAAAACCAAAAGCAATTCCGTAGGAAATACTATAACACAAAGCCATAAAAAGTCCTGCGAAAAATGCCGGAACAGCTTCAGAGAAATCATCCCATTTGATTTCCTTAAAGGCGGAGGTCATCATAATTCCAACAACTACCAGGGCTGGAGCCGTTGCTGCAGAGGGAATAGCGCTGACGAAGGTGGCCAGGAATGCGCTGACAGCAAAACAGATGGCTACCACTACGCTGGTGAGACCGGTGCGGCCGCCGGCGCCGATGCCGGATGCACTCTCTACGAAGGTGGTGGTGTTGGAGGTACCGAAGATGGAGCCGATGGAGGTGGCGATGGCGTCTGCAAACAGAGCCTTGTCCATTTTCGATTTAAAGCCGGAACTGGAGTCCATGGCTTTTTCGTCTTCTTCACTGAAGATACCGCTGCGGCGTCCTGTTCCGATGAAAGTTCCCAGAGTATCAAAGGTATCAGAGATACTGAAGGCGAAGATGGTTACCAATACCAGAGGAAGTTTTGCCATATCATTGAACAGGGAAGGAAGTCCCTCTGAAGTAAATATGGCTCCAAAGGTGGTGGGCAGAGCCGCACAGGCTTCGGAAAAGCTCACGGAATCGCTGGCACTGGTTACCCCCATGGGAATTCCCAGCAAAGCGGTGATAATAATACCAATCAGGATTGCTCCCTTAACGTTGCAGACCAGAAGCACGATGGTCAGTATAAGGCCGATGAGAAACAGCCAAAAAGCCGGCTGATTCAATGTGGCCAAAGCCGGAACACCTGAGTCAAAACTGATGATTCCCACGTTCAAAAGGCCGATATATGCCACAAATACACCGATACCGCCGCCGATGGCGTTTTGAAGGCTGTTGGGAATTGCTTTGATAATAAACTTACGTACTTTAGTTACGGTGATAATAATGTTGATAATACCACAGATGAATACCATGGACAGCGCCTGCTGCCAGGTAAATCCAAGACCGAAACACACTGTGTACACAAAGAATGCATTCAGTCCCATACCAGGCGCCTGGGCGTAGGGTACATTGGCAAAAAGGCCCATCACCAGAGTACCGATGATAGAGGCGATGATGGTGGCAAGAAATACAGCGCCCCATTCCATACCAGACTGACTCAATACACTGGGGTTTACCGCTATGATATAAGCCATGGTAAAAAAGGTGGTCAGACCGGCCATTACTTCCGTGGAAAATGAAGTGCCGTTTTCTTTGAGTTTGAAAAATTTTTCCATAAAATTCTCCCTTCTTTTTCATACGTAGCTGCGTCTTCTTATTATAAAGAAATTTCCGGAATTTTCAATAGCAATTTTTAAAATGTGATGGGAAAGGGGATTTTTCGATCTGGGGGAAGAAGTTTCCATCCATAAGGCTGATTCGGTATTAAAGAAATGGCAAGAAAATGAGCACAATAAAAATCCACTGTACCATTTTTTAAAACTGTACAGTGGATTTTTAACTCATTACATCCATTGGCCCAACCTCCTTATTTAATTGATATCTATCTAAAACTATCCTTTTGAATAGTGTTTTCTGAATATTTTTTTTACCTTCCCATTGGACTATACCTCTTTTCTTTTGATGTAACTATAATAACTCATAAATCTGAATTTGTCAATATAAATTCAGAAAAAAATAAATTAAAATTAAATATCCAGAATATTATAAGAGAAAACAAGAATTATCTATTGAAATACTTGGATGTTTCTGTTAAGTTTTAATTAGAGACTGTAAAAGCAAAGGAGGCGGGGTGAGTGAAAATAGCAGTACTTTCAGATACCCATAGTTTACTGCGGCCTGAGGTAAAAGAAATCATCAGACAGTGCGATGTGATACTTCATGCGGGAGACATCGATTATCCGGAAATTATTGAAGAAATGAAAGGGGAAGTCCAGTCGGATGTTCCATTTTTTATTGTAAGGGGAAATAATGACTGGGGAAAATGGACCCGTTCCCTTCCTATCCGCGCTGATTTTACTTTGGAGGGTGTAAAATTTTCCATGGTCCATAATCAGTCAGATCTTTCCGGAAATCTGGGCGATTGTCAGGTTGTTGTTTTCGGCCATTCTCACAAATATGGGGAAGAAATCCGGGACGGAAGGCTATGGCTTAATCCTGGAAGCTGCGGTCCGCGGAGATTTCGCCAGGATGTTACCATGGCTGTCCTGACTATTGAGAAGGGCCAGTGGCAGGCGGAGCGAATCGATCTTGGGTAGGATGAGCGAAATAGAAGATGAAGGAGAAGAACGTATGAACAGTATTTTTCACAGAACCAGTATTAGAAAATATGAAGACAGGGCGGTAGAAAAAGAGAAAATCTTACAGATTCTGAAAGCCGGCATGCAGGCACCCAGCGCCTGCAATCAGCAGCCCTGGGAGTTTTATGTAGTAACCAATAAAGAGATGATTCAGAAGCTGGCGGGGGTCAGCCCTTACTCTGGATGTGCGGCGGGAGCTCCCGTGGTTATAGTTCCGGTATACAGAAAGGAAGGCCTGATGGCGCCGGCATTTGCTCAGATTGATATGTCCATTGCCCAGGAGAATATCTGGCTGGAGACTGATGCACAGGGGCTTGGGGGAGTATGGTTCGGCATCGCTCCCAACCGGGAGAGGATGGACGAAGTACATCGGCTGCTGAGGCTGCCGGAGAATATGGAAGTGTTTTCCATGTTTGCTCTGGGTTATCCGGCGGAGAGAAAAGTTCAGGAAAATCGGTATGATGAAAAACGGATACATTTTGTGGAGTAAAAGGGAGTTAAAAGAACCAAAAAAGAGTCAGATTAACAGGAGCTGACTTTCTTGTGCCAATGGAGGAATGGGATGAAAACGGTGAAAGTGGCTGCAGCGATTATAATAAAGGATAATCAGATTTTTGCTACCCAGAGAGGATACGGTGAATTTAAAGATGGGTGGGAATTTCCCGGAGGAAAGATTGAATTCGGAGAAACACCGCAGAAAGCACTTGTACGTGAGATAAAGGAAGAACTGGATGTGGAAATTGAAGTTGGAGATTTTTTGAAAACAGTGGAATATGATTATCCGAAGTTTCATCTGTCCATGGACTGTTTTTTCTGCAGAATTAAAGAGGGAGAGCCTGTATTAAAAGAACACAAGGCGGCGAAGTGGCTGACGGAAGCGGCGCTGGAGGAGATGAATTGGCTGCCGGCGGATGGAAGTCTGATAGAAGAGATTAAGAAATACATAAAAGAGAAAGGTTCAGAGTGACAAGAGAAGATTTCTAGCTTCAGTCCTGGTTTGGCAGCGGGTTATAGACGGGGAAAGGATATGGGGTTTTATTTGCGGGAGACAATAAAAAATCTTTTATCGGAGACAATCCATTCCAAAATTCTCTTATCTATGGTAAAATAGGCATACATTGGAAAAAGAGAGAAGGAGCAATAAAACATGAAAATAGCAGTTACATATGATAATGGAAATATTTTTCAGCATTTTGGGAAAACAGAGTTTTTTAAAGTATATGAGATTGAGGAGAACAAGGTGGTGTCCAGCGAAATTATTGGTTCCAATGGTACTGGTCACGGCGCTTTGGCTGATCTTCTGGCAGGCCAGTCCATTGATGTGCTGATTTGCGGGGGGATTGGCGGCGGCGCCCAGGCAGCCCTTGAAACAGCGGGGATACAGCTTTGTGCCGGCGCTCAGGGAGATGCGGATCAGGCTGTGGAAGCTTATCTGAAAGGCGAGCTGGTATCCTCAGGGGCTAACTGTGCCCATCATCACGAGGAAGGTCATTCCTGCGGCGACCATGGAGAAGGCCATTCCTGCGGAAACTGCGGCGGCGGATGCGGCTCAGCGCCTGCGCTGACTGGGCGAAATGTGGGAAAAACATGCCGTACCCATTACAGAGGTACGTTCAATGATGGAACACAGTTTGATTCTTCCTACGACCGCGGGGAGCCGTTGGAATTTGTCTGCGGTGCAGGGCAGATGATTAGAGGTTTTGACGCGGCAGTGGCTGATATGGAAGTGGGACAGGTTGTGGATATTCATTTGATGCCGGAGGAGGCCTACGGTATGCCCAATCCCGACGCCATTCTTACCCTTGAAATAGCCAAACTTCCTGGATCTGAGAATCTTGAGATTGGTCAGCAGGCATATCTGACTAATCAGCACGGTCAACCCTTTCCCGTTATGGTGACGGACAAAACGGAGACGACGATCACACTGGATGCCAACCATGAAATGGCAGGCAAGGAACTTAACTTCCGGATTGAGCTGGTTGAAGTGAAATAAAACAGTAAAAAGATTTTCAATGATATCTGCATATTGGCCAGTTGTGGAGGCGGCAGGAGCCAGCTTCCCGCTGGCCGTTTTTTACGGTAAAAGGGAAAGCTGGAGGAGATTTTTCATATGGCGCTGTACGCTTTGGGAGATTTGCATCTGAGTTTTCAGACGGACAAACCGATGGACGGTTTCGGAAGGGTGTGGAAACATCACGAGCATAAGATCGAGAAATATGTAAATAAAATGGTGAAACCGGAGGATACTCTTGTGCTTACAGGGGATCATTCCTGGGGAAGAAAGATGTCAGAATGCCAAGAAGACCTGACTTTCATTGAGAAGCTGCCTGGACGGAAGATTCTGTTGCGGGGCAATCACGATATGTTCTGGGATGCCAAAAAGACGAGGCGTCTTAACGAAGAGTTTGCCGGACGTCTGTTTTTCCTCCAGAATAATTTTGCGGTATACGGCGAATATGCACTGGTGGGGACCAAAGGTTATACTTTTGAGGGACCCTTTTATCTGGATCGCTGGGGAAACATAACCGGATGGGAGAAGGAGCGGGAGAAGCAGGCGCAAAAACTGGTCGCCAGGGAAATTGGCCGGCTGCAGGAGTCCTTCCGGCTGGCGAGAGAGGCGGGATATCATAAATTTGTTATGTTTCTCCATTATCCTCCAACCAGTATTCTGGAAAAAACGTCGCCTTTCACGGAGATAGCAAAGGAAAATGGGGTTTCTGCTGTGGTATATTCCCATTGCCATGGGGAACGCAGGTTTGGCGACAGTATACGGGGAGAGTTTCAGGGGATTCGTTATATGCTGGTGTCGGGAGACTATCTGGAGTTCCACCCGGCTCTTGTACTGCCGTGAAAAATATGATTTCTTGCCTGCGGCAGAATGGAAGCGATGAAAGTGATGATGGGAGCAAAATGATGAAAGAAGAGACGATTAAAGAGATTTTAAAGTTCAGAGACGACCGGGACTGGAAGCAGTTTCATAATCCTAAGGATTTGGCTATTTCTATTTCTCTGGAAGCAGCAGAGCTGCTGGAAATATTTCAGTGGAGCGGGAAAGATGTGGACTGTACAGAGAAAATGGAACAAATCAGGGAAGAACTGGCGGATGTGATAAATTACTGCGTATTAATGGCGGACGCCTGCGGCCTTGATTTGGATGAGATCATTCGGGACAAGATCAGGAAGAACGGTAAGAAGTATCCGGCGGAAGAGGCAAAGGGGAGCAAGGAAAAATATACCCGCTATTTAGAGGAGAAATGATGATGAAATTATCGGATCTATCTACGGGATCAGACTGGATATTATGGGGAATTATTATAGTTTTTGCCATTATATCGATTATTCTGATGTCCGGCCACGGGAAGGGGCTTATCGCGGGATATAATACTGCATCAAAGAAAGAAAAAGAGAAATATGATGCAAAAAAACTGTGCCGGATTTTTGGCTTCGGAATGGCTGTCATAACGGTTCTCCTTGTGATTATGGGAGTTTTCGAAGAGATGCTGCCGGCTGAGTTTGCCTATATAGCTGCTGTAATTATTTTGGCAGATGTGGTGCTGCTTATTGTTTTGGGAAATACTATGGGAAAAAAGAAATGAACAGGGTAGGGAATGAACTATCCTTTCCGGATGTATCTTCGCCTTAACACCTGACTGCCGTAGATGATCAGATGCCCCAGCCCCTGTTTGCTGCTGATAAATTCACCGATGACGATTCCCACCAGACAAAGGCCGATGTTTACTTTCATGACAGACAAAAGCAGGGGGACGGAAGAAGGCAGAACCACTTTAAGCAAGGCATCTTTTTTGCTGCCGCCGAAGGTGTAGATCAGTTTCAGTTTTTCCTCGTCCACTTCCTGAAAACCGGTATAGAGATTGATGATGGCGCCGAAAAGAGCCACGGACATACCGGCTACGATGATAGTGGTGGGTTTTGCTCCCAGCCAGACGATGAGGAGGGGGGCAAGAGCCGATTTGGGCAGGCTGTTAAGCACCACCAGATAGGGTTCCAGAATGAAAGAAAGCCGGGAGGAAATCCACAGCAGCACAGCGACAGCAACGGAGAGCAGGGTAACAAGGAAGAAGCTGATCAGAGTTTCATATAGGGTTGTTCCGATATGGGTAAGCAGTTCCTGATGAAGAGTCATATCAACCATGGTGTGAATTACCCGGGATGGGCTGCTGAAGATAAAGGAATCGATCCAGGAAAGACGGGCGCTGATTTCCCAGAGTGCCAGAAAAACAAGAAAAATCAGGATGCGGGCCGCCTGAATCAGGTATCGGTCTTTTTTTCGTGCTTTCATATATTTTTCCTGAGCAGCGGATATTTTCTTAATATCATTCATGGCTGTTTAATTCCCCCCATATTTGATTAAAATAGGTTTTAAAAAGCGGAGCATTCCGGGAGGTGAGCGGAGTACGGTCCGGCATATCAAGATCGATGGCGATGACGGATTTTACCGAGGCAGGCCGTCTGGTCAGGACAATGACGGTGTCCGCCATACTGATGGCTTCAGAAATATCATGGGTGACAAGAACCGCCGTCTTTTTCTCATGCTTGATGATTTTTCCAATATCGTCACTGACATTCAGGCGTGTTTGATAGTCCAAAGCAGAAAAAGGTTCATCTAAAAGCAAAAGATCCGGTTCCAGTGCCAGGGTCCGGATCAGTGCAGCTCTCTGGCGCATGCCTCCGGAGAGCTGGGAGGGGCGGGACTGCTTAAATGCGTCCAGGCCGTAAGTGATCATCAGTTTGTCGATGTAGGCTTCTTTTTCAGAAGTTACACGTTTCTGGGTTTCAAGCCCCAGAAGGATATTGCTGTAGACGGTGCGCCACTCAAAAAGATGATCTTTTTGCAGCATATAACCAATATTTTCCGGTTTTTCCGGCAGGCTTGTTCCGTTCATCAGTATTTCACCTTCTTCCGGTTTTAAAAGCCCGCAGATCAAATTCAAAATGGTGGATTTTCCGCAGCCGCTGGGACCGACGAGAGCTACGAAACCACCCTTTGGAACTTGAAAGGATATATGTGAAATAGCAGCCGTCTCCCCCAGAGGGGTATGGTAGGAGAGGCTTACGTTTTTCAATTCCAATAACGGTTTTTTCATGGAAATCCTCCAGTTGATGTTTCTATATGATATGAAAAGAAAGAAAAAACCGTGCGGAGGATTCTCAAGAGTTCACATCTGTTCTTTTCAGAATCTGTATCCCAGCTATGGAAAACAGAAGGGTGTAAAGGAGACTGCTGATGATAAACAACAGAATGGAACTGCTGAGCATATCGTCAGAACGGTTGGCGTTCATCCCCAGAATCATTAGAGAATAGGGATAGAAGCAGCCAAGACGTGTATTTGATACCAGCAATCCCACAATGCTTCCGATGGCGGCCAGCCCAATGGGCAAAGCAAAACTGCGGATCACCATGGAGAGAAGACATTGGAAGGCCGTCACTGCAAGTCCGCCCAAAAGTCCCCGGATCAGCCAGAAAAATATAATTAGAGGCGGAAGACCATCCAGACCGGCGGCTTTTCCGGTGGCAATGAAAAGGATTCCTACCCAGAGCTGGGTGAGGATGGCCACGAAAAAAGCGCTGATAACTTTGCCAAGAAAAATATGGGAAACGGGTACCGGCACTGTCATCAGAGAGTTTCGGTTGTGATTGAAATTTTCCACCCGCCAGAGGTATGCGCAGTAGATAGCGATCATGGGGCCGAAGAAAAAGTTGGAATAAAACAGAGTTTCCTGGGTCCACAGAGAATACCAGCCTGAGGTAAGAATTTCGATATTATTTAGATAATTATTTACCCCCATAAAGGCGGGAATGACGGGTAGAAGGAAAAAGGCAATCCAGATAAAGGATCGTTTCAGCTTCAGCCGTTCGGCTTTGATACAGGAAAGAAACATGGGTCAAACCTCCTTTTTTAAGTAACATTTCAGTCCAATCAGATAAAAGAGAAAACCAAAAACAAGAAAGACGCAGATACGGCCCAGGGGTAGCGGGACGGTAAAGTAGGAAACTTCCTGTGCCGTCTCGCCCATCTGCATCATGACGGGGTTAAATACGGCGTAATATCCCCAGGGAACGATGGACGTCAGGATTGTGTAGGGGAAGAAAGCGGAAAATACGCCGGTAAAAGTTCCCATCAGTCCGATAAACAGGGGCATCAGCTGATTTCGCATTAACAAAGAAAGAATTTGCTGCATCACATAGAGGACCAGACTGACGACAAAAGTGGAGATAAAAAACCAGATAAGCTGAAAAACGGGTACTGGCTGGGTGGCATGGAAAATCATTCCCATAAGAAAAAGACTGGTGATCTGTGCTGCGGCAAAAATTAGAATATAAATTGCATTCAGCAGTATCTTGCCGTGAAATAAACTCATTTTGGACTGCATGGTAAGCAGCATTTTGTCAGTTTCGCCTTTAGTCTCAATGTCGCAGACCCGGCTGGCGCAGGCGGCCAGGATGACGGGCAGAAAGATCAGATTCATCAGAGAATAGTTGAGAATCAGCATATAATAGCCCACCGAGGCTTCCTCTGGGGTGAAGGGATAGCGGATCATACTGGAGCCGATCCACAGAACAGTGACCAGGAAGGCACATAGATATAAAAGCCAAAGCCGCCTTCTTTTGCATTTCTTTATTTCTGCCAGAAATGTTCTCATCAAAGACTCACCTTCTTTCCAGTCAGAGAGAGGAAGATTTCTTCCAGGGAATTTTCTGTTTCTTCCAGTCGAAGTACTCCAACTGCATTGTTTACCAGCGCCGATACGACGGCGGCGGTTTGGCCGTCTCCGCCGTCGGGAATCATCAGAAAACGCTGATCAGGGGAGTAGGTTACGGGGAGGCCGCGGGTGCTTAGGATCCTGGCGGTTTTGTCCATATCAGTGGTTTTCAGTCTTAGGTTACGGCGGCTCTTATGGTGCAGTGCGGCCAAAGTATCCTGAAAAATCAGCACTCCTTTGTTGATGATCCCCACATCGGTGGCCATCTGGTCAATTTCACTTAGAAGATGGCTGGAAACCATGACGGTGATGCCGTATTTGCGGGGCAGAGAACAGATCAGATCCCGCATTTCCTGAATACCGGCAGGATCCAGTCCGTTGGTGGGTTCATCTAGTAAAAGCAGGCGGGGGGAGCCGATCAGCGCGGCAGCTAGTCCCAGACGCTGCTTCATGCCAAGGGAGTACTGGCCCGCTTTCTTGTTCTGCTGGTTTTCCAAACGGACTATATGAAGCACCCGGTCGATTTCTGATTCAGGTGCCTGCTTCAGCATGCAAATGAGAGAAAGATTTTCTCTGCCGGTAAGATGGGCGTAATAGGAAGGAGACTCGATGAGAGAGCCGGTTTGTTTCAGAATCTCCAGCCGATTCTGGGGAGTGAGATATTTACCGAGGATTTTTACATTTCCCTCCGTCGGTTTTACCAGTCCCAGGATCATTTTCATGGTAGTGCTTTTTCCGGCTCCGTTTGGTCCAAGGAAGCCGTAAATTCCGCATTCCGGTATCTGAAGATTGATATGATTGACACTGAGATGGCCGTTATATTTTTTTGTAAGACCGGATGTTTCAATGGTATAGTTCATGAGTGTACCTTCTTTCTGATTTAATATTTTGCGTTTCCGCATTTTTTTATGGGAATATGGTATCAAAAGATCCTTACATCAGGATGAAGGCTGCCTTACTTTTACCTTAATTTTTCAAAAAAGATCTGACAGGGAGAGAAATGTCCTGTAAAATGAAAACAGAGAGGAGGAGAGAAAAACATTGAAGGATATTTATGAGAGCAGAATTCTCCTGGTGGATGATAATCAGGAGTTGTGTGATATGGTGCTGGAATTAATGGGAAAGGCAGGATTTTCTAATATGGGGGCGGTGTATTCCATCAAAGAGGCTAAAAGGGAGTTGGAAAAGGGTGAAGTACAGCTTTGGATTTTGGATGTAAATCTGCCCGATGGCAGCGGTTTTTCTTTTATAGAAACTTTACGTTTAAGATCCGGGTGTCCCGTTTTGTTTCTTTCGGCACGGGACGAAGATGAGGATCGGCTTAGAGGGCTGGGCCTGGGAGCTGATGATTATATAACGAAACCGTTTTTAATGAAAGAGCTGATTCTGAGAGTGACGGCGATTTTAAAGAGGACATATTATTATCCCGGCCAGGAGGAGAACAAAGATACCCTGCAGTTGGGAGAAAGCCTGGTAGATTTTGCCGGAGGCATTGTGAGAAAGAATGGACGTGAAATTCCTCTCACGGCCAAAGAAATGCTCCTGCTGAAAAAGCTGGCGGATAACAGGGGAAAAATCGTTACTTTTGATGCTCTTTGCGAGGCCATTTGGGGGGAAAGCTACTTTGGTTATGAAAATACTCTGATGGTTCATATGCGGAGACTTAGAGAAAAGATCGAAGAGCAGCCATCTCGTCCTCGGTATCTGCTGACGGTACGGGGGCTGGGGTATAAGATGGAAGGGAAAGGATGATAGGATGAAGCGTCTGCTGAGAATTTACCGGAGGTACTGTATCACAGCGGTGGTGCTGGCAGTTCTTTTAATTGTGCTGAATATGGCGGGGATGCTGATACTTTCCTGGTACAATATGACAAAAGCGGGAAACGACAGCAGTTCGAAATGGATTTTCCGGGGAGTGGCCGATTCACTGGTGGAACAAAATAAGGAAGGATATTCCCTTACGGATACCGGAGAAACTTATCTGGCGGACAGCCAGGCGGCTTTTTTGATGCTTCTTGATGAGAAAACGGGAGAAATCCTGTATTCCTGGCATCTGCCGGAAAAGTTGAACCATCCTTATAATTTAGGAGAGGTGGCGTCTTTTTCCCGCTGGTATCTGGAGGATTACCCTGTGAAGGTCTGGAACACGGAAAATGGTCTTTTGGTGTTGGGCAGTCAGATTGGTTCGGTGGTTCAGTTCAGCGTTTCCTATCAACGATCACAGATAGACACTCTCCTGCAGTGGATTCCCATAAGCCTGGCGCTGAACCTGGCGGTGATTCTTCTGATGGTATTAATTTTGGGGCAGCGGTTTAACCGTTCTTTATCTCCTATTGATAGCGGAATTCAACAGCTGGCCAGGGGAGAGAAGCTGGCTATAAAAGGGCGGGGTCTGGTTAAGGAGTTGGCCCAAAACCTGAATCAGGCTTCTGATATCCTTCAAGAGCAGAAAAGACGGGTGAATCGGCGGGATACGGCCCGGACGGAATGGATTGCAGGAGTGTCCCATGATATCCGAACGCCTTTATCTATGATTTTGGGATATGCAGAAAATCTGGAGAACAGCGGAAACCTGTCGAAGGAGGAGCGCCATCAGATATCGGTGATCAAAGAACAAAGTATTCGAATTCGTCGGCTGATTGAAGATCTGAATTTGACTTCAAAACTGTCTTATCAGATGCAGCCGCTGCGCATGGCATCATATCGGCCGGCGGTTCTTCTGCGCCAGGTTGTGGCAGATTTTTTAAATCAGGGAATGGAAGAAAAATACGAAATTGAGCTGGAGCTGGAGCCGGGACTGGAGCAGTATAAGAAGCAGGGGGATGTACAGCTGATAAAGAGAGCGGTGGAGAATCTGATACAGAACTCTATCCGCCATAACCCCGGAGGCTGCCGTGTTACCGTCAGATCCTGGATATATGAAGAACGGGTGGTGATATCGGTATCCGATGACGGCTGCGGTATTCCGCCGGAGGTGAAAAGGTCTCTGATCCATGAAGAACAGCCGCCTAAGGGGGTACACATTATGGGCCTTCGGATAGTCAAACAGATCGTGGAGGCTCATCAGGGCAGCTTTTCTCTTTCTGAAGATGGAAAAGAGGTGCAAATGCGGCTGTGAGGAGGTATAATATTTTCTAGTATAATGAAATGAGGATATATTCAGAATGAAAGAAAATTATCAGAAGCTGCTGGATAAAATTCTTGAAGGGCTGGAAAACAGAGAGGAGATTCCCTCCCTGCTGCTGCACAGCTGCTGTGCGCCCTGCAGCAGTTATGTGTTGGAATATTTGTCAAATTATTTTCATATCACTGTTTTTTATTACAATCCCAATATTTCTCTCAGGGAAGAATATGAAAAAAGAGCAGAGGAGCAGAAGCATCTGATTCAAACCATGGCCTTCCGGTATCCAGTAAAGTTTCTGGAAGGCGAGTATCATCCGGAGAAATTTTTTGAAATGGCCAGAGGAATGGAAGAACTGCCGGAAAAGGGCGAACGGTGTTACCGCTGTTATCGGATGCGTCTTTTAAAAACGGCCCGCCTGGCAGCGGAAAAGGGATTTGACTATTTCTGCACTACTCTTTCCATCAGTCCCATGAAAAATGCCCAGTGGATCAATGATATTGGCCGGGAGTTGGAAAAAGAGTATTCGGTGAAATGGCTCTGTTCTGATTTTAAGAAAAAGGAAGGTTATAAAAGATCCATCGAATTGTCGGAAGAATACGGTCTGTACCGTCAGAATTACTGCGGATGTGTCTTTTCAAAAAAGTAAGACTTGTCATAACGGGCCGGGAATGGTAAAATCAATCAGAAAAAGGCGAAAAGAAATGGGGAATGAACATGGCACAGTTGTGGGGCGGCCGTTTTACAAAAGAAACGGATCAGCTGGTATACAATTTTAACGCGTCTATAGGGTTTGACCAGAAATTTTATGAACAGGATATTCGAGGCAGCAAGGCTCATGTAAAGATGCTGGCGAAGCAAGGTATCCTTACGGAACAGGAACGGGATCAGATTCTGGAAGGCCTGGAGGGTATTTTAACGGATGTAACCGAGGGAAAACTTGAGATTACACCGGAGTATGAAGATATACACAGTTTTGTGGAGGCCAATCTGATCGAACGGATCGGAGAGGCAGGGAAGAAGCTGCATACTGGAAGAAGCCGGAACGACCAGGTGGCGCTGGATATGAAGCTTTATATCCGGGATGAGATTGATGAACTGCAGTCGCTGGTGCTTCATCTGATGGAAACCATTAATCATATTATGGAAGACAATCTGGAAACCTATATGCCTGGTTTTACCCATCTGCAGAAAGCGCAGCCGGTGACTCTGGCCCATCACATGGGGGCCTATTACGAAATGTTTTTCCGGGATTACGACCGGTTAAAAGATATCCGGAAACGGATGAATACTTGTCCGCTGGGGGCCGGCGCTCTGGCAGGCACCACATATCCGCTGGATCGGGAATACTCAGCAAAGCTTCTGGATTTTGCAGGAGCAACCAGAAACAGTATGGATTCCGTATCTGACCGGGATTATGTGATTGAACTTCTGTCAGCTATGGCTACGGTGATGATGCATCTGAGCCGTTTTTCTGAGGAGATCATTATTTGGAATTCCAATGAGTATCAGTTTGTGGAAATTGACGACGGCTACAGCACCGGCAGCAGTATTATGCCGCAGAAAAAGAATCCGGATATTGCCGAGCTGGTTCGCGGAAAGACAGGACGGGTGTATGGAGCTCTCATGTCTCTTTTAACTACGATGAAAGGTCTGCCTCTGGCATACAATAAAGATATGCAGGAGGATAAAGAGCTGACTTTTGATGCCATCGACACGGCTAAAGGCTGTCTGGCTCTTTTTGATGGGATGCTTTCAACGCTGCAGTTTAAGAAAGATGTGATGGAACAAAGCGCAAAACATGGATTTACCAACGCCACTGATGCGGCGGATTACTTAGTTAACCATGGCGTACCATTCAGGGACGCTCATGGAATTGTGGGACGGCTGGTGCTGTTCTGTCTGGAAAAGGACATATCTCTGGATGAAATGACTCTGGATGAGTATAAAGCCATCAGTCCGGCCTTCGAAGAAGATATTTACGAGGCGATCAGCCTGAAAACCTGTGTGGAGAAAAGGGTGACGAAGGGTGCGCCGGGACCGTCGGTAATGAAAAGGGTTGTGGAAGAAAATAAACGTTTTTTAGAAGAGGAGAAGAAAAGATGAGTGAGAAATTACGTGTAGGTATCCTGGGAGCAACGGGAATGGTAGGGCAGAGATTTATTGCCCTTTTGGAAAATCATCCCTGGTTTGAAGTGGCGACAGTGGCGGCAAGCCCAAGAAGCGCAGGCAAGACATATGAGGAAGCTGTGGGAGGACGCTGGAAAATGACGACTCCCATGCCGGAAGCCGTAAAAAAACTGGTTGTGATGAATGTTAATGAAGTGGAAAAGGTGGCATCCAGTGTGGACTTTGTGTTCTCAGCGGTAGATATGTCCAAGGAGGAAATCCGTGAAATTGAGGATGCTTACGCAAAAACAGAGACGCCGGTGGTGTCCAACAACAGCGCTCACCGTTGGACGCCGGATGTACCCATGGTGGTGCCGGAGATCAATCCGGAGCATTTTGAAGTGATTGAATCTCAGAGAAAGAGATTGGGCACTACCCGCGGTTTCGTGGCAGTGAAACCCAACTGTTCCATTCAGAGTTACGCCCCAGTGCTGACGGCCTGGAAGGAATTTGAGCCCTATGAAGTGGTGGCGACTACTTATCAGGCAATTTCCGGTGCAGGAAAAACCTTCAAAGACTGGCCGGAGATGGTGGAGAATGTTATTCCCTATATCGGCGGAGAAGAAGAAAAAAGTGAAAAAGAACCATTGCGTCTCTGGGGTAAAGTGGAGGATGGCGAAATTAAACCGGCCCAGTCTCCGGTGATTACCTGCCAGTGTATTCGCGTTCCCGTATTGGACGGACATACGGCGGCAGTTTTTGTGAAATTCCGGAAAAACCCCACAAAGGAAGAATTGATCGACCGACTGGTAAACTTTAAAGGCCTTCCCCAGGAGTTGAATCTGCCCAGCGCGCCAAAACAGTTTATCCAGTATCTGGAAGAGGACAATCGTCCCCAGGTAAAACTGGACGTAGATTACGAAAAGGGTATGGGCATTTCCGTGGGAAGACTGAGAGAGGATAAGGTTTACGATTACAAATTCGTGGGACTTTCTCATAATACAGTGCGGGGAGCGGCAGGCGGAGCCATCCTCTGTGCGGAAATGCTGAAAGCGAAAGGTTATATTCAGGCCAAATAATATGGCGAAGTCATTATACATTGCTGAGAAACCAAGCGTTGCTCAGGAATTTGCAAAAGCATTGAAAATAAATGCC
Organism: Ruminococcus sp.; assembly: GCA_050944435.1. Classification (GTDB taxonomy): domain Bacteria; phylum Bacillota; class Clostridia; order Lachnospirales; family Lachnospiraceae; genus Ruminococcus_G. The sequence continues at coordinate 26,289 of JBMNRB010000030.1, forward strand.
CGCCGGATGGACGGGTATCTGGAATCAGAGGAAGCGGTGGTGACCTGGTGTGTGGGACACCTGGTCACCATGAGCTATCCGGAAAAATACGATGAGAAGTATAAAAGGTGGCGGTTGGATACCCTGCCTTTTTTGCCTTCTGAATTTAAATATGAAATTATACCGGCAGTAAAGAAACAGTATGATACGGTCAGCAGCCTTTTGAACCGGAAGGATGTCACACGTATTTATGTCTGTACCGATTCAGGGCGGGAAGGGGAATATATTTACCGTCTGGTAGAGATGATGGCCGGCGTAAAAGGTAAAGAACGGCGAAGAGTCTGGATCGACTCTCAGACAGAGGAAGAAATCCTCAGGGGAATCCGGGAGGCAAAGGATCTGTCGGAGTATGATAATCTGGCTGCTTCCGCCTATCTGCGGGCCAAGGAAGATTATCTTATGGGAATTAATTTTTCTCGTCTTCTGTCTCTGAAGTACGGAAACAGTGTGGCCTCTTTTCTGGGAAACAAGTACCAGGTGATTTCCGTAGGACGGGTGATGACCTGTGTGCTGGGGATGGTGGTGCGTCGGGAACGGGAGATCCGCGATTTTGTTAAAACGCCTTTCTACCGGCTTCTGGCGGAATATTCTCTCCCCTCGGGGACGATGGAGGGGGAATGGAGGGTTAATCCATCCAGCAGGTATTTCCAGTCTCCTGCTCTTTATAAAGAAAACGGACTGAAAAAGAAGGAAGACGCACAAAAACTGCTGGAAGAGATTTCCAGGGAGCAGCCGGTGACGGCCCTGGTGGAATCAGTGGAGAAAAAGACAGAAAAGAAAAATCCTCCTCTTCTATATAATCTGGCAGAGCTGCAGAACGACGGTTCCCGTTTCTTAAAAATCAGCCCCGATGAGACGCTGCGGATTGTCCAGGAGCTTTATGAGAAAAAACTGGTAACTTATCCAAGGACCGATGCCCGGGTGCTTTCCACCGCAGTGGCGAAAGTGATTGCCCGTAATTTAAAGGGGATTTGTCAGTACCCCCAGGGAGGATCCTTCGCGGCGGAAATTCTGGATCAGGGACTGCATAAAAACATCGCGAAAAGCCGCTATGTCAATGACAGCCAGATTACGGATCACTATGCTATTATCCCCACCGGTCAGGGAATGGGAGCATTAAAAACACTTTCCGAAGGCTCCCGGAAAGTTTATGAGCTGATCGTTCGAAGATTTGTCAGCATTTTTTATCCGCCGGCGGAATATCGAAGAATTTCCGTGACGGCACGGATCGAAAAGGAAACCTTTGTGACGGGAGAAAAGGTGTTGGTAAAGCCGGGATATCTGAAGGCTGCGGAAATCTCTTTCCTGAAAAAGAAGGAAGAAGAAAGTGATAAAGGAAATCAAAAGGAGCTGATGAATCTGAAAAAGGGACAGCTCCTCCCGGTGAAAGGATTTGCTATTAAAGAAGGGGAGACATCCCCGCCCAAGCGGTATAACTCCGGATCGATGATCCTGGCTATGGAGAATGCAGGGCAGTTGATTGAGGATGAGGAGCTGCGGTCCCAGATCAAGGGAAGCGGGATTGGAACCAGCGCCACCAGGGCAGAGATTTTAAAAAAGCTGGTGTCCAATAAATATATTGCATTAAACAAAAAAAGTCAGATCATTACCCCTACCCTGCTGGGGGAAATGATTTTCGATGTGGTCAATGCTTCTATTCGCTCCCTTTTAAATCCGGAGTTGACGGCCAGCTGGGAGAAGGGACTTACATATGTGGCTGAAGGGAGCATTACGGAAGAAGAATATATGCAGAAGCTGGAGAAATTTGTCAGCGACAGGACATATGGGGTGATGAGACTGAATAATCAGTACCAGCTGCGCGCATTCTATGAAAAAGCGGCAGAATTTTATAAGAAGGGAGTCAGAAAACGTGGATAAAATTACCATTGAAGATTTATATACGCTGGAGGAGACCATTGCAGCGGAATTGTTTGCGGGGAAAACTTATCCCTGGGAGGCGCTGCCGGAGATCGGTTCATTTATCGTAAAGCTGGGGCAGACTTTAAGTCCCCAGGAATATGAAAAAAGGGGAGAAAATATCTGGATTGCCAGATCAGCGAAAGTGGCTCCGACAGTCTCCATTACCGGGCCTGCCATCATTGGAAAAAATGCAGAGGTACGTCAATGTGCTTTTATCCGGGGCAATGCTATTGTGGGAGAGGGCGCTGTGGTGGGAAATTCCACTGAATTGAAAAACGTAGTGCTGTTTAACAAAGTACAGGTACCCCATTACAATTATGTGGGTGATTCCATTTTGGGATACAAAGCCCATATGGGGGCCGGCTCCATCACCTCCAACGTGAAATCCGATAAGACGCTGGTGGTGGTGAAGGGAAAAGAGGCAAAGATCGAAACAGGGCTGAAGAAATTTGGCGCCATGCTGGGCGATGAAGTGGAGGTGGGATGTAATTCCGTATTAAATCCCGGAACGGTCATCGGTCCCCGGACCAATATTTATCCCCTATCCTCGGTACGCGGAGTGATTCCTGGGGACAGTATCTTTAAATCCCAGGACCGCATTGTAAAAAAACAGCAGAAGAGCTAAAAAAGGGGGCTGTGAAAAAATGAGAAATCATTTTTTCACAGTCCTCTTTTTATGCGTAAGCACATGAAGTTTTCTAAAAATGCGTATAACTCCCCTTACCCCATAAGTCTGATGATTAAATTGCTTATGCGG
>JBMNRB010000031.1:0-28495 GCA_050944435.1 Ruminococcus sp.
CGGAAAGGTGATTTTTTTGTGGAACAAACACCGCGCACCCGCATAGCGGGTGGTTTATATTTCGCACGTTTCCGTTTCTTTACCAAGAAACTCCAACGCACTCAACTGGGTCTATCCGACCCATAAACAAGTCGGGGATACGCTTTCGCGCATCCCCGATCCAGAGGTTTCTCTTTTATTCTTCTGAACTGTCCGTATTTTCTTCTGCAGGAATATCTTCCCCGCTTTGCGTCTCCTCAGGAGTCTGCAGCTCGCCCTGTTCCTCTCCCTGATCCGACGTCTGATCCTGACCGTCCCCTTCTGTTTCATTCTGGGGACTGACCGCAGTTTCCCCGCCATCTGCCTGTCCGTTATTTATGGCGTCGATATAACTCTGGGCGCTGGAGGCATGATCACTGTCCGGCTCCAGCTCTATGATTCTCTCAAAGGTACTGATGGCGTTCTGGGTATCGCCGCTTTCCCGATAGGCATGGGCCAGGTAATTAAGCACTTCATAGTCCGTGTCATTGATCTCCATGCCCTTGGAAAGCTGATCCACCGCCGTGGCATAGTCTGTCTGATCAAAGGCCTCCATCCCCGTTTCTTTATAATTATTAAAGAGCGTAGTCTGAATGTTGGAAAAAATATCGTCGTAGATTGCCCTGGCCTCCACTGACAACAGATCGCTGTTGACTTCCGCCATGGAATTTGCCGCATTGGTATAATTTTCATCCTGGTATGCCTGCCAGGCCTTGATCAGATTTTCATAACTGGTGGCCTGTTCCTGGGCGTCGGCAATCTGCTCCTGGGCAGAATTAACCGTCTCCTCCGAGTCTGCGATTTGCTCTTCCATCTTTGAAAGCTCCGCTGCCTGGCTGGCCATGGTATTGCTGTACTCCGTAACCCTTTCATTGGCTTCCCTGTTGATTTTCTGCGCCCTTCCAGGCATGAACAGGAACCAGACCACCAGGGCGCCTACGATAATTCCAAATCCCAGATTAAGAATTGTGGAAAAAACAGAACTCTCCCGAAACGTGGGGGGAATGATCACATCCGCCACACTGGTCGGATGTCCCTCATTTTCCTGTTCTCTGCCCCGGCGGAAATTCCACCGTCCCTCCAGATTGGTATGGGTTCCCGTCTGTTCATCCACTTCTTTCAGGAACCGCAGCGTCGTGGCATTGGTCTTATCAATCTTAGCCGCTTTTTTCAGAATCCGTCTGGCTTTCTCATATTCTTTCCGGTTAAGATAGATCAGCGCCAGGAGATGATAAGCCTTGATTAATTTGGGATTCTGGGTCAGAATTTTTTTCAGCTGAATGGCAGCCACATCGTAACTTCCATTACGGCAGCAGTTCAGCGCCTCATTATATTTTTTAATGGTAAGATTGATCACATCCAGCTTATTGGCATTGCTCTGAAGACGTTCGATATACTCAGACGCAATATTGCCCTCCGGCATGATATTTTTGCTGATTACCCATTCGCTCAGCGCAGAAACCGCTTCTCCCGTCTCAAAGTAAACCAGTCCCAGCAGATTCCTGGCCTGTATGTTCAGTTTGTTGAATTTCAGGCTGCGCTGGAGCATATCAATGGCTCCCGAAAGATCCCTGATTTCCGCTTTCTCCAGCCCCTGATTGTAATACAGATTTGACAGCAGATATACCTTCTTCTGCACTACCACGTCAAATCCGCATTTGGGGCAGTAAGCCGAATCATTTAACAAAGCCCCGCAATTCATACAATTTATCTGCATTTCTTTCACTCTTTCTTCTTATGGCCGTCTACATCCATCATTTCTTTGAGAATATCAATCACATCTGTCAGATCCCGGCTGTAAACAGCGCTCTCAACCTCATCCACATCCAGACTCGGCTTAAATTTTTTCAGTTCTTCTTCATAATTTATCATTTTTCCAGTCTCCTCAGGCACTTTTTAATCTCGCCCACCAAATACAGGGACCCCACGCAGAACAGCATTCCGTCCTGTTTGTATTCCCGGGCGCGGGCAAATGCTTTCTCAATGTCCGGTTCTTCCACCACAAAACTGCAGCCGTTTTTTCTGAACTCTTCCGCCAGTTCCGACGCTGGCACAACCCGATATCCATCGATCTGGGCCGCCACCACGGCGTCAGGCCTGATCTGTCTGCTGATATCCTGGATCATTTTCCGATATCGTTTATCCGCCACCGCCGAAAACAGTATGGTGATTCTGTAGTCTTTTTTAAAATGAACCGCTGTCTCTATAAATCGGCGAACGCCGTCTTCATTGTGAGCTCCGTCCAGAATGATGCCCGGCAGAACCGTCTCCATCCGTCCTTCCCATTTCGTTCCGGCAATCCCCGCTTTGAGCGTCTCTTTTTTTATCTTGTGCACCGGCTCCAGCAGCTTCATCGTATAATATGCCAGCGATGCATTCATCATCTGATACGCTGCGATATAGGGTATGAAAATTTCCTCCTCTTCCCTGAAAAGGAAGCGAATGCCCTCCGGCGTCTGTTCTTCCATGCGGTACATCGAAGGCTCCAGCCGATAACAGGGGCTTTTCATCTTCGCCCCCTGCGCTTCTATCACTCTTGCTGCTTCCGGGCTGGTCCCGTCAAATACCACCGGCACCCCTGGTTTAATAATCCCTGCCTTTTCTCCGGCAATTTTCTCTATGGTGTCCCCCAGATACTCCGTATGATCCTTACTGATCGAAGTAATAATACATGCCAGCGGCGATTCCACCGTATTCGTTGCATCCAGTTTCCCGCCCAGTCCCGTTTCCAGAACAGCGAAATCAACATTCTGTTCCCGAAAGTACAGCATACCCACAGCAAACAGAATTTCAAAGTAACTGGGATGCTCCCTTCCCTCGGCAGCAAATTCATCGATGACCTTCTTCACCCGCTCAAAGAGCCGGATAAAATCGTCGTCTTCCATCATTTTCCCATTGATTTTAAACCGTTCGTTCATCACCACCAGATGGGGAGACGTAAACAGTCCGCAGGTATATCCGCCCGCCTCCAGCATGGAAGCCAGATAAGCGCACACGCTTCCCTTGCCGTTTGTTCCCGCCACATGGATCACTTTCAGATCATTCTGGGGATTTCCCAGCCTTTTCATAAATTCCCTGGCGTGAGCCAGCGGATCTTTGATGGCAAATCTGCCGATTCCTTCAATGTATGACACTGCTTCTGTATAATTCAAAACAAACCACCACTTTACATGTACTTCAGTCAAATACTATTGACTCTTATACATTATAATAAAGTGGCGGTTATTTGCAAGTAATTTATGTCGCAACTTTTGACTTTCTTTTTCCAGCATCCATATCTACTGAATATAAAATTCGAACTCTTCATCACCCAGTTGTATTTTATCCCCGGAATGAAGCATCCGTGGTTTTTCCCCATACTTAAGCTGTGTTCCACATACGAACGTTTTATTTTTTGAATTATTATCTGCTATATATACATTCCCATCACTTATGTAGAAAACTGCATGTATACGGCCAATTCCCCGATTTCCCGATATACAGATTTCTGAGCCGGCCGGATTACGGCCAATCCTTGTCTTTTCTCCGGAAATTTCATAATTTTCATCGGTAGCGCATCGTCGAAGCAGAAACTTACGTTTAACCTTTTCCTGATTTTTATCGAGAAAAAAAGTTTCTGCCGTCCCCTCATCAACAAACACCGTTTCCCCAAAATCTCTTTGTTCCACTTTTTTCTCGTCTAAAACCATTTTTTGTTCAGGAATCACTAACTGTTCTTTCGAAACGTTCTCTTCTTTTCTCTCATTTGTCAGGTTATCTTTCCCTGGAATTTCCATCCCTGAAAACGGTATTTTCTTTCCCTCTTTTTCTTCCTTTTTTCCAAATAATTTTTTCAAAAAACTTTTCTTTACTGCTTCATTTTTATTTTCTTCCGGAACCGGCGAAATAGTCCCTGTATTAGTTATATCAGATTCCCATATATCCGCTTTTTCCCGCTCTTTTTTATCTTTTTCAATAGTATATGCCAGATCTGATGGCTCCGGCGGGGTTTTTAATTCCTGTTTTTTAAACGCCTCAATCTGTTCCCTGAACTTATAGACAGAAAAATTTTCCGTTCCACTTAGAAAATTAATCAGTCCAACAACATAACTGCAATCCTCTTTCTGGTCGTACTGTATATTCAGCAGCAGCTTTTTTAAAAAATTTTCAAAACTTTCTTTACTTTTCCTTTCACATCCCACGGGAAGTACAATCATTACAATCTGACTCGTTTTAGGCGAAACATATATATAATTTTCTTCAAATACATAAGATGAAATTTCCAAAAAATATTCTTCCGCTTCCGCCAGCACATCCGATATTTTTTCCAGTATATTCAACAATTTCTGCCGGCTAATCATTCCCGATAAATATTCTTTTATTGAAATAAGTTCTGTGACCTCATATTTCATCAGCATCCTGCCGTCGATTTGAATACAAGTAAACGGTGCAAGGCCTTTAATCTTATTATTTCTTATCATCTCCAGTGTAAAAAGATCCAGTGCATCTTCCTCTTTTTTCTCATAAACCAGATATTTTTTTCCCGCCTGCTCTTCATAACTAAAAGAAATCATACCGTTAAGTCCTCCTTCTTCCCATCACTGGAACAAATTTAACTGAAGCAGTTTCCAGATCTTATCCCCGCCCTCTTCTGCCTGAACTGCCGCCGTACCTTCATCTGAGATATGGGAACACATCAGAAACTCCGGCTGTATAACCACCGTTCCCTGTTCATCGATATATCCCCATTTTCCGTCTATGCACACTGCAGCAAAACCATTTTGAAAAGACTGCGCATCGTCATACTGAAAGTCCAGAACAAGTTCTCCATCTTCATTTATATATCCCCACTTGCCGTCCTTACAAACCGCCGCATATCCTTCATCCGTAAATGCTTTCGCCAGGTCAAACGTGAGTTCTCCTACAGCTTTACCTTTTGTATTCACCATTTGGTATTCCCCATCTTTTTTTACAAAAATACGTTTTTGCCAGGAACAAAATCCATTGTCATCTGAAATCACATCCTCATACCGCTCCTGACTCCTCTCTTTCCCTTTTGGGGTAATAAGACTCCATTCGCCATCTCTTTGGGCCGCAGCAACACCGTTCTTCAACCCCGTCAGACCGTCCCATACAAATTCCCCGATTGGTTCCATATTTTCATCCAAAAATCCATATTTTCCATTTCTTCTGGCTGTGGTTCCTTCTTCCGTATACATTCCCAGTACATCGTACTCATTTTCCGGCGCTTTTCTCACCTGATTGTTCTCATCAATATAAATCCATGTGCCATCGTCTCTCTGCGCCAGCGCAAAACCTTCTTCTGAAAATGGATATATTTCCTTATACTCACATGGAATAATTTCATTACCCACAGCATCTGCCAGCCCGTATTTTCCCTCTTCCAGAACCACCATAGAATGATTTACAATCTCTCCAAGCTCCTCATAATAACAGTACAATTCCGTATAACTTCCTTTCAGCTTTTCAAACCATGCACGGGCATTCTGATTCTCCGGATATTCTTCTATAAAATTCTCCAGATACTTTACCGCTCTTTCCTCATAGTCATTATCAAGGTAATAATTCATGAGAGTGTCCAATGCCTTCGTACTATCCTGAAAAGTTTCTGCCGCCTTTTCACATACAGAAATAAAACCGTCCGCATCTCCGCTGTTTAACGAAGCATCCGCCAGATGAAGATAAATATCTTCATTATCAGGGTCATATTCCAACGCATTTTCATATTCCAGAACAGCATCTACATATATCTCTTTTTTTTCTAATTCGGCAGCCTTTTCCATGTGCTCTTTTGCCTTTACAAGAGCACCGGCAGTCTCCGACACTGCCAGATACCATGCCAGGCCCAGCAGTACCGTCATTAACAGAATTATGCTTTTCTTCATTATGCTTTTTATATACCAAGAGCCATTGCAAGCACAGTACCGGCCAGCACAAACGGCGCGAACGGTATTTCCTCCTTTAATCTGATCTTTTTAAGAGCCAGCAGAATGACGCTGTAGATTGCGGAAGCAGTCACTGTCAAAAATATAACCGGCATAATTCCTCCGATGCCTGCATAGCATCCAACTATGCCCATAAGCTTCACATCTCCCATGCCGACACCGCCCCGGGAAAGAAAATAGACAAGAAGGAACAGTATACCTCCTGTCAGCATCCCGAATACAGAAGACAAAAGAAGCGACCATCCAATTTCCGCAAACAAAACCCATTCCGGCACAAGCAAAAGAATTCTGATGAACAGAAGCGCTTTTAAAATGCTGTTGGGAATCCTCTTTTCGTGCCAGTCAATCCACGCAATCAAAAACAAAGCGGCCAGCAAAACCGCATAACGGATGATTTTAAGAGCACTGTATGACAGCAGGATAAATTCTATGATCAGCGCTGCTTCTATTAAAATCTGAAGTGCCAGAAGAATCTTAAATTTCCTGTTTTCCAGCTGAGCAAGCATCCACTTTTTATTTATTTCCACTTCTTTACCCCCATTTTTTCACCAGATTAACGTAGCCGCGCTCTGGGAGCAATGGTAACTTCCAAAATCAAAATCCGGAAACAGAAGGTTTTTCATTTCATAAGTAACGATAATTTCGATATTTCCCTTTCCTTCCGTATTGGAATTCCATTTTGATTTTGAAAAATTCAGTCCGGATATTCCATCCACAATTCCGATATTTCTCAGATATTCATCAGGATCATCCGACAATGTTTCTATGGCGTTTTCAATATTATCTCTGGTTATCGTCCCCGCAATCTGCGTCATCAGATACTGCTCTCCTTCTGACTTAGCCAGACTGAAAATCCCTTCTGCCAACCCTTCCGGATCACCAACCGCCTCTGCAAATCCCTCAATAGAACTTACAGCGCCATCTACAGTGTCCGTAAATTCTTCGCTTTTACCATTGGTATTCTGCATTTTTTCTGTGATTCCCGCTTTGGTCAGCACATAACTATACGTGGAAATCTGCTTTGCCGTCTGTGTAATTGCATGATGGATCAGCATTTCAGCCTGCACAAACCGCGCGCCATTTATAATCGTGCAGAATGCCATGATAAAAGGTATCAAGAATACAAGAGCCTCTACTGTCAACGAACCCTTCTCTGTCCTTCTCATTTTTTCTCCTTTTAATAACCCAGTATACTCTGGTAAAAAATCGTATACGTGTCATCAGGAAAGCCCCAGCTTCCCCCTTCGCCCAAGTCTGATATTTTTCTCATAAAAGTAGTCCTGCTTCCCACCTGTGCCTGCACCGCCAGCATGGTATAAGAGGTCCGCAGATCAATTTCCGGCTCGTCCACCTGAATACAATCTGCGATTCTCCCGAGAATCCCTGTTTCGTTTCCTCCCAGCAGCGATACATTCAAAAATACCCGCAAATATTCCGAATAGTCAAAAGTCAATCCCTTGGTGTTATCACCTCTCGCTTCATTGAGCGTAACCCAGGTAGAAGAGTCTTTCACGATTGTCACTCCGTATCCCTGCTGCAGCTTTTGGATATCATTCGCTGTTTCCACACCTGCAATCCCGAGTTTTATTACTACTTTTAATATGGGAACCAAATACGGCGCCGCCACAGCTATGGCAGTCGCGGAAGCAGTTGCTATACCGTCAATTGCCGTATCAGTGAATGCATAAAATGAATTAAACAGCAGACGAATGCCGAAAATCAGCATAAAGGTATTTCTCACATTGGTCTGTGAGGCGGAATCTCCCCAGAGGATATATTCACATTCTCCTTTGTAGGCAGCCCGCTCTTGAAAATTATATCCGCTCAGGCTGATGATCTCTTTCGGCGGACGGCTCTGACCATCCTCCCGGTCTACTGTGTAATAAGAAAACATCTGCATGGCATATTCTGCCACATACAGATTTTCCAGTGAATCCGCCACAATCCGATCCACGCCGTCCAAAAAACTGCTGGCCTCCTGCATGGAATTTTTAAATTTGGAAATAATGTTGGAACGGGCCGAGCTGCTGTTTACGTTTCCATCGGTGTTTAAATCCGTCAGCGCTTCGCCTGCTTTAGATGCAGCATCCCCTACAAGTGTGGATGGAAGTGTCACCTGCGCACTTCCCCAATCATAAGTCGGAAGAGAATTATCCAGTGCCGATACGTTTTCCGCCGCATTCTGGCTTTGATTCAGCTTATCCTTTGCATCGTTCTGATCTTTTGGGGAGCCGTTTCCATTTTCTTCTTTACAGTACTCCTCCAGTTTTTTATAAAACGCATTATCCTTGATACTTTTCTTAGAACCGCCGCTGAATTCTTCTTGGCTGTAATTTGCGGCATATGTACCCCGTACGTTTTCTACGGAGGAGTAATCCGCTCTGACTGAGGAAACGGCACTTTTAGCCTCCGCGATATACTTGTTCATCTGTCCCGTCGTATCTGTGGTGACAATAGATTTCTTAAAAAATTTTTCCTCCTCCAGCGCATTTTTCCATTCACTGAAATAAGCCTGATCAGCTTGCACATCTTCCATCAATTTTTCCAGCTGCTGAAGATCCGAAGCCCCGTCTCCCGTTGAAAAGAATTTCCGGTATTCCTCAACTTCCGTATCCATATTCCCCGAATCGTCCACCGCTTTTAATTCGTTATTCGCAGTATCCCAGAGGTCAAATTTTTCTTTCGCATCTTCCAGTTTCTTTTTTACCTTTTTCAGCTTGCTGACAGCCGTTTTTGCCGCGCTTTCCGCCGTCTTTGCCGTGTTATAGTAACCATTCAGCGTATTGTGATGCTGATCCACCATATTTTTTGCCGTAGACAGAAGTGTATTGGCGTACCCGCTGATTCTGTTTTTCTGACTATTGTAGTCATTAACCAGTTTCTGAAGCTCCTCACGCTCTTTATCAGCCGTCTCCTCCTGCACCATCCCGCTCGCTGATGACTCCGTTTCATCAAGAAGAGCTTCTTCTTCCTCTTTCTCCTTATCATAGTCATTTAACAGCTTATTCGCACCGCCCAGATGACTGACAGTATTTTCATAATACATGGCATCTATATAGCTGTTAAATGCGACAGAACTGCACGGAGGCGACAGATTTACTTTCTTTGCAGCATTGATATAACTGCTTACCATAGCTTCAAGGTCTGTGCTCTGGGAGCGTTCATCATAATTCTGAATCATTTCCCTCATCAAAAGGCACCGGGATACCGTCTCCTGGAAATCCTTTTTTGTATTATTTCTTTCATTTTTGATCGTCTGATCAGAGGGAAAACTCTCAATGGCCTGGTTCAATGTATCCAGCGCTTTTTTAGCTTCCTCAAACTCATCCTGGCAATCCTGCATTGCTAAGGTGAAATCCATCTGCGCATTCATGGCATCCATCTTTTTCTGCGTATTTTTTAATTCACCTATTTTTTCAACCACCAGTTCCGTCAGACATACCGGAGCACGGTATTTCATATACTCTATAATCTGCTGCTTTTCTGCTTCCGTCCGGTAGATTTCGGAGCCAGCCACATTAATCGCTTCAAAATTTTTCGTGAGAAGATCCAGAATTCTGGCATACTCTTCGCCATCTCCCGAAAGTCCTCCCCCATTTAAAGAAGCGGTAAAAAATTCTTCCAACTCTCCTGACATTGCTTCCGGGGATTCATCCATCACCAGCAGCCCATATTTATCATGAAGCTCCTCATTATACTGTGCCAGCCCGGCATTCATCGCCATATCCCCGGCATCTGAAACAGCCACTTTGGACATATAGATTCTGGCCGCATCTACTGTCATAACTCCCATAATCGTCACAGACAGCAGAATCAGGCTTAGAAACACTGATATAGCGCCACTGGTCTTATAAAAAAAACGCACTTTTCTCCCTCCCTCTCAGAGTATCAGTGAAAGCACCTCATCCGTCTTCCCCAGAAACTCATGATAACTTTGGGAAAGACCGCATTTTTTCATGATATGATCCAAAAGATCAGCGGCAAGATCCACGTTGCGGACAAATTCACTGGGATTTACTGAGTAGGTATATGCCGCCGTACGGATCGTCGTCCCCCCCTCGTAACCCAGATATGCGAGAACACCCGTAAGCGGCAGTGCATGGGTAATAGTCACAGTAACATCCGTGCCCCAGAATCCCGTGTCAATCTCCACCTCGGGAGCGCTGACACTTCCCAGCGCTATCAGTGTGGCAGATCTGGCGGCATCGGTAAAGCGGGTCGTATAACTCTGTCCGCTGCTGTCGGCTGCGCCTACAACGGACAGTGCCGTTCCAACCTCCCGATACATATCCGTTGCCCGGGCATGATGCGCCTGATAATACGCCGTCACATCGGCTGCCGAAGGGATTCCGTCTTCTCCCCAGTCGAAATCAATCTCATTGTTTGAGCCCATCCGGAATGTCTCATATCCGAGATATGCCTCTTCCCGGGACGCAACATAAGCAACCCGCTGCACCTGATACATCATCATGTATTCCTGCATATTAAATAAAGCCAGATACAACAAAGCCATCACGGTACAGAGTACCAGCGGCATGTAAATTGTCGCCTCCACCATGATGGCTCCGTTTTCTTTTTCGATACGTCTCATCAGCCTATAAACTCGGTAAGATTTCCAAACACAGAATTCACAGCCCCTAACAGTTGTTCCCGGAATATAGCTGCCACTGCAAGAATGATAACAATCAGAACAATGACTGCAACCATATTGGAGTCTCCCGTTTCATCCTTCAAAAACTTTTCATTTACATAATACATCATGTTCCATAATGCCTTGTCCATTTTTTCTCTCATCGCTTCGTTCTCCTTTAAAAATCTTTTTTATTAAGCCAACGGGTTTCCCATTTGCTTACATAGACAAAAATACCGGAACCATAATCATAATCAGAATTCCGATAAAGATCATCGCCGTTGGAATCAACAGCTTGGAATTGGCCGCTTCGCCCTGACGTTTCACCAGATGCTTCTTCTCTTCCCACATTTCGTCCGACATTTCTTTCAGGAAATAGGACAGCTCCGCATTTCCTTTCTGCATATTCTGCATCACGGTAGAAGTAAAGCGGCGCACCTGTTTGATAGCGCAGCGGTCTGCAAAATTCCGATAGGCTTCCATCTCAGGTACTCCATTATTCATCTCTTGTACTGTTGTCTGCATCTCCAGATAAAGCACGCGCTTTCCTCCCTCCGCCGCTTTTTCCCATGCCTCCCGCAAAACCATGCCGGAATTCACCAGAAGCGTCAGTTTAGAAAGAACCTGCGGAAGATCGGCCAGAAGTTTATCTCTGCGTTCCGTCAGACGGTCGTTCAGCAATTCATCCACATACCACATAACCAACCCTGACATTACCATTCCAAACAGCAGAGCCATAAGATTATTCGCCAGCGCCCCCAGCAATGACAACAGTACCAGAACAGTAAAACCATAAGTCCATTTTGCTGCATTAATTACATAAAAATAGTATTCCGCATAGCGCTTTCCCTGTACCTCTGCAATCTCTTTAATCCTCTTTCGGAATTTTTTATTCTTATTATCGATTTTCAGAAACTTCATAATAGCCAGGCCGATACAGAAAAGTTCCGGATACTTATATTTCTGCTGATCAATAGATTCCGTCAGCACGGCATATGTTTTTTCATATTTCACCGCCAGTACAATCCAGATCAGCACCAGCACGGTAGCCCATACCAGCAGAAACAATCTTCCCCCGCCCATAGTTTTCTCCTGTTCTATATCTTGATATCTATGATTTTTCTTCCCATCATATAAGCACCGATAAAAATACCAATGCAAACCATTTTTACCGCTACGGTTGCCGGAGTATTGGCCGCCGCCATGGTTGTCCCGAACCCTTTCAGCATTACCACGATGACCACCGGCATAATCATCATAATATTCAGTTCATTTTTAGAACCGGAAAGCATCGTCTCAATTTCCATTTCAATCTCAATCTTATCGTTGATAATCTCTCGAGTCTCTGCCACAATCCGTTTCAGATCTCCTCCCTGCCGGTTGCACACTTCAAACACATTGGCAAAACTCATGGCGTCATCCAGACCGCTTCGCTGCGCAAAATCCAGGAGTAATGCTTCGATATTAATATTATTTTTCAATCCGGTGCAAATCGTCTGTACTTCCTTCACGATATCTGCCTCCTCGCCATATATGGACGCCATGTCCTCCGCAGCATCCGTAAAAGCGTCCACTGTATTCTGCCCGGCAGAATAGGAAGATGTCAGAGATTCCAGCAGGTCTTTAAACTGTCCTCTCAGCTCATTGCTTTGTTTCTTTTTTCTGTATTCCTGATAATATTTCGGCAGCTTCACCGCACAGACAATGCCGCCTGCCATTGCCAGGATTGCCTGATTAAAAAAAGCGAACAGCACAAGGAACCCTGCAAGAAATCCAATTCCCCATGCCGTCAGATAGTCGCCCTGCCGCATGTGATAAACATGATAATCCTTTCCCGATCCCAGGATCCCTTTAAGCTCCTTATATTCTTCTTTCTTCTTTTTCTTCAGAAACATCAGATCACCTCATGAATCCCGGATATACGCAGTTTGTAATCATTAATAAACGGATTTTCTGTCCTCACCAGACTTCCCGATACTTTCTCCAGCGTAGATTTCTCATCTTCCTCAAAGCGATATATAGGATTAATCATGATCTGTCCATTTTCACATCCTGTTATTTCGCTGATTTCCATCGTTCTTCTCGTCTTGTCTCTAAGTCTGGACAAGTGAATGATAATATCTACAGCCGAAGCGATCTGCTGCCGAATTGCTTCCAGCGGAAGCCCTTCCGAGCCTTGCAGAACCATCGTCTCCAGACGGCTGAGCATATCACGAGTACTGTTGGCATGTCCGGTACTGAGTGAACCGTCATGCCCTGTGTTCATCGCCTGCAGCATGTCCAGCGCTTCGCCGCCGCGAACTTCTCCTACAATAATTCTTTCTGGTCTCATACGCAGCGATGCCCGGATTAAATCCCTGATTGTCACCGCTCCGCTCCCGGAAGCATTGGCATTTCGCGTTTCCATCCTGACCAGATTATCAATACCTTCAATCTGAAGTTCCGCCGAATCTTCTATAGTAATTACCCGTTCATCCCGGGGAATATATCCGGACACTGCATTCAAAAATGTAGTTTTCCCGGAACCTGTACCTCCGGAAATAAAAATATTATATTTGGCTTTCACCAATAGCTTCAATACATGAGCCACTTCCGGCGTAATCGACTTATATTTCAATAACTGTCCGATAGTCATTGGCGTCTTGGAAAACTTTCGAATCGTCACAGTAGCTCCGTTCAGAGAAATCGGAGGAAGTACTACGTTCACACGGGAGCCGTCCGGAAGTCTGGTGTCTACAATGGGATTTGCCTGATTGACTTCCCTTCCGGCCTGTCCCACAATTTTCTGAACAATATCCTCCAACTGTTTTTCATTTTCAAAGCTCTGCTCCAATTTATACAAAGCTCCATTTTTTTCAATAAATATTTCTTCCGGACCATTAATCATCACCTCTGTGATCTGATCATCTTTAATGATCGAATCCAGCAGGCCCAGTCCTCTGATAGAACTGAACAGCCGTTCCGTAATATCTACTCGTTCCTGAATTGTTATGTATTCGTCTTGAGTCTCCTGGATCAGTAAATGCTCAATCGCTTCTTCCAGCATTGTGTCATCCAATAAATTCAGATTATATTTATCATATATTTTCTTTTTCAGCTTTTTTATAAATTCAGCTTTTCTTCCTTCCGTCATATGCAGCCCCTCTGAACTTATATAAGATCCATATCATTTACCCGTGCTATCTGCCCCGCCAGCTTTCTCCCTGAAACACCTTCTATGCGATGAATACCGCCTACAACAGGAATTGCTGCTCTATCCATCTGACTGCTGTTTTTTGTACTGTAACGATTATATAAGAGACACATTTTGCTTAAAATTTCACAATCCATCTGTCTTTCCAATATTTTAATTACCTGACAGAACTTTTCGAATTTATTAATTCCAGATGGACTTCCATCTGATACATAAACAATTTTATCAGCGTAATCTTTCATCAGTTTCACTTTTCTTTCCCACATATCTGAAGAAAAATCCACTACGATCTCATCATATTTTTTCACTTGACTAATATTTTTCAAAAGTTCTTCCAGTTCCTCATCTTCAAGTTCAAACATATCATACGGATTTTTACAGTCATTCAAAAATTCTACCCCCGAAGAATCCGTCTGTATCGCGCTTTCCAATTTTAATAAAAGGTTACTGTTCCTGCTTTTGAGAGAATATATAACATCAGATAAGCTAAGGCTATCAACACCATTGAAATATAGATTTGAGCTTCCAAAGCGTTCTAATGTTAAATAAAAGATTTTTCTGCCTTTCAATGCGCAGTGCATTGCATAAGCGGCAGCTGCGGAGGATGTTCCACATCCTCCCTGTACAGATAAAAATAAAACGATTCTTGCATCTGAACTTATACTTTTCAACTTGACGTTTGGCGAATGCTCCGCATATATACTGAGCATCCCTCTGTACAAAGCTTCGGCTCTCTGGTATTTACAAACAGCCGGAATTCCGTTTATCTCATCAACATCCGGAATTCTGCTGAAAAATCCAATCGGTATGGATTCCGGAACTTCATTTTTTTTAAATTTCATGTCCTGATCCATCATCAGCAAATCAATCGCCTGCTCATCTAAAGCCTGCATTAACGCTGACATTTCAGAAAACAGTGACAATGAAATCTTGTCATTATATTTCTGTTGAAATACCTTTGCAAATCGCTTTAAAAAATTCAGATCATCCGACAGAACTGCCACTTTAACTTTCATATCCGCCCCCTTATTTCTATATTTGTATCTTTGGTGTGTATTATCGTAATTATTATACGATTTTGCGTTATATTTTGCAATATGGACTTCGCTTATAATTAACAAAAACTGACATGTTCTGGAGGTAATATTACTGTGAATGTATTAGACAAAATTACAAAACTCCGATTAGAACGAAACTGGTCGGAATATCAGCTTGCCGAAAAATCAGGTCTTACACAATCCACTATTTCATCCTGGTATCGCAAAAATCTGGTTCCAACCATCCCTTCCCTTTCAAAAATCTGTGAAGCTTTTGGAATCACACTGTCTCAGTTTTTCCTTGATGACGATGCTGAATCCACCTGTGTAACTGAACAACAACGTCGACTTCTTTATTACGCGGCAAAATTAGAACCCGAACAATATCATGCATTAATAGAATTTCTGAAATCCCTTTAAGCGGTCGGCAAAAAGATCCTGTAGAACCTAAGCACTCATACTTATATTCTCACAGGATCTTTTGCTGTTTTTACTTGCCTAAGCGCGAATCAATGTTACTTTTTTGCTCATCGACTGCAGATCTTTCGGCATCGTCGCTACATGTACATCCGTTTAGCTATCCTTCCCTATTTCCAGGTAATTATATCCTTCTCGTGCATCATAACTGGCAATTTTATCTTTATAGATAAACCAAGAACCATTACTGATTCTTCCTTCTTTCGTTCCTACCCAATTTATTTTATTTCCATTAACAGTATAAATATCAATGTTATAGCCTCTTGTTGTAGGTGTAAACAACGAAGATGTCACTTCTCAAAATAGTTGTTTATGTGTTGGTAACGGTGTAGCCTTCGGCTATGCCGTTTTTTCGGATTTCCTGTTTCTTAAATGCTCTTGGAACAGTTCTTCCATTTCTTCTGGCGTTGGCTCTCTGACGATGCCTACGCCATTGTAGTAGATTTCCAGATTCTGATACCGCTTGCCATCTCTGTATTTTGGCTTGGATACCACAATCTTTTCAATAAATTCGCGTACGATTTCAGGCGTTAATTCCGTAAGCTGCGTGACACGCTGTACCTTGTCGATAAACCTCTGCAAGCTGTCGCTTTTATCGCTCATTTCACTGATCCTCCTTTTCCGAAAAGTCGTCAGACTTTTTGGGAATCCTGTAAGCAGGGCTGCCTTTCTGTGCAGCCGACTTCTTCCATACCTGTCTTTACCCGCCGAAAAGAAAATCCTATGCTCCGCCACCTCCGTTCTGGATACGATTTCTTTCTTTGATTTCAGACATACAAAAAAGCCTCCACACGGCATCACAAATGGCAGAAGAATTTCCCTCCTGTCCAAAATCGCAATGCTATGTAACGGCTTTGAAATTCAAAACCTTTGCTGCATACGCCAACCGAAAAAAGCAGCATACTTTCTGCGGCGGTCAGTGTCTTTCTATTGGCTGACTTCCAATTGACTTGCTTATGTGATTTTCAATTTTCATATCTCTCAATCGTGTTGAGAATTAAAAAACTCCCTCATGGGTGTTTCAGAATACCATAGCAGGGATATGGCTGTCAAAATTTGAAGAATAATTTTTGAGTTTTAGGAAATACTATTTAATTTGACACGCAAAAATATTAGAAAGCATGTCATTTATTATTGCGGCTTATTGATCCATGCGCTATAATTAAACATACAAATTTAAAATAGTGCGTGCAGAAAGTTGGTGTGTCTTGGATAAAGCAGAAATGGTTCAAAATATAATTGAAAAATCGGGAGGAATTGCAAAAACTTCTGATTTTATTATGGCGGGACTTGAAAATTATGATGTAGCCAAACTTTGTAATGAAGGAGTTATAGAACGTATAAGGCATGGTTATTATCAACTTCCAAAAAGTAGAGATATAACAGACGAACAATTAATCGCAACACTGCTTCCTCAGGGAATTATCTGTGTCGAATCTGCATTGTTTCATTATGGCTATAATGACTTTGCTCCCCGTGAATGGTCTATTGCGATTCCCCGTTCTATGTCAAGAACTGTAAAACGAATGCAGGAGATTTCAGTGAAAGCCTATTATATTCAAAAAGAATATATGGAACTTGGGAAAACCGTTGAAAAATTTAATGGAGTAGCTCTTTCGGTATATGACAGAGAGCGTACCGTATGCGACTGCTTTAAATACCGTACGAAACTTGACAATGAGCTGTTTAATAAAGCGCTTAACGCTTATGTCGCTGACGAAAAGAAGAATTTAAGCAATCTTTCAAAGTATGCAAAAAGAATGCGACTGTATGCAAAGGTAATGAACGTAATGGAGGTGTTGCTAAATGGCTGATATAGGAGCATCTGTACTTGCACGATTAAAGAACAAGGCAAGAGAAAGCGGAAGAAGTTATCAACTTTGCTTACAACTCTTCTGTCAGGAAGAATTTCTGCGTCGCTTGGAAAAATCAAAATATGCAGAAAATCTGGTTCTGAAAGGCGGATTGTTCATCTATTCTGTTACAAATTTTGACAGCCGAGTAACTGTTGATGTGGATTTCCTTCTTAAAAGAATTCCTAATACACCAGAACAGTTGCGGATACTATTAGAAGAAATTATCTCTTGTGATACAGGGAATAATTTTGTAACTTTTGAGATTAAAAGCATTACCCCTATTGCAATAGCAAAAAAATATACAGGTATCGGAGCTGCTTTAATTACCCATATTAAAAACACACGCATTCCTTTCAGCATCGATTTTGGTGTTGGTGATGTTATTGTTCCAAAGCAAGAAAAACGAAGAATTCCAACGCAGCTTGCAGACTTTACTGCGCCAGTGGTAAATACATATTCGATTGAAACAACTGTGGCAGAGAAATTGGATGCAATTTTAAGTTTAATGGAATTCTCCAGCAGAATGAAAGACTATTATGATATATACTATCTTGCAAATAAATTTGATTTTGATGGCAAGACTTTGTCCGAAGCGCTCAGTAAAACTTTTGCGAATCGCGAACACAGATTTACCTTTGAACAGTTTGAGCAGGTTATGGGATTTGACGATGATGTAGCAATGCAGAAAAAGTGGAAAGCTTTTGTTCGTAAAATCGATACGAAAACGGATGATTACAGTACGGTGCTGAAAACAATAAAAATCTTTTTGACAAAACCGTTTATGGCGGCAGTAAATGAAGAAGAGTTTATCGAGAAATGGTCTGCTGCTAACGGTATGTGGATGTGACGTGAGGATGTTATGAGTATGAAAAATCCATATGATTTTTTGAATTTTTCTATTACTATGAAAAAACTACAAAAAACAATAGATGCAATGAGAGTCCCAACTAATGGCATTACTGCGGCAATTCAGGCATATCAGGACTCTATTGCTCCATTAACAACAACTATACAGAATATTAATAGTCTTTATGCCCCAATTCTTGAACAGACACGTAAATATGAAGATTTGCCATAACCATCTGCCTTCAGCCATTCGTAACGGCAGACATCGAACCGTTTTGGCGGCAGCAGCAGGAGTGCTTTCCTGTCTTCTTCAAACAATTCCCGGATGGATACCTGCTTCTTGTAATGGAGCCAGTGGATTTCTTTGAGCGAAACTTTCTGCAGTTCATCGGGTGTATCCGGCCAATGGAAAGAGTCCCGGTTCAGACGCTTCATCAGAATCCGAAATCCGGAGCCGTCCCACTGAAGGATCTTAATCAATGTGCGTCTGCGATTGCAGAATGCGAACATACAGCAGGAATACGGATCGAGATGAAATTTCAGTTTGATGATCGCCGCCAAACCGGTATAGCTCTTGCGAAGATCAGTAACTCCGCATGCCAGATAGACGGTTGTGCTTCCAGAAAAATCAATCATGATACTTCAGGGCCTGGAGCAGAGCAGTCAGCAGCCGGATCGGACAGTCTGCTCCAACTTCAATCCGGATATTTTCCTGAAGAACGATTGTAACAGGATGATTTCCTGTCCCAACGTTATACGGAAGGTCCTGTTCTGAAGGCAGCATTGCGAATACAGGATCAGAAGAATCCTGTGATTCCGAAGCTTCTGACCGGATCTTTCGAATCCAATAGCTAAAAGTAGACTGTGGGATTTCATTCTGCTGGCATCAGTCTTTTCGGGATAAACCACTTTCCTGGAAAGCCTGGATCCGTTCTGACCAAAGATCAGGTTTTGTGATTGTATTAACATTTGTATTGATTGGTATCACCTCCATCATTTGAAATCATTTTATCAAATGAGAAAATGATTTTGAAGGTACGGATGATTACCTACTTACTTTCCATCCACTTTTTTCTGCTTTTCCTCAATGCCATTCCCGCCACGGCTGTCCCGGCAGCAGCGAACATGCAAATCCATATTGCAAAGTCGAAAGAGTCCCCTGTATCCACTTTATTCATTTTCACTTGTTTCAGCGTCAGGTTATCGCCATCCAGAACAACTTTTAATGTGAAGACAGTGTTTGCTTTTGCCGTAATCACGTCATCGTTTAATGACAGCATTTCCCCTTCTTCAATTTTAAATTCTTTCGCCTCCGCTGTTTCTCCTTCCGGAGTCTTTACCGTAAGTGTATGTGTTCCAAATTCCACATCCCGGAAACTGGCAATTCCTTTCTCGTTTGTATCTGCTTCTTTCGGGGTTGAGCGAACTTCTATCGTATAATTCTCCAGAGGCTGATCTTCCATATCAACAAGTTGTATGTACATGGTTACTGTTGACGAACTTTCCTCTTCCGATTCATCATTTCCTGCCATAGAACTCAATCTTGGAGTTACAGGAAACCTGCCGGTTCCACTGTTGCGGTCATTGTTTTCTCCCTGTGGATTCGCAGCGTTTCCGCCGTTCTGGCTGCTGTCGTTTTCCTGACCGCCGTTATTTTCTTCCGCAGGATTTTCATCTGATGGATTTTCCTGCCTGATATCCAGCCTGAAGTTCTGCGCGGTTCGTTTCAGTTCATTCTCCCTCTCGCTGTCCACACGGAACTCAGCCGCTAATGTATTAGTACCGTCTTTATTCACCTTATTCGCGAACGTCTGACTGCTGATGGTTATTCTGGTACTGCCTTCTTCTTTTGTGTAATCCACTCCATCCACCAGCTTTTCTCCGTTCAGCCACAGATCCTGAAACTCATCAAATTCGCCGTTAGATACAAAAAGCTGATCACTTATTTCCGTCAGTACAAAATCATAATCGCCACTGGCATCCTCACCAATTGATTCCAGAATCTGATATTCTTCATCCGTAGATTCGTATACATTGACATTGGTATTATCCAGCACCGTCAGGGTCAGCTCCACTGTAGAAGATTCAAATTCATAAGTATCGCTGGTAAATGCGGCCGTCACAGTAACAGGGAAGGTTCCCGTCTCTTGCGGCACACCGTAAATCTCTCCTGTTTCCTCGATAAATTCTACGCCTGCCGGCAATTCTCCGCTGATAGAAAATTCTACATCCGTCCAGTCATACATGTTGTTGGTCGTAACCATGTAGGAATAGGGCACATATTTAACAGCGTCATCCAGTTCTTCTGTTGTGATTCTGGGATTCTGGGCACGTCCGGAAAGTATAATAGTCGCCAGCAATTCTGATCCATCTGCGTCTCCTTCTTTTCCGGAATAAATTTTTAATGTTCCTTCAATTCCCCCGCCATTACTATCTTCAGGCGGAACTAATCTGATCTTCGCAACATTGGAAAGCTCACCATATTCCGTTGAGTCTAACTCCAGAGAAAAGTTTTCCGGGCAGGCTGCCAATGTGTCATTGTTGGTTCCTCCAATCGTCCAGTATTCATCCAACGCAACATTAGTTGCATCCAGATCAAGCCAGAGATCTGTCAACGGTTCATTTCCGACATTAGCAATAAAAATATCGTGCTTATTTTCAAAGTACTCATCCAGAAATACAGAACGAACTTCCGGCGCAAGCGGTCCGGCAACATATAACTGCGCTTCCTCTGTCTTTTTTACAAAAGTCACATTGTAATTCTTGGTGTGAGAACCGGTACTGTCCGTAATAACCACACTGAATGTAGCGTTTAGCGTATTTTCTCCTTTATCAAAAGATAACTCATCCCCCTCATTATATGCCCTTCCATCTACATAGATTTTATCAACTGTGATATCCTCTTCGTTTGCTCTCCAGAATTCAGGTATAAAGCTGTCTACATTCTGATTCAAAAATACCGTTTGATAACCGTAACCATAAGATGTATCCATATTGATATTTTTGCCATTTTCAATCACATAGCTATCCAGCTGTTCTCCAGTCGCATTTGTCGCGCCTACTATTCTAAACCAAGGATCAGCCTCTCCAACAATTGGTGCTTCTGAATATTCTTTAATATAATCTTCATCAAAATATTTGTTATATTCACTGAAGACAATCTGAAAATAGTAAGCTGTTCCATCATCAAAAAAAACTGTAAAAAATTGTCCTCCTTTATCAATATTATAATTTGCTTTGTATCCAATCGGAATATCTGACAAGTCCTCTGGCAGCAGTTGACTACTAATATCTTCTGCTTCCGCAGTCTCCTCCAACGTGTTATATAAACCTTCTACAGCCTTTACCACATGGGCATTCGCATTTTCCCAGAATGGACTGTGTGCTACCAGGGTATAATAATATTCAGAATCTGCCGAATACCCCTTTTTCAGCATAACTTCTCTTACATCAACTCTTTTAGAATTGTATTCCTTTATTTCATAGAAATTATCCTCTTTTATACTGCTTTGCACATCCTCCTCATATATATATGCATCATCATTGAATCCAAACGCATCACCCACTACCCTAAATACTTCAAATTCATTTCTAAGAATTCTACCCGTAACTGTACTTTTCAGCAAAAAACCAAATCCTTGATTTTGAAGAATATTTACATCGTTAATATCCATATTCCAAGTATTTTTATATCCTGCATCCTTTTTTCTCATATCCTGGTTGATAAATTGATTTCTTAGCGAAGTGTACTCATATTCACCCTCCCCTTCATAAGTCATATATTTCAAATAGTCCGAAAAACTCAGCACATCACATTGCATAAGAGGATGTTCATCAGCCTGATAATTTATTCCAAGGTAGTATTCCTCTCCTTCTACATAATCATTTACAACAAATGTTCTTACTGTGAACCTCATTTCACCAATAGTAGCAGTGTCCACAATTACATCATCAGTCTCTACTTTATGACGTGTTCCATCTACATCTTGTGTATACAACTCATATGTATTCATAAAATGCATTTCGTCTGTTAAATAAATAGTTATGATATATCTAATATTATTGGGATTCAGCTGGTTTCCATCCCCAACAATCATCTCCCATGTATATCTCTCATATTCTTGAAAGATTGATAAATCAAGTGTTCCACCTTCTTCTATTTCAAAATAGTGATCCATAATGATATTTTTATCAGCATCTTTATAATAACTCCAAACTTTTTTTGCATTAGGATCAACTTCTACTTTATTTCCTTCAGCATCCAACAAATTATTCAGAATAATTTCTACTGGCACTGCTGATATATCAATTCCAGTGAGGTTTCCATAGTGCAAATAAACATGTTTTTCTTCTAACGGCAGCAAAGATCTCCCCTGCGGTACATTCGCTGAAGAATCCTCTTTTTCTTCTGTTTTTTCCTGAGCTTCTGCTTTTTCATCATTATTTCCCTCGGATTCCTTCTTTGTGTCATCCGTTTCCGTTTTATCCTCGCTGTCATTTTCTTTTGGAACCGTTGTCTGTTCCTCTTGAAGACTTTCAGAAAGCGGGGCAGTTATTTTTTCCTCTGATACCTCTTTTTCCTGCTCCCCTCCCTCTTCTTGCTTCTCCTCCTTCTCCACAAGGGTTTCAGACGAACTTTCCACAGATGCCGTAATATCTGCCGGCATCATAACAGAAGTCGCTATTAAAACCACAAGCAGCAACAGGGAAATCCATCTTTTTCTCTTCATACTCACTTCTCCTCCTCTGAATTTCGGGCTGTTTGTATTAATTCATCTATCCGATAAATTTTTGATTTTCTTATATCACCAGTTGGATAATCAAAAAGCAAAAAATCCTCTGTAACATCACAAAGATTCGGCAATTCCGCTAAGACCTCACACTTTTTATCCAGCAACTGTCCAAAGCATATCCCTTCCGCCGTTACATACTGCGCAATAATATACTCATCTCCTTCCGTTACGTAAGTGAGATATGCATCCGGTTCCAGTTCTGCTATTTTCCGGTCTGTTTCAGCATCATACACAACAGGTGTTCCATGAAGCGGCGATTCAATCCTGTATTCTTGTGTGTAAAATTCTTCATACATCTCTTTGTCCGGTTTCTCACCTGCTTTTTCGCTCAGCAGTTTACCGTTTCCCGCATCGTATGTATTGATTCTGCCATCGTTATAAATGACCTGCAGATAACTTTTCGTTTCCTCCCGTACGTATTGTTGATCATATACCTGTTCCGGCTCTGGGATTTCTTTTTCACATAGTAACGTTCCATCCGTACCATAAATACGAAATCCGGTATAAGAAAAAAGCATGATTGTTTTCTGATCCGCGCTTACCCTTGCCTCATCATGCTCATATTTTGCATCATATGACAGAATATTCGCTTCCGGATGATTTTCATATTTCATAATCCGCAAAACCGGCGAATCCATATCCCCCAACAGAGCATTTCTGCCGGCTATGTCCACCAAGTCACTATTTCCATCCTTTTTGTAACACGCGGTTAATCTTGCATTTTTATCAAAAAACAGCACCTCATTTTCGGTCGTTACCAGCGTATGCGTTATCCCTACGGCAAACCTTCGTATATTATCTGTCATCGTTACCAGCGGCGTCTGTTCACCAGATATTGGATCCATTTCAACCAGAATATTATCCGATTGAACATATATCCCTCTTTCATCTGTCTGTACGCCAAAAGCTGTCTCGCTGAAAAATCCGCCCGTCTGACTGCCGGATGCCGTATCTACTATGGCAAATGCCGATTCTCTGTCATTAGAGGCCGAAAATGCAAAATACTGTTTATGGAATCCTCCTTCAAAATGTGTATACCCCGATTCCTCTTCCAGCAAAATGAGCTTATCCGATAAATCTCTCAAATTGTATGTTTTCAGACTGCCATCGCTAAAGCTGACCCCCAGCACAGACCCGTCTTCATTTAATTCAAGTAAATTGTCCCGCGGATTCACGAAAATATCATTGACTGTTACGCTCTGACTTTTCCCTTCAAAATCAATTTCCGTCTTGATATCTCCGGTCGCTGCATCATAGATTGTTGCATAAGTTTCATCCTTATATACCGCAGCTGCCGTTGAACCGTCACCGGAAACGGCAATCGCTGTCGCCGGTTTCCCTGACCACAGTTCCTGTTCATCCACAAGATCATACGCTGTAATCCCTCTGCTCCCTGCATATACAATCGTATGTTCATTCAGATATTCAACCTCTGATAAGGCGGAAGCATCCGCAGGTAATGTCACATCAATATCTGCATTTTCCATATCAATTACAGCCATATGACCTTTACACAAGACGCAAGCCGTCTTCCCTTGCGGAGAAACAGCTGTGTACAGCACTTCTGTCGACATCCTGACCGTTTCATATATTTTGTATCCGTCAGACAAATCGTAGACTCCTGCTGCTTTTGCAAGCGCTCGCTGCGCTTCCGTTTGATAAGAAGGCGTAAATATATCGCTCGGTTCCGGCAATGCCTGTAAAGCATAGGAAACCGCCTTCTTAGCATCGCCATTTTCCAATGCATTCTCAGAATATTCGGCAAGTTTTAAATTCTCTTCTGTTTTCTGCATTCTTTTTAACCCGAGAAAGCTCATAAAAAGCCCGACGGCAAAACAGACCGGAAACAACGTATAAAAGATCTTTTTCTTTCTCCTCCATCTCTTTGCGCGCGGATCATTCTTTCTCAGATTCAAAAAGTCCCATCGCATCTCGCCTGCTGTCTGATAGCGAAGCTTTGGATTTGGATTCATTGCCTTTGTAATTATCTCAACTACCAAAGGACTGAATTCTTTTCTCGAAAGCTGTTCTACATTTTTGGCATATTTATCCGGCCGTTTCCCGCTTAACAAGTGATATAACGTTGCGCCGACGCTATATATATCTGATCTCACATCCGGAATGATGCTTCTTTCCTTATAAGATCCCGATTTTTTTCTATCCAGCGTAATGGTAGGCAGTTCTCCTTCCGAAATCCCGGCTTTCTGTATGGTCACAGTTTCCGCTTCTTTCTCCGAAAGCGATTCCTTTTCATCATCCGTGGAAAAATCCAAGCCATAATGCTCCGGCGAAGAGTATCCTGGACTTCTTCCGATTACGCACTCCTCTTCCAACGCTAAAGCAATATTAAAGTCAATCAAACAGATATCCCCCTGCGGTGTACGCATCAGATTCGCAGGTTTAATATCACTATGAACAAACCCTTGAGGCGGATTCCCGTGTACAGGCTTATGTAGATAATCCAGCGCACCCAGTAACTGCAATGCCCAAAATATAACCTGCGCCTGCGAAAATCTTTCTCCCCTTTTTAACGGCTTGTCAAGACTTTCCCCTTCTATGTAGTCAATAACCGTATATGTCGTTTCCCCCTCGGTAAAGTAATCGTATACTTTAGGAATATTCGGATGGTTCAGTTCTTTTAATACATCAACCTCTCGCCGAAGCCATTCTTGTTTTGTAGTAATCTTTCTTTTATCTGCTTTCAGAACCACTTTTTTTCCGAGTCTGAGGTGATTCGCCAGATAAACGTTTCCCCCGCCTCCAGCACCCAGTTTTTCAATCATCTCGTATGTGGATGCAATAATTTGCGACATGTTTTTTTCTCCTGCTTATTATCTGTATGCTGTTTTTTACCATACTCTTCATCAAGCCGGGAATTTAAATGAATCCAATTTATTTTCAGAATAAAGAAACACAGAATCATACCAATCAGTGAAACTGCAGCAATAATAGCTCCGATATACAAAATCATTTCATCTGTCAGCCAGCTCATTTTTCTCCCCCGCTTTAAGACTACTAATATTCGTTATAATTATACGCTTATGCGTTATATTTTTCAAGATTTTCCTCACGAAACAACAAAAAAAGAATTATTGACTTTTTCTTTTCTCTTTTCTATAATGAACGCAAAATTGCTTTATTTCATTCAAGGAGAACACCATGAAATACACCGCTGTCACAGAGGGCGTTTTCTTATCCCGCCCCAACCGCTTCATCGCTCATATCGAGGTCAACGGCGCCGTGGAAATCTGCCACGTAAAAAATACCGGCCGCTTAAAAGAACTGCTGATCCCCGGAGCAGCGGTTTATCTGGAGAAAAGTCAGAATCCCAACCGAAAAACGGCTTACGACCTGATTGCCGTAAAAAAAGGAACCCGGATCATCAATATTGATTCCCAGATTCCCAACCGTCTGGCAGAAGAATGGCTCAAGGACAACCCTCTTTTTCCGGGAATCACCTGTCTTCGCCGGGAAAAAACCTACCGCCAGTCCCGTTTTGATCTTTACTTTGAACAGGGGGAAAAGAAATCTTTCATGGAGGTGAAGGGAGTCACTTTGGACAGAAACGGAACCGCCTGTTTTCCTGACGCGCCCACGCAGAGAGGGGTAAAGCATATCCAGGAACTGTGTCAATGCCTGCAGGACGGATATGATGCCTATCTTTTTTTCATTATTCAACTGAAAGGCATCCGGGCTTTTTCCCCCAACCGGGAAACCCATCCCGCTTTTGCCGACGCACTGATTCAGGCAGAAAAACAGGGCGTAAAGATCCTGGCCTATGACTGTATCGTCACCCCGGACACCGTTCTCATCGATCAGCCTGTCCCGGCAATACTGGAAAAACAGCAGATAATCTGATATAGTTTAAGATAGAAATGCAAAATCAGGAGGTGTTATTATGCAGGAAATTTATGATTTTCTAAAGAAATGCGAAACTTATTATCTGGCTACCGTGGAAGGGGATCAGCCTCGCGTCCGCCCCTTCGGAACCATACATATTTTTGAAGACAAATTGTACATACAGACAGGAAAAATAAAGCCTGTTTCTCATCAGATGATGACCAACCCCAAAATAGAAATCTGCGGATTCTATCAGGGTGAATGGATTCGGGTACAGGCTGCAGCCGTGGAGGACGACCGCTTTGAGGCCCGCAAATCCATGCTGGACGCTTACCCCTCCCTGCAGGGCATGTATGCGCCCGATGACGGCAACACTCAGGTATTCTATCTGAAAGATATCGTGGCGACGATTTCTTCTTTTACCGCAGAACCCAGAGTAATCAAATGCTGACAAATAATTCGTCTACGATTTGTTCATATTCAGAAAGGCTTCTGGCCTTTCTGATTTTTTTCCCGCATTTTTCTTTTCCCGGAAAGAGCTCTATCATATATCCCCACAATTCCTTCATCTTAAAAAGCACATTTTTATCCCCGGACATCACCTGCCGGTACCCCTCGCATACGTCCCGGATAAACTCATGATACCGCTCTTTATCCGTTTCCTCTTTTTCATCCTCCAATTTTTCCAGAAGCGCCGGATCCCGCAGCAGTCCCCTTCCGATCATTAAATGATGAACTTCCGGAAAATGTTCCCGGAACTTTTTTACATCCTCCGCCGTGAAAAGATCTCCATTATAGCAAACGGGATTTCTGCTCATGGCCATACCTTCACCGAACACTTCCCAGTTTGGCCTGTTTTTGTAAAAATCCATCCGCACCCTGGGGTGAATCATCAGCTTTGCCAGCGGATACCGGTTGAATATCTTTATTAACTCATAAAATTCTTCCGGTCTCTCCCAGCCCAGCCTGGTCTTGACAGAAATCCGCATATCCAGTTTAGAGAAAACTTCATCCAAAAAGCGATCCAGTTCTTCGGGATACAAAAGAAATCCCGCTCCTTTCCTTTTTGCCGTTACCGTCTGGGAGGGACAGCCCAGATTCAGATTAATCTCCTGATATCCAAACTCCCTGATTTTCTTTGCCATGAGAAGGAATTCCTCTGCCCTGCCGGAAAGAATCTGGGGAATCAGAGAAACTTCCGTGTTATGTTCCGGCAAAATATCGTTTTTGTCTCTGGATTTCAAGACGCCCTTTTGATTGGAGACAATAAAGGGCGCCACGTACCAATCCGCCTTTTTGAAGTGACGGCTTTGGGCGTTCCGGTAAATGTATCCGGTAATCCCCT
Source organism: Ruminococcus sp. (assembly GCA_050944435.1). Classification (GTDB taxonomy): domain Bacteria; phylum Bacillota; class Clostridia; order Lachnospirales; family Lachnospiraceae; genus Ruminococcus_G. The sequence goes on from JBMNRB010000031.1 coordinate 27,981, forward strand.
CCATCGGCGCGAAATAAAATTGCTCTTCCATACATTTTTTCTCCTATCTCAATATTTGAAATTTGTCAATATATCTCCCGATATATTTTTAGTGTTTTATATCATCATCCATAAATGGATGGAATGATTGGTGAATGTGCTTCTGCCGATGTATATCCATTCGCTTACCCTATCAGTTCTCACTGGGTCTACGCCCTGACATTCCTTCATTCTGCTTTATGGATAAAGGCACGGGGCAGACTTGTGCTTTAATGCTGCCTCTTTGGGCTGATGGAGAAAACCTCCTTGTCCCCGTGCCATTATCGGCTCTCTTTATGGTCAGGCAGCCGTCTTTAGCTGCTCCCTGCGGACAGACCCGAAGACTTTCTCCGGATCGTAGCTCTCTTTCTTCTTCCCGGAACTGTCCTCTACCAGGTTATAGCCTGCCATCCGGCTCATCTGACGCGGGCTCTCAAACCTTGTCGGGTCTCCCAGTTCTCCCAGACATGCAGCCAGCGTCACGACCCCGATCCCTT
>JBMNRB010000032.1:0-23129 GCA_050944435.1 Ruminococcus sp.
CATAAGCAATTTAATCATCAGACTTATGGGGTAAGGGGAGTTATACGCATTTTTAGAAAACTTCATGTGCTTACGCATAAAAAGAGGACTGTGAAAAAATGATTTCTCATTTTTTCACAGCCCCTTTCTGGACATTAGTTATGCGCTGCATTGATAATGCCTTCGGCGTCCCTGCCGCCATAAAAGATTCGGATTACGGTTACCGTGCGGCTTTTGTCGTCTATTGCATAATAGACGACGAAATTGTCTACCGGCACTCGGTGCATTTCCATGCTCCTCCACGGTTCCCAATCCACAATGGCATAGCGCCCCGGCATAAAGTCCAGCGACCGTATTTCTTTTCGGATGCGGTTAACCTGCCATTGGGCGGTATCCGGCGCTTCGAGTTCAAAGGCAATGTAGGAGTAAATCTCTATCAGATTGTCTTTGGCTTCCGGGGAGTAGATAACAGAATAGGTATCACTCATATGCCGAACTCCCGTTTCAGTTCGGCATCCACCTCATCTGCTGTATAGGTTTTTCCGGATTTCATGGATTCGATGCCTTTCATAAGCTCTGCATCTAACTGTTCACGGGTCATGCCGCCGATAGCGGTCGGTTTTTTAGATGGGAGCCGAAGTTCAAAGGGCATCCCTTTTTTCAGGACAATCTGGCTGTAGAGCATTTGGATGGCACTGGATGGAGAAATGCCAAGCTGAGACAGAATGCCTTCTGCATTTTCTTTTAGTTCCGTATCAATACGGGCGTAAACTGCGGATGTATTTGCCATGTTCATCACACTCCTTTTTCTATATTATATCCACCTTTGCTGTTAAATGCAAGCAAACGCAAGCAATATTCAAATTTTGTTTACAGCTATGCGAGGGAGGTGAACGCTGTGGCAAATCGTATCAAAGGCATTACGGTGGAGATCGGCGGCGATACCACTGGTCTTGACAAAGCACTAAAGAGCGTTAATTCTTCCATCACGAAAACCAGTCTGCCTTAAATGATGTGAACCGGCTCTTAAAACTCGATCCTTCCAATACGGTGCTGGTAGCGCAGAAACAGGAACTTTTAGCGCAGGCAGTGAACCAGACAGAGGAAAAGCTGATATCCGTCAGCTGACGGATGCTCTGGATACCGTGGATGACGGGCAGGCCATCCAAAATTTGATCCAGCAGTTAAATGAGGCTGGGGACGCTGCGGAAAATACAGCGGACGATATGGGCCAGATTGAGGAGAATACAAAAGGCGCTGGACGCCTATGCCGATACCGAGAACGCCGTGGTCAATGCGGTGTTGGCGTTCCGTGCAGTTATTGGACTTTGATTTGTGTGGCAATCTCATCCACGCTTCACATCCTATCCGGACAACCTTTACAGGCCAGTGGTTTGCCTCCGGCTTCCTTCAGCCCCCACCTCACGATGACGCCCTTGCCATTGGCTGCACCCTTCCCACTGCCGGGCGGGTCAGGGACTTTCACCCCTTAGAACGTGCGCCCGCCGGGCGCACCACAAAAGAAGGACCTTGGGCTTATTTTTGCCCCTGGGTCCTTCTTTGTTTTCGGCTGTACTTTTTTCACAGCCCCTTATTTAGAATGTTTGTTTATAGCGGAGCACTGAATAATGTTTTCAAGACAACCCCAACCAACTTTTAATACTTTGAAAATTATCTTTACCTAATATGGAATTCTGAAATAATCCAGATACGCCTTATATCGATCCTGTGCGGTCAAGCATGTATCTGTCAGATAGCCTTTTTCATTGCCCCACTCCTTCAATCCTCTATAGTAGAACATCTTCAGGTTATCCTCGATAATGAATGGAACGATATTATATTTCAAACATTCCTTGAACATAATCAGCCTGCCCACACGGCCATTACCGTCCTGAAACGGATGGATTCGCTCAAACTTTACATGGAAATCCAGAATATCTTCAAACGCCTTCTCCTTTTTTGCGTTATACGCTGTCAGCAATGCTTTCATCTTGCCGGCAACTTCTTCGGGTAGCGCAGTATCCATGCCGCCCACCTCATTAGGTAATTTCTTATAATCACCCACTGCAAACCAGTCTTTTCTGGAATCACTGGTTCCACTTTTTAAAGTCAAATGAAGCTCCTTAATGAACTTCTCAGTCAAAGCAGATTTTGCATGATCGATAATCATATCGATACATCGAAAATGATTTGCGGTTTCAATCACATCGTCTACGTTGAGAACTTCATTCTCTACGCCGATGGTATTGGTTTCAAAAATATATCTGGTCTGATCATGGGTCAGACGACTTCCCTCAATATGGTTTGAGTTATACGTTAAATCGATTTGTGTTTTATGGTAAATACCGCCGGAATATTTACTTGCTTTTTGTTCCTGTAAGATATCCAGCAGTGTAAGTGGGTGTTCTTTCTTTTTGTTGGAACGCTCTGGCTTTTCAGCGTTCTCCGGAATATTCCAGGTCTTTCCGGTAAGAAAAGCACCCTTCACACGCTTATGAGCGCAGTAATTTCTCACGCTGCGCTCCGATATATTCCATTTTTTTGCTATTTCAGCAACTGAAAGGTATCGCATCTGCTTTCCTCCGTTATCAAATGAATTTAATACTATATGAATATACATTATAGTATACCACATTATCGGCAATAAATCCAGAGAAACACTTTGCTTTTCAATATATTTTTGCCGTTTCCAGAATTTTCAATTAGCAAAACATAAAAAGAACCGGACTTCACAGGCACATGAAATCCAGTTCTCATTTTTATCTATCTATATATAATTTTGTTCAGTAAAATTTCTTCCTCACTGTTATGGATACTATTCATTTTCTGAATATCAAACTGATCCAGATCCTCGATCTGCAGCTCCTCACCGTTTTCTGTCTTGCCTTTATCTATTAGGGCGATACATGAGTTTTGCTTTTAATAACTGACGGCTGCATCGACCATGCATTGTACGCTTTACCATCTTTAATTTATTATTTGTCCCTTTAACAAATCCATTAGACAAAGAGCTTACAACTGAATTTTCGACTGCTTCCATATCTTTTTTCAAGCCCAACAGCAAAACGGGATAATTCCGGTATTTCTGATAGTTTGTACTTTTCAATGAATAAATAAAGCAGAACCATATTTTTCTGATCGTATATATTTCGGAATTCCCGAATACATATATCTAACTGACGGATTTTAGGATAATGCTCCATAATATAGGAACAATGTGTCTTGCTTAAGTCGGCGTCCATCCAAAGAAAACGGAAGATGCCTGTTCGTGAAATATGGTCATATTGCTGCAGTTTCTCCCGTTTTATGATTTTATTCATATAATCTCAGACAGCTGAATGCTTACCCGTATAGCCCTTTTTTAGCAGATGACAATAGACATCTTTTCTGCTCACACCTGCGTTCAGCTCTTTTACGATATCATCATAAAATTGCTCCATACCGTTCCTGTAATCTCTTTTGCATAGAAGAATGGCTTTTTAGATCTGATGTGTGAGTATCCACTCCAGTAAATCAGAAGATTGAATAGCGCCTGCAGCTAATTGCAGGATGACATTGGACAATTCTGTTTGCGTATGCTGTAATTCGATCCCGTTTAAGGCGAGGAACACCAGCATGACGTGTGCGCCGATACGCTTGTTCCCGTCTACAAAGGGATGGTTTTTTACCAGACCAAAGCAAAGACGGGCTGCCTTTTGCTGGAGTGATCTCCATCAAAGGTCTGGAAGGGTGTGTTCAGCGCAGAGTCCAGCATCCTTTCATCGCGAAGGCCGGATGAGCCTCCGGTTTTTGCAATGAGTTGTTCATGCAGCAGAAGTATCTGCGGTTTTGATAATCGAATCATTTGGCAAGTACTTCGTAAGCCTGTCTGTTCTTTTCGATGAGACGCTTGGAAATAGCCATGACATCTTCATCGGCGGCAAGCTGTTCTTGTTCAGCGGCACTGAATTCCATGACCAGATACCGGGGAACATTGTTCTTTAATATGATAACAGAACCGTTCTCATCTACGAGACGGGCCACTTTAGAGAAATTTTGATTGGCATCGGTGATGGAAACCAGGTTTTTCGTGTTGATATTCATAACAAGACCTCCTTTGCTCTTTACTTTTATTATATCCAAAAATAGGAGAAATTCAACCTATTTCCATGTAAAATTTGCAGACAGGGGCGGAGCCGCCTGCATTTGAGGGTGCGGATGTGCCGCCCATCAAAGAATATCTGAAAGCCAGACAGAAAAACGGCAAGAAGAAAGTAAGCGCTTTATAACCAACCGGATAGTCAAACTTCAACTTTTGTGAGATACTTCAGATACTTGGAGTAATTCACTTCTTATCCGATTCTCAAAGTTGCAAGAGCTATGCATTAATCTCACATCCAGTGCAGATCCAGCGGGCTAACTGACAGCCAATGGTGCTTGCAAAAGAAGAAAATACTGAGGAATGAACCACTTAGTGAAAAAGTCCTGGCTCGCCAACAATACGGAGGCTGGTGTCGACGGAGTTATTGGTTTTCAACCTGCACGAAAGGTGCGTTACGGATCACTTGATATGTCCGAATTCCAGAAGATGTGCCAACTGATAAGGCAGACTGCGGTTTCGCAATGGAAAAATTGACGCTCTTTATGACTTCTGAAAGAGTGGTGCTTTCCTGCACCAGCTTGACTGTGCTGCGGCCTCGTGGTAAAGTGAAACATAACAGGTGTTTTGCTCTGGGATTGAGCCGGAGCGGGAAATGAAGGTATGCGGGGAAGCAGCGCCTCTTTGAGAGGCAGGGGAAATTACAGATCGTGGAGGAACAAAGGATGCGAGTGACAGATAAGCTCACAAAGCCATTGACAGAAGCAAAGTATCTGAATGCGGATAATGTTGACCGATACCGGAGCATTATGCGCATTTTTTATGAAAATTATGAGAAGCTGCGGTACTGGCTGTATCAGGAAGAAGTGTATGAGGAAATGAGAGCAGATCCCTATTTTGGGAATTATCGGATGGAACAGTGCCAGCAGGATCTTGCCATGCTGACAGAATGGAAAAATCTGAATACCATTCAGGATACCCGCAAAGTTGCTTCCATCGAAGAGTTTAAGAATAAGAAATTCCGGTATCAGATGTCCGAATATAGTGTGGAGATTGAGCGTCTTGTGCTGCGTTTGGAAAATCTTTTCGTGGAAGGGGCTTCTCTGGAGCCCACATTATTGGAGCGGATCCGCATTCATGTGGAGAAGTTTTCAGGAATGGCCGGGCAGGATGCCGGTACGGTCTATACCTGGTGGAACGATTTGAATAACGATTTCATTCGTCTGAATCAGAATTATCAGGATTATATCCGTGATCTGAACAGTGTAAAGGCGGAGGAAATGATGCGGACGAAGGAGTTTCTCGTTTTTAAGGACAAACTGGTGGAGTATCTGAGAAATTTTGTGAAAGGGCTGCAGAAAAATGTGGGAGTCATCGAAGAGACGCTTCGTCTTCTGGAGCCGGAGATCCTCGGAGCTGTTCTGAAAAAGGTGAATGACTACGAGAGGTCTATTCCCAGGATGGATGTGGAGGTTTCCTGGGAAATGATCGAGGAGAAAACCAAGGGACGTTTTGAAAGTATTCGGAATTGGTTTGTGGGCGAGGGAAGTCAGGAGAATGAGGCGGGCCGGCTTTTTGACGCTACCAATGAGATTATCCGCAGAATCACACGGTATGCTGCGCAGCTCAGTGAAAAAAATGCGCTGGGAGCCAATCGCAGGGAAGAATACAGAAAAGTGGCTGAGATTTTTCTGAAGTGCGAGGATCTGCAGGAGGCTCACCGAATGTCCGCCATGGTATTTGGCCTGGAGAAGCCGTTGCATTTAAAGGCGCTGGCGGATCGTGAGACGGACAGCATGAATCAAAGTGTTTATGAGGAGCAGGCAGCAGAGATCCTTTTGCGTCCCAGAATTCGTAATTACGGCGAAAAATCGAAACGCACTTCTATTCGTGATAATGCCAGGGAAAAGGAAGAGGCAAGACGGGCGGCTGTGGAACAGATGAAAAAGGATTGGGAGAAACTGGAAGCATTGGAGAAAAACGGCAGGATCGATTTTGACAGCCTCCCTGTGATTGAGGCCAGAGTCCGGGAGATTCTGCTGAAATGGCTGTCTGATGCGCTGGAGAACAGCGATCATTCCGCAAGGGCGGAGGATGGACGGGAATTTATGCTGGATATGGCTCATGCTGACGAACAATGTGTGGTACATTGTGAAGATGGAAATTTTACAATGCCAAAGCTCAGTATCGTATTTCAGAAAGGAGCGGTCAGATGAAAGAGCTGGAGGCATTGCTGGCAAGACGCTGGGTACTGAAATCGGAAGATCGGGATCTATACTACCGTATCAGAGATTCTATCGGTGAGATTCGAAAATTTGCAACGGAAAAAATGGGATGTCAGGTAATTGAAAATGCGCTGCTGGTGAAGCTGGAGAAGATTCCGGCGTCTGCGGAGAGCTTTATGGGAATTGAAGAGTTTTATTCCAGAGAAGAATATGCTTTTCTGTGTATTCTTTTGATGTTTCTTGAGGACAGGGACGCCCAGGAACAATTTGTTCTTTCTCAGTTGACGGAGTACATTGAGGCCAATATGCCGGGGGGAGGAATCGACTGGACGTTATATGTCAACCGGAGAAAGCTGGTAAAGGTATTAAGATATACCGTAAATCAGGGAATGCTGAAAGTGACGGATGGCAGTGACGATGCCTTCATGGATCAGGCGGGCGGCGAAGTCCTCTATGAAAATACCGGAGCTTCCCGCTATTTTATGCGGAATTTCAGCAAGGATATTATGGAATATACGAAACCGGAGGATTTCCAGGAGAGCGATTGGTTTTCCATTAATGAAGACCGTGGTATTGCAAGGCGGCACAGAGTATATAAAAGGCTGCTGTTTTCTGTGGGGATGTACCGGGAGGAAGGGTCGGAAGAGGATTTTGAGTATCTGAAATATTATGGAAGAAGGCTGGCGGAGGATCTGGAGCAGACTTTTCAATGCCAGGTGCATATACACAGGGGGAGCGCTTTTCTCATGCAGGGAGAAGAATGCAGGATGGGGGAAATATTTCCCGGCGGTACAGGAATTTCAGATATTTTGCTTTTCTGCTGCAGTGAGATACGAAAAAAAGTAGAGGACGGCATCTGGCAGCCAGGAAAAGACGATATCATCGTGGTGCAGTTGTTGGAGTTTGAGCGGATGGTGCGGCAGGTGAAGGAAGTATATGGTTCCGGATTCAATAAAGGATACCGGGAAATGCCGGAGGGAGAATTCGTCCGGGAGGCGGAATCGCAGATGGAGCGTTGGATGCTGATTCAAAAGAATCGGCGGGAACAGACGGTAAAGATTTATCCTTCTGCAGGAAAACTGACCGGACGTTATCCGGCGGATTATGGGATAGAGGAGAAAAAGACGAAAGATGAACAGCAGATGGCAGGCAAGTAAGATAGGATTGATTAATTTCTGGTATTATGACGAGCAGGAATTTCCTTTTGTGAAAGGGCGAATGCTGCTGAGGGGAGCCAACGGTTCGGGAAAATCGGTGACGATGCAAAGTGTGATTCCCCTGCTCCTGGACGGAAATATGAGTCCGGAACGTCTGGATCCCTTCGGTTCCAGAGACAGAAAGATGAGCAGTTATCTTCTGGAGGAAGACGATGGACGAGATGAGCGGACCGGGTATCTGTATCTGGAATTAAAACGCGAGAAAAGCAATATCTGGCTGACCATCGGTATGGGAATCCGTGCCCGCAGGGGCAAGCCGCTGGATAAATGGTACTTCAGCCTGACGGACGGCAGAAGAATCGGAAAAGATTTCTGGCTGTACAAGGAAATGGGGGAGAAGGTGCCCCTTTCCAGAAAGGAGCTGGAAAATCGAATCGGAAACGGCGGTCAGGTGTTTGACCGGCAGACAGATTATATGGATTATGTAAACAGGCAGATATTTGGTTTTGAGACGCTGGAAGAATATAAAGAAATGATTGATCTTTTGATTCAGCTTAGAACGCCGAAGCTGTCGAAGGACTTTAAGCCGTCGGTAGTCAATGATATTTTAAGCGATTCCCTTCAGCCGTTGTCGGATGAAGATTTGCGTCCTATGTCAGAAGCCATTGAAAATATGGATACCATGAATATGAATCTGAAATCCCGTGAGGCAGGATATCAGGCTGCCGGAAAAATTCAGAAAGTGTTGGACAGATATAATCGTCAGATCCTTTTTGGCAAGGCACAGCGTTGTGCGGCAAATGAAAAAATGCTGTCATCGCTGGAGAAAGAAATCCGGGAGCAGGCAGAGCAGATGCAAAGCTGCAAAGAGCGTATGGAAACGCTGGAACAGGAAAAATCCATGCTGGATGCCAGAAGAGACGCTATGGAAAAGGAAAGGGAGTCCTTAAGTAAAAGCGACGCCGTCAGCCTGAAAGCCCGGCAGATGGATCTGGAATCTCGTATGAAAGTCAGAGAAAAACTGCTGGAAGAAAAGCAAAAACAGATTGCTGCCAAGCAGGAACAATATGTGGCGACGGAGAGTAAAAAGAAAAAGGAAGAAGACCGGGAATACGAAAAAGAGAAGGAATTGGTGAAAATCCTGGATGAGATGCAGACGGAAGCGGAAGAGATGGCTTTTGAGGAGCATCCATTTTTCCAGGAGGAATTAAAAAAGCAGCTGCGTTCAGAGTTTTCCTGGGATACTCATAAAGCTCAGTTTGAGAAAACGGCAGATGAGATCAGCCGGGGGACAGCACTGCTGAAGGAGGCACAGGTCTGTCAGAAGGCGGCGGATGATCTGCTGAAAAAGCGGGAAAAGCAGCAGCGTGAGACGGACACGGCCAAGCGCCGGGAGAATGAGCTGGAAGATGTTATGCTTCAGATTGAAAATGAGTGGAAAGAGGCATTGTACAGCTGGAACGGAAGCAATACGGAACTGAAACTTACCGCACGGCAGATGCAGGAGTTGGCTCGTTTTGCCGATGAATATACGGAGGGTTCGGATTTTGCCCGGGTAAGAAAGATAGCGGCAGATCTTTGGATTGAAAAAAACAGTGAGATGAATGGCAGCCTCTTAAAGAAACAGGAAGAGTTTCAGGAGCTGGAAAAAATCCATCAGGAGATTCTGGAAGAGCTGAAGCAGTGGGAAGATCACCGGGAGCCAGAACCTCCCAGAAGCGATGGGGTAATAAGAAACAGGGAGCGTCTGAAGGAAGCTGGGATACCTTATGTAGAGTTTTACAAAGTGGTGGAGTTTGGAAATGATCTGGAAAAAGAAGTCTGTGACCGGATCGAGGAGGCTCTTCTTACAATGGGAATCCTGGATGCGCTGATTGTAGAGGAGCAGTACCGGAAGCAGGTTCTCAAGACAGATCCAGGCTGTGAGGATCGCTATCTCTTTGTTCAGCACCATTATAGCGGGCAGAGTCTTCTGGATGTTCTGGATCTGAACGACTCTGTCAATGACATATTTTTTAATCAGAGAGTCACAGGGATTCTGGGAAATATTGGCTTTAGTCTGTCGGAACAGACGGCCGATGACCTGCCGGCTGCCACCAGAGTATCTCCGGATGGATCCTATCAGATTGGTGTGATCAGCGGAACAGTGACGGGGGAACATGAGGCAGGATTCATCGGAGTGCAGGCGAGGGAAAAGAACCGCAGGAACCGGATTGCGGCCTGCAGGGATGCATTGGCCTGTAATGAGGAAGCCCAGGCGAAGGTTGGCTGTGAGATAGAAGAGTTAAAAAAGCGTATCGCCTGTTTGGAAAAAGAGTATCAGGGACTTCCGCAAGATACGGATCTGCGTGAAGCGGCAAGAATGCTTTCTGACGCCAGAAGAGTGGTGGAGAGGATGAAAGAAGAGGAAGCCAGACTGGAAGAGGAACTGTTAAAGGTTCAGGAATCTCTGAAGGAACTGAGAAGTCAGGCGGCCAGGATCGCGCAGAAGTTGTATCTGACCTGCACTCTGGAAGTCTTTTGCCGGGCGGAGGAAGCGGCTCACCGTTATCGCCAGTATTTTTATCAGCTGAAGTCCGGTCATGAGCTTTATCTGCAGATCTGCGTTCATCTGGAGGAATTGAAAGAGCAGCTGGAGAATCTGGACGGGGATCTGGATCGGATCCGTTATGAACAGGGAAACACTCAGCGGGAGCTTAAGAAAGAGCAGGAAGAGTACGATTCGGTTGTGGAACAGCTGAAGCTTACGGATTATGAACAGATTCGACAGCGGTTGGATGAGTGTATGGCCTGGCTGCAGTCTTATCCAGCTTTGCTGCAAAGCTGTGTGGAAGAGAGCGCCCAAAATCGGGAGCGGCTCCGGGTGCTGCAGGAGCAGTCGGTTCAAAATGGGGAAAGACTTGCGCAATGCAGGCGAAAAGGAAATTATCTTGAAAAATGTTTCAAGGCGGAGCGGGATCTGAAGTATGTGGAGCTGCCGGAAGAGGCGGCCAGCGCACAAAAAGCAGAAGCGTATCTTCAGGGGGAATGCCGGGAGCAGGATCTGGATCAGATCATCCGGAATTTGAATCAGGTATATTTTGAAAATCGAGGCTTTCTCAGCGATTACCAGATCATGCAGACGGAACTTTTTGAAGAATTGAGCCAAGAAGCGCAGCAAGGCGATCCGCCGGCTAAAAGGCTGGATATCGCTGCCCGCTATCAGGGGGTTCGGATTCCCTTTGGAAGATTACTGGTTCACCTGGAGGAAGAGATCGCCCAGCTGAAGGATCTGATCCGGGATGGGGACCGGGAGCTGTTTGAGGATATCCTGGCCAATACGGTGAGCCGGAAAATACGGGGAAGAATCAACGGTTCCAATGCCTGGGTGGATAAGATGAATATGCTGATGGGGGAGATGAATACTTCCAGCGGATTGAAGCTGAGCCTCAGGTGGAGAAGCCGCATGGCGGAGACGGAAGATCAGCTGGACACCAGGGAACTGGTGGAGCTTTTGAAAAAAGATTACCGCCTGATGCGGGAGGAGGAAGCGGCAAAGTTGTCAGCGCATTTTCGTTCTAAGGTGGAAGAGGCCAGGCGTCACGCCAGAGACAGCGGCGGTATGATCTCCTTTTATCAGGTGATGAAGGAGACGCTGGACTATCGGAAATGGTTCGAATTTCAGCTTTTTTTCCAGAAAAACGGTGAAAGAGTAAAGGAACTGACCAACAGTATGTTCGGAACCTTCAGCGGAGGAGAAAAGGCCATGGCTATGTATGTGCCTTTATTTTCTGCGGTGGTGGCAAAATATGAGGGAGGACGCTCGGATGCGCCGCGGCTGATTTCTCTTGACGAGGCTTTTGTAGGGGTGGATAACCGTAATATACGGGATATGTTCCGGTTGATGACAGAGTTTCGGTTTGATTTTATTATCAATTCTCAGGTGCTTTGGGGAGACTGCGATACTCTGGATGCGCTGGCCATTTATCAGCTGCTGCGGCCGGAGAACGCCAGATTTGTGACGGTCATGCCTTATCTGTGGAACGGTCATACCAGGGAAATGCTGGAGGATGAGTCTGAAGCAGAACAGTGGTCAGAAAGAATAGAAAATGAATAGAAGGGATCAGATGCGGGAATGGAGAAACGACTGAGGGATGAATGTCTTGACTACTTCCGGGAGCGGCCGGTTTTTTGCCGGCTGTTGGACGGATTTCGGGAGAAATATGTTTCTTACGGGAAGTTTGCCGGAAACGTTGTGATCAAAAATCTGTCAGAAGAAGACAGAGAAGATCTGGAGGGTTTCCTGGGACGAAATTATCATGGAAAAAAATCGGCCTCCATTTCTGCAGAACAGTTTGAACAGGCGCTCATTAGGAGCAAATTCGAGGAAATTTCCGGAAAAGAACTGCTGGAGCTTTATTTTCAGGAAACGATGGAGAGCCGGAAAGAACGAAAACATAAGGAAGAAAAGCAGTGGCAGGAGATGATCGGCAGGGCGAAAAAGGAAGCCATGCCGGGAACGGCGGCCGCGCAGTGGCTGGAAGAAATTCAGGGCCCGGAGGGGGAAAATGATCCGGAAGGAACCTGGCGGATGCTTCTTACAGGGATAGGGATTTTGAATCGGCTGCCAGTGGATGCCCAATATCTTGCGGTATTTGCGGCGCAGGTCACGGGAAATCCCCATGCGTTTGATGAGGGGACGAAGGGAGGCCGATACCTTGAGCAGCTGATCCGATGGTATCTGCAAAAGACTGAGGGGAATTCAGGGGACGCAGGCGGGAAATCTCCTGCCAGGGTGTTCCCGCCGCTTGAAAAACAAAGGCTTTTCTGGAAAGTGGGAATACTGAAAGATGATGTTTCCAACTATGCGCTGGCAGCTGGAATACGGGCCGAAAAAAAAGACGGCGTTTTCCACAGGGGACTGGAAGGATTTTTTGCAGAAGGACAGCCGGTGCAGATTCCACTGTCAGTTATTGCGGGATGGAAATCGGTATGCTGTCCTCAAAACAGAGTGTTGATCGTGGAAAATCCATCGGTATACGCCATGCTTTGTGGACGGTGGAAGAAAAACTGCGCGCTTCTGTGTATGAACGGGCAGCCGCGGCTGAGTTCTCTTTTGCTGATGGATCTTTTTGCAAAGGCGAAAATGGAAGTCTGGTATGCCGGAGATTTTGATCCTGAAGGTCTGTTGATTGCCCAGAAGCTGAAACAGTATTACCAGGGCGAGTTCCATTATTGGCATATGACGGCGGCGGACTATGAAAAAAGCAGATCTTTAAAAAAGATTTCCCCAAGACGTTTGAAGATACTGGAGAAAATATCGGATGAACAGCTGCTGGAAACGGCGGCAGCGATAAAGACAGCAAAGGCGGCGGGATATCAGGAGAATATGTGGGAAGTTTATCTGGAAGATTTTACCGCGCAGGAATAATAAATAAACTGTGTTGATTTTTTAAACAAAGCATGTTATAGTTGTCTTAAATAATACATTGAAAATTTAATACAGTGGCAAAGCCTCCGGTTAAAAATTTTAACGGAGGATATACTATGAGAAAAAAGCCGAAAACAGATTCCTGGAAAGAAAAGAATGTTCGTTTGTGGAAGAAGATGGCAGATGCCTATTGTAAAGTGAAGGTTTCGCCTTCGGTGAAACGAGTTCTTCGTTTTGCGGGACTGATCCTGCGGATTGTTTTATCTGTTATGATAAGGAAGATTTTTCTTTTTTTCTTTCCGGATGATTGACTCTAAAGGGGCTGTCTTCTGCTCATCTGAAAGGATGAGCAGAAGAAATCTGCTTCGTTGAAATTCATAGTATAGGATCTTCGTCTGTGTTTGAAATCAGTGGAAAAGCTATTGATAAATAGAGAAAGGAAGGAGGCTGATGAAAGGGCAGAGGTACCGATTTTATCATGAATATATTATTAACATGGTAAGATAGCCGGAGGCTGCGCCAGTATATTAAATTTTCAGCGGAAAGGAAAAATATGGGAAACACATCTAAAAAAACGGAAGATAATCTGAATGTATTTCGTTTGCTTCGCATTGCCCGGGATAAAAAGGTGAAGGAACTGGCGGAAGAATTGCTGGTAACGCCGTCTTATATCAATGCAATTGAAAAGGGGGACAGGAAACCATCAGAACGGTTGATTCGTGATTATGCAGAGGCGCTTCATGTGGATGTGGAAGTGATTAAAACCTTTTCTGAAAAGACCGGGGATAATACAAAGTTTGAACAGAGGCTCTTATCTTTGCTTCAGATCATCTGTTCCCTGGATGATACGAAAAATAAGAGGAAATCCCAAAGCGGCGGAAAGGAAAAGAAAACATGCAGATGAAGGAGATCAGTATTAAAGAAATCAAAGGCATAAAAATAGGGCAGGCGGAGAATCAAGAGGCAGGAACGGGATGCACCGTATTGTATGCAAAGGACGGGATGGCTGCCGGTCTGGATGTACGCGGCGGCGGGCCGGCATCCCGGGAGTCGGAGCTGATGAATCCGCTGGCTGCGGCGCAGGTGATCCATAGGATTGTTCTGGCAGGAGGCAGCGCTTTCGGCCTGGGAGCGGCTGACGGTGTCATGCAGTATCTGGAGGAGCGGGATATTGGATTTGATGTAGCTCCGCTGAAGGTGCCGCTGGTGTGTCAGGCGGATCTTTTTGACCTCACAGTGGGAGATCCATATATTAGACCAGATAAACATATGGGATATCAGGCCTGTGTCAATGGGGAAGTGGGAAATTATCGGGATGGAAATTACGGCGCTGGCTGCGGCGCCACGGTTGGGAAAATGGCCGGTATGGATTTTTGTATGAAATCAGGTATCGGCAGTTACGCGGTACAGTTGGGCGAGCTGCAGGTGGGAGCCCTTGTGGCGGTAAATGCTCTGGGAGACGTCTATGATTGGAAGAACGGGAGAAAGATTGCCGGATTGCTGGCGGAAGATGGGAAATCCTTTCGAAGGTCAGAAGATCTGATGTACGCCAGCACCCAGGTAGTGGAGAATAAATTCACGGGAAATACTACCATTGGCGTTGTCATAACCAATGGCCGATTTCCCAAAACGTCTTTGTGTAAAATTGCAGGTATGGCCCATGACGGCTATGCCAGATCTATTCGGCCGGTTCACACCACGGCGGACGGTGACAGTATTTATGCAGTTTCCGTAGGTGAAGTGCCGGCAGATCAGGATCTGACGGGAACTTTGGCGGCGGAAGTGATGAGTGAAGCGATTATCCGGGCGGTGACCAGTGCAGAAAACGCTTATGGATTTCCTTCCTGGCATGAGATAGAAAAAAGGGCTGAGAACTTTTGATAAAGTTTTCAGTCCCTTTTTAGGTATGACGGGCATGCCATCAGTCTGTGGCGAAAGTCCACAATGGGTGTAGTTGCCGACGAATCCCATAGCGATTTTCATGGTTTACATCGTGAGGTGTGGGCGAGAAAAAGGGATAGCGAAATCGTAGCCTAATGAACAGAAATAAAGAAAAGTGATTTACATGGCGGAGAAAGGTATACGGTAAATCATTAGTACCGTTCCAGTTTTCCCTATCCATGAGATAATAACTCCCTATTTTAAGTGGTCTGGCAGAAAGTGAGTCGGTGTCCATTTCTGAAAATGAGAAGTGGGGTATCAAGCGACGCTTTCAGAATAGAACCTTCATCATTTCCTATCTCCCATATGGTTATGACAATGTGGATGGGGAGATGGTGATCGTGCCGGAACAGGCGGAAATCGTGAAACAGATCTTTGCGGACACGCTTGCGGGGAAAAGTACCCACGAGATTGCGGATGAACTGAATGAGCGTGGCGTTGCTACCAAGAAGGGCGGACATTGGACGCCGGGTACCGTCAACGCCATCATCGGGAATGAAAAGTATACAGGTGACGTCCTGTTCCAGAAGACCTATACGGACAACAGCTTTAACCGCCATCAGAACCGGGGAGAACTTGACCAGTACCTGATGCAGGACCACCATGAAGCGATCATCAGCAGGGAAAAGTTTGAACTGGCCAATGCGGTTTTGAAACAGCGGGGGCGCGAAAAAGGAAATGGCCATGACACCGGGAGATACCAGAACAGGTACGGCTTTTCTGGCCGGATCTGCTGTGGAGAATGCGATGGCAAATATAAGAGACGGATGCATTATAAACCCAGTGGCCAATATGTGGCATGGGCTTGTGCCAATCATCTGAAAGATAAGGAAAGCTGTTCGCAGAAATACATCACGGATGATGCTTTGAAACTGGCGTTTGTTACCATGATGAATAAGCTGGTCTTTGGACATCAGATGGTGCTGCATCCTCTTTTGCAAAGCCTGCGGGGATTAAATGATCAATCCCGGCTGCTAAAGATAGAGGAACTGGAAACGGCCATCGAGAAAAACAGGGAGCAGAAACAGGTGCTGACGAACCTGATGGCAAACGGCTATCTGGAGCCTGCTCTTTTTAATAAGGAAAGCAATGAGCTTGCAGCAGAAGCGGACACTTTGCGGCAGGAAAAGGATGGGCTGATGCGCTCCGTCAATGGAGATATGGTCAAGATAGAAGAATTGCAGCGACTGCTCCGGTTTACATCCAAAGGAACCATGATGACGGAATTTGATGATGAGACGTTTCTTTCCTTTGTGGAACGGATTACCGTGCTGTCCAGAAAAGAAGTGGTTTTTGAATTGAAATGCGGACTGTCCCTGAGAGAAAGGCTGGTGGAACCATGAGACACATTCCGTATGGATACCGGATTGAAAACGGCCGGGCGATCATTGATGAAAAACAGGCCGCCACGGTACGGGAGTTTTTTCAGAACTATATTTCCGGCATGGCGCTTATGCCCGCCGCTGAGAAGGTCGGATTAAATCTGTACCACGGGAGCGCCGGCAGGATGCTTCGGAATAAGAAGTATCTTGGAGATGATTACTATCCGGTTATTATTGATAAAGAAACCTTTGATAAGGCAGAAGAAATACGCATGAGCCGAGCAAAAGCGCTGGGGCGGGTGTGGGAACTGGAAGAAAAGAAGGACATCCTCTTCCCTACCAATTTTACCATGCCTGCAGTGAGAAAGGTTTCTGACGATCCCTTTGAACAGGCGGCGTATGCATACAGTTTGATTGAGAGCGAGGTGGATGGGGATGGAACTAAGTAGGAATATTACTGTGATCCCAGCCAGAAAGCGGGTAGGAAATACCGCCGCAGTTGGGCAGCGGCCAAAGCTGAAAGTCGCTGCTTACTGCCGGGTATCCACGGACAGTGAGGAGCAGGCATCCAGCTATGAGGTGCAGGTGGCGCATTATACGCAATTTATCCAGAAGAATCCGGAATGGGAGCTGGCCGGGATTTATGCTGATGACGGGATCACTGGAACGAATACGAAAAAGCGGGAGGAATTTAACCGCATGATCCAGGACTGCATGGACGGAAACATTGATATGATCATTACCAAGTCCATCAGCCGGTTTGCCAGAAACACCCTGGATTGTCTGAAGTATATCCGGGAACTGAAGGAGAAGAACATCCCGGTTTTCTTTGAAAAAGAGAACATCAACACCATGGATTCCAAGGGTGAGGTGCTGCTTACCATTATGGCGAGCCTGGCACAGCAGGAAAGCCAGTCTTTGAGCCAGAACATCAAACTCGGCCTGCAGTACCGTTTCCAGAATGGAGAAGTCCGGGTCAACCACAGCCGGTTCCTGGGTTACACAAAGGATGGGGAAGGAAACTTAGTCATAGAGCCTGCGGAGGCGGAAGTGGTCAAGAGGATCTACCGGGAGTATCTGGAAGGGGCAAGCCTGCTCCAGATCGGGCGTGGCCTGGAAGCAGACGGGATTCTCACCGGGGCTGGGAAAACGAAGTGGCGTTCGGAAACACTGAAGAAGATCCTGCAGAATGAAAAGTACATCGGAGATGCCCTTTTGCAGAAGACCTATACCGTTGATTTTCTCAACAAAAAGCGGGTGCAGAACAAGGGCATTGTCCCACAGTATTATGTGGAAAACAGCCATGATCCCATCATTCCCCGTGACCTTTATATGCAGGTGCAGGAGGAAATGATCCGGCGGGCAAACCTCCACAGCGGAGCCAACCGGAAAAAGAGGGTTTACAGCAGCAAGTATGCCTTATCCAGCATTGTTTACTGCTCCAAGTGCGGCGAAATTTACCGGCGAATTGCATGGAATAACCGTGGAAAACATTCCACCGTGTGGCGGTGCTGTACCCGTGTGGAACACGGACCAACCACCTGTGACGCACCAACTATTCAGGAGCAAGATCTGCAGGCGGCGGTGGTGCAGGCGATCAACCTTACGCTTGGCAACAGGGAAAACATGATGGCCACTCTCCAGGAGAACATAGAAGCGGTGATCCGGCAGGAGGATGAAACCTCATCGGAAGGGATTGAGACCAAGCTGCTGGAACTTCAAAAGGAACTTCTGAAACTGGCGAATTCGAAAAAGGATTATAACAGTGTTGCGGATGAGATTGACAGGCTGCGGGAATTGAAGCAGAATGCCCTGGTGGAGAGCGCCGAGCGGGAAGGACTGAAACAGCGGATCAGGGAGATGCGGGAGTTTCTGGAACAGCAGTACACAGAGGTCACGGAGTATGATGAACTGCTGGTGCGGCGGCTGATTGAGAAGGTCATGGTTTACGATGAGCGGTTTGAGGTGGAGTTCAAATCCGGGGCATCAATATCTATACAAAGATAAGATAAATGGGAAGTGTTTTGCAGATATAAATATTGGCAGAACACTTCTTTTGTATGTAAAACCCGATTTTTGATGTAAATTCGAAAAAAGAGCCAGAAAAACAGAAGATAGAATTGAGTTAAAATTGAATATAGAAAAAAAATACGAAAACAGCAAATAAGTATTGACAGGCTGATTAAGATACAGTATAATACTCTCAACAGAAAGGGTATGGTGCAATCATGTTTGTTTCATTTTCAGTTGGAAATACAGGACCATTTAAAGAAGTCACAGGAATTACTACAGTATGCGAAAGCTTAAAAAAAGAATTTTTGGGAAAAAACACTTTTGAAGTAGGTGGTCATAACTACAATAAAATTTCCTATATATATGGAGCCAATGGGTCGGGAAAGACAAATTTCTTATCGGCTTTAACCAAAATGCAGAAGATGATTATTATGTCAACTGTCTTGGGAGCCAATAATAACAAGCTACTAGAAGTTCCGGCCATAAAGAAAGAACTGGCTTCGCCAATCGAGACATTTAAGTTCGATGTTGACTGTAAAAGTAAGGAAACTTTTTTTGAAATACAGGTGCTATTAGAAGGAATACTATATTCATATTCTTTCGCAGTTCAGGATGGAAAAATTCAAAGAGAATTGTTGACAAAAAAGAATAAAAGAACGGAGATTCTCATTAAAAGAACTTCTCCTAAATATGAAGATATACTGCTTAGATCTGGTTTGGCTTCTTTTAAAGGTATGGTAACGGTAGTTAGAGATGATGCACTTTGCCTGGCTATGGCGGCTATGTTGAATAATCCGCTTGCAAATAAAATTCTAAATGAGATAATGAATTATCGTGTTATAAATATGGCATCTGTAGGTAATGCTCCAGATTTTGATGAAGATAATACGAACGAAAAGGCTATAAAAAGATATCTGAAATATCTTAAGATTGCTGATCCAACTTTGACTGATTTAAAGGTTGATTTGGAATCAAAATTAGATAAGCACGTTTTAAGTGAGGATGATTTAGAGAATAAGGAACTGGTTATTAAAAACATCCATGTAAGCATTCAGTCATTACATGCTATCTATAAGGATCATAAGCGTGTTGATGAAGTCGAACTGCCATTTCTAAAATATGAATCAAACGGAACAATTCGAATGCTGAGAGTGCTACCAGCAATTTTTGAAACTTTGGACACAGGGAATACGTTATTTATTGATGAAATTGAAAATGGTTTGCATCCTAATTTGGTTAAATTACTAGTAGGCTTGTTTAATTCTGATGAAACAAATCCCTATCATGCACAGCTGGTTTGTACTACTCATGATACCTTGTTGCTTAATGAAGTGAGAAGAGATCAGGTGTGGTTTACAGATAAGAATACTTTTGGTGAAACAATGATAAACCGATTGAGCAATTTCCCAAATGTGAGAGGAAATGATAATATCGGAGCAAAATATCTTCAAGGAGTATTTGGGGCAATTCCGAATATTCCGGATTTGTAATAAAAAAGAACCAAAGTTGCCGCTTTGGTTCTAACGGCGGATATCCGCCACACGTAGCAACCATGGATGAAATGACCATGGCGCAATGTAAAATAATCCAATCCAATAATACCATGGTTGCTACGGAAATTCAATTAGAAAATTAGATGCAGGAGGAAAACGATGATAGAATTGTAGCGATATGGTAGCTATTGCGCCATAAAAATAGATAAGTACTTTGGTCATTTCTCCTTTTACACATAGATATATTTTATGAAATAAGGAGGAACACTTATTGATTTTAAAGAAAAAAAGAATTAATAAACTATCTAGTTTAAGTTGGCTTGAGAAAGGGCAGAAAGTAGTATTTGCTTTACAAAATGCAATTAGATTTAAAGAGAAACTTGTGGAATTAGGTTTTTCAACAGATCTTAATGAAGGGGAGACAATTCTTCCTGCAGCAATCAATCCAGCGACAATGAGAAATGCAGAAAAGTTTTATGTGCCAGATAAAAGCAAGCCAAAAGAAAAATATTACCAGACTTTATGGTGGACACGTCATGAATGGGCGGGACGTGGAGAAACGAGAGAAGTTTCAGAGTATGTGGACATTCCCAGGGAAAGATATCCACAAATAGAATATCAGCCATATAGTGTAGAGTTGTTTATAAAATATGATGATGAAGGTCATTTGATTATAGCAACGGAACCATTGGAGTTTTGTGATAATAATGAGAAACTGCTGATCAATACAGCGAACATATTTTGACCAATTTTGGCGAATGCGAAGTTTTATCAGATTCATTTCATGAACTTGAACCTACGCATATTATAAGACTAAATTGGGAGATTCTTCCGCCAGGGGAATATCCTTGGGAAAAAGTGAAAGCAGAATTGGAAAAAATATCTGAACATAAAAGTAAGACTGCCAGAAAAATGTTACTGGATAAATGCGAGTACATTAATGGCTTTCACCCGGATTTTCGTGCTTATGGAAAATCTGGATTTAGTGGGTATGTTATTTTTGGGTTTAAGAGCCGGAATATATATGTGCTTGAAAGTGTATATACGAATAATGCTACATATGTATTTGGAGCAGACTGGGAGCTTTTGTCTAAATTAACCAAGGCTGAAATTCTTAATGCTGGATTACATGATGCTCGATTAATTCATAATGACAATTGGAAACAGAACATTGCTGCGCTAATGGAGGAATGAGATATGGGAAAGAATCAGCATGTTACGCCACATAAGGATGGAGGCTGGCAGGTAAAAGGTGAGAATAATTTAAGGGCAACGATTCGTACAGAGACGCAAGCAGAGGCTATTGAACGTGCAAGAGAAATTGCGCGTAGACAAGAATCGGAACTTTTCATTCATGGAAGAAATGGAAGAATACGAGAGAGAGATTCATATGGTAATGATCCGTTTCCACCAAAAGGATAATTAAAAATAAGATATAGAAGGGAAAGAAATTGTGAAAAATATTTCTTTCCCTTCTATACATAGGATACTAATATTTAGGAGGCATAGATGATTTTTATTAGTTATAATCATAATGATGAACAGTTAGTGGACATGATTGCAAGACGGCTAGAATTGGAATTTGGGAGAGACAATATTTTTTATGATAAATGGTCAATGCAACCAGGGGATAGTATTATAGGAAAAATGAATGAAGGATTAGAACAGTTTACAACATTTTTTTATTTTCTTTCTCCGAATAGTTTAACTAGTAAAATGGTAGCTAAAGAATGGCAAAGTGCGTTGAATAAAGCAGTTAATGAAAAATTAAGATTTGTAGCTGTGAGACTGGCGGATTGCAAGCCGCCGGCTATCTTAACAGATACATTGTATATTGACTTATATGGTAAGGGATTAGATGATGCAGTGGCCCAGATGAAATGTGTCGTAAAAGGTGAGAATACTTATAAGCCCCTTGAAGATATAGAAAATATAGTGGCAGTAGTAGAGTATATATCAGAGTATGAAATAAAAATAGAGATAAAGGCAACATTGTTCAGCGAAAATGATGCAGACTTTGCTTTCATTTGTGATAATGAAATTGATGATTTTGAATTGACAACGCAAGAGCCAATGTATTACGGCAATACAGGTGGAATTCATAATTTTGTTAATGGGCAGGAGATTGATTGGAAAATGCGGACAATGCGCTTATATAGACCATTAACGCCTAAAAATCCATTAAGAGTAGCAGTTAAAGCGAAATCAAAAGATATACCACTGAAATTCAAAGGTATAATGCAAATGTTATCTAAAACACAGGGAAAACCAATTAAGATGGTGAATGAGAAAATAAATTAAGAGAGTTGGATATGTTCCCACCTTCGACCGAGGGGGCAAAAACAGCGGTGGATCAAGTCGGACGTACCGCCCGGTAAATGACGTACTTTCTGTCCTCTCGTGCCAGCCAGTACAGGGAAATAGATCAAAGATAAAGAGAGGGAATGTAGGTGTCAATTCATTGCGATTCTTAGTATAGGCCAACTGGTCATTACTGGTTCACCCAGAAGAAATTCTAGCAGGACAATGGTATGAAGTCGGCCCACATAAATCCCCATTACGTAAAAAAGTCGAAAGAACTGAACGACAATGATCCCAACAAGAATGACTGCAAAAACTCAAAGGCGATCGCTGGCCTTGTGAATGAAGAATACTTTTCCTATCCTCATATACCGAACGATATCTATGTAGTGAATAGAAGGTTGTCCAATATGCGGTTTCAGGTACAGGAAGAACTTTTCAGAGCAAAAGAACGGATCTGGAGAGAAGTAAAGAGGAGAAGTGCCGGAATGAAGAGGGCAAAGCCCCTGGTATCGGCTGCAGTGTACAGTGTTGGAAAAAGGATGTGCCGGAGACAGCAAAAATTAAGTTGAGGATCTTGCGGAGGTGCGGGAGATCCTGGTGGATACAGAAGGTGCGCAGCCATAGATGGATGGGGATACACAAGGCCAGGTCAAATGGAATATCATAACGTTTTACTTTATGTGCCAAAAACCAGTTGCTTTCGTACCAGATACAGAGAAATACCTATTTCCTTGGCGCATTCACCTGAGATATGAATTTAAAGGAAAAGACACTTGATTAAATAGAGAGGTGTTCAAACCATGTTGGATAACACTAAAATAACAAATACAGATGAGCTGGAATTCGCTGTATTCTGTATCGAGAATATTGTTATCAAGCTTGGGAAAAATGCCGAAGAAATTTATCTGGTGTTGACTGAAAGAAGCGATATTTTGAGCAGCTATATCATACCAGAGTATGAGATACTTCTATACCTTCTTCCGGTTTTTATCCACAGTTGTTCATCAAAATATCTGGAATAGGAGTCGGCATCAACAAAGGACCTCCGGCAGAACTGATTGCCGGAGGTCCTGAAGTAATGTAAGTAGGTAATCATCCGTACCTTGACAAAATAAAAAATCCCCCGGCATTTACCAGGGGAAGCGCGTTCCTTACTTTTTCAGTTTGCTGTGGCAATCGGCCGGAAGACTGGCAGACCAGGGCAGAA
>JBMNRB010000033.1:0-19514 GCA_050944435.1 Ruminococcus sp.
GGTGGCAAAAGCGGCAAAGGCGAAATGGCTTGAACGAAGTGAAAGCCAGCGTCTTTAGGCGCTGGCCGGTAACAAAGGCTTATAGCCGCAGAGCAAACCACCCGTTAGACGGGTGGTGCTGATTTATGCGTTAGTTTTGGAAAAAGGCAGAAAAATTCCCAAAATCCTTGGGAACAAGGCAAATAGGAAACGTGATATACTTAAATAAAGTTGAAAATTCTAACAATTCAAAGAGAGGAAGTGCCGGAAAAGGCCTGGGGACAAGTGATGAGTGCGATTATTTTTGCCGTTTTTGCATGGCTGTTCTGTATAGGATTAATGATCTTCTGCGTATATCTGGTATCCAGATATCCGATCTGGTTTGAAAAAAATTCCTTAAAATTTCTGGTTGCGGCTCTGATCATGGGACTGGGTATTTATTTTTTCGGCTACTATTTCAGAGACAGCGCACTGTTTGGAGGCAGCCGGTCCGGAGGTTTTTCCCTCGCTGAGCTGATTTCTTCGGCGGCTCTGTCTTTTGTCAGCATGAGCCGCATGTTGGTTCTGGAGTTGGATATCGGCGAGCTGGGCATCATGGGGGAGACTCCCTGGTTCCGCGCTCTTTACGGTCTGATACTGCTGATGGCAGTCTATTCCCTGGCGGTGGCGGTACTGTCATTTCTGGGAGGAAAGATATTAAGTAAAATTCGTATCTTCTTTTTCTGCCTGTTCGGCAGCCGGAAACCGGTTTATATCATCTATGGATTCCGGCCGGAGATGAGATATTTTGTGAAGGATATCAGGAAGAACCATCCGGGAAGTACGATCCTGATTTTTTTCCAGAAGGAATTCGAGGAAGAGGAGCATAAAGAGCTGGTTCAGCAGATGATGAATCTGGGGTGCGTCTGGGGGAATTTTGTCCGGGAGCCAAAATCCGCCAAAGATTTTGCCATACCTGCAAGAGGGATAAAAGATAAGATTTTTTTTATCGCGGCTGCCGGCGATACAGAGAGCAACATGGCAACGGCAACTTCTCTGTGCCGGATACTGAAAAAGGAAAAAAGGACGGATGCCGCCATTGGGATTTATGGGCTGGTTTCCTACGAAACGGGGGAGGATACGGCGTCCCGGCCGATTTTTGAAGAGTTTTCCGTACACTGGGCGGATATCCATGAGCTGTGCGTCCGCCAGCTGATGATCTCGCATCCGCTGACAGACAGCCTGCCTCCGGACTGTTTTGAAGAAGGATGTCTGAACCGGGAAATTGAGATCGCGGTGATCGGATATTCCCCGGAGGTTCCTTGTCTGTGCCGGAGTCTGCTGACAGATATTCAGTTTAAGGGAGTATCCTTCCGGTTGATTCTGATAGGGGAAGATATATCGGAGAAGTCCGCGCCGTTTCGATGGATGAATCCGGGAATAGACCAGGTTGCCAGGATAGAGTGTGTGGATGTGTCTCCCGGGGGAAATGAATTTTTCCGATGGCTGAAAGAAAGGGCGGACAGAATTCTGAGGTTTTACTGCATGAGTGAGGAGACGGAGGAGAATATCCTGATTCAGAAAGCGCTGCAGGCATACGGGGTCACCGGCGGAAATTCTCAGATATATGCGCTGGCCCGCCGGGAGTCTTCCCTTCAGGCAGAAGAAGGAACGATATATTTCGGGCTGCTGGAACAGATATTTTCTGAAGAGATGATCATTCATGAAAAACTGGACCGGACAGCTGCAGCTGTACATATGTATTATCAGATGTTTTACGGAGACAGCAAAGAGAAGGCGGAAGAAAGCTGGAAACAGGCAAAGATCTTCGAAAAAGAATCCAGCCGGAGCCTGGCGCTTCACCTTCCGGCAAAACTGTACAGTATGGGATACCAGATGAAAGAGGGAGCGAAGACGGAAGGATTCCGGCAGTATCTGGAGGATCATCCTCTTCTGGTGAAAAATCTTGCGTATGGCGAACATCTGCGGTGGGAGACCTTTTTCTTTACCCGGGGATGGACTGGATTTGACGGCGAGCTTCCGGAAGGGAAGAATAAAGACTTAAAAAGGAAGCGGCACGCATGTCTGGTGCCCTGGGATGAGCTGAAAATCGTGGGTGAGCGGTACCATGCGGATTATCAGTATCTGGATGAACATTTTATCAGAAACATGGATCAGATTGCGGAACTGGCGGGCTGCGGTCTGGTGAGAAGGCAGGATGTTCTGCCAAAGGCGGGGGAAAATGCAGGAGAGAAAACGGTATAACTATTATGCTTTTATCAGCTATAAACGGGAAGATGAAAAGTGGGCCGGATGGCTGCAGAAACAGCTGGAAACCTACCGGATTCCTTCGATTATCCGGAAGCAGAACCTGAATGTGCCGAAAAAAATCTATCCGGTATTTCGGGACAAGACGGATCTCAGCGGGGGAAAGGTACTGGAGCTTCTTCACAAGGAGCTGGAAGAATCCCAGTATCTGATCGTCATCTGTTCTTCCCACAGCGCGAAATCCCAGTGGGTAAATAAAGAGGTGCACCACTTTATCGAACTGGGAAGGGAAGACTATATTATTCCTTTCGTTGTGGAAGGAGAAGGAAGCGACAATTTCCCTGAGACGCTGAAAACTGAGGTTCAGTCTGAAGTGCTGGGCATCAGCGTGCCGGAGCTGGGAAGGCATCAGGCATTTCTGCGGGTAGTGGCTACCCTCTTAAACCTGAAGTTTGATCAGCTGGTGATGCGGGACAGAAAGCGCAGGAAAAAGAAGAAAATGATGACGGCAGCGGCAGCGCTGGCATGTCTTGTCCTTCTGGCCGGCGGCATCTGGTATTTTATGCCTCACAGCGCTTATTACCGGTCATACGTTTACGTGAATGAGATTCCCAGAGGGGTGGACCGGCTCTCCGGCAGCCAGCGCAGCCGGATTTCGGAATGTTATCAGATTGTGACGCAAAGGGGGAAAGTTGTCCGGGTGAAACGCGTGAATCCGGCGGGGAAACCGGTAAATTCAATGAACGCTACTTTTCTGGATGACGCGCCGGAGATTGCGTTTTATTATGAAGGCGACCGGGTCACCCGGGCGGAATTTAAAAATGAGACGGGGCAGATTGTCCTATCCAAGGATTACTCCTCCAATCTGAAGGCGGTGGATTTTCTTCAGGCAGAGGACAGCAGCCAGACCATGGCTTTGGCCGCGGATCAGACAAATGTGATGGATTCCTTCACAAGTACAAGCATATTCGATACGAAAAGCGAGATTACCCGTCATATCAATACGTATGACGAAGAGGGCTATCTGATCAGGGTACAGTTCATGAGGGACAATCTGAATACGCCAGCCAGGGACAGCAATGGAATCTATGGAAGAGCCTATGAGCGGGATGATAAGGGGCGGATTATCCGCATGACTTATCTGGATGAGGAGGGCGTTCCGAAAAATTCCAGACTTGGCGTAGCCGGATGGGTTTATGAGTATGATGAAGAGGGGAAAAGGACTTATTCCTATGCGTTTGACCTGGAAGGGAATCAGGTTCGGGGCGAGGACGGCTTTGCCGCCGTTGAACTGAAGTACGATGAAAACGGAAACGTGACGGAGGCGTATTACAGAGACGAAGAGGGAGAGCTCTGCATCATTGATGATGGTTACGCATGGGAAAAAATGACCTATGATGACAGAGGATATCTGGTGGAAAATACCTACTATGATGCAGCGGGCAATCCGGCCTTTGAAACAGAGAACGGGGTTCACGGGTATCAGCTGGAATATGACAGTCAGGGTTTTCTCTGCCGGATGGTTTCTCTGGGAAGCGATGGGGAGATGAAAAATTCTTCTCTGGGATATGCAGATGCCCGTCAGGTGAATGATGCAATGGGGCGCCCGGTTCGGATCCGCTATTACGATGCAAAGGGCGAGCCGGCCTGCAATGTTCAGACGGGCGAGTACGGATTAAATGTTGTCTACGATGAACAGGGAAACGTGACGGAAGTGGTTAACCTGGATCGGGAGGAGAAGCCGGCGGCTGATCGGAACGGATATGCGTATATAAAAAGGCAGTATAACGAAGGGGGTCAGCTGATCAGGGAGTCCTATGAAGACGCGGCAGGGAATCCGGTCAGAATCCGTGATAATTATGCCTCCTGCGAGTTTTCCTATGACAGGAAGGGAAATCTGCAGGAGCAGATCCTTCGGGATGAACAGGGGAACCTCTGCAGAAGTTCATACGGTTATGCCAGGGTTCTTTTTCAGTATGATGAATCGGGGAATCTTACAGAGACAGCGTATTTCGATGATCAGAATCTGCCGGTGATCAGCAGCGGCGGTTATGCCAGCTACAGAAGCGAGTATGATGCATACGGAAACTGTATCCGAAACAGCTATTATAATACCGATGGTTCACTGATCAAGCTGTCGGACTGGTACGCTTCGGAAGAGATGGAATATGACGAGTATGGAAACGTTATAAAATATACCTATTATGATGTAAACGGGAAGCAGACTAAACACCGGGACGGGTATTATCAGCTGAACAAAACCTATGATTCCAGAGGAAACTGCATACGAGAAGCGGGATATACGAAGGATACCTACTGTATTATTGAATATTCTTACAATAAAAATAATCTATTAACGGAAGAAAAGTACCTGGATAAAGACGGCGCCCCGGCGGTGGATGAAGATGGCGTTTCTGTCTATCGGTATCAGTATGACGAGCAGGGCAGGCTGGTTGGCCAGCAGATGACGGACGTTTTGGGAGAACCGGCAGCGGCTTCGGGGTACACGGGCCTGGAGTATCAGTATGATGAAAATAATAATCGGGTTCGTGCAGTCTATTACGAGGGGGAAGAGATACAAAGTCAGGAGATATACTCCTATGACGAAAAGGGAAACCGTATCCTGACGGCTTACCAGGATGGCGGCGGAAATCCGATGATGACCCGGTATGGCGCCTTTATGAAAAAAGAATACAATGATATGGGAGATTTGATCCGAACCTCTTTTTTTGATACTGACAAGGAGCTCTGTATCGGCGAGAGGGGATATGCCGGTTTTACCCATACAGTAGACAATATGGGGAATGTTACGGAAGAACATTACTTTGGCGCGGACGGGCAGCCAGTCGTCTGCAGCGACGGGTTTGCGACGGGAATCCGGGAGTATAACGCGCAGGGATGGAAGATCAGGGACAGTTTTTACGGATTGGATGGAAAACTGATCGGCAATGAAAACGGCCAGGCCAGCGTCATCGAATATATCTATGACGACAGCGGGCGGGAAAAAACGGAGATCTATTATGACTGTCTGGGACAGGAAATGAACAGAACCAGCCTGCTGGTACAAATGATTGATGTTCAGGAAAAATTCCTGGCGGCTCGGGCGGGAATTCAGGACGGTGATTTTCTGATTAAGCGGGGTGAATGGAATTTTTTTGACTATGAAGACGTGCTGGAAGCCATCGATATGCTGGGCTCCTCGCCGACGGATACATTGTCGGAAATAGAGCTGATTTTTGCCAGAAGAACGCCGGAAAATACGTTTGTATTTTTCCGGGCGACGGTTGGCCCCGGTCCGCTGGGAGTACGGATGGTTGACAGGCCCTGTATGCAGACAGACTGGGAATACGTAAAACAGCAGTATGAAGCGTGGCTTAAGGAGGGAGAAAAGTGAGAAGCGCAAATCCAAGAGACTATTATCACCCGCAGGATAAAAAAGCGCTGGAATCATTAAAACAGATTCCGGGATTTTCAGCGGCGATGAAGGCGTTTATGAAGGCTTTCAATGAAAATATGATTCACGGGCTGAATATGTCCAACAAAATCAGAATCAGCGAAGGGCAGCTGCCCGATTTGTACAGACTGCTGCCGCCGGTCTGTGAAAAACTGGGGATAGATGAGCCGGAGTTCTATCTGGAGATGGATCCGGTGGCCAATGCCTACACGTATGGAGACAGCATCATATCCATTACCGTTACCTCCGGTCTGGTGGATCTTATGAATGAGGAGGAAATTCAGGTGGTTCTGGCCCATGAATGCGGCCATATTGCCTGCCGTCATGTTTTGTATCATACCATGGCACAGACGGTATTAAAGGCAGGCTCAGCTATTCCGGGAATAGATTTCCTGACTGCGGCTCTTCAGTTTGCCCTGTTTCACTGGGAGCGATGCAGCGAATTTTCCTGTGACCGGGCGGCGGCAATTTATATGGAAGACCCCAGGCCGGTGGCCAGAGTCATGTCGCTTCTGGCCTCAGGCAGCGAGAAGATATCTTCGGAGATTGATATGGATCTGTATATGGAGCAGGCCAGAGAATATCAAAATATTCTGGATCGTTCCAACTGGGATAAAGCTCTGCAGTATCTGGCGTTGATGAATCAGAACCATCCTTTTCTGTCGGTGAGGGCGGCGGAAATTAATGACTGGTGCAAAACGAAAAAATATCAGGATATCATTGCTTACATGTACGGCGGGAAAGGGGGTGACACCTGTCCTGGATGCGGCGGGACGATTCAGAAAGAATGGATGTTTTGCAGACATTGCGGAACGAAATTAAAGCAGAAAGATGGAGGATCGGAATGAAAAGATTATTCGATGAAGAAACAGGGTATCTGATGATTGACGAACTGGCAATGAAACGGGAGAGTTACCGGAAAGTTCTGGAAGACAATGTGATTACAGAAGATGAACTGAAAGAACAGGCGGAACTGGTAATCGATTATCTGAAAAAGCTGGATCAAAAACTGGATGGTACAGAAAAAGAGCTGGTGGCGGATATGCTATGCGAAATGGCAGTGTTGTATGAAATCAGCCGTCTGGCAGGAATATAGAGAGGTGAGGGAGAATGGGAACTTTTAATACAACGAAATTTATACCAACGGCAATGAGGGATTTTGATCCGGTGATTATCCGTGCGGAGGAATATTTTCAGTCTCTCGGATATGATTTCAGCAGAGGAGACAGCGCTTCCGGATATTACTTCAGTATCAGCAAAGGAGGAGTCTTTAAAGCGGTTCTCGGGATGAAAACCGCACTGAACGTAGACCTGATGCCGATGACAGGCGGAGTGTCGGTAACGGCTAAAGTGGGTATTTTCGGACAGCAGTTTATTCCTACGATCATTTCCACTTTTTTCCTGTGGCCGGTGCTGCTGACCCAGATCAGCGGAATGGTGCAGCAGTCCAAACTGGATGATCAGGTGGTTCAGTTTCTGGAACAGACCATCCGCCAGATTGAAGTGACCCGGGGACAGGAACCTTCTTTCCAGGCTGATATTTCCGCTCAGCAAAGAGCAGGGCAATTCTGCACAAACTGCGGCGCTGCAATTTTGGCGGGAGCAAAATTTTGCAGCGGATGTGGAACAAAAATAGAATATCCTGTATAATAGCAGTATACAGACGGAATGTTTTCAGGGGAACGTATGATACAGGTAGTGATTGTCGAAGACGACAGAGATTTTATTTATTTAATCCGAACTATGCTGGAGAGGGAGAGGGGCATTGAAGTAATCGGGAGTTATGAAGAAGAACTTGCGGGGGAACTTCCGGAAGAATTTTTCAGAGCTGATCTGGTCATTATGGATCTGAATCTGTCCAGCAGTCCGAAAGGAAAAGAAAGCGGGATACGAATGGCAAGAAAAATTCGCAGCCGGACGGATGCCAGAATTCTTATTCTTACAGGTTATGAGGAACCGGAGACCATTTTAAAGGCCAGTCAGCAGACCTTTGCGTCCGGCTGTCTTCTTAAGAAAAATTATCAGGGGCTTCCGTTTATGATCCGCAGCATTCTGGCAGGCAATGCTCCGGAAGAAATCTATATCTGTTCCGCGCTGCTTCGAAAGCTGAGCCATGCGGAACGTTTCGTGCTGATGGAA
Organism: Ruminococcus sp.; assembly: GCA_050944435.1. GTDB lineage: Bacteria > Bacillota > Clostridia > Lachnospirales > Lachnospiraceae > Ruminococcus_G. The sequence continues at coordinate 7,820 of JBMNRB010000033.1, forward strand.
TATTTGGGGTATGAGGTGAAAATCAACTCATCATCAAAAACAAAATCCAATCAGATGTCGTCCATAGTACAGAAATTCGGCCTGGACAAGCCGGCGGATTTATATAAAATTTTTAAAAACTATCCGGATTTATCCAGACTGAATGAGGATTTACGATAGAAGAGGCAGGGGAAGCTATGATTTTTACACTTGTATTGTGGATTATTGGGGCAATTGTACATCTGTCCGGACCGGGAAACAAGGTAAACAGATGGTGTTCCGTCTGCTTTTTCGTTACATCTGTGGGCACTTTAAAAGAATTTCTGATGGATTGGGCTATGCCGCAGCTGACGGAATATTTTCCGCTGATTACCACAGATCTTTGTATGAGTGTAAACAGTTGTCTGACCGCCGTGCTTTATCTGGGAACACCCTTCTGTTTTATTACCATGGCTATGTACTTTGGAAGAGTGGATGAAAATAAACCGGGTGTTTTCCGGGGTGTTCAGGTTTTTACGGCCGCGGTTATCCTGTGCCTCCTGCTTCTTTTTTCACCGTTGAAATTTAAAGAATATCAGATGACCAGTCCTGCCTTCTGGTACTGCATGTCCGCCTATAATCTGGGATATGCACTGGTGGGAACCGGTATCATAATAAAGGGCATTCAAAAAGAAGGCAGGGAATCAGTCCGCAGATGGAAGAAACTGCTGGTGGAGATTATGATACCGCCTTATTACTGGTGGCTGGGAACTATTTTTGTTGTCCATTCTTTGCGTATGTGGGAATATATGAAAGCATGGAAGGCAAATCTGTATCTTCTGCTGGCGCTGCTGCTGTATTACCTGTACATTGCGCTGCGGGAAGGGCTGATGGGAATTCGGTTCAGCGTTGTGATGCATCCCTGGGACTCGGACATCCAGGCGGTGGATAAAAGTACACAGTATATTAATCATATGATAAAAAACCAGGCGGTGAAAATTGACTGGTGTGTGGATATTCTGCGCGGGAAAAGTGATACAGGACAGCAAAAAGAACTGGATATTATTGAAAGGGCGTCACGCCAGCTGCAGGATTTTACCAGGAGAACCACGGATTTTTTGAATACTGCCGTCAATGAATCGGAAAATGTACAGGTATCTGTTCTGATGAGAAATGCCGCGGAAGAATTTCAGACGGTCTGGAAAGACATTGATATAAAAACAGAATGCAGACCGGACGTGATGTTGTTCTGCGATATCGTAAATATGAAAGAAGTTCTGCATAATCTTCTGGAAAATGGAAAAGATGCCATGGATGGCAGGGGGGAAATTGAAATTACCGGAGGATTCGAACGGTTTCGGAGAGTTTACTGTATTAAAGTGACCGATACGGGAAGAGGGCTGGATGGAAAAATAAAAAAGGAAGTTTTTTCGCCATATTTTACCACCAAGAAAAAAGGAATTCATTATGGGCTGGGGCTCGCTTTCTGCCAGAGTATTATGAGGGCCCACGGAGGGAAAATCCGTCTGAACAGTACAGTGGGAAAGGGAACGGAGGTAAGTCTGTACTTTCCGGGACGCAGAGTAAGGAAACTTTTATAAATTTAGTTGTGTATGGTGGCGTGATTGTGAATGGTAAGATGGTGTCAGAAATTGGCACCATCTTTTTCTTGACATGAAACTGTAACGGTGGTAACATATCTCCGTAATAAAATTTAATAATTTTGTAATAATTAACGGAGGTTGTTAATTGTGAAAGTGAATTTAGGAAGAAAAATACAGGTGATGGGAGCGGCTGCGGCAGTATCTATGCTGACCTGCGTTCCTGTATTCGCGGAAGAGATAAACTGGGATACGAAAGCGGTGGCGGATGTTATATCCTGTGCCAACATACGAAGTGAAGCAACCACGGAATCGGAGCGCGTGGGCGTGCTGCCTTCCGGGGCCATGGCCGACGTTCAGGAACGGGGAGAAACCTGGACCTATGTTGTCTCCGGTGATGTGCAGGGATATATCAGAAATGATCTGTTGGCCTTCGGGGAGGAAGCACAGCAGATTTATGAGGCGGTTCATGGAAATGACACTGTCACAGCAGTTTCCGCGGAGGAGTATGGGGAAGATACGGCGGCAGATTCTTCTGCCGTCCAGGTATCGGACAGTGAACTGGATCTTCTGGCAGCCATCATTCAGTGCGAGGCAGGAGGAGAAAGCCATGAAGGGAAGGTGGCCGTGGGCGCTGTGGTTATGAACCGGGTGAGAAGCAGCCAGTTCCCGGATACCATTACGGATGTGGTTTATCAGAGCGGACAGTTTTCTCCGGTGGCCAGCGGAATTCTGGCCGGCGTGCTGTCAGAGGGAGCCAGAAGCGACTGCTATGCGGCGGCACAGGAAGCGCTGGCGGGAGTGAACCCGGTAGGAGACTGCCTGTATTTCAACAGCGGCAGCGGAAGGGGAATTCAGATCGGAAATCAACATTTTTATTGATGGAGAGTATTTAAATAGATACAAAGGATTTTGTTGAAGAGCCCGGAAGAAAATGGTAAAATATTTAAAAAAATAGAAGAATACCATTGTTAAAGGAGGAATCGCATGAGAGGTTTGGATACTCCAATCAGAAAAATCCGAAGGGCAATCTTCAAGGAAATCGCAGCAGTGGCATTTGAATCGGATCAGGAGCATTTTAAAGCGGATATTGAGGCAATCCCTTATATTATCGTGCAGGAGAAAGCAAAATACAGGGACAGTATTTATCGGGAGCGGGCAGTGGCCAGCGAGCGTGTCAGGCTGGCCATGGGCATGTCTTTGCGGCCGGAGGATAAAGCCGTACATATTACTGCGGGAATTGAAAAGAGTACCATTGATGAAAAATATTATGAGCCGCCTTTGATGCAGGTGATTCCATCGGCCTGTGACGCCTGTGAGCCCAACAGTTATATGGTGAGCGATATGTGCAGGGGGTGTGTGGCGCATCCCTGCCGTCAGGTCTGCCCTAAAGATGCAATTATTATTAAAAAAGGGAAATCTATTATTGACCAGGAAAAATGTATCCGGTGCGGAAAGTGTAAGCAGATATGTCCCTATGACGCCATTTCCAAAATGGAGAGGCCTTGTGCCAGGGCCTGCGGGGTGGATGCAATTGAAAGCGATCAGTTGGGCAGGGCAAAAATTAATACGGAAAAATGCGTATCCTGCGGAATGTGTATGGTGAGCTGTCCCTTTGGAGCAATTTCAGATAAGTCACAGATCTTTCAGCTCTGCCGTGCGCTGCGGGAAAAGCAGTATATCGTAGCGGAAGTGGCTCCGGCCCATGTGGGACAGTTTGGGAAAAATGTAAGTTATGGAAAGCTGAAAGCAGCTTTGATGGCTCTGGGGTTTAGGGATGTCTACGAAGTCGCGCTGGGAGCGGATATCGGAGCGGTGGCGGAGGCTCATCACTATGCGGAGAAAGTGGTGACAGGCGAATTGCCGTTTCTGCTCACTTCCTGCTGTCCTTCCTGGTCTATGCTGGCTAAAAAGTATTTCCCGGATCTAGTGGAAAGCGTTTCCCAGGAACTGACGCCCATGGTGGCTACCGCCCGCAGTATTAAGCGGAAATCACCCAACGCTCATGTGGTGTTTATTGGTCCGTGCGCATCCAAAAAGCTGGAGGCTTCAAGAAAAACGGTACGAAGCGATGTGGACTTTGTCATAACATTTGAAGAGCTGGCGGGTATGTTTGACGCAAAGGGGATTAATCCGGAAGAGATGGAGCCGGCTGCGGAAGGAATCAATGATGCGACAGCGGCGGGCCGCGGCTATGCGGTAGCCGGAGGCGTGGCGGATGCCATACGCCAGTGCGTGGAAGAATATTATCCTGATGTGCCGGTGAAAATTCAGCATGCGGAAGGTCTGGCAGATTGTAAAAAGGCTTTGATGTTGGCTAAAGCCGGAAAAATGCAGGGATGTTTGATTGAAGGCATGGGATGCCCGGGAGGCTGCATGGCTGGTGCGGGTACCAATGCGCCTGTTAAAACGGCGGCGGCGGAACTGAAAAAATTCAAAGCGGAATCTCAGTGGAAGGTGCCGCCGGAAGACTTGCTGGAGCTTCATCTGGATTAGTCAGAAAAAGCAGCGGAAATTCATGTGTACAGTATTTGTTTACATGGAATTTACGTTGCTTTTTTAATGAAAATATCGTATACTTTATTCAAATCTTTTATTACATTTATTAAAGAAGGAGGAACTTATGGAATCTGTTGTGTGGCTGGTTCTGCTGGTGGTATTGATAGCAATTGAGATTATCACCCTGGGTCTTTCTACGATCTGGTTTGCCGGCGGAGCGCTGGTGGCGTTTATCGCCGCTTTATTCCATGCACCGGTGACGGTACAGGTGATTCTTTTCCTGATCGTATCGATCCTTTTGCTGGTGTTCACCAGACCAGTGGCGGTGAAATATCTGAACCACGGCAGGGTGAAGACCAACGTGGAAAGTTTAATTGGGAAAAGAGCAGTGGTCAGTGAAACCATAGATAATATACGAAGCGCCGGTCATGTGACGGTAAACGGGCTGGAATGGATGGCCAGAAGCCGGGACGACGGAGAAATTATAGAAAAAGAGGAAATTGTCCGAATTATTCGGGTAGAAGGGGTTAAACTGATTGTAGAGAAAGAGGGAGGAAAATAGTATGGTTGGTGTTGTGGTGTTTATCATCTTTCTGATTTTGGTGCTCTGGGTGGCGGCATCCTGCGTTAAGATTGTTCCCCAGGCGAAGGCCTATGTAGTAGAAAGGCTGGGGGCCTATCGCGGCACCTGGTCAACGGGGCTTCACTTTAAAATGCCCTTTGTTGAACGGATTGCCAGAAAAGTCAATTTAAAAGAACAGGTTGTGGATTTTCCTCCTCAGCCGGTGATTACCAAGGATAATGTTACCATGAGTATAGATACGGTAATCTTTTTTCAGATTACGGATCCCAAACTTTTTGCCTACGGTGTGGAAAGTCCCATTATGGCCATTGAAAATCTGACGGCCACCACCCTCCGTAATATTATCGGCGAAATGGAGCTGGACGAGACGCTGACTTCCCGTGAAGTGATCAATGCAAAGATGAGCAGCGCCCTGGATATCGCCACCGATCCCTGGGGGATTAAGGTAAACCGTGTGGAGTTGAAAAATATCATGCCGCCGGCTGCTATTCAGGAAGCCATGGAAAAGCAGATGAAGGCGGAGAGGGAGCGCCGGGAATCCATTCTGATTGCGGAAGGAGAAAAGAAATCCACTATCCTTGTGGCAGAAGGTAAAAAAGAATCCGCCATTCTGGATGCGGAGGCGGAAAAGACGGCGGCTATTCTGCGGGCGGAAGCTGAAAAAGAAAAGATGATTAAAGAGGCGGAAGGTCAGGCGGAGGCTATTTTGAAAGTGCAGCAGGCCAACGCGGACGGTATCCGTTTCCTGAAAGAGGCAGGAGCCGATGAGTCGGTACTGACGCTGAAAAGTCTGGAAGCTCTGGGAACTCTGGCCAACGGAAACGCTACCAAGATTGTGGTACCCTCAGATCTCCAGGGGCTGGCAGGCTTAGCTACCTCGTTAAAAGAGATAATAAAAGAATAATACGACAGTGATTCAACGAAGAACACTTCCTGTGACCCAGGAAGTGTTTCTATGTACATAATGATGACAGAAGGAGGACAACATGGCATCGGATAAAATCATTAATTTAAAAGGAAGAAACTTTTTGACGCTGAAAGATTTTACCAGTGAGGAAATTACTTATTTTCTGGATCTGGCGGCCAGACTGAAAGAAGCCAAAAAGAAAGGTCAGTCCGTGCGGTTTTACGAAGGAAAGAATATAGCCCTTATTTTTGAAAAAACCAGTACCAGAACGAGATGTTCTTTTGAGGTGGCTGCCCATGATCTGGGTATGGGAGTAACTTATCTTGATCCTTCAGGTTCACAGATCGGGAAAAAGGAAAGCATCCGGGATACGGCCAGAGTGCTGGGAAGAATGTATGAAGGTATTGAATATCGGGGATTCGGACAGGATATTGTGGAAGAGCTGGCAAAACATGCCGGCGTGCCGGTGTGGAATGGTCTGACCAATGAATACCATCCCACCCAGATGCTGGCAGATCTTCTGACGATTCGGGAGCACCTGGGACGGCTGAAAGGAATCAAACTGGTTTATATGGGAGACGCCCGTTACAATATGGGAAATTCCCTGATGGTTGCCTGCTCCAAGATGGGAATGCATTTTACCGCCTGCACGGCGAAGGAATATTTCCCAGGGGAAGAGCTGGTAAAACAGTGTCGGGAATATGCGAAGATAAGCGGCGGAACCATTACGCTGACGGAAGATGTGGAAGAGGGAGTAAAGGGAGCCAATGTGATTTATACGGATGTCTGGGTTTCCATGGGAGAGCCGGACAGCGTGTGGGAAGAGCGTCTGAGAACGCTGAAGCCCTATCAGGTAAATAAAAAAGTTATGGATCTGGCGGGAGAAAAGGCGATTTTCATGCACTGCCTGCCTGCTTTTCACGATCTGAATACCACCATTGGAAAACAGATTTATGAAAAATACGGCATCACGGAAATGGAAGTAACCGATGAAGTTTTCGAATCGCCTCAGTCGGTGGTATTTGACGAAGCAGAAAACCGCATGCATACGATTAAGGCGGTAATTGTGGCTACTCTGGGAGACGAAATGTTTCATGAAATCTGAAATATTGAAAATCCTCAGGGAGAGCAGCGCTTACGTATCCGGGCAGGAGCTGTGTCAAAAACTGGGAGTTTCCCGGACGGCGGTCTGGAAGACTATACAGCAGATAAAGGCGGACGGATATGAGGTGGAAGCGGCACCCAATAAGGGATACCGGATCGCGGCGGCGCCGGAAGACCCGTTAAATGAAAGTGAGATCAAGAGCCGTCTGAAGTCTGGTGAGATGGGATGCCATGTGTATTTTAAAGAAGAGGTGGATTCCACCAACACCTGGGCGAAGAAACTGGCGGAAGAGGGGGCGGCCTCCGGAACTCTTGTCTGCGCAGATATGCAGACAAAGGGAAAAGGAAGACGGGGGCGGCGCTGGGAATCGCCCCGGGGCAGTTCTCTTTATATGACTTTAATTCTCAGGCCGGATATTCTGCCCCGGAATGCATCGGCTCTGACCCTGGTGATGGGACTGTCGGCGGCGGAAGCTCTTTGCGCCATGACGGGTTTGAAGGCTGAAATCAAGTGGCCCAACGATGTGCTGGTATCGGAAAAGAAAATCTGCGGGATACTTACGGAGATGAGTGCTCAGATCGATTATGTGGAGTACATAATCGTCGGCGTGGGGATTAACGTGAATCGGACCGATTTTCCGGAAGAGCTTGCGGGAATGGCTACGTCGGCGGAACTGGAACTGGGACATAAAATTTCCAGGGCAGATCTGGCGGCCCGGGTGCTGGAAAAGTTTGAACTCAATTATCAGATCTTTTTAAAAACCGGAGATATGTCAGGACTGCGGCAGGCTTACGATGGCCTTTTGGCCAACAGAAATCGTCTGGTGAAGGTGATGACGCCGGGGGAGTCCCATGAAGGAACTGCCCTGGGGATTAACGACAAAGGTGAGCTGCTGGTGGAATGCCCCGGTCATAAGATCAGAGAAGTATATGCCGGCGAAGTTTCCATAAGAGGAAGCCGCGGCTACATTTAGCAGGAGGATGGATATGAATTCACAAGAGGTGGTGCTCTGCGGCGCCAGCGCTTATGAACAGAAATATTATTTTAATGAAGATTTTTCGGCCCTTCCCCAAAGCGTCAAAGAAGAGATTCAGATTATGTGCGTGATGTTTACGGAAGATGTGGGAGGCGTGCTGATGCTTTTTTTTGATGAAAATGGAGACCTTCAGTTTCGCGTGGAATCCCTGGAGGGAGACGCCATGTTTGATGAAATTGGAAGCGCCCTTAAAATCAAGGAGCTGCAGCGGAACAAGAGGGAATTGCTGACGGCGCTGGAAACGTATTACCGGGTATTTTTTCATGGAGAGGAGTGGAAGGAGTCATGAATCTTGCCATCGGGGATGTGACGCTTCCCAATCCGTTGATTCTGGCTCCCATGGCGGGAGTCACAGATCTTCCCTTCCGTCTGCTGTGCAAAGAACAGGGCGTCGGCCTTCTCTGCACAGAGATGATCAGTGCCAAAGCAATTTTATATAAGAATAAAAACACGAAGGCGTTAATGAAGATTCTGCCCCAGGAGCGGCCGGTATCTCTGCAGCTGTTTGGCTCGGAACCGGAAGTGATGGGGCTGATTGCGTCTCAGATTGAAGATGAGCCCTTTGATATCCTGGATATCAACATGGGGTGTCCCGTGCCGAAGGTGGTAAACAACGGGGAAGGTTCCGCCCTCATGAAAGATCCCCAAAGAGTCCGGGCGATTGTGACGGCGGTGGTCCGGGCGGTGAAAAAACCGGTGACGGTGAAGATTCGCAAAGGGTTCGATGGGGAGCACGAAAATGCTGTGGAGATTGCAAAGATCATCGAGGACTGCGGAGCCGCCGCTGTGGCCGTCCATGGCAGGACGAGAGAACAGTATTATTCCGGGAAAGCAGATTGGGACATCATACGCCGGGTGAAGGAAGCGGTAAGCATACCGGTTATTGGAAACGGAGATGTGGATTCTCCCAAGAAAGCGGCTGCGCTGGTGGAACAGACCGGCTGCGACGGCATCATGATTGGCCGGGCGGCCAGAGGAAATCCCTGGATTTTCCGTCAGATTTGCAGGTATCTGGAAACGGGAGAGCTGGAACCGCTGCCTGATCGTCAGGAGATTGGGGAGATGATGCTTCGCCATGCCCGCCTTCAGGTGGAGATAAAGGGAGAGTATACGGGAATCCGGGAGATGCGCAAACATATTGCCTGGTATACGGCGGGACTTCCCCATTCTTCCAGGATGCGGGGAATGGTAAATGAGATTTTGGCATTGGCGGATCTGGAGGCGATGATAGAGACTTATTTTCGATGAAATGTAAAATTTATACAGGTATGAGGGGACGAAGGCGGTAATATACTTATAGCGGTAAAAATCTTGACATTTGCCAACAGTTTTTATATAATATTGTGACTGTTAAGAAGGAATGAAAGGGTGTGTAGATAAGCATGGAAGAAAAGAAAAACATATTGACATATGCAGGCCTTAAAAAACTGGAAGATGAACTTCACGACCTGAAGGTTGTGAAGAGAAAAGAAGTGGCGGATAAAATCAAGGAAGCTCGTGAGCAGGGAGACCTGTCAGAGAACGCCGAGTACGATGCAGCCAAAGATGAGCAGCGTGATATTGAGGCCCGTATTGAGGAGATTGAAAAGATTCTTAAAAACGCAGAGGTTGTGGTGGAAGACGAGGTGGATTATACCATGATCAGCGTGGGCTGCCGGGTTCAGGTTCATGATATGGAATACGATGAGGATATGGAATTCCAGATTGTAGGATCTACGGAAGCCAACAGTCTTCAGGGAAAAATTTCCAATGAATCTCCGGTGGGCAAGGCGCTGATCGGTTCCAAGATCGGTCAGATCGTAAACGTGGAACTTCCGGCCGGCGATATACAGTATAAAGTGTTGAATATCGAAAGAAATATATAAGAATTAAAACAGAGGAGTATGGAAAGTATGGCTGAACAACAAAAGCAGACCAAAGAACAGGATATTAACCAGTTGCTGAAAGTGCGGCGGGAAAAACTGCAGACCTTGCAGGAGGAAGGAAAAGATCCGTTCCGCATTACGAAATACGATGTGACACATCACAGCATGGAGATTAAAGAAAAATTCGATGAGTTGGAAGGAAAAGAGGTTTCCATAGCAGGCCGGGTGATGCAGAAACGTGTCATGGGGAAGGCTTCTTTTTGTAATGTTCAGGATCTTCAGGGGTCGATTCAGTCATATGTGGCCAGGGACAGTATCGGTGAAGAGTCTTATAAAGATTTTAAAAAGATGGACATCGGCGATATCGTCGGCATCAAAGGAGAGGTGTTCAAAACCAAGACGGGAGAGATTTCCGTTCATGCCTCCAGCGTGACGCTGCTGTCCAAGAGCCTGCAGGTGCTTCCGGAAAAATTCCACGGTCTGACCAATACGGATCTCCGTTACCGTCAGAGATATGTGGATCTGATCATGAATCCGGAAGTGAAAGATACTTTTATTAAGAGATCTAAAATCCTGAGCGCCATCCGGAAATATCTGGACGGACAGGGCTTTATGGAAGTGGAGACTCCCATGCTGGTGGCCAATGCCGGAGGTGCGGCTGCCCGTCCTTTCGAGACGCATTTCAATGCGCTGGATGAGGATCTGAAGCTTCGTATTTCTCTTGAATTATATCTGAAAAGACTGATCGTAGGCGGAATGGAACGGGTCTATGAGATTGGACGCGTATTTCGAAATGAAGGTCTTGATACCCGTCATAATCCGGAGTTTACCCTGATGGAGCTCTATCAGGCCTACACAGATTACAATGGAATGATGGATCTGACGGAGAATCTGTACCGTTTTGTGGCTCAGGAAGTTCTTGGAACCACAAAGATTGTATACAATGGTGTGGAAATGGATCTTGGCAAACCCTTTGAGCGGATCACCATGGTAGACGCAGTGAAAAAGTACGCCGGTGTGGACTGGGATCAGGTGGAGACGCTGGAACAGGCCAGAGAACTGGCAAAAGAACACCACGTGGAATTTGAGGAACGCCATAAGAAAGGGGATATCCTTTCTCTGTTCTTTGAAGAGTATGCGGAAAAGCATCTGATTCAGCCGACTTTTGTAATGGATCATCCCATTGAAATATCACCGCTGACCAAGAAGAAACCGGACAATCCGGACTACGTTGAGCGTTTTGAATTCTTTATGAACGGCTGGGAGATGGCCAACGCTTATTCTGAGTTAAATGATCCCATTGACCAGAGAGAACGTTTTCTGGCTCAGGAAGAAATGCTGGCCCAGGGCGACGAGGAAGCCAATACAACGGATGAGGACTTCCTGAATGCACTGGAGATCGGTATGCCTCCCACAGGAGGAATTGGATTTGGCATCGACCGTATGTGTATGCTGCTGACAGATTCCTCAGCTATCCGTGACGTGCTGCTGTTCCCGACAATGAAGTCACTGGACGCTAAGAAGGGCGAAGTCAAGGCTGAAAAAGCCGCAGAAAAACCGGCGGAAAAGATTGATTTTTCAAAGGTAAAGGTTGAGCCGTTCTTTGAGGAGATGGTTGATTTTGATACTTTCAGCAAATCAGATTTTCGCGCGGTGAAAGTAAAAGACTGTACGGCGGTGCCCAAGTCCAAGAAGCTTCTGCAGTTTACCCTGGACGACGGAAGCGGCACAGATCGTACGATTTTAAGCGGTATTCACGAGTATTACGAGCCGGAAGAACTGATCGGAAAGACCTGTATTGCAATCGTAAATCTGCCGCCCAGGAAGATGATGGGTATTGATTCCTGCGGTATGCTGATTTCCGCGGTACATGAAGAAGATGGAAAAGAAGGGTTGAATCTTCTGATGGTGGATGCCAGGATTCCGGCAGGTGCGAAGCTGTATTAAGAGCTTTCATAACATATTTGAGCAGAATTTTATCCCCCTTTCCCGGCGGAGTGTCGGGAGAGGGGGATTTTTGTGTGCGCCTGGCGGCGCACGTTTCTTAAGGGTGAAAGTCCCAAATCCGCCCGGTAGTGGGAAGGATATAGCCGAAGGCAAGGGTGTTGCAGGTGACTGCAAATCTGAAGGAAGCTGGATGT
>JBMNRB010000034.1:0-17608 GCA_050944435.1 Ruminococcus sp.
AGGTGATTTTTTTGTGGAACAAACACCGCGCACCCGCATAGCGGGTGGTTTATATTTCGCACGTTTCCGTTTCTTTACCAAGAAACTCCAACGCACTCAACTGGGTCTATCCGACCCATAATAAAAACCGGGCGCGGCACAGGCCGCTCCCGGTAAATGCTTCTTATAACTGAGGACCAGCTGCAACAAGAGCTTTTCCAGCTTCATTGCCCTGATATTTCACAAAGTTTTTGATGAATCTCTCTGCCAAATCTTTTGCTTTTGCATCCCATTCAGCAGCATCTCCATAAGTATTGCGCGGGTCAAGAATATTTGTATCAACGCCCGGAAGTTCTGTGGGAACCTCAAATCCGAAAATCGGAATCTTCTTGGTCGGTACTTTCAGAACGTCGCCGTTCAAAATAGCATCGATAATGCCGCGGGTATCTTTGATAGAAATTCTCTTTCCAGTTCCATTCCATCCTGTGTTAACCAGGTATGCTTTTGCGCCGCTCTGCTGCATTCTCTTAACCAGCTCTTCCGCATATTTCGTCGGATGCAGCTCCAGGAATGCCTGTCCAAAGCATGCGGAGAAGGTCGGAGTAGGCTCGGTAATTCCTCTCTCTGTACCGGCAAGCTTTGCTGTAAATCCTGACAGGAAGTAGTACTGTGTCTGTTCCGGAGTCAGAATAGATACGGGAGGCAGTACGCCGAAGGCATCTGCAGAAAGGAAAATAACTTCTTTTGCCGCTGGCGCTGCGGAAACAGGACGTACGATATTCTGAATATGATCAATGGGATAAGATACACGTGTATTCTCTGTCACGCTCTTATCATTAAAGTCAATCTTTCCGTCTGCGTCAAGGGTTACGTTCTCAAGAAGAGCGTTGCGTTTGATCGCATTGTAAATATCCGGCTCTGACTCTTTGTCCAGGTTAATAACTTTTGCATAGCAGCCGCCTTCAAAATTGAAGATACCGTCATCATCCCAGCCATGCTCGTCATCACCGATCAGAAGTCTCTTCGGATCCGTAGACAGCGTTGTTTTTCCTGTTCCGGAAAGTCCAAAGAAAATAGCTGTATTTTCGCCATTCAGGTCTGTATTGGCAGAGCAGTGCATGGAAGCGATGCCTTTAAGCGGCAGATAGTAGTTCATCATGGAGAACATACCTTTCTTCATCTCTCCGCCGTACCATGTGTTGAGGATAACCTGCTCGCGGCTGGAAATGTTGAACACAACTGCTGTCTCAGAATTCAGACCAAGCTCTTTATAGTTTTCAACTTTGGCTTTGGAAGCATTGTAGCATACAAAGTCCGGCTCGAAGTTTTCAAGCTCTTCCTCTGTAGGCTGGATAAACATATTTTTAATGAAATGAGCCTGCCATGCAACCTCAACGATAAAACGTACCGCCATACGGGTATCTGCATTGGCACCGCAGAAAGCGTCTACTACAAAAAGTCTTTTGTTGGAAAGCTCTTTCAGCGCAATGTCCTTAACCACTTTCCATGTCTCTTCAGACGCAGGATGGTTGTCATTTTTATACTCATCGGAAGTCCACCATACTGTATCCTTAGAATTTTCATCCATAACGATAAATTTATCTTTCGGTGAACGGCCAGTATAGATACCGGTCATTACATTAACGGCACCAAGTTCGCTTACCTGACCTTTCTCAAAACCTTCCAGTTCAGGTTTGGTCTCCTCCTCAAAGAGTACCTCATATGATGGGTTATGCACGATTTCCGTAGTTCCGGTAATTCCATACTTGCTTAAATCAATATTCGCCATAATAAAATAACCTCCTAAACTCATTAACACGTGTCACTAAATAGATATTATACATAAAAATCCAAAAAAGTCATCAAAAAAATGAAAAAAATTTTGTTTTTTATTTTTTTCACCCCTGTGAAACAAAAAAAGAGACCTGTTAACAGATCTCTTTTTTCGTGATCGGGGCAACAGGATTTGAACCTGCGACCTCACGGCCCCCAGCCGTGCGCGCTACCAAGCTACGCCATACCCCGCTTTCGGAACGTTTTTGATTATAGCAAATAATAAATCATTTGTAAAGTTTTTTTTAATATAATTTTTCACATTTTTCACTTGGGCAGATCAATGTCCCCAGTCTCTCCCATTATCGCCCCTTTCTGAGGAGATTTCATCCATCTCCCCAGGAAGGGGCAGCTCTTTCTTTTACTCTTCAAAAATCTTCTTGTAAACAGGGAAGCAGTCAAAGGTGGCAAAATAATCCTTCGGCGTCTCCGCCCTTCGAATCATCTTAAAGCTTCCGTCTTCTTTCAGCAAAACCTCCGCTGATTTCAGTTTTCCATTGTAATTATATCCCATGGAAAAGCCATGGGCGCCGGTATCATGGATAACCAGAAGATCTCCCACATCAACCTTTGGCAGCATCCGGTCAATGGCAAATTTATCGTTATTCTCGCAGAGGGATCCGGTCACATCGTACATATGATCACAGGGTTTCTCTTCCTTTCCCATCACCGTGATATGATGATACGCGCCATACATGGCAGGCCGCATCAGATTTACGGCGCATGCATCGCATCCGATATACTCTTTATGGGTGTGTTTTTCATGGATTACCTCTGTAACCAGACAGCCGTAGGGTCCGGTCATGAAACGTCCCAGCTCTGTATAAATGGCCACGTCGCCCATTCCCGCCGGCGTCAGAATTTCTTCATAAACCTTTCTTACCCCTTCGCCGATGACGCGGATATCGTTGGGTTCCTGATCCGGACGGTAAGGAATCCCGATTCCTCCCGACAGATTAATAAATTTAATATCGGCGCCGGTTTCTTTTTCCAGCTTTACCGCCATCTCGAAAAGTACCTTCGCCAGCATGGGATAGTAATCATTGGTTACCGTATTGCTGGCCAGAAATGCATGGATTCCAAACTCTTCCACGCCTTTGGCTTTCAAAATCCGAAAAGCCTCAAAAATCTGCTCCGTGGTCATCCCGTATTTTGCATCTCCCGGATTGTCCATGATATCGTTGCTGATTTTAAACAATCCTCCCGGATTATAACGGCAGCTGATCCTTTTCGGAATATACCCCAGCGTTTTCTCAAGGAAATCAATATGGGTGATGTCGTCCAGATTAATGGTCGCTCCGATTTCCTGGGCATATTGATAATCCTCCGCCGGTGTATCGTTGGATGAAAACATAACGTCTTCCCCACTGCATCCGATGGCTTTGGAAAGCATCAATTCCGTTTTGGAAGAACAGTCGCACCCGCATCCGTATTCCTGCAAAATTTCCATCAGAAAAGGATTGGGGCACGCTTTTACAGCAAAATATTCTCTGTATCCTTTATTCCAGGAAAAAGCCTCCTTCAATGCCTTTGCATTTTCCCGGATTCCCTTTTCGTCATAGAGGTGAAAAGGAGTGGGAATCTCCTTCTTAATCTCCTCCAGTTTTTCCTTTGTCACAAAAGGTTTTTTTATCATTTCAGTCTTCTCCTCCTCATTGGTGATCTTTTAGTCGCATTGAACAATATGAAGCATATTGGTCACGGCGCCCTCGCCGGATACAATATTGGTAGCCGGGTCTCCCGCCGTAAATACAACCATATCGCCTGACGCTATATATTTTTCCCGTTTTACAACGTACATTGCATGAGAAATAATGTTCTCCGTCGAATCTTCTTCATATCCGCCAAGGGGAGTAATGCCCCAGTAAATCTGCATTTTCCTCTGGGCCCAGGCATTGGGAGTCACTGCATAGATCGGCACCTTGGGCCGGAAATTGGAAATCAATCTGGCCGTCTGGCCGGAAACCGTAGGCGTAATGATACATTTTGCATGAAGGAAAATGCTGGCCTGCACCGCCGAAATTCCCACTGTACTGGAAACATTGCTGTGTCCCCGCAGCGCCCTGTAGTCCAGGAAACGTTCATAATTCAGGTAGGGCTCCGATGAATTGGCGATTTCTACCATCATATGTAACGCCTCCACCGGATATTTGCCCACTGCCGTCTCACCGGAAAGCATGAGCGCATCGGTGCCGTCATATATGGCATTGGCCACATCTGTCACTTCCGCCCGGGTAGGCCGGGGATTCCTGATCATAGAATCCAGCATCTGTGTGGCCGTAATCACCGGTTTATACCGCAGGTTGCATTTCCGGATAATTTCCTTTTGAATATGCGGAACTTCCCAGGCCGAAATCTCCACGCCCAGATCTCCCCTTGCAACCATGATTCCATCTGCCTGCTGGATGATCCGGTCTATATTATCCACACCCTCTTTGCTTTCGATTTTAGCGATGATATCAATATGATCACCGCCGTTGTTCTTTAAAAGGCTGCGGATTTCCTTGATGGCATCTGCATTTCTCACAAAGGACGCGGCAATAAAGTCCACTCCCTGCTCTATTCCAAAAAGAATGTCTTTTTTATCCTGGGCCGTAATGTTGGGAAGGCCAATACAGGTGTCCGGGACATTAACTCCCTTTTGCTGCCCCAGCTCTCCGCCGTTTTGCACCACGCAGGTGATATCCGTGTCCGTCTTGGAAACCACCTTTAACTCAATCAGCCCGTCATCAATGAGAATTCTTCCGCCGATTCTCACATCCTTAGGCAGCCCGGAATATGTCTGACTGCAGCGCTTTTCATTGCCCACGATCTTTTCTGTCGTTAAAACGAAGGTTTCTCCTTCCTTCAATATTACTTTCTGACCGCCTTCCAGAAGACCTGTGCGAATCTCCGGCCCCTTCGTGTCCAGCAAAATGGCAATGGGTTTTTTCATCTTGGAACGCATCTCTTTTAACAGATCCATTCTCGCTTTCTGCTCCTCATGAGTTCCATGGGAGAAATTAAACCGGGCAATATCCATGCCCCCTTCAATCAGCTGCTTCATTATCTCCGGATTATCAGTATTCGGTCCCATGGTACAGACAATCTTCGTTTTTTTCATACGACACTAACTCCTTCTTTCTCTTACTGATTACTGCTTATTGTACATGCTTATGGGTAAACAGGTGATCCTGACAGTATTCATAATTTCCTTTACATTTGGAACAGAACCGAAATTCCAGGTTGTCTCCGTCCAATTCTGTTCTCCCGCAAATGGCGCATTTATGCTTCGTTACTCGGCCGGAGGAGGAACTTTGGTTCACCGCCTTCATATACGTCCTCCTTCTTTTCAACTGTCGGGGATTCACCCGGGACATGTTTCTGGACGCAAAGAAGAAAATGATAAAGTTCATCAAACTGCAGATGATCGCAGCTCTGGTTACCCAGCCGCTTTCTGCCATCTGCCACACCAGATAGACGATATCCACCAGGGCAAGCCATTTGATTTTCAGCGGAATGATAAAGTAAAGCAGCACCTGCATATTGGGATATTCTGCTGCAAATCCCAGAAATATGGACATGGAAATAAAATAGGTGCTGAAAGCTCCTCCCTCCAGGATCAAAATACCGCTGGAACCTGTAAGTCTTAAAATAAAATAAAGGAGGAACGCTCCTATGATAGACAGCACAATACCGCCAAAAATATAAAGATTATACCGAAAGGCTCCCCAGGTACGCTCCAGTGTGGTACCAATGGAGTAATAGAAAAACAGCATAATAATCGTAAAAATGTCAAGGGAACCAGGGGGAATCAGCAGCCAGCTTACAATCCGCCAAACCTGACCCCGCAGGATAAACACCGGCTCCAGATATAAATAAGACAGCACATTGGGCGCCAGATATGCCAGAAGATATCCTACCACATACGTGATAATTATATACATGGTCAGGTTTGAAATGGCATATTTTCCAAACTTCCGTTCCATTTTGTTTATCAGCTTCATAGAATCTCCTTTTCCTTCTCATTTTGCGCTCATCTTTTGGAAAATTCAGATTCATTATACGATGTGCCTGACCCTTTGTCAATTCTTCCTGGGGAATCTTCCCGTAGACTTTCCCCGCGTTCCTGTGCTATACTCAAAAAAAAGCAAATGAACGTTAAGAAAGGAAATATATCATGGCTGGATCAACAATTGGAACCATTTTCACCGTCACCACCTGGGGCGAATCCCACGGAAAGGGAGTCGGCGCAGTGGTGGACGGATGCCCGGCGGGACTTCCTTTGTCGGAATCAGATATTCAGAAATTCCTGGACCGCAGAAAACCCGGACAGAACCGTTACACCACAGCGCGCATGGAAAAGGATGAGGTAGAGATTCTGTCCGGCATTTTTGAAGGGAAAACCACGGGAACTCCCATCTCTTTGCTGGTACGAAATACCGATCAGCGTTCCCGGGACTACAGTGAAATCGCCGGCTATTACCGCCCCGGCCACGCTGACTATACCTTTGATCAGAAGTATGGCTTTCGGGATTACAGAGGCGGCGGACGCTCTTCCGGCCGGGAAACGATAGGGCGGGTAGCTGCCGGCGCCATCGCATCAAAAATATTGAATGAACTGGGCATTACTCTCTGTACCTACACCAAATCCATCGGCCCTGTACAGGCGGAGGTTTTTGATCCTGCCCACATCAATACGGACCCCCTTTATATGGCGGACAGCTCCGCATCAGAAAAAGCTCAGGCCTATTTAAAAGAATGCATGGCAAATCAGGATTCCGCCGGCGGCGTCATCGAATGCATCGTCAAAGGTCTTCCCGCCGGAGTGGGGGATCCCGTCTTTAACAAACTTGACGCCCTGCTGGGAAAGGCGATTTTTTCCATTGGCGCCGTCAAGGCGGTGGAAATCGGAGACGGCACGGCCGCTGCCGCCGCCAACGGTTCCTCCAACAACGACACTTTCTGCTGCGATAACGAAGGAGTAATCAGAAAAACCACCAATCATGCCGGCGGTATCCTGGGCGGAATCAGCGACGGAAGCGACCTGATTCTCCGTGCTTACGTTAAGCCAACGGCCTCCATCTCTTCCCTGCAGGACACCGTCAATAAAGACGGGGAGAACATAAAAGTCCGTATAAAGGGACGCCACGATCCGGTTATCGTCCCCAGGGCAGTGGTGGTGGTGGAATCCATGACGGCACTGACTCTCATCGATGCCCTTCTTGGCGGTATGGGCGCCAGAATGGAAAATCTCATAAAAATCTGGAAATAGTATACAAGAAATTTTTTTCAAGTCCCAGGCACATCCATTACATGAATATCCCCCGCATCTGTCAGACAATGACGGATGCGGGGGATAATTCTCATCTCATTACATCTCAGATTATATTCTCCGGCCCCACTTCTTCAATTAAAATGCAGTTGGGCGTATCTACCTTCATGGGTTTTCCCTTCATCATCAGCACATTTTTTTCGTAATCAATGGTAAATGTGGTAATACTGCTGGACTCGTGGTTTACAATGGCTATATGCTTTCCGTCCGGAAACAGCCGCATGCTTTTCGGGTATTCTCCACTGATGGGGAGAGAAAATTTCCGCTCAAGAAGACCGTTTTCCTGATTGATAGAAAACATCGTGATGGAATTATCTCCTGCCGTAGAAGCAAAAAGATATTTCCCATCCGGCGACATAGCCAGAGTTTCCGCCGCATCATGCATAGGATCCAGCTCTGTATCTAAAATACTGATGTTCTGCACTTTTTCAAAAATGGGGCCCTTGGGGCCATCCTCATAGGAAAAAACATCAATATCGTTGCTCAATTCATAAATCAGATATGCATATTTGCCGCTTTTGCTGAATTTCATCTCTCTTGGCCCCGACTCTCTCCGGCAGCGGATAATATCCTCCAGATGAAGTTTATGGCGTCTTTTATCCAAACGGTAAATCTTTACCTGATCAATTCCGTTGTCCACAGCACAAAGATAATTATTATCCGGTGTGGGCAGCACACAGCTGACATGGGGCCGGAAACTACGCTCCGCCACGCTTCCGATTCCTTTATGGAAAACGCCGTCCATCACACTGCCCAGACGGCCGTCTCTGTGCGTGTGCACCACAGTGACTTTTCCGTCATGATAGCCGGCCACGAACAGATATTTTCCCGTTTCATCCACGGAAAGGTAGCATCCCCGCATACCTCCGATATCTACTCTGTTGATATATTCCAGATCTCCATCCGGCTGAATTGCAAATACTGCCACTCCTTCGTCCGCGATAGAGTACAGATATTTCCCGCTTTTTGAACGCGCCAGATAGGAAGAATTATTCACCGGAACCACTTTTCTCTCCTGTAATATACCTTCTTCCACATCTACATCATAGAGATGAATACCGATACTGCTTCCATGTGTATAAGTCCCTACATAGGCTACGTACTTTTTCTGGCTCATGTAAATATCCATCCTTTCTCCTGTATAGTCAATATTTTAGCACAGTTTTTTCTTTCTGTATACTTAAAGATTTCTGATTTTTTCCATTTGATTGACTTATGGACAGGCTTCGATATAATAAAAATATGAACAGAACAATACATTATCCGATTACACAGGCAGAGGCCGGAGTCACTGTGGGCCTCTTTCTTAAAAATCAGGGATATTCCCGTCATATTCTCACCCATTTAAAGCAGACGGACCGTGGAATCTGCATCGATGACATCCCCGTATTTACTTCACAGATGCTGAAGGCAGGAACCATGCTGACCATCCGGATTATTGAAAAAGAAGCTTCCGAACATATCCAGCCGGTAAAGCTTCCTTTTTCCATCGTATATGAAGATGAAGACATCATGGTAGTGAACAAACCGGCCGACATGGCCGTCCATCCTTCCCACGGCAATTACAGCAGCACTCTTGCCAACGGCGTAGCCTGGTACTTTCATCAGCAGAATGTGCCTTATGTATTCCGCTGTATTAATCGTATAGACCGGGACACCTCCGGACTGCTTATACTGGCAAAACATATGCTCAGCGGCGCCATATTGTCAAAAGCCATGAAAGAGCGCCGAATCCATCGCACATACCTGGCTATTGTGCAGGGATGTCCATTCCCCAAAACTGGGACTGTCTCAGCGCCCATCGGCCGATCTCCCCATTCCATTTTGGAACGTCGGGTGGATGCAGCGGGCGATCCGGCAATTACCCACTACCGGGTACTGAGTTTTTCTGACCGCGCCGCACTGGTAAAGCTGCAGCTTGACACAGGACGCACCCACCAGATCCGCGTTCATATGAAATACATAGGCCATCCCCTGCTGGGTGATTTTCTCTATCATCCGGAAAACAATGATTTTCCCCGCCAGGCGCTGCATTCCTATTCCCTGGCCTTTTCCCATCCGATCACCGGAGAATCCATGTTTTTTCAGTGCCCTCCGGCTGACGATATGGAAAAATTCCTGCAGACAAACCATATTTCCTGCAACGGCGATTCCCTGTCTTTGCCGGTTAAACCGCTCTGATTCTGGGCACCTCGTCAACATGAAGATATTTGCTGACGGCTTTGATAATCAGATCATGATCGGATACCGGGTCCATGCCGGAAACAAGAATAGATCCAATCACTCCCACCTCTTCGATTCGTATGGGGAATCCACCGCCGCTGGCTGCGTATTCCTTCGGATCCAGAAACATATCTTCCAGCGTCTCCCCTGTCCGCCGAAGCGCCATGGCCAGGTGGAGGCTGCTTTTTTCTGTTGCCATCACCGTTTTCTGTTTTCTTGAAACCCAGTTCTCATTGCAGAGATTGGTTCCGTCAAAACCGTATTGAAACACGATAAATCCATTATTCAGCCGGATACTGATCATAGGAGATGCACCCCGCCGCTGGGCTTCCGCCACCAGCATATTTCCCAACGTCCATGCATCTGCATTGGTAAAATGGGAAAACTGAAGGATCTCCTCCTGCATTTCCAGCACTTCCATTACTTCATCGATGGTCATATCAATCCCTCCTGTCAACAAACTTTCTGACATTATTATGACACTTTGCTTTACACATTTCAATCTGCTTTTAACACAAATTCATATCGGCCGGCACCTCCGTCTCCAACTGGATCTTTTCGCCGGTAAAAGGCTGCCGCAGGGTAAGTTTCCATGCATGAAGCGCCGCTCTTTCCCTCACGTTATCATCATTGCCGTACAGCCGGTCTCCCAAAAGCGGATGGCCCATCCACGCCATATGCACACGGATCTGATGGGTCCTCCCCGTTTCTATTTTCACAGACAACAGGGACGCATCATCTCTTTCCTCCAGCACCTGAAAATGTGTCACCGCAGTCATGCCTCCCTTTTCGCAGACCTCCATTCTCATCAGTTCTCCTGGAACTTTCCGCAGAGGCATACAGATACTTCCGGAGGGCTTCGTCATTTTTCCGGACACCAGCGCCAGATACTCTTTTTCACAGATTCCCTTCTCTCTCTGTTTGGTCACCCTTGCTGCTGCCGCCTGGTTTTTCGCAAAAACCAAAATGCCAGACGTATCTTTATCCAGTCTTCCCACCGGCCGGATGACGCCTTTTTGTCCTTTCCCTTCCAGATAAGCGGCCGCCATATTCGCTGCCGTGTCGCAATAATGACCGTGAGCCGGATGAGAAACCATACCCGCCGGTTTGTCAATAATCAGCAGATCCCCATCTTCATACAGAATTCTTGGACTTTTTTTCCATAGAGGAATATGGGAAACATTCCCCTCTTCCTCCAGCAGTACATCCACCTCATCTCCCGCATTCAGAAGCCGGTTTACTTTTGCCCTCTGACCGTTGACGCGAATGCCCTCCTTGCGAAATTTAGCCTGGCTGATCTGCCGCTTGGTCAATCCCATTTCCTTCCGCAAAAAATCTTTCAGAATGACTTCCCGTTCCGCCTGTACTTTCCATCTTTTTTCCATAAGTTTCAGGCTCCTTTTTCAGGAAGACTCTTTTCCCAAAAATCTGCGGAGACTCTTCTGAAAAAGACGGGTATAGAGTTTAATAAAAAGCCCCACGCCAAAAGCCGCGATCAGCGTACCTTCCCGAATCCCCCTCACTTCTTTCAGGAAACAAAGGGAGAGGATCAGGGAAACCAGCACCACAAACCAGTCAAAACAGATTTTCATCGTGGACATGGTTTTTCCTGTTCTGATTTCCAACGCCTGGGCCACCCCTTCCGCCGGCATGGAAATAATCTCTGTTTCTATGTAAAGAAAAATTCCAAACCCCAGAAAAGCCATGCTGATCAGCAAAAAGAAAAGCTGCATTCCATAATTGGTACACTCCGGCATCCACCGGTCAAAGATTCTGGTGGTAAGGCTGATAAAACTTCCCTGCACTGTAGCCACGATGATCTGAAGAACATTTTTAACAGGAAACCGTTTCCCCAAAAGCAGAAACTGCAGCAGAATATACACCGCAAATACCACTGTCGTGCAGATTCCAAGATCTGTCTGAAAAATCTGGCTTACCACATAGGGAATCGTATCAATGGGAGAAACTCCCAGATCAGACCAGACAGAAGCCGAAACCCCAAAAGCCATTAAAAACAGGCCGATTAGATATACGATTATTTTCTTTATCATACGCTCCTCCTTCCTGTTTCATTTTATCAGCTCTCTCTTTCCCTTGCAATGCATATCTTTCGTGATACAATATAAGGGATCAGAATTGGAATACTTTAACAGCAAAGAAAAGGAAAATTTCTATGGATTTAAAAGATGAAATGATTCACAGATTAAAAGAGTTGATTGCAATTCCCAGTTATCTGACCGCGCCAAAGGAAAACGCTCCCTTCGGCGCCGCCATAGATGACGCTCTTCTTTATCTGCTGGAAATTGGGACCCGGGACGGTTTTTCCATAAAAAATACCGACCATTACGGCGGTCATATCGAATTTCCCGGACAGACTGACGAGATTGTGGCCGTTTCCGCTCATCTGGATGTGGTGCCTCCTGGAGATTTATCCAAATGGACAGTTCCGCCCTTTTCTCCCGAAGTAAAGGATGGACGGTTATATGGAAGGGGAGCTTTGGATGATAAAGGCCCCCTGATCGCCGCCTATTATGCCATGAAAAGATTAAAAGAATCCGGCTTTCGTCCCCGACGGACTATCCGCCTGATTCTTGGATGTGATGAAGAGACCGACGGCCTGGGTATGAATTATTATCTGGAACATGAAAACGCTCCCTGTCTGGGTTTCACACCGGATGGAGATTTTCCTGTAATTCATGGGGAAATGGGGCTTTTATTCTGTGAAATTCATGCAAAGATGCAGCCGGATTCTTCTTCCGTCCGATTAATAGAATTCCAGGGCGGCGCTGCCCCCAACATGGTGCCGGACACCGCCCGCTTCACTTTAGAGTGCCAAAATCAGAAAGAAGCCCTATCCCAACGTCTGGAAAGATTTCTCTCTTTCCATCCGGAATACGACCTTCAGCACTCCTGGCACAATACAAAACTGCAGATAATAATCCGTGGGAAATCCGCTCACGGTTCTGCGCCGGAAAATGGGATAAACGCTGTTTCTCTTGCCTGCGCTCTTCTGGAAAATATGTTGTGGGAACCCTCTCCTCTGAAAAATTTTCTCACTTTTTACAACAGCCGCCTGGGATTCGATTTTCATGGCGAAAGACTGGGAAAGGTTTTTTCTGATTCCGTCTCCGGTCCTCTGATCGTCAATCCGGGCGTAATCTCCCTGAAAGAGGGAAGACTTTCTCTGATCCTTAATCTGCGCTACCCGGTAACGGTTTCCTCTGCCGATATCATGGAAACGCTGAACCAGGCTGTCTGCAGTTTCGGCCTGTCCCTTACCCTTTTGGAGGATCAGCCTCCCCTTTATTTTAAACGGGAGGATCCCCTGATACGTACCTTGCTTAACGTTTATCAGCAGCACACGCAGGATAAAACTTCTGTTCCTTTGATCAGCGCCGGGGCCACCTATGCCAGAGCCATTCCCAATACGGCTGCCTTTGGCGCCATCTTTCCCGGGGATCCGGATTTATGTCATCAGGCGGACGAATATATTGCCGTCGACCGTCTCATGCTGGCCTCCGCCATTTATGAGGATGCATTGAGACGGCTGGCTGCGCACCTATGAAAGGAATACTCTATGTCTCACCGTATAAGATTATTTATCATTGCAGAGTCCATCCTGTACATTCTCTTTCTGACTCTGGATTTGATGGGCGGATTTACCACCACCTGGCTGAAATACGCCGGCATTCTGCTGTGCGTCTGCATAGGGTTTTCTCTGGCCTCCACATGGAGCGGTTATCTGACCGCTTGGGCTCTTCTCCTTACTGCCGCAGCCGATCTTTTTCTTCTGGTTTTAAACCGCCATTACACAACAGGGTTGTTTATCTTCTGTCTCGTTCAGCTTCTCTACTGTCTGAAGCTGTCCCTCCCGGAAAAAAAGTGCCCGCCATGGGAGCTTGGCCTGCGCATAGGCCTGCCCAGCGCTCTGATTTTTCTGCTTTGGCTTTTTCATCAGCAAAGTTTGTTAAACGCTCTGGCCGCTTTTTATTTCTGCAATTTGGTTTTCAACGCCTTTAAAAGTTTCCGCTGTTCCGGAAGAGGGCTGTTTACCACGGGGCTTTTCCTCTTTATCGGCTGTGATATCTGCGTAGGGCTTTTTAATCTGGATATCCATATTCTGTGGCTGAAGGCCTTCGTTTCCATTGCCATGTGGGCCTTTTACCTGCCTTCCCAGGTTTTGATTACCTTGTCCATTTTTTCAAAAAAAGAAAGGAGCTGTCTGTCATGACATCACGTATCTATTCCATACTCCTGTCCATTGCAGGATTTTTTGCCACTTTAACTTTTGGCTTTGCCGTCCCCATCGTCTGCCGGCCTTTTTATTATATGCAAATTTCCCTGCTGAATCTGGAGGAAACCACCGGATTCAGCAGGGAAACCATTCGTGCTGCCTATGATGAACTGATGGATTATCTGCTGAAAGGCCAGCCCTTCGGCACCGGCAGTCTGGCTTGGTCTCCTTCTGGAAAAAGCCATTTTGAAGACTGCCTGTTTTTATTCCATCTGGACTTTGCCGTACTCTTTCTGTCGTTGGGAATCATCCTTCTCCTTTTTTTGCTCTGGCGCTTCAAAAAGATCAGGATTCATCGTTTCCATGGACAAAGTCCTTTTTTCTACACAGGAATTTTTAATATTTTGTTGTTCGCCTTTATCGGCCTCTGGGGAATTTTTTCTTTTGACACTATGTTTGTGGCCTTTCATACTGCCTTTTTCCCCGGAAAATCCAACTGGATTTTTGATCCGAATACAGATGAAATCATCCGGATTCTGCCGGAACAGTTCTTCTTTAACTGCGCCGCTCTGATTCTGCTCATCATTTTTGCACTGAGTATTTTCTATATTGTGCAAAGCGTCCGCAGTAAAAACAGAGGGAAAAATTCCTAATTTTCTCTGGGAATCTTCACATCTGCCTGGGCGATGTTCAGAATATGGTCGCCGATTCGTTCAAAGTCCGTCAGCATCTCGGAATAAAGGATACAGGCTTCTTCCGAACACAGTCCTTCTTTCATACGTTCCAGATGTCTGCGGCGGTAACGCTCCGTCATATCGTCCATCTTCTGTTCCATCGCCGCAATCTCCGACAGCCACTCCGGCGTGCCGTTTTCTCCAGTGCTTAAACTGTCTAAAGCTTTCAGACTGAGGTCTTTCATCTTCTGAATTTCAGCAACTGCCTCCTCAGAAAACTGGACTTTATGATCCTTGGCCACTTTTACATATCCGCAGATGTTGTCGGCATGGTCGCCAATTCGTTCCACATTTCCTGTAATCAGGAAATACTCTTCCACCGCTTCGAAATTTCGCGCATTTTTTTCTCTCGTGAAGGTCTTGGATATATACTGGGATATTTCCTTGTTCAGGAAATCAATATATTCTTCCCGTTTCTTCTCCTGCTCCATCAACTCCAGATCTCCGGTCAATATGGCGTCGAAACCTGTCTCCACATTCTTTCTTGCCATGTCCATCATTCTGGAAATTTCCTGTTTCAGCTGTCCCAGATGGATCGCCGTGGCTCCCAGCCTGACTTTACCTGACTGGATTGGTTTCAAATACTTGAGCGTCATCTCTTCTTCTTCTTCCCTTGCCTCTTTTCCTGCCGGAAGAATCTTTTCAGCAAAAGATGCCAGCGCTCCGCCGAAAGGCAGCAGGATCAGTGTCGTCACAATATTAAACAGTGTATGCATGTTGGCGATCTGCGCTGCCGGACTTCCGGGGGTAAAGGATTCCACAAGAGTCGTAAGCGGTGTCAAAATGCAGACGGTCGTAAAAATAATCGTTCCAATAATATTAAAGGACAGATGGATTACTGTTGTCTGTTTTGCTTTCCGGTTCGTACCAATGGAGGCCAGTACCGCTGTGATACACGTTCCGATATTCTGTCCAAACAGTACGAAGACAGCATCAGAAAGTCCAATCAGACCGCTGGACGCCAAAGCCTGAAGGATACCGACAGATGCAGAAGATGACTGAATTAATGCAGTAAAAACTGCTCCAACCAAAATACCGATGATCGGATTGGAGAATGTGGTCATCAGGGAGATAAACTGTTCTGATTCCCTCAGCGGCAGCATAGAGTCGCTCATCATATTCATACCGATAAACAGAATACCCAAACCCGCCAAAATCTGTCCGATATCATGGGCTTTCTTCTGAGATTTGATGAACAGTACCATGGCAACGCCGGCAAAGGCAAACAGCGGTGCAATAGCTCCCACATCCAATGCAATCAGCTGTCCGGTAATCGTCGTACCAATGTTGGCTCCCATGATAATCCAGACAGCCTGTCTTAATGTCATCATTCCCGAATTAACAAATCCAACCACCATAACTGTGGTAGCAGAAGATGACTGAATCACTGCCGTGATAGCGGCTCCGACGACTACGCCAAGAAATCGATTGGCCGTAAGCTTTTCCAATATCTGTTTCATACGGTCTCCGGCTGCAGCCTCCAGACCGTTGCCCATCATCTGCATACCGTACAGAAACAGCGCCAAACCTCCCAGCAATCCTAATAAATCAGTTACGCTCATTTTTCTTTTTTCTCCTTTGTCTCCTTATAGCCTACATTCCTATGGTATAATGCAGACCACGGTCATGTCAAGGAAAAGAAAAATTTGTGTAAATTTTAGTTATATTTCATGTATTCCTTCAGGATTCATGACAGTTTTCCAGAATTTCCGACAAAGCCGCGCCGCTGCTGGAATGGGATCTGACTACCCTGGCTTTCGTCCGCTTTGCTTCGTCCAACGCACATTTTACCATTTTATGAGACACCGTGTTTGTAAACAGAACAAACATATCCGGCCTTCCCATCTGCTTTTTCAGGTCCGCTGACATCTGTGTAAACACTTTTGCTTTACAATTATATTTTTTACAAATTTTTTTATACTGACAGACCATCCGGTCATGTCCTCCCACAATCACGATGCTCATATATGCCTCCTTTTGGCGCCGCCGGATCCCTTTGATCCGGCCTGGGCGCTCTTTTTATTACCGCTGTGCCAACTGTCTTCCCAGCTCCTCGCAGGATGCCAGTCCTTTCTCATCGGGTTCATTGTTTACAATCAGCCCTTCATCCTTCAGGAGGAATGCGCCGGCATCCCTCATTCTGCTCTCCCAGTCCCGCATCCAGGCTCCGTCTCCCCAATCATAGGAGCCGAACAGCGCCACTGTTTTTCCGCCGGCAAATCCTTCCACCGCCTCCACAAAAGGTTCCATAGAGCCTTCTTCCAGCACTTCATCCCCCATGGCCGGGCAGCCCATGGCAAAAACAGAAACTCCTTTCAGTTCATCCGGCTGAATATCATCCACAAAAACCACTCTAGCTTTTTTTCCTGCCTGTTCGATTCCTTTTCCCACGGCTTTGGCCATCATTTCTGTATTGCCTCCGCCGCTCCAGTAAACTACAATAATCTCATCCATGCTGAATCCTCCTGTATGTTTTTTCTATATGACGGTCATCGGAAATTCCCGACTCCCAGTCTTCCATATGATTCCATCCAGCCGTCCTGAGCCAGAGCTTTAACGCTCCACCCCCGCCGTACCGCTGCAAAAACGGCTGCCTTTGCCATCCGATAACGGGCAAAAAGCCGCTTCGCTTCTTTCACATCGCCGTAAACCTTCCAATATCCGCAATACAGATAATTTTTTCCCCGGTTATCGATAAATCCCTGTACATCTTCCAGCGGATATCCTAAAAATATTCCCAGTTCATGGGGAAAGACGTCCAACCCTTTTTTATAACGCTCCATCCTTTTACAAAGTCTGTCCAAAACCCCATTGGTCCAAAAAACCCGGTATCCGTACTTTCTTAAAAAATGTTGAATTCTTTTGTCCATAATCTCTCTCTGAATTCTTTCCGGCCAGTACACCAGATACATATCCTGATAAATTTTTCTGCAGGCAAGGGGCGTATCCGAAAATATTTCCATCAGTTGATTTTCACCGATTCCCTTAGCCATAAAAATATTGGAAGTCTTCACCCCCGCCAATACTGGCCCGCACTGGCAGGCAATACACAGGTCCGTCTCATTTCTGCCTTTCATCCGGTCTCCTTTTAGTTAGCTATAGCTAACTTTTCGATAAAAAAAATTAGGGCTTTTGTATGTCTTTTAAGGTTAGGATTTACTAACTACGTATACAATACCACACTCTCCCATTTTTGTCCAGCCCATTTTTTGGCTTTTCAACATTTATTTTCTAGCCCCCCTGTCTTCAAAAAGAAAAGAGCCTGTAAATACAAGCCCTTTTCGCTGGAGC
>JBMNRB010000035.1:0-15918 GCA_050944435.1 Ruminococcus sp.
ACTCAGGACTTAACTATGAGCTGGACGCCATCGCAGCGGCAACGGTAGGAGGAACTTCCCATACCGGAGGTATCTGCCGGGTAACGGGAGTACTTTGCGGTATCCTGATCCTTGGAGTAATCAACAACGGCCTGGTGCTGATTGGGGTAAACGATAACTATACCAACATCATCAAAGGTCTGATCATCATCGGAGCGGTGGCTCTGGATATGAGAAAGAACACGAGAAAAGCATAAGAGAGGATAAAAAGGAGGGCGTCTGGCGACACACCCTCCTTCCATTCTTTTTATGACCAGTATTTGTTCACCGTTTCTTTTAAAATTTTCACATCCTCCCAAAGCAATTCATAAGGGTTTGCTCCGGCCATACGCAGCGGAATCTGATCGTAATAGTTTTCCAGGAGAATGTATCCGCTGTAATTATGCTGGGACAGCCACTGCATAGTATGGAAGAAACCGGAATCGCCTTTGCCCAGCAGGCTTCCGCTCATGGCGCCGGAACCGTCTTTGACATGGAGCTGTCCGCACATGTAAGGATACAGATGATCCAGAATGTCCC
Source organism: Ruminococcus sp. (assembly GCA_050944435.1). Lineage (GTDB taxonomy): Bacteria > Bacillota > Clostridia > Lachnospirales > Lachnospiraceae > Ruminococcus_G. The sequence continues at coordinate 559 of JBMNRB010000035.1, forward strand.
TCTCAGGATAACCGCGGAAAAGATGATAATTTTGACTGTCAAAATAGAGATAAAAGTTTTTCCGGTCTATGCGCTCATAAAGATCCTTGAACTCCTTCTGATTCATCAGATTTTCACTGGCGACATCGATGCCGTATTCTCCCGCTGCATCGCAGAGCCAGCGAAAAGCGGCGGCGCTGTACTCCAGATCCTCCGGGGTTTTTATCTCGCTGGCGCCAAAACCCGGTACCTGGATCATGGGAACATGGAGCGCTTTTGCGGTATGGACGGCCCGTTTTAAAAGATCCCATACAATGTCATACTCCCGGGTTCCTTTCCGGGCGTGCATGGGGATGTTGTCAAAGTCGTTCAGAGCGATGGCGCAGTATTCAATACCGCATTTCTGCTGTTCCTCCAAATAAATTTTCTGCATTTGCGGCCAGGTAAGAGGATAATCGTTCTCGTACAGGCCGATTCGCAGGGACAGGGCATCCAGCCCTGCGGAAGCGGCGATGGCTGCCGCGTACAGGCCGGCGCCGGGAAGTCCCCAGTCGCAGGCGCCAATTTTAATTTGTCCCATAAAGATCACCTCGTTTTATTTCTGGATTTTATTTTACCGAAATCCGGAGGAAGGTGTTAGTAAAATTCTGTTATATTTTTGGGGGTATTTAGGGAAAATTAAAGAAAGCACAGCAGGCTTATGTATTTTCCTGCTGTGCTTTTCTGAAATGACGGCGATATTCAGTGGGGGAAAGATTGGTATACTTTTTAAACATAACGTTGAAATGGCAGTTGTCTCCAAATCCCAGCTCCTCACTGATGGAACCCACAGAGCGGTCAGTATTCATTAAAAGGCTCTGGGCTTCTCCTATTTTGAGCTGGGATGCATATTTAATAGGAGAATAACCGGTCTGTTCTTTGAAAATATGGGACAAGTAGGACTGGCTGATATGAAACCTTTCTCCAAGATCTTTCAGGGTAATGGATGTTTTGTAATTGTTCTCCAGATATTGGATGACCGTGTCGATGAAATCGTCCACATTCCGGTGGAGAAGGGTATCCTGCCGGTGACGTCTGGCCAGCTTTTGGAGGACGATATCCAGGAGAATCTCCGATATCCGGCCGCAGAGACTGGCTGAGTCCGGCAAATGCTTTCCAAAAGACGCCAGGGAAAGAAGAAGATGTTCAAATCCCAGGCGTTCGTCTCCCGGGGGAAAATATAAAACGGGATGTTGAATCAGCGTAAAAAAATCTTTTTCCGTCATGGGGTGAAACTGAAGGTCTTTCAGGACGCAGCAGTAGGTTTCCATATCGTTGTCGGAAAAGGGTTCCTCTCCATGGAGAATTCCGGAGGCACAGATGACAAGATTTCCCTTTTGAATAGCCCAGGTCCTTCCGTTTACCATATAGCGGCCGGTGCCGTTTATTACGTAAAACAACTCCAGCTCACTGTGACGATGGAGAAGCTGAGAATGATGGGAGTGGTAATAGCGGTCGACATAATGCATGGTAACAAAATGAGCCGATGTCCCCTTTTCTTTCATGACAGCCTCCTTTCGTCCTTTTTATTCCGTTTCCTCCGTGTCCGGAAGGGTATACTTTTTCCGGTAGGTCATGGGGGAAAGGCCCACGTACTTTTTAAACTGAACGTTAAAATGGCTCAGATTGTCGAAGCCGACGGAGGAAGCGATTTCCGTGATGGATTTGGAAGACATAATCAGCATGGACTGAGCTTCCCCTATCCGTCTTCTGACAATATAATGCATGGGAGAGTATCCCAGTTTTTTCTTGAAAAGATGAGAAAGATAGGAAGGACTTATGTAAAACTGCTCGCTGATCTTCTGAAGAGACAGATCTTCGGAATAGTTTTCGTCAATATACTGTTTGATATTTTTTAACAGTGGATCTTCCCGGGTGTGTTCTGTGTTGGGCTGGCCGTACTGTTTGAAGGCATGGATCAGCAGGGACAAGAGAGCCTGGGTCAGATACTGATTGGTTTCCTGATGTTCTTCATTTTCAAAAGCCAGTGAGTCAAAAATAGACTGGAAAATGGCATCCATGAGAACGAAATGTTTTTCCAGCTTTAAAATAGGTTTGATATTTTCGGAAATCAAATGATTTTCCGGCAGGCCTTCCAGCTGAAGATTGTCGATGGCGATGGACAGCATGGAAAGCTCATGGTTATACTGGGGAACTTCATCATGGAGAACTCCTGCGTTGCAGATGATGATGTTCCCGGCTTTAATCTCATAACACTCGTCATCTACGATGTAAGAACCGGAACCGGTACGGATAAACAGAAGTTCCAGCCGGTCTTTATGATTGTGAAGAATCCGGGAATGCTGGCTGAAGCCGATGGTAATATAACTTGCGGACAGCAGGCGGGGCATTTTATTATTTTTAAAAGACGGTGTAAACGAATTTTTTGCAAAACATTGTATCATATGATAATCTGTCCTTTCTACCTTATACCTTTATCGTCATTATAAAACCTTTATCGTCATTATAAAACAGTCTTTTTGGAAATGCCAGATAAAAATGAGTTTTTTATCAGAAGAAAACTTATTGAGGAATGTGACTGTGTTTTGGAAAAACGGTCAAAAAAAATCATAAAAAGCCACGAATGTTTAATGGCGAGAATGATAAAAAATTGGCAAAGATGCGGTAAAACCGGACTTTTTCACCTATTGCATATTGTTGAATACACCCAAAGAAAGTGTTGACATGAATGAGGTGACAGAATATAATATTAATAGCGTACAACGATTGATAATCGGGGTATTATCATGCAAAAAGTGTTGCAAAATGAAGTGATTGCATCGTTTTTCCGGATAATACAGTACGGAAATTGTTGTTAAAATTTTTCAAGGAGGAAGTTTTTAAATGGGAAAAGTAAAAGTTGGAGTAGCAGGTTATGGTACAATCGGACAGCGTCTTGCTGACGGTGTTGCACTTCAGGAAGATATGGAACTGGTAGGTGTTGTTGACGCCGCTCCTACACTGGCAGTGCGTGCACTGAAAGAAAAGGGCATGCCCTACGACCTGTATCTGGTAAACGGCGCGGACAAGGCACCATTCGAAAAATATGGTATTCCGGTCAGCGGAACCATGGATGATATACTTGACAAAGTTGACATTATGCTTGACTCTGCTCCGGCAGGCATCGGCGCCAAAAATAAAGAGCTTTATCTGAAAAAAGGCGTAAAAGCAATCTTCCAGGGCGGAGAGAAAAATGATGTTGCCGATGTTTTCTTCCATGGATATGCAAACTTCGAAAAAGGTGTCAATAAAGACTACCTGAAACTGACATCATGTAATACAACAGGTCTGATCCGTTCTGTAGATTGTCTGGACCGTGCATACGGCATTGAAAAAGTTGCCATCACCATCGTTCGCCGTGTAGCTGACCCGGGTGATTACAACCGCGGTCTGACTAACGCTCTGCAGATGGAAAAGGCTCCCACCCATCAGGCCGTTGACCTGATGACCATTATGCCCCATGTAAATGCAACGGGTATCCTGGTACATACACCGGTAACTCACGGACATTTCATCACAGTTGTGGCAACAGGAAAAGAAAAAATCACGAAAGAAATGGCTCTGGAAGCTTTTGAAAAACATCCGCGTATCCGTGTCGTAACCATGGATGAAGGCTTCATGGGAAATGCATCCTTCTTTAAATATGCCCGTGACCTGGGACATACCAGAGGTGATATGTATGAAATCGGTCTGTGGGCAGACAGTATCGTAGAAAGCGGAAACGATATTATGTATGCAATTCATATTCCTCAGGAGTCTGTTACCATTCCGGAAACCATGGATGGTATCCGTGCAGCCTGCGGAATGCAGACAACAAGAGAAGAAGGAACTGCAATGACCAACAAATACCTGAACATTGGTGCGTTTAAAAATCTTTAATTGAAAGACTGACAGACGGCGGGAGTGCGATGCACGGAGCCGTCTGGCTTTCATGAAAAGGACAGAGTGTCAAAAAAGGTATTTGCGGGGGAAAAGATAATGCGTTTCGGAATAAAAACATTAGATGATTATGATCTGAAGGGAAAAACAATTCTCTGCCGTGTGGACATGAATCAGCCGGTGGACAGAGAAACCAATACGCTTAAAAGCATTAACCGTATTCAGGCCTGCGTCCCCACGATTAAAGAGATGGTGGACAAGGGCGCTAAAGTCGTGCTGATGGCCCATCAGGGAAGTGATATTGAGTATAAAAATTTTTATACCACAGAACCCCATGCAAAAGTGCTGACGGAGCTGCTGGGACAGCAGGTTAAATTTATCGATGACGTCTGCGGGCCCTCCGCCCGTAAAGCCATCGCTGATCTTCAGGAAGGGGAAATTCTTCTTCTGGATAACGTTCGTTTCGTTTCCGAAGAGCAGACGCTGTTTGAAATGAAATTGAATCTGTCCCATGAGGAACAGGCCAAAACCCTTCTGGTTCAGAAACTGGCTCCTCTGGGCGACCTGTACGTATGCGACGCCTTTGCGGCAGCACATCGTGACCAGCCCTCTCTGTGCGGATTCGAGCAGGTGATGCCGTCAGCGATAGGCAGACTGTTTGAGGCAGAGTACTGTGCGGTATCTTCCGTTATGGAGACGCCGGAACATCCTTGCGTATTCATCCTGGGCGGCTCCAAAATCTCAGATGCATTCATGATGATGGAGACTGTACTGAGCAGGGGAGTTGCCGATAAGGTACTGACCGGCGGATTAGTAGCCAATATTCTTCTGGCTGCTGCGGGAGAGGAGATTGGCAAAGGAAGCATGGATTTCATCGTGAAATCTAATTACGGGGACTGGATTGAAAAAGCCAAACCTCTTTATGAGAAATACAAAGACAAAATTGTGCTGCCCTGCGATCTGGCTTACGTGGAAGACGGACAGCGCAAGGAAGCAAGCGTAGGTTCTATTCCAGCTCAGGCAGGCCTGGTGGATATCGGACACAAGGCGGTGGAAGAGTATGAAAAGATTATTCTCAGTGCCAAGACGGTATTTGTAAACGGCCCCATGGGGATTTTTGAAGAAGAGATTACGGAATATGGTACTAAGATGGTATGGGAAGCCATGGCAAAAACAGAGGGCTACACTCTCATCGGCGGAGGCGACAGCGTTACCGCTACAGAGAAATATGGTCTGAAGGATAAGATGTCTTATATTTGCACCGCAGGCGGCGCGCTGATTCGTTTCGTGTCCGGAGAGGAACTTCCGGTGGTTAAAGCACTGCGCCATGCAGCCAAGACATTTGCTTAGGAGAATATCATGAAATTAGAATTTGGTTTTGGAACTACGGTTCAGATAGTGGAAGTGCCCGATGAAAACGTGATCGGCGTGCTCCACGCAAACCAGGTGGAACATGAGCTGATGGGAGAAGAGGAAGTGCGCCGCGCACTTTCTCATCCTATTGGAGCGCCTTTGCTGAAAGAGGTGGTGAAGCCTGGAGAAAAGATAGCGATTGTAACCAGCGATATTACACGTCCCATGCCCACTTATGTGGTGATGCCGCCCCTTCTGGACGCCCTTTATGAAGCGGGAGTGAAAAAGGAAGACATCACTTTAGTGTTTGCTTTGGGAAGCCACAGAAAACATACCCCGGAAGAAATGAAAAAACTGGCTGGTGAACGGGCTTACGAGGAGATTACCTGTATGGATGGGGATGCCTCGGATTGTGTACATATGGGAACCACTTCCCACGGAACTCCGGTGGATGTGGTCCGTGTTGTAGCAGAAGCAGACAGAAGAATCTGTCTGGGAAATATTGAATATCATTATTTTGCAGGCTACAGCGGAGGAGCCAAGGCCATCATGCCCGGCGTATCCACCAGAGAAGCTATTCAGTCCAATCACAGCCAGATGGTAAAACCGGAAGCCTGCGCAGGCAGACTGGAAGGGAATCCGGTGAGGGAAGACATCGAGGAGGCAGGCGCTATCTGCGGAATCGATTATATTGTCAATGTGGTACTGGATGAACATAAAAAAATTATCATGGCAGCTGCGGGGGACGCGGTGAAGGCTCACAGAGAAGCCTGCCGTTTCCTGGATAAGATTTACAGGAAGGAGATTCCTGAGAGAGCCGATATTGTCCTGGTATCCCAGGGCGGAGCGCCGAAGGATCTGAATCTGTATCAGACCCAGAAAGCGCTGGATAATGCAAAACACGCCGTGAAAAAAGGCGGTATTATTATTCTGATCGGATCTTGTAAAGAAGGTCTGGGAGAGCACGTATTTGAAGAGTGGATGACGAAATCTCCCGATGCAGCGTCGATGATTACAAGAATTGAAAAAGATTTCCAGCTTGGTGGCCATAAGGCGGCGGCAATCGCCATGGTTCTCGAGAATGCAGATATATATCTGGTATCGGATCTGCCGGATGATTTTGTACGGCAGATTTTCCTGGAGCCCAAGTCTTCAGCGCAGGAGGCTCTGGACTGTGCCTTCGAGAAGCTGGGAAAAGATGCAAAAGTTCTGGCGATGCCTTACGGCGGATCCACACTTCCCTGTGTCGCAGAATAGTAAAAAAATAGCAAGGAGCGTAAAAGAAAATGGATTATGCAAAAGAGTCCCTGAAACTTCACGGTGAATGGAAGGGAAAAATTGAAGTGGTTTCAAGAGTGCCGGTAGCAACCAAGGAAGACCTGTCTCTGGCATATACACCTGGTGTTGCACAGCCCTGTCTTGAGATTCAGAAGGACGTGAACAAGAGCTATGACTACACAAGACGTCATAATATGTGTCTGGTAGTAACAGACGGAACGGCTGTACTTGGTCTGGGTGATATCGGACCGGAAGCAGGTATGCCGGTTATGGAAGGCAAATGCGTGCTCTTTAAGGCATTTGGCGATGTGGACGCCTTCCCCCTCTGCATCAAAAGCAAAGATGTAGATGAGATCGTAAATACGATTTACATGATTTCCGGAAGCTTCGGCGGAGTAAATCTGGAAGATATCGCTGCTCCCAGATGTTTTGAAATCGAAAGAAAACTGAAAGAAAAATGCGATATTCCGATTTTCCACGACGATCAGCACGGAACAGCCGTTATTACGCTGGCAGGTGTGAAGAATGCACTGAAACTGGTTGGAAAGAAAATCGATGAGATCAAAGTGGTAGTAAACGGTGCAGGCGCGGCGGCTATTTCCATCACAAAACTGCTTCTTTCCGCAGGTGTTAAAAATGCTGTCCTCTGTGACAGAAGAGGCGCCATCTATGAAGGAAGAGCAGAGGGTATGAACCCGATGAAAGAAGAGATGGCTAAAATTACCAACCTGGAAAAGAAAGCAGGAACCCTGGCTGATATGCTGGTTGGCGCTGATGTATTTATCGGTGTAAGCGCACCGGGAATGGTTACCACAGAGATGGTAAAAACCATGGCAAAAGATGCGATTATCTTTGCCTGTGCAAACCCGACACCGGAAATCTTCCCCGATGATGCCAAAGCAGGCGGCGCAAGAGTTGTTGCAACAGGAAGAAGCGACTTCCCCAATCAGTGCAACAACGTATTGGCTTTCCCGGGAATTTTCCGCGGAACCTTCGACGTACGTGCAAGAGACATCAACGATGAGATGAAAATCGCAGCGGCTGACGCCATTGCCGGTCTGATCAGCGATGAAGAGCTGAATGAAGACTATATCCTTCCGGCAGCTTTCGATCCCCGTGTAGGAAAGGCAGTAGCAGCGGCAGTAGCAGAAGCAGCTAGAAAATCTGGCGTAGCCAGAATCTAAGATATTTTATATTATAAGGAGAAAAGAAAATGGATGCTGAATTAAAGAAAAGCTTACAGAAGTTTGCAACACAGATCCGCATCGGCACCGTTGAGTCCATCAAATCCCGTGGATTCGGACATATCGGCGGAGCTCTGAGTGTTTGTGATGCACTGGCGGTACTTTACGGATCACAGATGACGGTAGATCCCCAAAATCCGAAAATGCCGGAGAGAGACAAACTGGTCTGCTCCAAAGGCCATGCCGGCCCGGCAGTATATGCCACACTGGCGCTGAAAGGATTTTATCCCTATGATGAAATCAAAACATTGAATCAGCCAGGCACCAACTTCCCCAGCCACTGCGATACCAATAAGACACCGGGTATCGATATGACAACCGGTTCTCTGGGGCAGGGTACTTCCACCGCATGCGGTATTGCCCTTGCTGACAAACTGAGAAAACATGACTGCCGTACTTTCCTGATCGTGGGAGACGGTGAGATCAACGAAGGACAGTGCTGGGAAGCATTTATGTTTGCAGCAGCCAAAAAACTGTCCAATCTGGTTGTACTGATCGATTGGAATAAGAAACAGCTGGACGGCTATACAAAAGACGTTCTGACCAACGAGAACCTGGATGCTAAAATGAAAGCATTTGGTTTTGAGACAGTTCTGATCAACGGCAATGATGTGGAAGCCCTCTATGAAGCTCTGGAAAACACCAAAAAAGGCGGAGACAAACCATACGCAATCGTGATGGATACCGTAAAAGGATGCGGTGTGAAAGAAGTAGAAGAGACTATGGGTAACCATAGTATGACTGTTGGCGCAGACAAGTTTGACGCATGGTTAAGCGAGCTGAATGACAAACTCGCTGCTATGGAATAAGCGGAGGGTAAGAGATGAATATTGTATATAATGGGGAAATGGATTCCCGCGCATTCAAAGATGTTCTCGGAAAAACAATTCCGGAATTAGCAGAAAATGATCCTGACGTTATTTACCTGGATGCTGACCTTATGAGCTGTATCGGCACAGCAAAATGGGGCGCTGCAAATCCTGACAGAGCAATTAACTGCGGTATTGCAGAGGCTAATATGATCGGTGTTGCGGCTGGTCTGGCTTCTCAGGGATTCAAACCGATTTGTCATACCTTTGGTCCCTTCGCATCCCGCCGTGTATTCGACCAGGTATTTCTGGCAGCAGGATATACAGGAAACGATATCACAGTAATCGGTACAGACGCAGGTATCTGCGCTGCATTTAACGGCGGAACACATATGCCTTTTGAAGATATGGCCCTGTATCGTGCAATCCCAACGGCAACAGTGATTGATATTGCAGATGCAAATCAGCTGGAAAGCGTTCTTCATCAGGTATCTGATATCAAAGGCGTTAAATATATCCGCTGCAGCCGTAAGAGCGCAGCGAAAGTATACGCTGACGGCGAGACAGTACCGGTAGGAAAAGGCGTAACTTTAAGAGAAGGAAAAGATGCAGTTGTCTTTGCCACCGGAATTATGATTCATGAAGCATTCATGGCAGCAGAAGAGCTGGCAAAAGAAGGCATCGAAGTTGCCATCGTTGATATGTTCACCGTAAAACCGCTGGATAAAGAATGTGCGCTGAAATATGCAAAAGAAACAGGCGCAGTTGTAACAGCGGAGAACCACAACAAGATCGGCGGTCTGTACAGTGCAGTAGTGGAAACTCTGGCAGGAGAGATTGAAGTTCCTGTAGAGTACGTTGCAGTAGAAGATGTTTACGGTGAAGTAGGACCTCAGGATTATCTGAGAGAAAGATTTGACCTGACTTCAGACCACATCGTAAGAAAAGTAAAGAAAGTGCTTTCACGCAAAGCAAAATAATAAAGGATACAGTATAGCAGGAGGACTTTCCGAATGATTATTATCGGTGAAAAAATCAATGGTTCCATTCCTTCCATGGCTAAGGCTATCGCAGCCAGAGATGAAGAGTGGATCAAAGACATTGCCAAAAAACAGACAGAAGCAGGCGCTACATACATTGATGTCTGCGCATCTGTTGATGAAGAAGTTGAAGTTGAGACCCTGAAATGGATGATTGGACTGGTGGAAAGCGTTTCTGATCTGCCCATCGCAGTGGACAGCCCCAGCCCCAAGGTACTGGCAGAAGCTTATAAATTCTGCAGTAAACCGGGTATCATCAATTCTGTATCCATGGAAGGCGACAAGATTGATATTCTGTTTCCCATCGTTGCAGCAAATCCGGGCTGGGAAGTAGTAGCCCTGCTGTGCGACGACACAGGAATTCCCCAGACAGCAGAAAAACGTCTGGCTGTATTTGCTGAGATCATGGAAAAAGCAAAACAGTACAACATTGATCCCAGCAGAATTCACATTGATCCGTTGATTGAAATGCTGTGTACATCAGAAGATGGTATTTCCATGATCGTAGAAGTAATTTCCACCATCCGGAAACAGTATCCGACGATCCACATCACAGCCGCAGTCAGCAACATTTCCTTTAACCTGCCGGTAAGAAAGTTGGTAAACCTTGGATTTACCGTGCTGGCAATGAATGCAGGACTGGACAGCGCGATCCTGGATCCGCTGAACAGAGACATGATGGGTCTTATCTATGCCACAGAAGCCCTTCTGGGTCTGGATGATTACTGCATGGAATATATCAGCGCTTACAGAGAAGGTCTGATTGGTCCGGTAAAGGATAAGGAATAAAAGTTATATTTTTAAGTAGAAACCGGTATAGCAAAAGCTATGCCGGTTTTTGTTATATCTGTTTAAATCAGAGCTGAGGGAGGCTATGCGTAAAATGTATCTGTTGCGTAGACATTCAGAGCAATTAGTGCTATAATAAATTTGTCAAATTAACGTGACAATGCAATAAAGTGAAAAGGAACTAGGAAAATGAGGATAGTAGTTTGTATGAAACAGGTACCGGCCGGTACCAAAGTGGACATTGATCCGGAGACAGGGACGATGAAGCGTCTCACCAGTGAAACAAGGACAAATCCTTACGATCTGTTTGCATTGGAAACCGCTCTGCAGATTCGGGAAAAAACCGGAGGAACGGTAACGGTTTTAACCATGGGGCCGGCTCAGGCAGAGACAATGATGAAAGACGCCTATGCCTGCGGAGCGGACGAGGCGGTGATTTTATCAGATCGGAAGTTTGCCGGAGCGGATGTTCTGAGCACTTCTTATACTCTTTATCAGGGAATTCAGGTATTGGGAGGCGCGGATTTGATTCTGTGCGGTAAACAAACCACGGACGGGGATACGGCTCAGGTGGGTCCCGCTATTGCAGAGCATATGCATATCCCCCATGCCGCCTGGGTATCGGGAATTGAAGAAGTGGATGAAAGAGCTATTTGTGTGAGGCAGAAGCTGGGAAGAGTAACCCAAGTATCCAGGATCTCCTATCCCTGTCTTATTACCGTGGATAAGGACAGTTGTGTTCCGCGGCTCCCTTCCTACCGTCTGAAAAAGGCCACTGAAAACAAAAAGGTGCGTGTCCTGGGATTTGCAGATTTACCCAATCAGGATCTTACCCGGTATGGACTGATCGGTTCGCCCACCACGGTTGAACGTATGTTTGCTCCGCCTGAGACAGCGAAACAAATATATCTGGATGGGGATGCTAAAAAGAAGACAGATACATTGTTTGCCATTCTGGCAGACAGGAAAATCATCTGAGGGAGAATGCGGTATGGAATTTTTGACTTTTGATGCAGACGTTTGTACTTTGTGCGGCCAGTGTGTAGAGGTCTGTCCCTTTGGCGCGCTGAATATAGAGAAACAGGGAATTACGGTGGGAGATACCTGCCGTATGTGCGGACTTTGCGTACGTCAGTGTCCGGAACGGGCGATCCATTTTGAGCAGCGTGCTAATGAAGTGGACAAGAACCAGTGGAAAGATTTTCTGATTTATGTGGAACAGGAACAGGGGGTTATTCATCCCGTTGCTTTTGAACTGATTGGAGAAGCACATAAAATGGCGTCCAAAATGGGATATAAAGTCAACTGTGTAATCACAGGAGGAGAAGGAACGGTGAAAAACGCCCATTCTCTTCTGGAATATGGCGTACATAAAGTTTATGCTTACGAACATAAAGAACTGGAACATTTTCGGGCAGACTGCTATACGGATGTGATTGCAGATTGTATTGCGGCGACGAAACCCAGTGCGGTGCTCATTGGAGCAACGGAACTGGGACGTTCTCTGGCTCCCCGGCTGTCCACACGATTTCATACAGGATTGACGGCAGACTGTACACAGCTTGATATTAAACCCAATTCAGATATGGTGCAGATCCGGCCGGCCTTTGGCGGAAATATCATGGCGCAGATTGCCATTTCAAAATCCCGTCCTCAATTTGCCACGGTACGGTATCGGGTGATGGACAGGGCTCAGAGGATAGAGAAACATTTCGGTGAAGTGATCGTGTGTCAGGTAAATGATAAAATGGCGACTTCCAGAATTGAAGTGATTTCTTCAGAAGTTATGGAGAAAAAGAAAAGTCTGGAGGAAGAAGAGATTATCGTAGTGGCAGGAAGAGGCGCTCAAAGCGAAACCGGGGTTGCCCTCTGTCGGAAACTGGCCCAGGCATTGGGCGGACAGCTGGCGTTTACCAGGCCTATGGTGGAAAACGGCTATGGTGACACGGCGCATCAGATTGGGCTGTCGGGAAGAACGGTGAGGCCAAGACTCATTATCACCTGCGGCGTGTCCGGTGCGATTCAGTTTACTTCCTGTATGAACGGTTCAGAGTGTATTGTGGCTATCAATAAAAATCCGGAGGCACAGATTTTCAAAACGGCTCATTTCTGTCTTGTGGACGATCTTTATCAGGTTGTGCCCCGGCTGACGGAGCTGATAGAAAAACGAAAGGAGGACGGAGAGAATGGCGTATCCCTATAAGAAGATGGATGACTCTGATTTTGCGTATATTCGTTCGGTAACGGCTTCTGATCGTGTGTGGGTGGGAGCGGAGATTGAACAGGAATATTACCGGGATGAGATGCCGGAGTACGGTGTTTTTCCTCCGGAATTGTATGTAGAGGTTATTAACAAAGAAGAGGTATCCGCCATTATGGCATACGCCTATCAGAAGAATATTCCGGTGGTCTGCCGGGGTGCCGGTACGGGTCTGGCAGGAGGCGCTACCTGCAAATACGGCGGGATCATGCTGTCGGTGATGCGGATGAATAAAATTTTTCCTGTGGACCATAAGAATCAGACGATTACGGCAGAGCCGGGAGCCCTTCTTCTGGATATTCAGGCGGCAGCGGCAGCGGAAGGCCTGTTCTATCCTCCGGATCCGGGAGAGAAAACGGCGTCCATCGGAGGAAATGTAATCACCAATGCGGGAGGAATGAAAGCGGTGCGCTACGGACTGACCAGAGATTTCGTCCGGTGTATTGAAGCAGTGCTGCCTGACGGTTCCATTATGAACTTTTCCTCCAACGTGGTAAAAAATACCACCGGTTACGCGGTGAAGGATCTGGTGATCGGTTCAGAAGGTACTTTGTGTATTCTGACGCAGGTAACACTTAAATTATTGCCGGCGCCTACCTGCTCCTGTACTCTGGTGATGCCCTTTGAAAGTCTGGAAGCCTGTGCGGATATGGTTCCCAAGGTTCTGGAACTTCCCTTTGTGCCCACTGCCATTGAATTTCTGGAGCGGGAACTGATTGATATTGTGGAGCGTACCCTGAACAAACAGTTTCCGGTAAAACAGGGGGAAGCCGTTCTGATTGTCATGTATGACGCGTCCAGCCGTCAGGAGCTGGACAGCGCGGTGGAAGCCGCCGCCGAAGCAGCGCTGGCTAATGGCGCTTATGACTGCTGTATCGCGGACACGCCGGAAAGAGCAGGAACTGTCTGGGAAGTAAGAGGCGGCATTCTGGAGGGAATGAAGGCGGATTCCGTTTCTCAGGAAGAGTGCGACGTGGTAGTTCCCCGTTCTCAGATTGCCGGTTACGTAAAAGCGGCAAAACGAATCGCCCTTTCTCATGGCATTCGCGTAGAGCCCTGCGGCCACTGCGGCGATGGAAATATACATACGGAGATGCTCCGGGATGCTTCCATGAGCGATGAGGAATGGAAAAGCGCTACCCATGCCTGCCTGAAAGAACTGTATGCTCTGTCAAAGGAACTGGGCGGACAGCTGTCGGGCGAACACGGAATCGGAAACGGGCGGCTGGAATTCCTGGAAGAATTTGTGGGTCCCAGAATGATTCAGCTTTACAAAGCCATCAAACTGGCCTTCGATGATAAACTGATCCTGAATCCGGGAAAAGTGGTTGAATTTAATAAAGAGAGATTGTGAGGAGAAAAAGATGAGTGGGAAAAAAACACTGCTTGTAGATAAAAACAGAATGCCCCTTGCAATGGGAATTGCTTTTGTGGCTTTCACTACCCAGTTCGGCGGCGGTTTTGCTTCCGGCGCGCAGATTTATCAGTATTTTATCAATTACGGAATCTGGTGCCTGGTGCTGCCGATTCTGACCCAGGGACTCTATGCCCTGTTTTTCTGGTACGGCATGCGCTATGCCTATAAGCATGAAACTTATGATTACCGCAGCTTTTCTGACAGTCTCTACGGAAAAACGAGACATGTGATGTCAAATCTTTATGAGATCTGTTATCTGATTATGATTGGAACGGCTTCAGCGGCAGCTTTCGCCACAGGAGGCTATACACTGGAAACTCTTTTTGGACTGCCCTACTGGCTGTGTACGGTTCTGGTAGCTGCCTTTATCTTTGTCATCGCGCTGTTCGGAACGGAAGTAGTTCGCAAATGTGCGTCCACATTGAGCGTCCTGATTATTATCGGTCTAGTGCTGGTGCTGGTTCCCAACATCATTGCCCAGTGGGACAGCATTGTAGCTTCCGTGGGAAGGATGAGCGCGGGAGAGATGACGGTGTTGTCTTCGGAAAGCGGGGCCTTTGGGCCGGCTCTCTGGTCAGCGATTCTGTATTTCTTCTTCCAGCTGGCTTCAGTTTCTGTTATGTATCAGCATATGGAACCTGTGACGGATGTCAAGCAGATCAACCGCGCGGCTGTGGGCATGTTTGTGTGCAACTTCTTTGCCATGGAACTGTCAATCGTGGGACTGCTGGCTGTCGCTTATGTGGCTGAGCTGGCCCAGGCGTCCGTCCCCATGCTGATTCTGGTTCAGAACGGAGTAGGCGCCGGTGTGCTGACGCCGATTATCTCGCTGCTGATTATTCTGGGAGCTATTTCCACGGCGGTTAACATGATTTCCGGAATTGTCACCCGGTGCGTCAACGCGGTGGAACGCCGTATGGATTCAGAGGAAAAGAAAAAGCAAGGTCATCTGGCGAGAAACGCAGTCTTTACTCTGATTTTTGTATTTCTGGCTTTTGCCATTGCCCAGTTCGGTCTGATGGCGGTTGTCAGCAAAGGATATGCATATCTTGGGTATGCAGCTTTGATTACATTGTTTATTCCTTTTGTGATACATGCGGTTGCGACGAAAGGAAAAGAAATCTGAATACATGGTATTGCATTGCTGGGGCTGTGAAAAAAGCATAGCCCAAAACAAAGAAGGACCAAGGGTCAAAAATAAGCCCAAGGTCCTTCTTTTGTGTTAAAATTAACTTGCAATGATAATTATTAACAAGTCTAATTCTAACGCAAA
>JBMNRB010000036.1:0-13691 GCA_050944435.1 Ruminococcus sp.
GGGGTGGCAAAAGCGGCAAAGGCGAAATGGCTTGAACGAAGTGAAAGCCAGCGTCTTTAGGCGCTGGCCGGTAACAAAGGCTTATAGCCGCAGAGCAAACCACCCGTTAGACGGGTGGTGCTGATTTCCAAAGTCTGATATTTCCCTGTTCCGCCGCTGGCCAGAATACCATCCGTCTTTCAGGACCGGCGTTCTCTTACATAGACCTCTTCTCCGTCCAGAAAAGTGGCATCTACTTTTATATCCGGAATATGATCCGTCTCACTTTCCAGCAGATTTTCTGACAGGATAATAAAATCCGCCAGTTTCCCTGGTTCCAGGGATCCTTTAATTTTTTCTTCAAAACTGGCGTAAGCGCCGTTATAGGTAAACATTCTCACTGCATCTAAAATGGAAATCTTCTGATTTTCGCCGCAAGTGACACCGTTTATCATATCCTTCCTGGCAACTGCCCCCCACAAACCGATCATAGGATTGACATTCATACAGGGAGAATCCGCTCCGGCTGCAAATAAAATATCCCGATCCACATAGCTTTTATGAGCAAACATCATCTTTACTCTATCGCCGTAATATCGATTATAATCTTTGGCGTTAAAAGCCAAAAGTCCTGGATTGCTGATGGGAATAATTCCCAACTCTTTGATTTTATCCAAAATTTCTTCATCCACCAGCGCACAGTGTTCGATCCTGGGTCTGCAGTCTTCTCTGGGATACATCTTTTGCGCCTTCTCTATGGCATGTATCATCATCTCCACTGCTTTATCCCCCACCGCATGAGCCGTCAACTGAAAACCTGCTTTCTGGGCGTCTGCCATAAACTGATCCACCTCATCCTGAGTCCAATTGATAATTCCTTTCAGATCCGGATCATGAGAATAAGGCTGACGGGTGTAACTGGAAGGCCCGCTGCTGCTTCCGTCCAGCAGAAGTTTTGCTGGTCCCAGGCGGAAGTATTCATTGCCCATTCCCGTATGAAGCCCGGTTTTAATGTGATCATACACGAACTCACGTATGGAGTATTTGCCCAGCATGCGGTAAATCAGTTCGTAAATACGCACATGAATCTGTCTTTTCAGCGCGGCGTCCTGCAGAATCCTGATAAACTGAGCGCCATAAGTTCCTGCGTCGTGGACACTGGTGATTCCCATACTGAGAAACAAACGGTCTCCCAGAATAAACGCCTCTCTCAATTTTTCATCATCATATTCCACAAAGGAATTCAGATACCCGAACCCTTCTTCTTTCAAAAGGCCGGTCAGATTTCCCTGTTCGTCAACCTCTACCTCTCCTGGCTGGAATTTTCCCATAGTTTCTTTTGAAATACCGGCTTTTTTAAGAGCCATAGTATTGCAGACTCCCATGTGAAGATCTGCCCGGACGCACCAAACGGGGTGATCCGGCGCCGCCTCGTCCAGATCCTGAATCGTAGGATGACGTCTTTCCTGCAGTTTGTTCTGATCATATCCCTGAGTAATGATCCACTTTCCGGGTTCTGTTCGGGAGGCTGCATTCCTTATGATTGTCTTCAACTGCTCTATGGAACCTGCTCTTTTCCAATCCGTGGGAATTACAACTCCATTTTCCAAAATAGCCGTAAGGGCAAAGTGGGAATGAGCTTCGATAAAACCTGGCATCAAAGTTCTGCCCTTTAAATCAATATATCTGGTATTTCTCCCTGCATATCCGATGACTTCATCATAGGATCCTACCGCCAATATTTTTCTCCCTTTAACTGCCAAACTGTCCGTTATCCAGTCTTTCTCATCGACTGTGACAACACTCCCGTTATAGAAAATAAGATCCGCCGTCGTTTCCCAAGCCATATATTCACCCGCTTTCTTTTATTCCTGGTCAATGCGAAGAATAGTATTCAGCAAAACATCCGTTCCCGCAGCACAATCTTCCAGCTTCGTATATTCCTGCCGACAGTGGCTGCGGCCATCCACACTGGGTACAAAAATCATAGCAGTGGGAATTATCTCCGCCAGATACTGGGCGTCGTGCCCGGCTCCGCTGTACATGGACATGGCTCTGCAGCCAAGTTCTTTTGTCGATTCTTCCACTGACTTTACAATTTTTCTATCAAAGAGAGTTGTATGGCGCTCCCAAAGAAGTTTACTGGAAATTTGACACTTCTCCATCACCTTCGGCATACTTTCCACCGTCTCCCTCACCTGCCCAAGTACTTTCATATCCTGATGACGGGCGTCCAGGGTAAATGTCACCCGATCCGGAATCACCGTATGTACATTGGGATGAGACGTAATCCTGCCGGTAGTATATACCAGTTTTTCATCCAGTTTATCCAGCTTTTCATGGAGCAGACACAGAAGCTTTGCCGCCCCATAAAATGCATCTTTTCTGCATTTCATAGGCGTAGTGCCCGCATGATCCGACTGTCCTAAAACGGTAAATTCATAGATCTCCATACCCAGAACACCTTCTACAATACCGATTTGGATATTCTCTCCGTCCAGCACCGGTCCCTGTTCAACATGCAGTTCCACATAAGCTTTAGTATTTTCCCCGGACGCTCTGTTTTCTTTTTTTCCTTCATACCCGCTGTTTTTTAAAGCTTCCTCGAAGGTGAGTCCTGCCTCGTCTTTGGACTGCATCATTTCTTCCCTTGAAAATTTTCCGCTCAGGACGCCGGAAGACATCATACAAGGATCAAACCTTGAGCCTTCTTCATTGGTCCAGACCGCAAGAGTGATGGGGTGTCTGTGGGGAATCTTGTCTTTCACAATAGTTTCAGCCATTTCCAGCGCTGCCAGTACCCCCAAAGTTCCATCGTAATTTCCTCCGTCTTTTACAGAATCCAGATGAGAACCGCTCATAATCGCCGGCAAATTTTTACCGCTGCCGTCCAGTGTAGCATATATATTTCCCATATCATCGGTTTTTATCTTCATGGACATCTCCTGACAGCGTCTGACAAATTCTTTTCTGGCGGCAAGAGCCTCGGGACTTAAGGATAGTCGAGTCACTCCCCCTGTCCGTTCTTTCCCGAATTTATAAAAGGCTTCTATCTTTTCCTGCATCCTCTTCCTGTCACAATAGTACATTATACTTTTCCTCTTTTCCTGTTTAAATCATTCCAGATTAAATTTTGTTTTGACATAGTATTCCAGGACATCTACACATCTGTCTCTTCCCACCTTGGCGCTGTTCAGCACCAGTTCATAGTTATCGGGATTTTTCCAGTTCTTCCCTTTACTATAACATTTATAGTAATCCGATCGATACCGGTCCGTTTTTCTCACCAGATCTCTTGCCTCATCTTCCGGTATCTGGAGCTTTCTCATAATAGAAGCCACACAGTCGGCTTCCGGAGCGTCAACGTAAACGCTGACCACATTGGGGAAAGTGCTCAACACCACATCCGCACATTTTCCCAGAATAATGCAGGACTGGCTCCTTGCCAGTTCCTGAATAATTCTGGACTGGATCAAAAAAAGGTTGTTATTGGAAATAAATTTTTTTTCTGTAGGTGAAACTTCCATAGGGAACCGCATATGATTCAGCTTATTGATCAGATACCCGCCTTTTAATTTTTCGTCCACCTGCCTGAACAGATGCTCGCTTAATCCGGTTTCTTCCGAAGCCATTTTCAGAATCTGACTTTCATAGCAGGGAATATGCAGCCGGTCTGCCAATTTGCTTCCAATTTCTTTTCCGCCGCTTCCGAATCCTCTTGCAATTGTAATTACATAATACATCTGTCTCCTCCTCTTTCTCAGACACTTAGATACTTCTTGCTTAATTCATCCGTAAGCGAAGCAATTTCACCATGGGCCACGACAGATCCTTTCTGTATCATCAGAAAACGATCGCCAAGTTTTCTGGCAAATTTAAGATTCTGTTCCACAACAATCATCGGAACGTTCTTTTCTTTGTGATACCGTCTGAGAATGCTAGATATCTCCATAACAATATTCGGCTGAATGCCCTCTGTGGGTTCGTCTAAGATCAGGACTTTTGGATCGCCCATCAGCGCTCTGGCTATCGCCAGCTGCTGCTGCTGTCCTCCTGACAGAACGCCGCCTTTTCTTTTCAAATGCTGTACAAGAGCCGGAAAATACTCGAAAATCTCTTTTGATTTTTTATCGTAATCAATATTATGGGCCAGCGCTCCCAACTGCAGATTTTCCTGCACTGTCAATTGGGGAATAATTTCTCTGCCCTGTGGAACGTAGGCGATCCCTTTCCGGGATCGGGTATAAGGTTTCGTCTTTGTCACCTCTTCTTTATTCAGTAAGATTTTGCCCTCGTTCACAGGGAGCAGCCCCATAATCCCTTTCATCAAGGTGGTTTTTCCCACGCCGTTTCTTCCAAGAATCACAAGTATCTCTTCTCTATTCATTTGAAAGCTGACTTGATTGATCACCTTACTTTTTCCATAACTGATGGAAATATTTGATAATTCCAGCATATCTACTCCTCCTCGTCCGATTTCAGATATACTTTGATTACCTCCGGATTGGACGTTATTTCATCATAGTTTCCTTCCGCCAAAATTTTTCCCTGATTCAATACTGTAATCTTCTGTGCAATCTGTTTTACAAAATCGATGTCGTGCTCTATCACAATGACTGTTTTATCTTTCATAATTTTCTGAATCAGTTCACCCGTTTTATGGGTTTCATCTGCCGTCATCCCGGCCGTGGGTTCATCCAGAGTGATAATATTGGGTTTCTGCGCCAACACCATTCCTATCTCCAGCCACTGTCTTTCTCCATGGGAGAGCAGTACAGGAAGCAGCTCCCGCTTTTCATAAAGATTAATCTGTTTCAGGATATTGGTAATCTCATCTTCTGTCTCCCGGTTTCTTTTATAGAACAGCGTTTTCCCCAGACGGGAAAAACCGGTCAGCGCCACTTCAATATTTTCGTATACGCTCATATGGTCAAACACGTTGGGGCCCTGAAATTTTCGTCCTACACGATATTTATCTGCAATTTCATAAGGATTCTTTCCCGCGATGTTTTCCCCTTCCAGAAAAATTGCTCCATATGAGGGCCTGGTCTTTCCGGTAATCATATCGATAATTGTCGTTTTTCCAGCTCCATTTGGTCCGATAATAACTCTTACCTCTCCTTTTTCGATCTGCAGATTGACCTCGTCCACCGCCCTGAATCCCTGAAACTCCACCGTCAGATTTTTCAGTTCTAAATATGCCATAAACTTCCTCCTGTTCTCTATTCTTTACGGGACTGGGACATCTGTTTTTTATGAATCCTCCTGCTATACTGAATGTCCATCAAAGACCCCATAATGCCCCGCGGCAGAAACAGAACCATTGCCACCAGCACAACGCCCAAAATCAACTGCCACATCTCTCCAAAATTGCTGGAAAACTGGCTGGATAGGATATTAACCAATAAAGTGCCGATCATAGCGCCTGTCAGATTACCTCTTCCTCCCACTGCCAGCCATACTAAAATCGTAGTTGAAAACGTTACTCCTGCGCTGTCCACAGAGATAAAAGAGGTCATGGGAATATACAAAGCTCCGGCAAAACCGGCAATGGCACCTGAAATTGCAAACACAGCCATCTTAAATTTCGCCGGGTTATACCCCAGAAACTGCAGTCTGGCTTCATTATCCCGTACGGAATTGATAACTTTTCCAAATCTCCCCTTCGACAGCCAGAGGCAAAACAGGTAGATCAGAATCAACGCCGTCAGTGCAATATAGTACCAGCCTTGTATGGAAATAGAATGTCCAAAGAAAGCGAGGTCACTTAACCCGTCGGCAATTCCATTTATTCCGCTGGAACCTCCGGTATAAGCCTGCTGATTTGTAATAAATAATTCAAACAACGCTGCAAAAGCAAGGGTAATAATATTGAAAAACACACCTTTTATTTTACTGGTAAAAATAAAATACCCCAGAAACAAAGCTAACAGCGCCGGTACAACAATACTCAGCACCACCGCCAGCGCCGGAGACTCCAGAGGTTTATAGAAGAAAGGCAGCTCTGTCAGTCCGGCTGACTGCATAAAATAGGGAATTTCCTCCTGACTGGCCAAAGAAATCCCCACGATATATCCTCCGAGACCAAAGAATACGGCAAATCCCAGATTCATAAGTCCCGCCCCTCCCCACAGAAGATCCAGCGCCAAAGCCAGAATCATATAAGAGATAAATCTTCCATATGTCTGTGTGGTATAAAGAGAAGCTGTCATGGGGAGAATGGCAAGAAATACAAACAATCCCAGTGCCGTCCATTTTTCGACTGTAATATTTTTTAGTCTAGCGCCCATATATTTACCTCTTTTCTTTTGATGAAAACAGCCCCTGGGGCTTAACGCGAATCAATATAATAATAACGACAAAAATCAACAGCCGCGCCGTGATTTCACTCATATATCCTGCCATCACTGTCGAAGATTCACTGATAACGAAGGAGCCTGCAAAGGTTCCTAAAATGGAGTTTAACCCTCCCAGTACAACAACTAAAAAACTGTCCACAATATATGATGTTCCCATAGTAGGAGTGATACTTTTGACCGGTCCCAACAGGACTCCGGCCAGTCCGGCCAGTCCGCATCCATAAGCAAAAGTAATGCAGTCAATCTTTGAAGTATTAATGCCTAAACACTGTGTCATGGTTCTGTTCTGCGTAACAGCCCGAAGCTGCATGCCGTAAGAGGTTTTGAAAAAGAGAAGCAGTGTCACCACCAAAACCAGCACAGCCACCACGATCAACACAAGGTTATATACCGGTATCGTCACCGAACCCATCGTGATGCTTTCATCAATAGGCAGGGACATCAACTGATCTTCCGGTCCGTAAATACTTCGTACAATCTGTTGAAAAACATAGGTCAGGGCAAAGGTGGCCAGCAAAGTTTCCGCCACTTTCCCATACAACCTTTTTATCAGCGCCTGTTCTACCACAGCCCCGACGGCGGCCGTAATTACAAAGGCCGCCGCACAGGCTGCTGCAAAGGGCAGATGGAAAGAGTTGATGCATGTACATCCCACATATGCTCCAAGCATAATAAATTCACCATGAGCCATATTAACCACATCCAACATACCAAATACGATTACCAGCCCTATAGCTGACAGGAACAGAATCGCTGAATTACTTAGTCCGTTTACAAGCTGTGATAAAAATAATTCCATCTGAATTCCTTTCTCTTATCTGTTATGATTTCTTACAGTTCCGGCTCCGGCTCCACCAGCCCGTCGGATTCATAAACGATATCAAATTCCAGATCTTCGTTTACTTTTCCGATATAGCTGTGCAGCCATGTATTATGATTGCTTTCATCCATCTTCAGGGTACCGGCAGGAGTATCCCATTCCAGACCTGCTGCAGCTTCAACAATATCTTCTGTTTCCAGCGAACCTCCGGCCGCTTCGATGGCTTCTTTCAGCAGATATACTCCATGGTAAGCTGCTTCCGCCGAATTGGTTACCGTGGTATCTGTGCCGAATTTTTCAATATAATTGCTGACAAATTCCTGATTTGCTTCTGTATCAATGGTATTGAAATATCCAAAGGATGAATACGTTCCCACTGACGCTTCACCGGCTCCAGCTACAGCACCTTCGTGAGCCGCTGTAGAACAGATGGGTACTTCCTCCGGATCCATGCCATACTGGGTATACTGTTTATAAAATGGAACGATACTGTTTCCGGCAACGACAGAAAAGACAACGTCCGGATCCGCCTGTTTAATTTTATTGATCACCGATGAAAAGTCTGTCGCATCAGTTGTAGTATATTCTTCTCCGCAAACTTCTCCTCCGTTCTCTTCAACAAGTTCTTTGGCGTATTCAATGGAGATTCTCGGAAATTCATAATCTGTTCCTACAAAAAATATCTTTGTCCCCAGGTTTTCCATAATCCATGGAATATAATCTTTTATCTGCTGACTGGGACTGGTGTTGGTATAAAGCACGTTGTCTGAAGGCGTCCCTCCCTCATAAAACGTGTTGTAAATCAACAGAGAATCATACTGTTCAATAATGGGAACCACCGCTTCTCTTGTCGCTGAAGTGTTTGTTCCCACAATGGCGCACACTTCATCTTCCAGAATCATTTCCTGGGCACGTTCCGCAGCCATGGCTGCATCGGAACCGTAATCAGCAACCACCGCTTCTATCTGTCTGCCGTCAATTCCTCCCGCTTCATTAATCTCATCTACGGCCATCTGTGCCGCATTCTGCATGGGCGTCTCCGAAATAGACCAATCGCCTGTTGTAGAATAGAGAATTCCTACTTTTATCGGATCTTCTTCTGATTCGGATTCCGCTTCGGAAGATGCGCTCCCATCAGATGCGGAAGCTGATTCACTGCCGCCGTTTCCACATCCTGTCAGCTGTGCTGCAAGCAGAAATGAGATGGTAAGCAGTGCCGTTACTTTTCTTTTTTTCATAATAAATTCCTCCTGTCATAAGTTTTGTGGCAAATAAAAAAAGGAGCTTTGGGTTATTCCAAAAGCTCCTTTGCTTTACTTACCTGTGCTTTCTTTTGACGTGTTCTATTGTAGCACAATGACAACGCCTTTTCAATTTATCTCAGCACAAAAAACAGCGCCATTCTTTGTGCCTCAGCATAAAATTTTACAAAATGTCCAGGATTTTTATGGCCAGATCCAGCCGAAACTGATCCTCTAAAACACTGTAATCTAAATTCAGAATCTGTTTAATCTTATTTAGCTGATAGTTCACCGTATTTCGATGAACAAACATCTGGTCCGCCGCCTGTTTCACACTGCCGCCGCATTCCAGGTAAAGGCGCAGTGTTCCAAGGTAATTTGTATGATGGCTTTTATCATACATAATCAGTTCCCCCAGAGTATCGTTTAGATACTCTTCCAGAATCTCATAATTATCCACACTGAATAAAATTTTTTCCGTATTGAGATCCTCAAAAAAGACTGCCGTTTTTCTCTGTTTTCGGGCATATTCAAATAGTTTTACTGCTCTGCGGTAATGAAAAGGCAGCTTTTCCGCGCCGCTTCGATTGGAACTAATTCCAAAAGTAAGCTTTTCCTGTATTGTCCTTGTCCGATTGTAACGCTCCAGCCTCGTCATCAATTCCCTGATCTGATCGTTGGTCATTCCGGATACCACATAGACATGACCTCTGTCGCTGTGAAAGTGGCCTGTCCATCCGGAGAGATGGCTGAAAATTTTTTCCACTTCAAAGGGTATTTTTACAGATACCTCCTCAAAATATTCCATATCTTCCATGTATCCCATATAAATCACACAGCAGGATGCAGCGCTGTCAAAATCGTACCGCTCCAGCAGAGGAAGACAGCGGGACAGATCTTGCGGAAAAAAAATGAGATTTTTCAATGTCGTTCCCACATTTTCTTCCTTTTTCTCACTTCGGATAATCTGATTGCAGAAATTCCTGGTTATATCTACCAGTCGCGTTTCCCAAGGCACAGTGAACAGAGGAAAATCTTCGCGGTCACAATAATCGGTCAGTTTCTTAGGAACCTCCGTCAGATAAGGCCCCATATTCAGAACCAGACCGCTGGCGCTGTGGCTTTTCAGACTTTTAGCAAAATTCAACAGCCACGACAAATCCCTGTGGCCAATTCCTGTGGTAAAAATCAATTCTCCTCCATTAATGAACTCACTGGCCTCTTCATCCTCCAATGTATGTACCCACTGGACACAGTTCTGCATGCCTCCCCTGCCCGCAATTAGTACCATATGATATAGCTTACTGGAATTTTCACACAACTGCTGCAGCGTAACTCCCATCTACGCCTCCTGTTTCGAATTATTTTTCCCATAGTTTCCGGTAAATTCCCCGAACATCGTCAAAGGAAATTTCCTTCCTGGTGTTGGCGGGGCTTCCGCTGTCCAATGCATCCCTGCTCATTTTATCAATATTTTCCATAAAGATTTCCCTTTTTATGCCATAGTCTTCCAAAGAAGGTACCTGACAGGTTCTGCACAAGTCTTCTAACTTGATCAGCATTTTTTCTGCCGCTTTTTGATCGGAATCCTCATCGTCCGCTGCGCCAATCTCCCTTCCGATTTTTCCAAACCGTTCATAAGCACCGTCCAGAGCAAAGCTTAAACACGCTTTAAGCAGCATAGCGTTGGACATGCCATGGGGTACGTGAAACATTGCGCCGACAGGACGGCTCATGCCGTGTACCAGGGTCACTGATGAATTATTGATGCAGACTCCCGCCTCCCAGGCCGCCAGGGCCATTTCCCGCCTTGCTTCTTTATCTGTTCCGTCCAAAAATACCCTGGGAAGGAATCGGAAAATCCGTTCAATGGCGGACAAAGCCAAAACATCGGTAATCGCTCCTGCTTTTCGCGATGTATACGCCTCAACGGCATGAGTCAGTGCATCCAGCCCGGTGGACGCCGTAACTGTCTTAGGCATTGTCCATGAAAAAGCAGGATCAACCACCGCCATATCCGGCAGAAGCACATCGCCCTTTAAAAGCATTTTAATATCCCTTTTTGTATCTGTGATGATTGTAAATTTTGTAGCTTCTGAACCGGTTCCCGCTGTAGTAGGAATTGCCACAACAGGCGGAAAAGTACCGGATATCTCTTTTCCGTCATAATCGCTGATCTCACCGGACAATACGCTCATGGCACTGATGGCCTTGGCTGAGTCCAGAGGACTTCCGCCGCCAATTCCAATGCAGAAGTCACATTTCTCCCTTTGGTACAGGGCGACGCCCTCGGCAATCATTTGATCTGTCGGTTCTCCTGTAATTCCGTCAAATATTATCCAGGAGATTTTTACCTCCTTCAACGCCCGTATCAGCTTTTCCATCATAAGAGATTTAGCCACATGCTTTCCCGTTACAATCAACACCTTTTTTCCAAAAAGCGGCCAGAAAATCTTGGCTGATTCCAGCGCATCTTCGCCAAAAAAGGATCGTCGGGGCGTCATTAAAATATCTGTCATCTTTTTTCTGCCTCCTATTTTAATTTAAAAACTCCCGATCCACAATGGTTAATACCCTGTCCAGTTTCAAAAGCTCATCCGATAACTGTTCCTTCGTAATGATCAGCGGAGGACAGATAAAGACCATATTTTCATGAGAATAAGTCATAAAGCCTTCCTCGCGGAGCAGCATGATGATTTTTCCCATGATTCCCTCGGGATCCTTTCCATAAGGTACGAGAGGCTCCTTCGTTTCTTTGTCCTTTACCAGTTCTACAGCAGAAAACAAACCGATATAACGGACGTCTCCCACGCTGTCATGTTTCTCTTTCATTTCTTCCAGTTTTTCACCTAAAACTTTACCTGTCTCTTTAACTTTCTCCAAAATCTCTGCTTTTTCATAATAATTTACACAGGCTACTCCGGCGGCGCATGCCAGAGGATGACCGGAATAAGTTAAACCGCAGGATAAGAGATGGTCGTCGAAATATGACGCAATTTTACTGGAAACCGCCACGCCACCCAACTGTACGTAACCGCAAGTTACCCCCTTGGCAAAAGTTACGATATCCGGTACTACATCAAAGTTTTCAAAGGCGAACATCTTGCCTGTCCGTCCCCAGCCGGCCATCACTTCATCACAGATCATCAGTATACCAAATTCATCACAGATCTTTCTTACGCCCGGCAGATATCCTTTGGGCGGAATCAAAATACCGTTAGATCCTGTGACAGTTTCCATTACGACGGCCGCCACTTGATCTGGCCCCTCATAGATGATCTGTTCTCTCAGTCTGGATAAATAATATCGGGTCGCCTCTTCTTCCGAAGGAAAATTAATGGGCGCACGGTATAGATAGGGATCAAAAAATTTGACGAATCCCGGAATGCCCGGTTCCAGCGCATATCGTCTCGGCTCCCCCGTCAGATTTCCTGCGCCAAAGGAAGAACCGTGATAACTTCTGTAGCGGGAAAAAATTTTATTCCTTCCGGTGAACATTCTTGCAATTTTCACTGCATTTTCATTGGCGTCCGCTCCAGCGTTGGTGAAAAAAATCTTACCAAAACTCTCCGGCAAAAGCTCCACGATCATCTGAGCCAGCTTTGCTCTGCTTTCAACCGCATAACTTGGACCCACAAAGCAAAACTTTTTTGCCTGTTCTTCTATGGCCTTTACAATATCCGGATTATTAAATCCCAGATTCATATTAACAAGCTGTGAGGACATATCCGTATATCGATTTCCATCATAATCATAAAAATATATTCCCTCCGTCCTTTCCACCGGAATGGGATTTGTGGCTGCCTGTTTGCTCCAAGACTGAAGCACGTATTTCTTTGACAATGTTTTCAGTTCTTCACCTGTCATTTTTTCACTCCTCCTTAAACAAAAAAAAGTGCAGAACCTCAAATGTTCTACACCTTTGTATGATGACACTATTATATCACCTGATTTCTCTTTGTCCATCCTTTTTTGTCCAATTCTTTTTGTGCTGATAAACAAAACTCAACTATCTTAATTTTACTAACCGCCTTTTTCTATGATACAATGGCGTCAATGGCGTCAATTACCGCACCGCGAAAGCCATTCTTCTCCAGGGAGGCCACACCCTTTATCGTCGTTCCCCCCGGTGAGCAGACAGCGTCTTTCATGGCCCCCGGATGTTCCTGATTGGTCAGGTAGAGATCTCCTACGCCTTTTATCATCTGTGCGGCCAGCCGATAGGAAGCAGCGCGGGAAAGTCCATGCTTCACCGCCCCATCGCTCAGAGCTTCCAGGTACATTGCCGTAAAAGCCGGCGCACATCCGGCCAAGGTACCGGCAATGGACATATGATGACTCTCAACAAACTCTATCAGTGAAACAGGCGCAAACAGCTCTTTGAACACTGTCATTTCACTTTCATTCAGAGAATGCTTTTCTTCGCAGATCAAAATTCCTTCGCCGGTACAAATGGGCGTATTAGGGACAGTGGAAATATGGTGGGTTCCCTCTTCCAATATTTTCTCATAGTCCTCAAACAACATCCCGGCGGCAATGGAAATTACCATTTTCCCCTTCAGCTTTTCCTTCAACGGCGCCGTTACTTCCACCATCTGGTAAGGTTTTACCGCCAGCACAATCACATCGCATTTTTCCGTCACTTCATTGTTGCTGCGGCAGGGCTGAATCCCCAGCTTTCCAGCATTCTTCACCAGTTTATCATAGTTCCGTGCCGATGCATAGATGGCAGAAGGATCCATTCCTCCTTTTTGAACCAGACCCTGAGCCATTGCGCCGGCCATATTCCCATATCCAATAAACCCTAATTTCACAGCTTCATCCTCCTTAAAATGCCGAATGATAAAAAAGAACCCGAATTTCTTCGGATTCTCCTTAAAGGCGCAGACCGGATTTGAACCGGTGAATACTGGTGTTGCAGACCATTGCCTTACCACTTGGCTACTGCGCCGCATATAAAATGACTCCAAGGGGATTTGAACCCCTGTTACCGCCGTGAAAGGGCGGTGTCTTAACCGCTTGACCATGGAGCCCCATGTTGTTTTGCAGCCGTCTCCGCCTGCCCTTTTCTTCTTGAACTCCCCGAGTTGGGCTCGAACCAACAACCCTTCGGTTAACAGCCGAATGCTCTGCCATTGAGCTATCGAGGATTATGAAGGATATCCCTTCAAAACCGCATATACTCTACATCCTACACTTACGCTCTTCACAAGGAAGTCCGATCTCGCTTCGCTCTATCGAACGACCTTCCGACTACGGTTCAGACTTCGTCTCCGCCTCGTCTTTACCTAG
>JBMNRB010000037.1:0-13385 GCA_050944435.1 Ruminococcus sp.
ATAGGCTTGGGATTGCCGGAATGGGTTGCCAGAGAGGGAGCATACAGCCGGAAAGCTTACTGGCGAATGGCGGGAAGTGGAGTTGTACAAAGAGCACTAACCAAAGAAAGACTGATAAACTGGGGCTGTTATGACCTGTCCACAGCCTATCAGTCACTGCACATCAACTATTGAAAGCGCCGTATACGAGAACCGTACGTACGGTGCTGTGAGAGGACGGCGGCTAATCACCGCCTCCTACTCGATTGTTCAACTGATAAATCCCAGGGCCTTCAGCCCCCAGATCAGCAGAAAGATACTGACAATACAGACGGCGGAGGTGGTTGCCACGATTTCACCGGCCAATTCGCCGTTTCCTCCCATGGACTGGGCCATGGGAGCGGAAGCCACAGCGGTGGGAGAGGCAAAAGTGGCTAGGAGGGCCACCAGTTCCACATCCCGGTATCCCAGAAGAATTCCGATGCCAAGACCGATGACAGGAACCACGATCAGACGGCCAAACACCGCTGTGATCAGTTTCTTTTTATGTCCGCGCATGCTTGCAAAGGAGAGCATGCCTCCCAGACAGATTAAAGCGAAGGGAGAAGCCATCTCCCCCATCTGTGTCAGCGTGTCTTCGATCAGACCGGGCAGAGGAATACGGAACAATGAAAAGATGATGCCCAGGACTCCGCCGATGACCAAAGGATTCGTGACGATACCTTTCAGCGCGTGTTTTACATTGGCCCGTTCTCCGCGGAAAGCCTCGAAGAGAATGACAGATAAAATGTTGTATTCCGGGATGATGAAGGCAGAAATCGCCGCGATAACGCCGATATCATGATCAGGATAAATATTGGCGCCGATGGTCATGCCGAATAAAACCAGATTGCTCCGGTAGATGCCCTGAATCATAACGGAAGCATCCGCCCGGGTTTTTACAAACCGGGGGACAAGGACACACAGCAGCAGAAAGATGATGAGAACGGCGGCCATGGCATAGAGCAGCAGAGGAACATTCAGCGCCGAGGTGAAATCCGACTGATAGATGTTGATGAACAGCATGATGGGAATGAAGATTTTAAAAATCATGCCGTTTAGAGATTTGAAAGTGGAGACTTCCAGAATTCCGGTTTTGCGGATGACGGCTCCTGTCAGCATATAGATAAACAGTGGAAATACAACGGTGAATGCCAGAATAAAATGTTCCATTCAGATGCTCCCTTCGTTCTGTGCATAAATTCAGATAAAACTTCACTGAAAGTTATTTTACGCCAATCCGGGACGGAAGGCAATAGAAACTGCGTAAACCGTCTTGCATGAGAGAATTACTCTATGATATACTTTTCTTAATGTGAGTCGGGGCGGCATCGGCCCTGAACAATAGGAGGATGTTATGGATTTACAGAAAGTGTATAAGGAAAAATTAACGACGGCGGAAGAAGCCGTGAAAGTAGTAAAATCAGGAGACTGGCTGGACTGGGGATGGTGTACGGGAACACCGGACGCCCTGGATAAAGCCCTGGCAAAAAGAATGCCGGAACTGCATGATATCAAGATCCGGGGAGGAATCTTGCTGAAGGTTCCGGAAATTTTTAAAGTGGAGAACGCGCCGGAACATTTCTGCTGGAATTCCTGGCATATGAGCGGAATCGAGAGAAAAGCCATCGCTCAGGGAATCGCTTACTACGGACCGATCCGTTATTCTGAGCTTCCCCGCTATTACATGGATCTGGATTGTCCTTCTGACATTGTGATGATTCAAGTGGCGCCCATGGATTCCAGAGGTTACTTCAGCTTTGGTCCCAACGCTTCCCATCTGGAGGCGGTATGCCAGAGAGCCAAGACGATTATCGTGGAAGTAAACGAGAAAATGCCTTACTGCTGGGGCGGTGACAGCAGCGCTGTTCATATTACAAAGGTAGATATGATCGTAGAAGGGGAAAATCCGGATATTCTGGAAATGAAAGGTTCCGATGTGATGACGGATGTGGACAAGAAAGTGGCGGAGTATATTCTGGAAGAGATCCCCGACGGCGCCTGTCTGCAGCTGGGAATCGGCGGAATGCCCAACGCGGTGGGAAAACTGATTGCAGAGTCTGATCTGAAGGATCTGGGCGTGCACACAGAGATGTACGTGGATGCCTACGTGGAGATGGCTAAAGCAGGAAAAATTAACGGAAGCAGGAAAAATATCGATACCAATAAGCAGGTATATGCATTTGCGGCGGGAAGCCAGGAGCTGTATGATTACATTGACAATAATCCGGAGATGTACAGCGCATCGGTGGGATACGTAAATGATGTACGCACCGTGTCGGCGCTGGATAACTTTATGTCCATCAACAATGCGGTAAATATTGACCTCTTCGGTCAGGTGAATGCAGAGTCAGCGGGCGTGAAGCACATCAGCGGCGCCGGCGGACAGCTGGACTTCGTGCTGGGCGCTTATCTGTCAAAGGGAGGCAAGAGCTTTATCTGCTGTTCTTCCACCTTTAAAGACAAGGCCGGAAATTTGAAATCACGAATCCTTCCGGTGCTTGATTCCGGTTCCATCGTCACAGATACGAGAACCAACACCCATTTTGTGGTAACGGAATATGGAAAAGTAAACCTGAAAGGCCTTTCCACCTGGCAGAGATGTGAAAAGCTGATTTCTATTGCTCATCCGGAATTCCGTGATCAGCTGATCAAAGATGCAGAAAAAATGAATATCTGGCGTGCAAGCAACAAGCGCTAAAGAAAGAAAATTTGAAAGTGGTGCGGGAGATAAACTCCGGCACCACTTTTAGAAAAAATTAAAAAGTATATCTTTTTGCCACTTGAATCATCTTCAGAAGTTTTTCCCGGGATACTCTCGGCGGCAGACTGTCGCCGTTGGCCAGTACGAAGCGTTTTTTATGGTCGCCCAGACTTTCTATAATGGCGGCACAGCGCGTTTCCAGCTCTTCAACGGTGCAGCGGATCAGGAAGGTGGGATCGATGCCGCCGATTACGGCAAATTTGTCTTCCCAGGCGGAGAAGGTGTCTTTCATTTCAATATCTCCCACGGGAAGGGGCGTTACGGATTCAAAAGCCGCCACTTGTTCCCTGGCCATGAGAGGCAGCAGGTTTTTGATTTTTCCACAGGCGTGATGAATGAGTTTTTTGCCGTTTTGTGCCAGAATATTTGTGAATTCCTCAAACTCGGGAACCACATACTTTTCAAACCAGCCGGGGGAGAGAAGCGTAGTGGATGAATCTTCCCATATATTGAAATACGTGCAGGGGCATTCTGCCGCCGCTTTGGCGGCCCGCATGTTGCATTCCCGCAGCGCGTGGAGAAATTCATCGACGATTTCCGGTTCATCCGCCATGTCAAGG
Source organism: Ruminococcus sp. (assembly GCA_050944435.1). Taxonomy (GTDB): domain Bacteria; phylum Bacillota; class Clostridia; order Lachnospirales; family Lachnospiraceae; genus Ruminococcus_G. The sequence continues at coordinate 3,343 of JBMNRB010000037.1, forward strand.
ATTGTACGCTGCAGATTGTCTTCCAGCAGATATTCCAGGGAAGAACGGAATTCTGTCACCTGTGGAACAATGATTCCGTGATCACCGATCAGCTTCAGACGTTCTTCGTACCATTCATAGTCCGGTTCGAAAAACATGTGCTCATATACGTACTGGAGAATTTTATAATCCTCAATTTCTTTGACGAAACTCGTTTTTCTGTGAGAGATGGATCCCCAGGCCATGGGACCTGCAAAAGACTCGTATACGGTTCCGACGGGGGTAGTGTAAGTGCGGACAGTTTCCCCGTTTTCAAAGACGTCAGTGTACTCCACGCCTCCGGTCAGTACTTTTTTGTAGGGGAGAGGACCGTCACGGTCAATGATATCGCAGCCCAGTTCTTTCATGAATTCAATGGGATCCGGTTTTCCGGGCAGACTGTTGGTGTAGTATGGATTGATGAGAAAAGAGCTTCCCACCCTGTCTGGAGTCTTTCCTTCCAGAATACAGCTTAAACGTTCTTTTGATGTCATTTCCATAGCTTTTCTCCTTTCGTTTCGAATTACTGAGAGTTTATCACCGGTTCTGACCCGGGACAATTTTAAAATCGGCTTAAAAATTTATATTTTATGCTTTAGAAGGAAGAAAAAATGAAGACGAATGAAAAAGGTGTGTATCCAGAATCGGAGGTGTTCTTTCTGACACCTTCAAAAATGGCCCGGAAGATATTGTATTATATTACCAGAGGCGGTCATTATATCTGCAGCGAACAGTATTCCTTTAGCGGAAGTACGGAATCAGGACGTCATCCGGCCCGCCAGAATATGCTGCTGATGTACGTGAAAAAAGGTTCTATGCTTCTGACTCTGGATGGCAGACAGTACCAGGCTGGAGAAAATCAGATCGTTTTTGTGGATTGCCTGCGGCCCCATGAATACCGGACAGAAAAGCTGAGTGAATTTTACTGGCTGCATCTGGAAGGAGCCAACTCCCGGGCATTCTGTGAAAGCATCATCGAAGAGCATGGGCAGGTGTTTCCGGCAGTACAGTCGTCCTCTTTTCTGAAAAAGTTTCGTGACATTATTGATTCCTGCAGGCCTACGGTGGGAACGGGCGAGATTTCCCGGGCGCCCATGATTTATCAGCTTTTATGTATGGCTTATCATCCTCAGGTATGGATTTCCGAAGAAGAAAAAGGGGAAGAGCAGGAAGGTGATGAGCCCATAAACCGGGCAGTTTCATATATTGCCAAACATTTGGATGAAAAACTGGATGTGCCAAAACTGGCGGAGATGGCCGGGATGAGTATTTCTCATTTTTCAAGACAGTTTAAAGGGGCAACTACATATTCTCCCCATGAATACCTGGTTTTGAAACGGATCGATTATGCCCAGGGGCTTTTATACGGAACGAATCTGTCTGTCAGTGAGATTGCAGAAAAAACGGGATACAGCAGTGAGACCAATTTTATCGTCTCTTTTAAGAAAAAGATGGGGATTTCGCCTTCCAGATTCAGGAAACTGACGCAGCCCCAGAGAGATTTTTCTCTATAGAAAGATAAAACCCCTAAAGGGGAGGAGAGCCGGCATTTTATAATGCCGGCCATATGAAAAAGGTTATCTATATAAATGGTAATAATTGTTAGGCGAGGATCAACAATCATTCAGCGTTATCAGCAAGTGAATAACCGCCGCCCTCTTTGTTATGTAAGTTATTATATGCGGGAAATGTGAGCATATTGTGACGAGATGTTAAAAGAATTATAAAGAGTTTCTGAAGAAAAAATAGGAAAGAAAATAAAAACGTATAAACTCCCTTTCGGAAGCTTATACATCGATGGAATTGATTTCGGGGGTATCTTTCAAAAGAGATACGATATCTTCCACTTTATAGGTAAAAGGAAATTTGACATACAGCTTTATCCGAAGCTGGTGATTCCCGACGCGGGCTACACTGATATTGGAAATTTTGATTTTTTTCACAATGAATATACGATGAAGTAGATGGTGTACATCTTCTGTGTCATCAATTAAGAGGACGATGCGTTCCACCGTGGGCATTTGGCCGATACGGGGGATTTTATGGTAACACAGTTGGAGAAGAAGAAAGAAGGCGGTGGAGAAGATTCCGCACAGATAAAGTCCCGCTCCAATAGCGCTTCCAATTCCCACAGTGGCCCATATGCTGGCGGCGGTGACCAGTCCGCTTACGTTCATTTTCCGGGTGAAAATAACACCGGCGCCGAGAAAACCGATGGCGGTTACAATACTGGCTGCAATACGGGAAGGATCCAGAGAAACATTCGACTGGGTCAGAACATCGTAGAAACCGTATTTTGACAGAATCATCATCAAAGATGAGGTCAAAGCCACGATGGAATAGGTGCGGACCCCGGCCAGTTTCATATTACTTTCTCTTTCCAGACCAACACACATACCGCAGAGTGTGGCAACAATGATTCGAAGAAGATATTCTCCCTGTTGTAAAAGAAAAGCCTGCATGACAACACCTCCTGGCAGTGATTTTTTATCTATTATACAAAGGAGAGGCGAGGGTTGACAAGGAAGGGGAGAGGACAAAATAAAAAAATGAAAAAAATCAAAAAAACTGTTGACAAAATGCAGTTTATCATATAGAATAAGTTTTGTTGCTGCGGGTGTAGTTCAATGGTAGAACACTAGCCTTCCAAGCTAGATACGTGGGTTCGATTCCCATCACCCGCTTATGCGCGAGTGGCTCAGTTGGTGGAGCGCGACCTTGCCAAGGTCGAGGCCGCGGGTTCGAGTCCCGTCTCGCGCTTTTTCTTTTCTTATTATGACATAGTGAAATAAGCCCAGATAGCTCAGTTGGTAGAGCAGAGGACTGAAAATCCTCGTGTCACTGGTTCGATTCCGGTTCTGGGCACTTGGAAGAAGCTGAAGACAGCTTCTTTTTGTTTTTTACAATGAAAGGAGAAGCCGCCATGAAAGAATATGAGGTAGTGTGTGAAGCTTATAATACCTGTTCACCCAAACCTATTGTATCCGTTGATGAAATTGAAACGGACAATATTGAAGAATATTTGAAACAGGTGATCCCGCCCAAGAGCACTTATAAAAAATTGGTGAATGAGGATGGGGATATCGTGTATGAAGTGAACAGCGATCAATTGCGAAAAGTGTATATTTTTACAGAGATATAAAAATGCTGTCCGGTTTTTCCGGACAGCATTTTGCATGAAAACAGGGACTTCAGGGACTTTTTTACTGTGCTCTGCGGTAGATATTGGCCATATCTTCCATGGTAAGTTTTCTGATCACGCCGATGGTTCTGGTATTTTCAAAGCTGCACTTATATGCCAGAGTCTCGATCTGTTCATCGGAGAGAGTGATCCCCATATCGCCGATGGAGATGGGCATTTCCATGTAGCGGTAGAACTGTTCCATGGCTTCGATTCCTTTTAAAGCGGCTTCTTTCAAATCGCTGCCGCAGGGAATATCGAAAACATTGCAGGCGAACTGGGCGAACCGTTCCGTATTGCTCTCCAGGACATAGCGGGCCCAGCTTCCCCATACGGCGGCAAGACCGGCGCCGTGGGCCACGTCAAACATACCGCCCAGTTCATGTTCCAACTGATGGCAGGACCAGTCGCCTCCGTCTGTGCCGCAGCCCATCAGCCCATTGTGGGAAAGGCTTCCCGCCCACATGATTTCTGCCCGGGCGTCATAATTTTCCGGGGACTGCATGAGAATCCGGGCGTTCATCATCACTGTGCGCATGAGAGCTTCACAGAGATGATCGGTCAGATCCATAGACTGGTTGTTGTTGAAATACCGTTCCATGGTGTGCATCAGGATGTCCACGCATCCGCATGCAGTCTGGTATTTGGGAAGGGTATAAGTCAGTTCAGGATTCATCACAGCGAAACGGCAGCGGCAAAGATTATTGTTGCAGCCCCGTTTCAGCCATCCCTCTTCATTGGTCAGGACGGAGGAATTGCTCATCTCACTTCCGGCGGCTGCGATAGTCAGTACGCAGCCGATGGGGAGACAGGCGGTGGGAACTCTTTTTTTGCTGTAGAAGTCCCAGACGTCTCCTCCGCATGCAGCGCCGTATCCGATAGCCTTGGCTGAGTCGATGACGCTGCCGCCGCCCACTGCCAGGATGAAGTCCACGCCTTCCCTGCGGCAGATCTCGATGCCCTCCCTGGCTTTGGAAATGCGGGGATTGGGAACGACGCCGCCCAGGGAAACGTATTCGATGGAAGCTTCTTTCAGCGACGCATAGATGCGGTCCAGCAGCCCGCTTTTGACGGCGCTTTGGCTTCCGTAATGTACCAGTACTTTTTTGCAGTTCTGTTCTTTCACCAGACGTCCCACCTGGGATTCCGTATTTTTGCCGAAAACGACACGGGTGGGGGTATAATATTCAAAGTTCAGCATATGGTAAAACCTCCCTTTTCGATTGCTGATTTTATATCTTATATTAAAGCAGATTTTTCAGGAATCGTAAAGGAAAAGATACGGCATAATATTTGTGCGAAAAACTGATTGCAAAGTAAAAGATATTTTCGTATAATGGAAATCGTATAGCTTAAGAAAAATTATGCTTGAGATACAGCCAAGGAGGATAATCATGTATTCTATTCATGAAATTGAAAAGGTTGATCCGGAAATCGCTTCAGCGATCCAGGACGAAATTAAGAGACAAAATTCACATCTCGAATTAATTGCATCGGAAAACTGGGTAAGCAAAGCCGTTATGGCTGCTATGGGTTCACCGCTGACCAATAAGTATGCAGAAGGATATCCGGGGAACCGTTATTACGGAGGCTGCGAATGTGTTGACGTAGTCGAGACTCTGGCCATTGAGCGGGCAAAGAAGCTTTTTGGATGCGAATACGTGAATGTACAGCCTCATTCGGGAGCACAGGCTAATATGGCGGTCTTTTTTGCTGCGCTGAAGCCGGGGGATACGGTGATGGGAATGAACCTGGCCCATGGCGGACACCTTTCCCATGGAAGCAAGGCAAATCTTTCCGGCGCTTATTTTAATGTTGTTCCTTACGGCGTTAACGATGAAGGATTTATAGATTACGACGAGGTGCGTCGGATTGCCCTGGAATGCCGTCCGAAAATGATTGTATGCGGAGCCAGCGCTTACGGAAGAACCATTGATTTTAAACGGTTCCGTGAGATTGCAGATGAAGTGGGCGCTTATCTGATGGCGGATATTGCTCACATTGCAGGTCTGGTGGCGGCGGGAGAGCATCCCAGTCCCATTCCTTACGCCCACGTTACCACCACTACGACCCATAAAACGCTGCGCGGGCCCAGGGGCGGCATGATTATGAGCAGCAATGCTGTGGCAGAGGAATTAAAGCTGAATAAAGCGGTATTTCCAGGGATCCAGGGAGGTCCTCTGATGCATGTGATTGCGGCCAAGGCCGTATGCCTGAAAGAAGCGCTGCAGCCGGAATATAAAGAATATCAGAAAAATATTGTAAAGAACGCAAAAGCGCTTTGTGAAGGCCTGATGAAACGGGGCATTAAGATTGTTTCCGGCGGTACGGACAACCATCTGATGCTGGTGGATCTGCGGGATACCGGCATTACGGGCAAGGAAATGGAACATCTGCTGGATGAAGCCAATATTACCTGCAATAAAAACACCATCCCCAACGATCCCCAGTCTGCCAATGTGACCAGCGGAGTTCGTCTTGGTACGGCGGCGGTGACGGCCCGGGGACTGAAAGAAGAAGATATGGATCTGCTGGCGGAGGCCATCTCCCTGATGGTAAAAAGCGCGGACAACAGAGAAAAAGCAAGGGCTATTGTAGACAGCCTGACGGAAAAATATCCGTTAAATGCATAACACAAACGGGACAAAAAACGCTCTCTTGAAGAGCGTTTTTCCTTTATGGATGAAGAGGGAAGAGATGAAGATTTTACTGACGGCAGTCAATGCGAAATATATCCATTCCAACCTGGCGGTATACAGCCTGAAAAGTTACGCCGCTTTTCGGGGAAGCCAGGTGGAAATGCAGGAGTATACGATTAATCAGAGAATGGAAGATATTATGGCAGACATTTACAGGCGAAAGCCGGATGTCCTTTGTTTTTCCTGTTATATCTGGAACATCTCCCTGATTCAGGAGCTGGTCTGCGAGCTTCATAAGGTACTTCCAAATACGGAAATCTGGCTGGGGGGACCTGAAGTCTCCTATGACGCCTTTTCCGTCCTGGAAAAATGTGCCGGCGTAAGGGGCGTGATGAGAGGAGAAGGAGAGGAAACTTTTTGGAAGCTGATCTGCCATTATGAAAAGGGAAATCCTCCTTTGGCGGAAATAGAGGGGATCACTTTCCGGGAAGAAGGCAGGATTTGGGAAAATCCTATGGGCCCGCCGCTGGATTTGTCCGATATTCCCTTTCCCTATGAAGATCTTAAGGATTTTGAGCATCGGATCATTTATTATGAAACCAGCCGGGGCTGCCCCTTCTCCTGCAGTTACTGCCTTTCTTCCGTGGATAAGAAACTCAGGTTCCGTTCTCTGGAACTGGTGAAAAAGGAACTGGATTTTTTCCTGGAAAGGAAAGCAGCTCAGGTGAAATTCGTGGACCGGACCTTCAACTGCCGAAAGGAACATGCCAGGACGATCTGGAAATATCTGGCGGATCGGGACAACGGGGTGACAAATTTTCATTTTGAAATAGCAGCGGATCTTTTGGAGGAAGAGGATTTTGCGATTTTGAAGGGGATGCGTCCGGGTCTTGTGCAGCTGGAGATCGGCGTACAGACGACAAACAGGATCACATTGGAGGAAATTCGAAGAAAAATGGATTTTTCCAGGGTGAAAAAAGCGGCAGAGCGGATCAAAGACGGAAACAATATTCATCAGCATCTGGATCTGATTGCAGGTCTTCCCTTTGAAGACTTTGAAAGTTTTGCCAGGTCTTTCAATGAGGTCTGCGAGCTTCATCCCCATCAGCTTCAGTTTGGCTTTCTGAAAGTGCTGAAGGGTTCCTGGATGTGGGAAAACGCGGATGCCTACGGCCTTGTTTACCGCAGCAAAGAACCCTACGAGGTACTTTTTACCAACTGGATTTCCTACGGGGAACTGCAGAGATTGAAGCAAGTGGAAGAAATGGTGGAAATCTATTACAACAGCGGCCAGTTCATGTATACCATGGGAAAACTGGAAAGAAAATTCCCCACCTATTTTGCCTGCTATGAAGCGCTGGGAGATTTTTATGCCAGAACCGGGAAGAATAAAGTTTCCCATTCCCGGGGAGAAAGATATGAAATCATTCTGGAGTTTGTAAAGGAGAATTTTCCGGGAGAAGAAGAATTGTTTGCGGAGATGCTGACTCTGGATTACTATCTCAGAGAAAATGCAAAAAGCCGGCCGGCGTGGGCCAAAGAGATAAAAATGGACAATGCCGGGAAACGGGAAATGTACCGGCAGCTTAAGGCGGATATGAGACTGGCACATTACAGAGAATATGATCAGAAGCAGTTTCAGCGGATGACCCATCTGGAGATTTTCCAGAATGATGTGCTGGATGCAGGAGAGAAAAGGGGATATGCGGTGCTGTTCGATTATCTGTACCGCGACCCGATAACGGGCAGCGCACGCTGCCTTATAGTGAGGAGAGAAGAAAAGGGGAATGAAGTCATATATTGTATTAGATCTGGAGACAACGGGTTTTCAGCCAAGGACAGACAGAATATTGGAGATCGGAGCGCTGAAAATTGAAGAGGATTCCGTTGCAGACCGGTACAGCGCGCTGATTAATCCCAAGATGCAGATTCCTTATGCTGTGCAGAATCTGACGGGAATTACCCAGGTTATGGCGGAGAAGGGGGAAGAGAGCGAAAAAGCTATAGCGGATTTTCTGGAGTTCTGCGGCGGCCTGCCTCTGCTGGGACATAATATAATCTTTGATTACAGTTTTGTCAAACATAATGCGGTGAATATGGGACTGGACTTTGAACGGGAAGGGGTGGATACCCTGAAAATTGCAAGAAAAGTTCTGCCCCAGCTGGGAAGCAGAAGCCTTGGGGCCCTGTGCCGTCATTATGGTATTCATCAGGAGCAGGCCCACCGGGCTTTGGACGATGCGGCGTGTACCTGGCAGGTGTTCCGGCGGCTGCAGAAGGAATTCGGCGGGATTTATCCTGAAGAGTTTAAGCCGAAGAAATTGATTTACCGGGTGAAAAAGCAGCAGCCGGCTACAAATTCACAAAAACTTTACTTGAATGATTTAGTTAAATATCATAGAATAGAAGCGGACCTAGAAATCGAAAGCCTGACGAAGAGTGAGGCTTCCAGGATGATAGACCATATTATTTTGCAGTATGGAAGAATAAAGAGGTAGTGAATAGATGATGAAATTCAGTCCAAAGGTAAAACGGATTATTGCAGGTATTATAGCGGCGCTTCTTGTCGTTGCGATGGTGGTTCCTATGGTATTGGGATATCTGATATAGGAGGCCGAAAAAGGGTTCATGAAGAAGTGGAAAATCATATCCGGAATAGGAATGCTGCTGCTGGGATTTTTTTTCTCTGCGGCAGGAAGCCGGTATGTCTATGCTGAAGAGAAAACCTCTCCGGAAATACTGGAGGGGGTTTTTATTGATGGAGTGGATGTATCGGGCATGAATAAAGATCAGGCGGTCCAGGCAGTAGAAAAGCATATGCAGGAAGTAAAAGGCTATAACATCCAGCTTCGGATCGGAGACAGCGTGGTGTCTGTGCCGGCAGGAGAGCTGGGGCTGAAATGGGCCAATGAATCAGTAGTGGATAAAGCTTTGGACTTCGGCCAGAAGGGAAATATTGTTAAACAGTACAAGGCCAGAAAGGATCTGGAGCAGGAGCCGGTGCGGCTGACTTTAAAGTATGGAGTGGATGAAGAAAAGACGGAAACCGTGCTGAAGGAAAAGTGCGCCGTTTTGGATCATGAGCCGGAGAATGCGACCATGACAAAGACCGACGATGGTTTTGAGATTGTAAGTGAAAAGCAGGGAGTCACCCTTAAAGTGGAGGAAGCCAAGGCCGCAGTGGTGGAATATTTATCTGCCCAGTGGAGGAGCGGACTGGGTGTAATAGACCTTCCGGCGGAAATCACAGAAGCGGAACATAAAGCTTCGGAACTTCAGACTGTGCAGGATATCCTGGGAAGCGCCAGCACCGATTATTCCTCCAGCAGTGCAAACCGGGCCACCAATATCCAGCGGGGAGCGGAGCTTCTCAATGGAACGGTGGTGTATCCGGGAGAAAGTGTGTCGGTGACAGATCTGGTAGTTCCCTTCGATGAAGAGAATGGCTACGCGCCGGCGCCCTCCTATGAAAACGGCGAAGTGGTGGACAGTTACGGCGGGGGAATTTGTCAGGTGTCTACGACACTTTATATGTCTTTGCTGCGGGCAGAATTGGAGATTACGGAGCGGCACAACCACTCCATGATCGTCAACTACGTAAAGCCGTCCATGGATGCGGCCATTGCCGAGGGGTATAAGGATCTGAAATTTGTCAACAATCTGGAGAATCCCATTTATATCGAAGGCTACACCAACGGCGGGGAAGTGGGATTTGTGATCTATGGAAAGGAATACCGGGCAGAGGGACGGGAGGTTTCCTATGAAAGCGAAACGCTGGAAACCATTGAGCCCACTGTGGAACTGACGGCTTCTCAGGACTCCTTTGGAACCATTACCCAGACCGGTTCTTCCCACACCGGTTATAACGCCTGCCTGTGGAAGATTGTAAGAGAAAACGGCCAGGAGAGCAAAGAGCAGGTGAACAGCAGTACATACAATATGACTCCGGAAAAATACACAGTGGGAGTGCGTACGGATAATTCGGAGGCAGAGTCCAAATTAAGGGCGGCCATTGAGGCCAACGACCTGAATCAGGTGTATGAGGTCATTAATAATTATGGATAAAGGGGAAAAGAGGTAGTGTGAAAGAAAGTAGAGGGCAGCCTAAAGATGGCGCACTTAAACAAGCTATTGAAAAATAGCCATTCGAAACAGGGTTGATTTTGTTGCGATACGCTAAGAAGCAAGCTGGGACTCTTTTATCA
>JBMNRB010000038.1:0-11254 GCA_050944435.1 Ruminococcus sp.
AGGGGTGGCAAAAGCGGCAAAGGCGAAATGGCTTGAACGAAGTGAAAGCCAGCGTCTTTAGGCGCTGGCCGGTAACAAAGGCTTATAGCCGCAGAGCAAACCACCCGTTAGACGGGTGGTGCTGATTGCGTGATATTTTATTTCAAAGTATCCAGGCTTTCTCCGTCCCAGATCTTGGCGTTGGGATCCAGCATCCACGCATGAGTTTCGTCGTCAATACGTGTTTTCTCCCAGGGATTTCCGGGAAGATGACGGATGCCCCATGTATAGCAGAGGGCGTATCCAGGGCATGCAACCATGGGGTGGGGTTTCTCAGTGATAACGGCAAGACCGTTATGACCGATTTCTACCACTTCTCCGTTTACCCAGCCGGCGCCGTAACCCTGAGGTTTGTCAAAACGGAAGAAATATACTTCCGGCTGCGGATGCCAGTGAGGCGGATAGCTTGACCATTTGCCGGGAAGGTTGACCACCTCGCCCAGAACCATGTTGGAATATGGAGCGTTTTCATAGTCAAAGCAGGTTCTTACGTTTCTTCTTGTGGTTCCCTGCAGTTCATCTACGCCGCGGGCCCATGTGTCGGTATCTTCCGGCATATACATTTTTGCATCGAATTTACGGTCATTGGTAGTTTTCTGAACATAAAATACGCTGCTGTCGTGGGCTGTAATCGTACAGCTGTCGCCGGCACACAAATGGAGACAGTAGGGGTTATAATCAAAGGGGTTGGGACGATCCATCTCAACGGTCTGTCCGCCAAATTCAACTTTGGCTTTTCCTTCAAACATAATCCATGCCATTTCTTTTTCTGTTTCATGGAAAGAATAGGTATCTCCCGCTTCCATAATCAGGAGTCCCACATCCATCATGGCTTTTACGCCTTCGCCTTCGTTCATGTTCAAATATTCATTGTAACCACGAACAGGATCTTTTGCAATATACATCGCATTTACCTCCCTTAATATGTATTATTTAAATACTATCTATATTTTGACAGATAATGAATGGAACGTCAAGTATAAAAGCAGATTTATCGCCGCTTTCGCCTCCGCTTCTTTTTACTGCTTCCGCTTCCCAAAAGGGCGGTGAAACAGACGATGCGGACCAGCATGATACCGAAAAAAGCGCCGATACAGTCGATGGCCACATCACGTTTGGAAGGTCCTCTTCCCTCTACCATTGACTGGTGGTATTCATCGGTGCAGGCGAAGCCAAAACAGATCGCACCGGCAACCAGCAGGAGGGGAAAGCCCCGCAGACCGTAAACATACAACGGGAAAGAGATGGCGATGGCCAGTAAGAAATATTCCGTCATATGAGCCAGTTTCCGCACGGGACCGTGGATTTTATCGATGTAATAATCCACGCCCATCTCAGAAATATCTTTGTCCAATATTTCGGCGCCGATGGTGACGATATGGTAGCTGACTTTATAGCTCAATTCGCTGGATACTTCTCCGCTTTGAGCGGAAAAGGAAAAAATCATGTACATCAGAAGCAGTGCCGGCAGAAAGGAAAAGGGTTTCAGCAAAAATATAATCAATCGTTTCATAAATGAATGCCTCCTCGTATGCCGCCTACTATAGCACGATTGCGTGGGGATGTCAAAAGGTGTTTTCCGTGGCTTTTGCTTGAATTCAAATTGCCCCCGTGGTATCATGAATTTGAAAAAATCTGTTGTAAATTCAGACATAAGGATGAGGAAAATAAAGATGAGCGTAGCAGACAAACTGTTTATTGATATGTGCAGCGATATCATAGAAAACGGCTGCAGTACAGAAGGGGAAAAAGTGCGTCCGGTTTGGGAGGACGGTACACCGGCTTATACCATAAAAAAATTCGGCGTGGTCAACCGGTATGATCTGTCAAAAGAGTTTCCTGCCATAACCCTGAGAAAAACGGCGCTGAAGAGCGCCTTTGATGAAATTCTGTGGATCTGGCAGAAAAAATCCAACAATATTAAGGAGTTAAACAGCCACATCTGGGACAGCTGGGCGGATGACCAGGGTTCCATCGGAAAGGCTTACGGTTATCAGTTGGGGGTGAAACACCAATATAAGGAAGGAATGATGGATCAGGTGGACCGGGTGCTCTATGATTTGAAAGCAAATCCCTACAGCCGCCGGATCATGACGAATATTTATGTGCATCAGGATCTTCATGAGATGAATCTGTATCCCTGCGCCTATTCCATGACCTTCAATGTGACCAGGGAAAAGGACAGTGACCGGCTGGTGTTAAACGGGGTGCTGAATCAGCGGTCCCAGGATGTGCTGGCGGCCAACAACTGGAATGTCTGTCAGTATGCCCTTCTCCTGATGATGTTTGCCCAGGTAAGCGATATGAAAGCGGGACAGCTTCTTCACGTGATTGCAGACGCCCATATTTACGACCGGCATATTCCCATTATAAAAGAACTGATCGGCAGACCCCAGTACGATGCGCCGAAGGTATGGCTGAATCCCCAGATTAAAGATTTCTATCAGTTTACCGTGGAAGATCTTCATGTGGAGGATTACGTGACGGGTCCGCAGATTAAAAATATACCCATTGCGGTGTGAGACAGAAAGGAAGTAGGGTTTATGAATATGATATTGTCGGCAGATCAGAACTGGGGAATCGGGTGCAATAACAAGCTCCTTGTTTCCATCCCGTCGGATATGAAATTTTTCAGAACCCAGACCACGGGAAAGGTAGTGGTGATGGGGAGAAAAACCCTGGAGAGTTTTCCAGGAGGAATGCCGCTGAAAAACCGTACCAACATTGTGGTGACCAGGGACCCTGACTATGACGCCAGGGGAGCGCTGGCGGTTCATTCCAGGGAGGAACTGCTGGAGGAACTGAAAAAATATAAGAGTGAAGACATCTATATCATAGGAGGAGAGGCAATCTACCGAATGATGCTTCCCTACTGCGACACGATTCATGTGACAAAGATTGATTTTGCTTATGAGGCGGACAGGTTCTTCCCCAATCTGGACGAAATGCCGGAATGGGAGATCACGGCTTCCAGCGATGAGCAGACGTATTTTGATCTGGAATATACTTTTTTAAAATATGAGAGAAAAAGATGAAAAATAAGGAATGGTATGATTTAGGGGAACAGATAAGGGATATGGTTCAGTCCGCCGTAGACTCCCAGGATTTTCGAAAACTGAATCAGACAGTGGCGGGAACCATCAACAAAGCGGTAAATTCTGCAGTTGACGGCGTGAAAAAGGGAATGGAGAAGGCAAATGAGATTTATGAGACGCAGAGCGCCGATTATTATGAAAAGTATCCCAACAAAGAGATCAGAGGCGGCTTCAAACATGCCAATTACAGCAGCCAGGTGAAAAAACAGCGGAATCTTGAGTCCACCCGATTTGCCCCCCGGGGAAGCGGTATGGGAATTGTGATGGCGGTGCTGGGCTTTGTCATCGGCGGTGTTTTTGGAGTTGCCGGCCTTGCCGCGATTCTTACGGGAATTCTGACCTCCGTGGGTCCCCTGCTGACCTCAGGCATTGTCCTTGGCATTCTTTTTGCGGCCGGAATGATACTGGGAGGAAAAGGAATTTCTGTCTGGAGAAGGGCCAAGCGTTTCAAGGCGTATGTGCAAAAGCTTGACGGGAGGGAATTCTGCCAGATCAGTGAATTATGTCCGGTGGCGGGAAAGTCTCCGGCAGGAGTTGCCCGGGATTTGAAAGTAATGATTGAAAAAGGAATGTTTCTTCAGGGGCATCTGGATCAGCAGAAAACCTGTCTGATGGTGACGCAGAATGCCTATGAGCAGTATCTGGCGGCGGTGAGGGAACAAAAAAGGCGCCAGGAGGAAGAAAAAGAACGCAGCAGAAGGATGAATGATCCGGGCCAGACGGAAGAATGCAGGGCTATCCTGCGGGAGGGCAGCGAGTATATCCGCCATATTCACCGGGCCAATGATGCAATACCTGATCCGGTTATGTCGGAAAAGCTGGCCAGACTGGAACTGATTATGACCAAGATTTTCCGACAGGTGGAAAAGGATCCGGATGTGGCCTCTGATCTTCATAAATTCATGAATTACTATCTTCCCACCACGACAAAACTGGTGGACGCATATCAGGAGCTGACGGAACAGCCGGTGGACGGGGAGAATATCACGGGAACGAAAAAGGAGATTGAAGATACGCTGGATACGATCAACGCTGCCTTTGAGAAACTTCTGGACCGGTTTTTTCAGGATACAGCCTGGGATATCTCTACGGACATCACCGTGATGAAAACCATGCTGGCCCAGGAAGGACTGGTGGAAGACGGAATGAAAATGCCTAAATCAACGAAAGGAGAGGAACGGCGATGAGTGAAGAATTAAATAAGACGGTCATAACGCCCACATTGACCTTCGGTGTTTCCGAAGAACCGGCGCCGCCCCAGGAGCCGGCAAAAGAAGAGGAGCCGCTGGAAGAAAACATTCTCTCAGAGGAAGAAAAACAGATGGTGGAGGAGTTTGTAAAGCAGATTGATCTGCATAATTCCGGCGCCATATTACAGTACGGAGCGGCTACCCAGAAGAAAATGGCCGATTTTTCTGAAGATACCCTGGAAAATGTAAAAACGAAGGACCTGGGGGAAGTGGGGGACATGCTTACGGAAGTGGTGACTCAGCTTAAAAATTTTGACGTGGAGGAAGAAGAAAAGGGATTCCTTGGATTTTTTAAAAAAACCTCCAATAAGCTGAGCGTCATGAAGACAAAGTATGAAAAGGCGGAGGTTAATATCAATAAAATCTGTGAAGCACTGGAACAGCACCAGGTTCAGCTGATGAAGGATATTGCCGTTCTGGATAAAATGTATGAGATCAATCTGGCCTACTATAAAGAGCTGACCATGTATATTCTGGCAGGGAAAAAGAAACTGGCACAGGTACAAAGCCAGGAACTGCCGGCGCTGGTGGAGAAAGCAAGAAGGAGCGGACTTCCGGAGGACGCCCAGGCAGCCAGAGATATGGAAAGTCTGTGTGAAAGATTTGAAAAAAAGATTCATGATCTGGAATTAACCAGGATGATTTCTGTACAGACGGCGCCCCAGCTTCGTCTGGTGCAGGGCAGCGACACGGTGATGGTGGAAAAAATCCAGTCAACAATCGTTAATACCATTCCGCTGTGGAAGAGTCAGATGGTGATTGCGCTGGGCGTAGCCCATTCCACCCAGGCGGCGAGGGCCCAGCAGGAAGTGACAGATATGACCAATGAACTGCTGAAGCGCAATGCGGCCAATCTTAAGACGGCCACTCTGGAAAGCGCCAAAGCAGCACAGCGGGGAATTGTGGATATGGAAACGCTGAAACAGACCAACGAATCCCTGATTTCCACGCTGGACGAGGTGATGAAAATACAGTCAGAGGGCAGGGCAAAGCGCCAGGCTGCCGAAGCGGAGCTGAAAACCATGGAAGAACAGCTGAAAGAAAAGCTGCTGGAGATCCGTAAATAAGGACAGGGGATGCAATGCAGAAAGCGGCATCCCCCCTTCTTATGAAAAGAACGGAGAAAAGAGAAAACAGGAGAGAAAAATGGACAGGCGAAAAACGAAGATTGTACAGATTGGAAATCGTTTTATCGGCGGCGGCAATACGATTCTGATCCAGTCGATGACCAATACAAAGACAGAAGATGTAAAAAGCACGGTGGCCCAAATACAGGCGCTGACAGCGGCAGGATGTGAGATTATCCGCTGCGCGGTGCCCGATATAAAAGCGGCCAGGGCCTTAAAGGAGATTAAAAAAGAGATTTCCATTCCCCTGGTGGCAGATATTCATTTTGATTATAAACTGGCGCTGGCGGCCATAGAAAACGGCGCGGATAAAATCCGGATTAATCCGGGTAATATTGGAGAAAGAGAAAAAATCAAAGCGGTGGTGGATGCCGCCAGGGAACGGGGAATTCCCATTCGCGTAGGGGTCAACAGCGGTTCCCTGGAAAAAGAACTGGTGGAGAAGCACCATGGAGTGACGGCGGAAGGCCTGGTGGAGAGCGCTCTTGATAAGGTGCATATCATTGAGGAGCTGGGATACGACAATTTAGTGATCAGCATAAAATCTTCCGATGTGATGATGTGCGCCAGAGCTCATGAAATTATTGCAAAAAAAACAGCCTATCCTCTCCATGTGGGCATAACAGAGGCAGGGACGCTGTATTCCGGAAACATTAAGTCGGCGGTGGGTCTGGCAGTGATTCTGTATCAGGGAATCGGCGATACCATACGGGTTTCCCTTACCGGAGATCCGCTGGAAGAGGTTAAGTCGGCAAAGTGCATTTTAAAGGCCCTGGGTTTGCGAAAGGGCGGTGTGGAAGTGGTTTCCTGTCCCACCTGCGGGCGAACCCAGATTGATTTGATCAGTCTGGCAAATCAGGTGGAGAATATGGTGCAGGATATTCCCCTTGATATCAAAGTAGCCGTCATGGGATGCGCGGTCAACGGTCCGGGAGAGGCAAAAGAAGCCGATATCGGCATTGCAGGAGGAAAGCAGGAAGGTCTGCTGATCAGAAAAGGCGAGATCATCAGGAAGGTTCCGGAGGCCCAGCTTTTACAGGCTCTGCGGCAGGAACTGGAGAACTGGAAGGATGCGTAATGGCAAAAAAATTTTTTGATGTATTTCCCAAGCTTCTGATTGACGGAGAGCTGAAGGAGTACATAGAGGAGGCGCAGGTGACCAGAGTCACTTCCAATCCTCAGAAAACACGGCTGCGGGTTTATATGAACAGCCATCAGTGGATTCATAAAAAGAATATTTATACCCTGGAGCGTTCGATCCGGGATCAGTTTTTCCCCGGAATGCCCATGGAAATCAAGATTATCGAGGATTTTCAACTGTCCAGGCAGTACACGCCGGAAAATTTTATGGAGGTTTACCGGGACAGTCTGCTGCTGGAGCTGAAGGAATACAGTGTGGTGCTCTATAATCTGCTGGCCAATGCCAAACTGAAATTCGAGGGAGAAAACATTCTGAAAGTTATGCTGCCGGATACGGTGATTTCCCGTGAAAGAGGGGAAGAACTGGAACGTATCCTGGATAAGGTGTTCTGCGAGCGCTGTCATTTTCAGCTTCAGATTTCCGTGGAATATGTGGAGGCGAAGGAGAGCAGGGCCCGCCTGAACAGTGAGCGGAAGATCCAGGAAGAGGCTCTCCATGTGCAGGAAACGGCGGAGTCCCACAGGCAGGAGATGAAAGAAGGGGAGAAACAGGAGGAGGAAAAAACGGTCAAATCCAATATGCAGTCCCCCAGAAAGACTATCCAGAAAGCGAAGGGGAAAGGCAGGGAATTCCGTCCGGGTATTCGAAGAAGCTCCAATCCCGATGTAATCTACGGAAGGGATTTTGAGGAGGAAGCATCGGTGACCATCGACAGCATTGCGGGTGAGATGGGGGATGTGGTAATCCGGGGAAAAATCCTGTCGGTGGATTCCAGGGAAATCCGCAATGAGAAGACGATTCTCATGTTCAATGTCACCGATTTCACAGACACCATCACGGTAAAGATGTTTCTTCAGACGGCGCAGATGCCGGAGGTGACGGAGAAGATCAAAAAGGGAGCCTTTGTGAAAATCAAAGGCGTCACCATCGTGGATAAATTCGATCATGAACTGACCATAGGTTCGGTCATCGGCATTAAGAAAATCCCCGATTTTACCACCTCGCGGATGGATACCAGTCCGGTGAAAAGGGTGGAGCTTCACTGTCATACAAAAATGAGCGATATGGACGGAGTGACCGATGCGGCCGCGCTGGTGAAGCGGGCGTACGCCTGGGGGCACCCGGCCATTGCCATCACTGATCACGGGGTGGTCCAGTCCTTTCCCGAAGCCAATCACGCCATGGAGGACATTGACCGGGCTTACCGGGATCAATATGCAAAGGATCACCCCGATATCAGCAAAGATGAATTGAAGAAAATTTCCAGTCCCTTTAAGGTAATCTACGGGATGGAGGCCTACTTGGTTGACGACTTAAAGGGAATTGTAACCAATTCCAAAGGCCAGAGCCTTTACGGTTCCTTTGTGGTCTTTGATATTGAGACCACGGGTTTCAGTCCTGCGGCCAATAAGATTATTGAAATCGGCGCTGTCCGGGTGGAAGAGGGAAAAATCAAAGACCGTTTTTCCGCGTTTGTCAACCCTCAGGTTCCCATCTCTTTTCGGATTGAGAATCTGACGGGCATCAACGACAGCATGGTGGTAAATGAGAGAACCATTGATCAGGTGCTGCCGGAATTCCTGGAATTTTCCAGGGGCGCCGTCATGGTAGCCCACAATTCATCCTTTGATATGAGTTTTATCGAAAAGAACTGTCAGGATCTGGGGTATGAGACAGACTTTACCTCGGTGGACACTGTGGGCATGGCGCGTTTCCTCCTTCCGGGGCTGAACCGGTTTAAGCTGGATACGGTGGCCAAAGCGCTGGGGGTTCCCCTGCTGAACCATCACCGGGCGGTGGATGATGCCGCCTGTACGGCTGAGATTTTCCTTCGTTTTCTGAAAATGCTGGAGGAACGGGGAATCGGGGATCTGGACAGCTTAAATGAGCAGGGGCAGATTTCTCCCAATACGCTGAAGAAACTGCCTACTTACCACGCCATCATATTGGCGACCTGTGAGACTGGACGGGTCAATCTGTATCGTCTGGTGTCCCGGTCCCACCTGGAATTTTATAATCGAAGACCGAGGCTTCCCAAAAGCGTGTTTTTAAAACACCGAGAGGGCCTGATCATCGGATCCGCCTGTGAAGCAGGAGAACTGTACCAGGCTTTGCTTAGAGGGGCTCCGGAGCAGGAAATCGCCCGGCTGGCAGATTTTTATGATTATCTGGAAATTCAGCCGCTGGGAAACAATGAATTCATGCTCCGGGAAGATCGGGATGATGTGAAGTCAGAAGAGGATCTCAAAGAGATTAACCGGAAAATCGTAAAGCTGGGAGAGCAGTTTCAAAAGCCGGTGGTTGCCACCTGCGACGTTCATTTTATGGATCCCCAGGACGAAGTGTACCGGCGGATTATCATGACCGGCAAGGGATTTTCCGATGCCGACGATCAGGCGCCCCTGTATTTGCGCACCACGGAAGAAATGCTGAAAGAATTTGAATATCTGGGAGCAAAAAAAGCAGAGGAAGTGGTCATCGAAAATCCGGTAAAAATCGCTGCCATGTGCGAGAAAATTTCTCCCATTCGAAAGGGTAAATTTCCGCCGGTCATCGAAGATTCCGATAAAACCCTGCGGGAGATCTGTTACAATCGGGCCCATGAAATATACGGGGAAAATCTGCCGAAAATCGTGGAGGAGCGTCTGGAGCGGGAGCTTAATTCCATCATTTCCAACGGTTATGCGGTGATGTATATCATTGCCCAGAAGCTGGTGTGGAAGTCCAACGAAGACGGTTATCTGGTGGGATCCCGGGGATCGGTGGGATCATCCTTTGTGGCCACCATGGCCGGGATCACGGAGGTAAATCCCCTTTCCCCCCATTATTACTGCGAAAAGTGTCATTATTACGATTTCGATTCGGAGGAAGTGAAAGCCTACGCGGGAAAGGCGGGCTGCGATATGCCGGATAAAAACTGTCCTGTCTGCGGCGCGCCGCTGAAAAAAGAAGGATTTGATATTCCCTTTGAAACCTTCCTTGGATTTAAAGGGAACAAGGAGCCGGATATTGACCTGAATTTCTCCGGCGACTACCAGGGCAAGGCACATAAGTATACGGAGGTTATTTTCGGAGCCGGCCAGACCTTCCGGGCCGGAACCATCGGTACACTGGCGGCCAAGACCGCCTTCGGGTACGTAAAGAAATATTATGAAGAGCATGGAATTCACAAAAGAAACTGCGAGGTGGACCGCATCGTGGAAGGGTGCACCGGCATTCGCCGCACCACCGGGCAGCATCCCGGGGGAATCATCGTGCTGCCCATCGGGGAAGACATCAATTCTTTCACCCCGGTGCAGCATCCCGCCAACGATGTGAATACGGACATTATCACCACTCATTTTGATTACCATTCCATAGATGAGAACCTGCTGAAGCTGGACATTCTGGGGCACGATGATCCCACCATGATCCGTATGCTGGAGGACCTGACGGGGCTGGATGCAAAAACCATTCCCCTGGACAACAAAGAAGTCATGAGTCTTTTCAAAAGTACCAAGGAACTGGGGATAACGCCGGAGGATATCGGAGGCTGTCCCCTGGGATGCCTTGGAATACCTGAGTTTGGTACGGAATTCGTTATCCAGATGCTCCAGGATACGAAACCCCAGTCCTTTTCCGATCTGGTTCGCATCTCAGGACTGTCCCATGGAACCGATGTGTGGCTGGGAAATGCCCAGACGCTGATCCAGGAAGGAAAAGCCACGATTTCCACGGCGATCTGTACCCGTGATGATATCATGACCTATCTGATCCAGAAGGGAGTGGAAAGTGAGCAGGCCTTCACCATCATGGAAAGCGTTCGTAAGGGAAAGGGGTTAAAGCCCCAGTGGGAGGAAGAGATGAAGGCCCATGACGTTCCCGACTGGTACATCTGGTCCTGCAAAAAGATCAAGTACATGTTTCCCAAAGCCCATGCGGCGGCCTATGTCATGATGGCTTACCGGATTGCCTATTATAAGATTTTCTATCCGCTGGCTTACTATGCGGCTTATTTCAGTATCCGAGCCTCTGCTTTCTCCTATGAACTGATGTGCATGGGGCGGGAGCGGCTGGAATATCACATGGAAGAGTACAGGAAACGATCTGACAGTCTCACCAACAAAGAGCAGGATACGGTGAAAGATATGAAAATTGTTCAGGAGATGTATGCCAGAGGATATGAGTTTACGCCGGTGGATCTCTATCAGGCTCAGGCTCACCGTTTTCAGATCGTGGACGGAAAGCTGATGCCGGCCCTGGATACCATAGAAGGTCTGGGGGACAAAGCGGCGGACGCCGTGGTTCTGGCGGCACGCGACGGAAAATTTCTTTCCAAAGATGATTTCCGCAACCGGACCAAGGTCAGCAAAACGGTGATTGATCTGATGGATGAGCTGCATTTATTTGGAGATATACCGGATTCCAATCAGATTTCCATCTTTGATTTTTAACAAAAGAAAAAGGCGATGCATATCACGGGAAAATGCATTCGCCTTTTTGTGTGCGCCTGGCGGCGCACGTTTCTTAAGGGTGAAAGTCCCAAATCCGCCCGGTAGTGGGAAGGATATAGCCGAAAGCAAGGGTGTTGCAGGTGACTGCAAATCTGAAGGAAGCTGGATG
>JBMNRB010000039.1:0-10464 GCA_050944435.1 Ruminococcus sp.
ACATCCAGCTTCCTTCAGATTTGCAGTCACCTGCAACACCCTTGCTTTCGGCTATATCCTTCCCACTACCGGGCGGATTTGGGACTTTCACCCTTAAGAAACGTGCGCCGCCAGGCGCACACAAAAAAGAGGCATGACAACGTCTGCCTCTTTCTTCCTATAATAATATGCCAGGGACAAAGTATAGGTTTGGTTCCCCCTCATCCTCTCCTGTACTGTTCCATAACCTGACCCAGTCTCATCACATAATACTGGTAATATTCCCACGGGGTATCCGGCGCCGCCTGATGATCGATTCCACAGAGATATCCCCCCTGCTGTATTACCGGTTTCAGCCGCTCAAATTCCCGGTCAATGGCCTCCGGCCCTTTTACTATTTCCAGTTTGTTGAATCCTCCGATAAATTTAAGCGTGGGAAAACTTTCCCGGACTTTCACAATATCCACGCCCGCATTTACATCCACCGGAAGAAAGCCATCTACTCCTGAAGCCATGAAATTGGGAATTAATTTCGTAAAATCGCCGTCCGTGTCTACAAACACATGCCCTACGCCCCGCTCCTTTAAAAAGGGAATGATTTCTTCATAACACGGCCTTAAAAATTTATCAAAAGTTTCCGGGGAAATCATCGGTCCCGTTTTTCCGCTGAGATCCTCCTCAAAAAACAGCACTCCGGGCTTTACGATTTTCAGGATTTTATCCATCTGCTCCTTATATATTTCCAGCTGAAATCGATGAATATCCTGAATCATTTCGGGATAATCATACCAGGCGTACAGCATAGGCTCGTTATCCATAAGATCACGGAGAATCCAGAAAAATCCCATCAGCCGGAATCTTATGGGATATTCTCCTTCTTCACTGAGGCTTTGATACTTTCCATACATCTTTTTCAGGTTATCATCTGTGCAGTATCTGGCATACGCTTCCAGCGTATGATTTTTGTGAAATTCCCAGGATTTCTCATCCCACACTGCCGGCCGCACGGGAATCGCTTCCAGTGAAGTATTTACCTTTCTATCCTTATCATATTTTCTATACCAGCCATCCACATCTCTTTTTATGAGAAAAATTTCGTTTTCTTCTATGATTTTTTCTTCACAACTTAAAAAAGGAATTCTAAATGCCATCCTGACTACCGGATCATACCCTATGGTTTTTTCCAATTCAAAAACTTCATCCGCCAGAATCGTCATGTAATAGTGTTCCCACGGTTCTATTTCCCGATTTCTTGGCAGAAAGCCCAATTCAGTGGGAACCGGCGGAATTTTCATTTTTTTCGTGAATTCTGATTTCAGTCCTTCCTTCTCCCAGCGTCCTATGGTCAAATCCCAAGGCTCCATGGTTTCTTCCTTTACTCCCCTGTCTAACCCCTCATTGAAAAAACATAAAGTCCTATATTCTCTTTCTTTTCCTTTCATTTAAAAACGCTCCCTTCGTCTTTCGTTCATTTCCCTTTACATTTTCTTATTTAAAGATCAGTTTATCTCCTTTTTCCCCCTTCATTTCCCTCTGTATTTACGTTCATTTAATTCATTTTTCTCTTAAGTTGCTTTTTATGTTGACATTTCCATCATTTGCCATTACAATTTTAATATATGAGTAGCATCAGGGGGATTTTATGAAAATTACAATGCAGGCAATCGCCGACCTGGCCGGAGTTTCCCGCGCCACGGTGGATAAAGTTATACATAACCGTCCGGGTGTCAGCGAAAGCGTCCGAGAACAAATTAAAAATATTATAATCGAAACCAATTATAAACCGGTTCACGTACGGAAGCATCTGAAAGAAGACAAGCCGCAGACCAGAATCGCAGTTATTATGCCTGAACTGCAGAATTCTTTTATGCGCAACGTGAAAGCAGGCATGGATACTTCTTATTTGGAATATCAGCCCTACGGACTTTATATTGATTACTATTACAACAACGGCTACGATCCCCAGCAAACGATCGCCATCTTAACTCATTTAAAAGAAATCCCGGTCAGCGGTATTGCTCTTCACACGGTAAACAATCCGCAAATCTGCCAGTTGATCAACGAATTTACCGACCGGGGCGTCCCCGTTTTCACCTTTGATATGGATCTCCCTGATTCAAAAAGAACGTGTTTTATAGGAGAAGACCCCTATCGCATCGGACAGATCGCCGCTTCTCTTTTATGCAAATCCATAGACCGCGACAGCGAAATCGCCATTTTAACCAGTTCTCAAAAAGTACGTCCCTGCGAACTGCGCATAAAGGGATTTACTGCATATGTGGAAAAGTATGCTCCCGACGCCCGTGTGGTATCCATTGAGGAAACGCTGAATCAGCATGCCTTAACGTATCAAAAAACATACGCCTTGCTTAACCGCTTTCCAAATTTAAAGGGGATCTGGAACTGCGCCGGCCATTCCGAGGATATGGCTCAGGCGGTAATCGACAGCGGAAAGAAAGATCAGGTCAAACTGATTTCTCTGTTCTTTACTCCGGAAATTATCCACCTGATCAAAGAAGGAATCATCGAATATACCCTTGGCCAGACTCCTTATAAGCTGGGGAAACTGATCATCAAATCATTGTATGAATATCTGACTTCCCCGTCTCCCGATATTTCCGCCCCCTCCAACATCTGGACTCCCGTGTATATCGGCTGCGACGCCAATATCGATACCTTCGAAGACAGTATATTAAAAGGATAGGAGAAATTCACAAAGAAATTTCTCCTATCTTTTTTCCTGCAGTATTTTCGCTATTTGCCGTTAAACTCGTGAACGGCATCTATCATGGCCACGATATTTTCCACCGGCGTATTGCACTGAACGATATGAATGGCATTGAAGATGAATCCTCCGTCACCTCCGAAAATTTCACAGCGTTCCAATACCTGTTCCCTTACTTCCTGGGGAGTGCCGAAGGGAAGTACTTTCTGCGTGTCTACTCCTCCGCCCCAGAAGGTAATGTCTTTTCCAAATTCCCGTTTCAGCCTGCGCGGTTCCATCCCTCTCGCTGAACACTGTACAGGATTAACTGCGTCAAAACCGGACTCTATCAATTTAGGAAAGAACGGATAAATCGCCCCGCAGGTATGCTTCAATGTTTTCCATTTGGTATGGGTATGTACCCAATCATTAATTCTTTTATAGTAGGGCATATAAAATTCATCAAAAACCTCCAGGGAACACATCTGAGAAATCTGCGTGCCGAAATCCGCTCCGCAGACATACACCACGTCCACGGCATCTCCCACAATTTCATATATTTTAGTCCAGTTCTCAATCATCCTGTCCACCTGATGAGAATATACTTGATGGACATAATCGGGATAAAGAAGCGGAGCAGCAAACCAGTCCGAAATGTTCCGGATTCCTTTGGGTTCTTTCAATCCATTTCCCGGTATATTAGCCGCATCCCCCAGGGCTGATCCCCCGGGGAGCATTACTACCGCCCGCTCCGAATTGCGGTGTTTCTCCACTTCTTTTCTTAAAAAAGCAAGACTTTCTTCGGAAATGGCGCCATATTCTTCCAGGTTGTCCTCATAATTCATATTGTCTTCATCAATTTCCTGCTGCCTGACAATATCATCAAAATAGTATCCGCCTGCCGGCAGATGGCCGCTGGGCAGTGCGCTGGTATCTCCTTCCGGGTATATGTAATACCCTCCCTTTCCATCGTCCGTAACCTGAAATTCCTCCGGCACCAACACTTCAATTCCGCGATAATTCCAGCTTTTCTTTTTTTCTGTGTTTTTCAGGCCAAAGCCCATCTCATAGGTGGGAAAGGGTTCGCAGTCCACTCCCATGGTCTCTCTGAGGTCTTCCTCTATTTCCCCTGTCATGGTGGTAATATCCCATATGTTAACCGGCCTCTTTTCCAGCCCATAATATTCCCTCAGGGCAGCTACACAGGTTGCGTTCATCATGGAACAGACATGTCCCCCAAAATCCATTGGTATCTGATCCGGCTGTTTATGGCTCAACGATGTCAACACTCTTTCTTTTGCTGTCATTTTTCTCCCTTTCAAAACCTGAATCTTTTCGCAATTTCCAGAAACTTCTCAATTTTAGCCCTGCTGACTTTCGGCGGCAGACTGTCGCTGTTTTGAAGAATAAATTTCCGTTTATAATCTCCCAGACTTTCTATCATTGTCATCAGATATTCTTCCAGCTCTTCCATCGTGCACCGCACCAGAAATACAGGATCGATTCCGCCGATTACCACAAATTTATCTTTCCACACATCGAATACTTCATGCATTTCAACGTTGCCCGTGTGGAAGGGGGTTATGGATTCAAAAGCCGCCACTTTTTCCTGCGCCATAAGCGGAAGCAGCGCTTTAATCTTTCCGCAGGCATGATGGATCAGCTTTTTCCCCTCCTGCTCCAAAATTGAGGTAAATTCGTTCATTTCCGGAAGTACATATTTTTCAAAAAGGCCCGGCGAAAGTATCGTTGTGGAAGTATCCTCCCAGATATTGAAAAACTGAGCCGGACTCTTTGCCGCTACCCTGCATGCTTCTTTATTTTTCTCTTTGATCACTTCCAGCAGTTCTTCCACAATTTCCGGTTCTTCCGCCAAATCAATGGTAGTCCGAAGCTGATCGTTTTCCATTAAGAACTCCAGAGACGAACGGCATTCTGTAATCAGCGGTACAACAAGTCCGTAATCTCCGATATATCGATTACGCTCTTCCCACCAATCATAATTCTCCACATATTGGGTATGTTCAAATACATACTGAAGCACTTTATAATCTTCCAGTTCTTTTATATAACTGTTTTTTCTGAAGGGAAGTTCCGTTCCCCAGACGCCTACGTACTCCTCGTATATTTTTCCCACCGGCGTCCGATATTCGCAGAATGTTTTCCCATCCTTATAATACCGTTCAAATTCCACTCCTCCCGTATATTCCACACGGTAAGGAAGTTCTGAATAACGATCCAGAATATCCGCGCCAAGGCTCATGGCAAATTCATCCGGCGTTCCCACCCCGGGGTTATGATTAGTATAGTATCCATTGCAAAGGCAGATTCCCGGTATTCTGTCCGGAGTTTCTCCATTCAGAACCGCCGTCAGTCTCTCTCTTCCCGTCATTTCACTTGGCATATGCAATCCTCCTGTATTTCAACATTATTTTCAGGCATTTTCGCTGTTGGCCTGAGCCAGTCTTCTTCTTTTCTCGCTTCTCTTGGTTCTGGTTACATCAACCAAAACTGCAAGAATAATTACAATTCCCAAAACTACTTTCTGAGCGTCCTGTGATGCCCCCAAAAGGTTCAGGCCATTGTTAACAACGGCAATGATCAGCGCTCCTACCAAAGTTCCTCCAACAGTTCCTTTTCCTCCGCTGAAAGAAGCTCCTCCAATTACGCAGGCTGCCACTGCATCCATCTCATATCCTTCTCCGGCCAGAGGATAGGTGGAACCAACACGTCCAATCAGCACAAGGGCCGCCAGTCCGCACATCAGTCCGGATAAGGCATAAGTAGTGATTAAAGTCATATCCACTTTGACTCCCGCAAGTCTTGAAGCTTCAATGTTTCCTCCCACCGAATAAATCTGTCTTCCCATGGTTGTTTTGTTGAGGAAAACACTGGTCACAGCAACCACCACAATTACCAGCAAAAAGCAGATCGGAATCCGCGCTATGGAGGCTGAACCCAGCCAAAGCACTGCGTCTTCAAATCCGGAAACGGGTTTGGACTGAGTGATGATCAGAGTCAGTCCGCGCAGCACCTGCATCATTCCCAAAGTCGATACAAAGGGATGGGGCAGATGCAGTTTTGTAAATATCACTCCATTCAGCAGGCCGCATATGGTTCCAACAACAATAGGCAGCACAATCATCAGAAAAGAATTGTTAATACCGTTCAAATACATCCAGGTGACAACACCCATTGAAAAACCTACAATAGATCCCTGAGACAGATCGATTCCTCCGGTCAGCAGTACGAACAACATTCCGAATGCCACCAGAGCATTTACAGAGGTCTGTCTCATAATGTTGAGCAGGTTATTCATTGTCAAAAATTTCCCGGTTATAATCGACAATACAACCGACAGCAGTACAACTGCCAGAATCGGCCCCCATAACGCCGAATGTTTCTTCTGTGTTTTTTCTTTCAACGCCATCTTATTCATCTTTCAACTTACCTCCCCATGCTGCTTTCATAATATCTTCCTGATTAAAATATGTTTCATCTCTCTGGATTTCACCCATGATTTTTCCTGTTCTCATCACGATTACCCGGTCACACATTCCCAAGATTTCAGGAAGTTCCGACGAAATCATAACCACGCATTTTTCCTCCGATGCAAGGCGGTTCATCACATGATACACTTCAAGCTTCGCTCCCACATCGATTCCTCTTGTTGGTTCGTCAAAAATATAAATGCTGGAATTTGTATTCAGCCATTTTCCAATGACCACTTTCTGCTGATTTCCACCGGACAAATTGACCACCTGGGCCTCAACAGAGGGAGTTTTTATTTTCAATGCCTCCACAGTCTCATCGGCCTGTTTTTTCACTTCTTTATCGTTGATCAACAGTCCCTTTACGAATTTTTTCAGATTTACCAAAGACAAATTCCGCGACACCGTTTCTTCCAGGACAAGTCCCTGTCCTTTTCTGTCTTCTGATACGTAAGCCATCCCGGCCGCTATCGCATCCCTGGTTCCCCGGATATCGGTTTTTTTGCCATTAACATAGATTTCCCCGCTGTCCAATGGATCCACGCCGAATATACACCTGAAAACCTCTGTACGGCCGGCGCCTACCAATCCGGAAAATCCAATAATTTCCCCGTGTCTTGCTGTGAAGCTCACGTTTTCAAAGGAGCCGTATCTGGTCAGATTTTTCACTTCCAGTGCCACATCTCCCGGATTCGACTGTTTAGCCGGATACATGTTGTTCATCGTACGGCCAACCATGTGCATAATCAGTTTATCTTTTGTCATCTCATGAATAGGCGCTGTAATGATATGTTCCGCATCACGCATAACCGTTACCAGATCACAGATTTCAAACAGCTCTTCCAGTTTATGGGAAACAAACAAAATGGCAATCCCCTTATCCTTCAGCACCCTGATGGTCCGAAACAGTTCCTGTACTTCCTTTTCTCCCAGGCTGGATGTGGGCTCATCCAGAATCAGCACCTGAGCTTCCAGAAGAATCGCTTTTCCGATTTCAATCATCTGGCGTATTCCCATCCCCAGTTCAACACAAAGGGTGTTGGGATCCACCGACTGATTCATTCCCTCCATGATCTCTTCCACTTTGCGGTTCATATATGTATAGTCTAAAAAACCGCTTTTCTTCTTCACATAATTGCCCATAAACATGTTGTCCGTAACCGAAAGCTCAGTCACAATATTCAATTCCTGATAAACGCAGGATATTCCCGCCGCTCTGGCGTCATTGGGGTTCTGAAATACCTTGGTTTCACCGTTAACCATGATACTTCCCCCATCCGGTTTATACACTCCCGTCAAAACTTTAATCAGCGTGGACTTTCCCGCGCCATTTTCTCCAATCAGGCCGTGTACTTCGCCTTTTCTTAATTGGATACTCATATTTTTCAGGGCCGTAACACCTGGGAAAAATTTTTTGATATCCTTTAATTCCACAACCACATCGTTCAATGCACTCACCTGCTTCCTTTTTAAAGGGGAACGTTTTAGAAACTTTTACTGTTCCTTTTACCGTTCCCCTTGTTTCATCCATATTTAACGTATTTTGTTCAGGAACATCAGAACCCTTCAAATTCTGTATAGTTTTCTGTCGTAATCAGGTCTGTTCCAACATCAATGAAATGTTCTTCCGGATACTCCCCTTTAGTAAGAATATTGACCGCCGTCTCTACTGCCTGATATCCGTTATCATAAGGATGCATACCAACGGTCATGGACATCTGTCCTTCATCAATAGCATCCAATGCAATCTGGAATCCGCCGTAACCCATCATCTTCACATCGGTCATTCCTGCCTGCTCCAAAGCCGTAATAGCTCCGATACCCAAATCATCGGACGGTACCAGAACACCGTCAATTTCGTCTCCCTTTGATACAATCAGGTCTTCCATAACCGTTGTTGCCATCGCCACAGACCAGTCTGTATACTGAGATCCCAAAACTTTAATGCCGTTTGCCTCGCAGGCCTCTTTCATTCCCTTTAACCGGTTCTCCGCCGCAGGATCTCCCTGGCTGCCTGCAATAATTACCACACCGTCGCCTTCTTCCAGATAATCCTGACAGAATTTTTCAGCTCCATTATAAGAAGCTGTATATTCATCCAATCCGATGGAGCAGTGGGTTACATCATCCAGGCCTCCAATGGTATCAACATCGATAACGACAACTCCCTGATCTTTTGCATTCTGCAGCGCCTGTTTTACCACGTCTGCAGAAATCGGGTCGATAATAATTACGTTTGCTCCCAGAGACATAAAGTCTTCGATTGCCTGCACCTGGGATTCCGCATTTTCCTGAGAATCCGCATAAACGATTGTGGGTTCAGGCAGCCCCAGATCTTTACATGCATCCTGGATACCTACGCTTTGCTGCTCCAGCCATGCATTCTGCCCTTTATTGGCAAAGCCGACAACAATATCTTCCGCTGCCATTGTTTCTCCTTCTGCCCCTGTCTCCGCTTCTTCTTTCTCCTGAGATTCCGTTTCCGCTCCTGCATCACTTTCTGCAGCTGCGCTTTCCCCGCTTTCAGATCCTCCGCCAGTTTCCGAATTTCCTCCGCAGCCCATCATAACGGCTACCATTGTCACTGCCAGCAATGCACTAATAACCTTTTTTTTCATTTTTTCTCTCCTTTTCTTTTTTGTTTTTTTATAATATCAACGTTCCGTTGAATATTATTTTTCTTTGTCTGTTTCCATTAGGTGAATAAAAAAGTAAACTAAATGTAACTTTTTTTACGTCATTTTTTCCTCTTCATTTTCTTGTTTATAAAATTTAATCCTATTTTCCTCCGCTGTATTTGTAATATTTTTACATTTTCCCCTTTCTCGTTCTATTTAATTACGTTTATTTATATTTACATTTATCTAAATCTCTTGAATTAATTTTACTTTTTATCGGCTTTTTTGTCAATATTCATACGCAAATTATACTATTTTTATTAATTATGCTGTTTTTTTGTTTGTGTTCACGGGTACTCTTTTTGTGTTTATGTGCATTTTTACGTGCGTTTGTAATTTTCATCAATTTTATTTACATGTATAGTTGACATTTATTTTGTTTACTATTACAATTTTACAAAAAAGAAACTTTGTTATGGAGGATTTATATGAAAGTAACCATCCAGGCAATAGCTGATCTTGCAGGAGTCTCTCGTGCAACAGTTGATAAAGTAATTCACAACCGCCCCGGTGTCAGTGATGCTGTCAGAGAGCAAATTAAAACGCTGATCCTGGAAACAAACTATCAGCCGGTTCATATCCGAAAATTTTTAAAAGAAAGCAGATCGAAGATTCACATTGCGGTCATTATGCCTGAACTGCAGGATCCTTTCATGACCTTGCTGAAGGCAGGAATGGATGATTTCTATCTCACCTATCAGGCCTACGGCCTTACCATAGATTATTTCTACTGCTCCAGCTATGACCCGCAGCAGATGATCAACATCCTCAACCATTTAAGGGAAAAACCCATTGACGCCGTCGCTCTGCGGGGTATACGAAGCGAAACAATCAACAGCCTCATTGATGATTTTTCCAGGCGGGGAATACCGGTATTTACCTTCGACGCAGATCTTCCCAATTCCAAACGCATCAGTTTTATCGGAGAAGATCATTACCGAACGGGACAGATTTCCGCCTCGCTTCTATGCAAATCCATTGGATACAAGGGTGAAGTGGCCATATTAACCGGCGCTAAAAATGTAAATTCCTGTCTGGAACGCATCAATGGTTTTTCCGCCTATTTAAAAGAACGGGCACCGGAGGTTCATATTGTTTCGGTGGCAGAAACTTTAAGTCAGCATTTGATCACTTATCAGAAAACCATATCCATTATCAATAAGCACCCGAATCTGAAAGGTATGTGGAACTGCGTCTGCCATTCTGAAGATATGGCTCAGGCAGTAATTGATTCAGGAAATGAAGGAAAAATAAAACTCGTCTCTTTGATCTTTACTCCCGAAGTTATACGTTTTATCAAGGAGGGTACTATAGACTACACCATCGGACTTATGCCGCGTACTCTGGGAAAAATGACCATCAGAACCATCTATGAGTATCTGATTTCCAACGTGGCTCCTTCTCCCGTTAATATTCGTCCGCCCATTCACATTGGCTGCAACGCCAACATAGATATCTTTGAAAATGATATGCAAAACATTTTTTAACAATCGAGTAGGAGGCGGTGATTAGCCGCCGTCCTCTCACAGCACCGTACGTACGGTTCTCGTATACGGCGCTTTCAATAGTTGATGTGCAGTGACTGATAGGCTGTGGACAGGTCATAAAAGCC
>JBMNRB010000040.1:0-9128 GCA_050944435.1 Ruminococcus sp.
AGGGAGCATACAGCCGGAAAGCTTACTGGCGAATGGCGGGAAGTGGAGTTGTACAAAGAGCACTAACCAAAGAAAGACTGATAAACTGGGGCTTTTATGACCTGTCCACAGCCTATCAGCCACTGCACATCAACTATTGAAAGCGCCGTATACGAGAACCGTACGTACGGTGCTGTGAGAGGACGGCGGCTAATCACCGCCTCCTACTCGATTGTTGATCTTTATCGTTAAAAGTCCACCAGCCGGAGCGTGTTCCTCCGGGAAAATAATATGTGTGAACCGAGACACCTCCGATACGGGCAAAACCGCACTCCTCCCGGAACTGACGGACAATTTTATTATAACACCGGACAAAATAAATGCAAGACAAAGACGTAGCGTCTGACAAGAGGCGGCATATAATAAAATAAATGATAAAAGGAAATGATAATATGGAACAGTTGTTGGAATATATAAAACCGGAATTGATTATTGTGGCGGTGGTCCTGTATTTTCTGGGAAGCGCGCTGAAGAAAGCATCCTTGGTTAAAGATAAGTATATCCCCTTTTTGCTGGGCGGAGTTGGAATTGTTATCTGTTCGGTATATATTTTTGCGGTATGTGATTGCCGCAGCGGTCAAGATGCTGCGATGGCAATATTTACGGCCGTAACTCAGGGAATTTTAGTTGCAGGATTAAGTACTTATGCAAATCAGATAATGAAACAACTGCAAAAGAAAGAATAGATTTGATTTGTTTTTTTCCGTGCGCCGCCCTTTGAACATTTTCCACAGACGTTACCTTTACAGTTAACTCGGTCCAGGCACCCTTACGGCACACAGAAGGTTCTGTTTAGTGCTGCTTCATTCCTGACCTGACACGGTTCGCAGATTCCTGTTGCGTAAGACCCAAACGTCATCGCCACTTATAAAGGGCAGCCCTGCAGAAGAATGGCCGCAGTTTGGCATCACCCCTGCTGTAGCGGATTGCAGGTACAGGGCACCGCTAACTCCCCGGCTGCACGGACTTTAAGTATAGCTTGTTTTTGCGAAAAAGTCAAGGGATGAAAAAATGTTTGGTGGACAGTGCCTGGAAAATAATATATAATGTTTGTATCAATATTAAGGACGGGGTGTGATTAAATGATACGCATTGGACTATTAACCAGCGGCGGCGATTGTCAGGCGCTGAATGCGACTATGCGCGGCGTGGTAAAAGGTTTGGCAACCAACGTGGACAAATTGGAAGTTTACGGATTCATGAACGGTTATAAAGGACTGATTTATGGAGATTATCGCTTGTTGACGGCACATGATTTTTCTGGGATTCTGACAAAAGGAGGAACGATTATCGGTACTTCACGTCAGCCCTTTAAACTGATGCGGGAACCAGATAAAAATGGTCTGAATAAAGTGGAAGCGATGAAACAGACTTACTATAAACTCAGACTGGACTGCCTTGTGATCCTGGGCGGGAACGGCACACAGAAGACAGCCAATCTTTTAAGAGAGGAAGGGCTGAATATTCTGCATCTGCCGAAAACCATTGATAATGATATCTGGGGTACGGATATGACCTTTGGTTTTTACAGCGCGGTAAATATTGCGACGGATGCCATTGATTGTATTCACACAACGGCCGCTTCCCATAACCGGGTATTTATTGTGGAAATAATGGGACATAAGGTGGGATGGCTGCCGTTATACGCGGGCATTGCCGGCGGTGCGGATATCATTCTTCTGCCGGAGATTCCATATGATATCAATAAAGTAATTGAGGCCATTCAGGCAAGATCAAAAGCGGGAAAAGGCTTTACTATTCTGGCAGTGGCTGAAGGAGCCATATCCAAAGAGGATGCCAGCCTGAGTAAAAAAGAATATAAGAAGAAAATGGAAGAACGCAGACATCCTTCTGTATCTTATGAGTTGGCTGCGGATATTCAAAGATTGACGGGACTGGAGGTCAGAATTACGGTGCCGGGTCATACTCAGAGAGGAGGAAGCCCCTGTCCCTATGACCGTGTCCTTTCCACCAGACTGGGTTCGGCCTGCGCACAGCTGATTATGGAAAAGAAATATGGATATATGGTGGCCATTATCAATGGGAAGATCAAAAAAGTACCCTTGGAAGAAAGTGCAGGAAAATTAAAAACGGTGCCGCCGGATTGTCAGGAAATCCAGGAGGCAAAACGTATCGGAATCAGTTTTGGAGATTAAAGGAAAGAGGCATTTTAAATGGGCTACACAGCGCTGTACCGAAAGTTCCGGCCGGATACTTTTGATGAGGTAAAAGGGCAGGAACATATTGTGACAACGTTAAAAAATCAGATTAAAGCTGATCGTATCGGCCACGCGTACCTTTTCTGCGGTACGCGTGGAACCGGAAAAACGACGGTTGCAAAAATTTTTGCAAAAACGGTAAACTGTGAACATCCCGTTGATGGAAATCCCTGCAATACCTGTTCTATGTGCAGAAGCATCCAGGACGGCACGTCGATGAATGTGATTGAAATTGATGCGGCGTCCAATAATGGAGTGGATAATATCCGGGAAATCCGGGAAGAAGTGACTTACCGGCCGACACAGGGAAAATATAAAGTATATATTATTGACGAGGTTCATATGTTGTCAACGGGCGCATTTAACGCTCTGCTGAAAACACTGGAAGAACCTCCTTCTTATGTAATCTTCATTTTGGCCACCACTGAGGCGCATAAAATCCCAATAACGATTCTGTCCAGATGTCAGCGATACGATTTCAGGAGAATCACCATTGATACCATTTCTAAACGGCTGAAAGAGCTGATGGAGAAAGAAGAGATTCAGGCAGAAGAGAAAGCGGTCCGGTATATTGCAAAATCGGCGGACGGCTCTTTGAGGGACGCTCTCAGTCTTCTGGATCAATGCGTTGCTTTTTATCTGGGACAGACACTTACTTATGATAATGTGCTGGATGTACTGGGAACGGTAGATACAGAAATTTTCAGCCAGATGCTGCGGCAGGTAATCGTGGGAAATGTGGCCGCCGTCATCCATCTTTTGGAGGAGCTGGTGCTTCAGGGAAAAGAAATGGGGCAGTTTGTGACAGATTTCACCTGGTATATGAGAAATTTACTTTTGCTCAAATCATCTCCGGATTCTGGTGACCTTCTGGATCTTTCTCAGGAGAATATGAAGCTTCTGATGGAAGAAAGCGATATGGTGGAGACAGAAACATTGATGCGTTACATCCGCATTTTTTCTGACCTTTCCAATCAGTTAAGATATGCTTCGCAGAAGAGGGTGCTGGTGGAAATCGCGCTGATTAAACTGTGCAGGCCTTCCATGGAAACCAATCTGGACTCTGTGCTGGATCGTCTGAGAATACTGGAAGAACGCATGGAAGAAGGAGTTCCGGTCAGGGTGCAGGAATCCTCGCATCCGGAAAAAGGGATTCAGTCCCAGGAGAGACCCAAGCCGCCTCAGGCTGCGCCGGAAGATTTACAGCGGGTAAAAAAAGAATGGAAGATAATTGTAGGACAGACGGAGGGGATGTTCCGCAGTTTCCTGCAGACGGCTGTCCCCAAATATAATGGGGCAACCGGGGAGCCCAGACTTTATGTGGAATTCACTAATAATCTGGCGGAACATTATCTGGGAAATCAGCAGGCAAAAGATTCCCTGGAAGAAATTATTGAAAATCAGATCGGCAGACATGTGGATGTGGAATTTGTTTTAACGGAAAATCAGGATTTCAGGGGCTTGGCAGAAATATCAATTGATGATATATTAAAAGACAAGATTCAGATGGATATAGACATCGAAGTTTAGAATTTCAGGAGGTTAATAAAGATGGCAAAGCGCGGAGGATTTCCAGGCGGAATGGGTATGCCTGGCAATATGAATAATCTGATGAAGCAGGCGCAGAAAATGCAGAAGCAGATGGAAGAAAGCCAGAAAGCGCTGCAGGAAAAGGAATATACAGCTTCTGCAGGCGGCGGCGCGGTAGAAATCACGGTTTCCGGCAAGAAAGAAGTGGTAAAGGTGAAACTGGCGGAAGAAGCAGTGGATCCGGACGATATCGAGATGCTGGAGGATATGATCATGGCGGCAGCCAATGAAGCGCTCAGAAAAATGGAAGAAGATACAGCGGCTGCTATGTCTAAGCTGACCGGTGGACTGGGCGGAGGTTTTCCCTTTTAATTATGGAATACTACAGCGGACATATTAATCAGTTAATTGAACAATTGTCCCGGCTGCCGGGAATTGGTGCAAAGTCAGCGGGAAGGCTGGCTTTTCATATTATGAATATGCCGATGGACCAGGTGGAACAGCTGGCCTCCTCCATCACAAAGGCCAGGGCCAATGTCTGTTACTGTAAAGAGTGTTTTACCTTGACAGATGATGAGCTTTGTCCCATTTGCCGCAATCCAAAACGAAATCATAAAGAAATTATGGTGGTGGAGAACTCCAGGGATCTGGCTGCATATGAAAAGACAGGGAAATACGAAGGGGTCTATCACGTGCTTCAGGGAGCCATCTCTCCAATGTTGGGAATCGGCCCCAATGACATAAAATTAAAAGAACTGATGCACCGCCTTCAGGGCGAAGTGGATGAAGTTATTATAGCGACCAATTCCAGCCTGGAAGGGGAAACCACCGCCATGTATATCAGCAAGTTGATTAAACCAACGGGAATCAAAGTGAGCAGAATTGCCAGCGGGGTTCCGGTGGGAGGAGACCTGGAATATATTGATGAGGTCACTTTGCTGAGAGCGTTGGAAGGGCGGACTGAGCTGTGAGAAAACAGGATCCGGCCCCATAAAAGTTCCCCAGTTTCAGGAAGTTTTGCCGGATATTCTTTCTGTGTAAGCAGAATCGATGGCATTTAAAATACCTTGGGCAATGGAATCTGCCATTTCGATTACCGTCGACAGCCGGGTTGTCTGGAGAAGAAAATGCTCAAAGGTACCGGATACGTTGGTGATACCGGTGATAAAAATATCTCCCACATGGGGCAGATCCTTATTTACTCCCAATCCGGGGCGCAAAGCGCCCATGCCAAGGGTTATAAATCCAATATGTTTTTTTGAACCCAACGAGGCGTCGATCGCGACAATGAGAGCGAGAGGATGTCTCGTTTTTATTTGTGCGGTGGTTTTTTCCAGATTAAGCGCATGTACCGGCTCCTTCAGCGTACCGTATACATGAATATGGGGCCATGTATATTGTGAAAGAAGATGGCCCACCAGAGGGCCCAGGCTGTCGCCTGTGATGCGGTCACTGCCGATGCATAAAAATACCAGTTCTTTCCACTCGTATTTAATATGAGCCACGGCGTCTCTTAACAGATAAGATAATTCGCTGCTGGCAGAATATTTTTTGCTGTTGATGTAAAACACCGGAGGGAGCTTTGAATTAAACATGGCAGATTTGTCCTTTCTTGGTTCATACTTATAGAATATTCAAAATCCGTTGGAAAAATACATGGAGGCGGTAAAAAAAGAAAGATGCAGAATGTGTCGTAAACTTTCCGGAAATTCAATCCCCAAAATGATAAAATTTGCAGATTTCACGTGATATGGTTTACCCCGAAGGGGTGATGAATAATGATCGAAATAATTTATAACGAAATGAACCAGGGGAATACCGCAGAAAAGGAAAAAATTAATTTGCCCAATAATATACGGCAGATCGGGGAGAGCCGGTCTAATCTGAAAATCTACATTGAAGATTACGCATATGCGTATTTGAAACGGCTGTCCTCATCTGAACCAGAAAAGGGATGCGCGGCAGTGCTGCTGGGAGAGGCAAAATGGGAAGAGTCCGTCTCCTACATTTTCATAAGGAGTGCTCTGGAAGTAAAAAGTACGGAACTGGCCGCGGAGCATGTGGAGTTCAAAGACGCTCAGTGGGAGCAGGTTCATCAGGATATGGAAAAATATTTTCCTGATCAGGAGATTATAGGATGGAGCTTGTCTTTGCCGGGATATGATATGGAAATTACAGATGTGATTCTCCGTACACATCTAACCCATTTTGCGGGAAATCAGAAAGTATTATTTGCCATGGAACCCACGGAAAAGGAAGAGATATTTTTTGTGTTTGAAAACGGGAAATTAAAAAGACAGGGCGGGTTCTATGTTTACTATGAAAAAAATGATCCTATGCAGACGTACATGATTGACAAAAATGGAAACGCATCCATAGAAAACAGAGAAAGTGTGACAGACAGGGCTGTTTTGGATTTCCGAAAGATTGTGGCGGGGAAAAAGGAGACGGGAAAGAAAGGTAAAGGCAATAAATCTTATGTAACGGGGGTTTGTGCGGCGGCCGTTCTGCTGGTGGTGGGATTTACCTTTCTCAATCACAGGCAGGGGGAAACTGAGATGACAGAACAGACGGCACAGAGCGCTGCCTTGGAAACGGATAAGAGTGAGCAGGAAGAAATGGGGCCGTCGGAAGAACCGGCCGGAGAGGATGAAGCAAATTCCGCAGCGGAAGTTACGGAATATCCAACAGAAGCGCCCACAGAGGAGCCGGCCGATCTTTCTGAGTCAGATGCAGAAGATGCTGTTTCGGCAGAAGAGGAGGATGATATATCGGCAGATCCCACTCCGGAGACAGCGTCTGGTGAAGAAGAGGCGGCGGCAGAATCCTACCAGGAATATGTTGTGAAAAAGGGGGATACCCTGACCAAGATCAGTGAGACTTACTATGGAGGGATTCAGGCGGTGCAGGAAATCTGCGAAATCAATCATCTGAGTTCGGAAGATTTGATTTATGCAGGACAAATTATTTTACTACCGTAAAAGAGTGTGCTATAATCTAAACCGTAACGATAAACGCAAGATAAAGGGAATTAATATGGGAGTATTAAAAAATAAGTTGCAGAAGTTTTTCAGAAGGAGAAAACGGGGAGGGAAAAAGGAGAAGGCAGCAGCGGACACAAATGAGATGACCGCATACAAACGGCGGCTTACCAGGCACCGAAAACGGCTTCTGCTGCGGATTGCAGTGATTGCCGTTGTGGTGGTTGCGGCGGCGTTGATTGTAAAAACAGTGATGGAACGCTGGAAATATAACGACTATAAAGTACTGTCGTCCAGCACCCAGGAAGATACCATGTCTACCAGCTATGCGCAGATGGGCACCTATCTGTTGAAATATACAGGCGACGGCGCCTCTCTGCTGGGGGAAAGCGGAAAAAGCCTCTGGAATCAGAGTTTTGAAATGACGAATCCTGTATCGGATGTCTGCGGTTCCACTGCTGTGGTCTATGATGAACAGGGCACGGCCATGGTGGTGCTGAATGAAAGCGGAAAATTGGGAGAAATCAACACGGAAATGCCGATTTTGAAGGCCCGAGTAGCATCTCAGGGAGTGGTGGCGGCCATTCTGGAGGATGGAGAAAACACGTGGATTAATTTTTATTCCACCACAGGGGAAGAGATTGCCACTGGAAAAACAAGGGTGGACAGTCCCGGCTATCCCGTAGATCTGGCCGTGTCGCCGGATGGAATGCTGATTATGGTTTCCTATCTGTATATAGAAAATAATAAAACCACCAGTTACGTGGCGTTTTATAATTTCGGGAATACAGGGCAGAGTCAGATGGACAACATGGTGAGCGGCTATACTTATGAAGAAACTGTGGTTCCCCAGGTACAATATTTGGAAGAGGGAAAATCGGTAGCATTCCGTGACAATGGATTTGTAATCTATACAGGAAGGCAGATTCCCAAGGTGAGCTGTGAAGTGACAGTGGAACAGGAAATTGTCAGTACATTTTATAACGAACAATATGTGGGCATGGTCTTCCGAAGTGATGATGAAGAAAAGAAATATACATTGGTACTTTATAATACAAACGGAAAGCTTGTTTTTGAGGAGAATTTCAGCATAGAATATTCTTCCATAAAAATAAGCGGCAATCAGATTATCATGAACAATGATACCCAAATGTGCGTTTTCAGCTTA
This sequence comes from Ruminococcus sp., assembly GCA_050944435.1. Classification (GTDB taxonomy): domain Bacteria; phylum Bacillota; class Clostridia; order Lachnospirales; family Lachnospiraceae; genus Ruminococcus_G. The sequence goes on from JBMNRB010000040.1 coordinate 7,938, forward strand.
AAAGGGCATGAGAAATTCAATGGCAACTTAGATGAAGGCAGAATTCATGAGGTGTTTAAGATGGATGGAAATCGTTATCAGGTGATCGTGGACAGCGGCATAAAAACGATAAAATTGTCTTAAATACATAAGAGGAGTATAAATTATGGGCTGGTTATTTTGGGTGCTGCTGATATTTACCGTATTATCGGTAATTCGGGGAGGACGGAAGGGATTTGTAAGGACGGCAATATCAATGGTTTCTTTGGTACTGGTCATGTTAATAGCCGCCTGGATCAATCCTTATGTGGGGAGATTCCTGAAAGAGAGCACGCCGGTATATCAGTTTGTGGAAAACAGGTGCGAATCTTTGATTTCGGAACAGGATACGGGAGAGGAAGCCGCAGAAGCGGGGGAAGAAGAGCGGCAGGAGCTGCCGCTGAACCTGCAGCTGGAGCTAATTGATGATATGCCTCTGCCCCAATCTTTAAAAGACGCCCTGGAAGAAAATAACAACTCAGAGATATACCGTGCTCTTGGAGTGGAATATTTCGGAGAATATGTGGCCAGTTATATCGCCAACTGTATTACCAATGGTATTGGATATGTGCTTTCCTTTGTCATTGCTATCATTATAATTAAAGTGATTTTGTATGCAGTGGATATTCTGACCGGGCTTCCCGTAATCAGTTTCGTCAATGTAATTGGAGGAATGGCGCTGGGAATGGTGCAGGCCTTGCTTTGGATTTGGGTATTTTTTATTGTGATAACCGTTCTGTGCAATACTCCGGCGGGACAGCTTGTCATGGATCAGATTAACAACAGTGAAATTCTGAAGCTGCTATATGAAAGAAATCTGTTGATGGATGTAATATTGGAGGTCATACAGGGATAACAATGAATATGAATACAGATTTTGTAAAAAATGATTGACAGACAATTGCAGAGATGGTATCATAAAAGTCCACTGGAGATCCGGTGGACTTTTATGTATGGCTTCTCAAAAAAATATGACAAAAAATAGAAAAAAGTCATTGACAAAGAGAAAAGGACATGATATCCTATTATAGCTGTCGCGGGTGAGAAAAACAGCGGCAGCGAGGACATTGATAACTGAACAGTAAAACACAAATCCTTGAAAATTCGAAAAAGAGACATTCGGAGAGAATGGAAGACCAACAGTAAACAAGGGATAAGATAGCCAAAGGTTGT
>JBMNRB010000041.1:0-8838 GCA_050944435.1 Ruminococcus sp.
GACTCCTCTCCCCGTGCTTTGTAGTATAGCTTCTCGCTTTTAGTATAGGGCAAAACGTGGAGGAAGTCGAAACTTTCATTACTATTTGTGCCGCCAACTGAAAGGCGGTGGAATGGAGATTAAGATGAAAATAGGCAAGCTGCCGGAAACGGTTCTCGTCCGGTCTATATTAAAACAGGTACATCACAGGCGCGAGGAGGTTCTGGTGGGCCCCCAGGTGGGGCAGGACTGCGCGGTTCTGGGATTGGAGAAGGATGAGGTTTTTGTCATGTCTTCTGATCCCATTACCGGAACCACGAAAGACATCGGAAGCCACTGTATATATATCACGGCCAACGACCTGGCGGCTTCCGGCGCGGAGCCGGTGGGAGTGATGCTGACGGTAATGCTGCCGGATACGGTGGAAGAGCCGGAAATTAAGAAGATGATGCAGGATGTGGAGCGCACCTGTGCAAAGCTGAATATGGAAGTCCTGGGCGGTCACACAGAGGTGACCAACGTGGTGCGGCAGCCTCTGATCTCCGTTACGGGAGTGGGAAAAATAAAAAAGGGAGAAGTACTGACCACCATGCAGATGAAAGCCGGCCAGGATATTGTCGTCAGCAAATGGATCGGTCTGGAGGCCACCACTATTCTGGCCAAGGAAAAAGAAGAGGATCTGAAACGGGTGTTTTCTGAAGAATTTATCCGAGGAGCCAGGGACTTTGATCGGTATCTGTCCGTATTGGAAGAGGCCCGCATCGGGAAAAAATGCGGAGCTTCCGCCATGCATGATATCACAGAGGGCGGAGTATTCGGCGCGCTGTGGGAGATGGCGGAAGGAGCGGGCACGGGGCTGGAAGTAGATCTGCGTAAAATTCCCATCCGTCAGGAGACCGTGGAAATCTGCGAGTTTTTTGGCCTCAACCCTTATCTGATTATGTCCAGTGGTTCCATGATGATCGCTGCGGATGACGGATACCATTTGGTTCAGGAACTGAAAAGAGCAGGAATTGAGGCCGCTGTGGTGGGGCGGGCTACTGATGGAAAGGACCGTATTTTAAGAAACGGAGAAGATATCCGATATCTGGACCGGCCCCAGACAGATGAACTTTATAAGGTACTGGGATAAACAGGAGGAAAAGCATGGCATTTAATATCGTTTTATATGAACCGGAGATTCCTTCCAATACTGGAAATATCGGAAGAACCTGCGTGGCCTGCGGCGCCAGGCTGCATCTGATTGAACCTTTGGGTTTCCGTCTCAACGAAAAAGAGATACGCAGAGCAGGGATGGATTACTGGAAAGATCTGGATGTCACCCGCTATCTGAACTATGAGGATTTTCTGGAGAAGAATCCCGGCGCAGTTATTTATATGGCCTCTACGAAAGCGCCCAACGTATATACGGAAGTGTCCTATGAGGAGAATTGTTATCTGATGTTTGGAAAGGAAAGCGCTGGGATACCGGAAGAAATTCTGAAGGAGAATCAGGAGAGGGCCATACGGATTCCCATGCTGGATCAAATCCGGTCGTTGAATCTGGGAAATTCCGCAGCTATTGTACTTTATGAAGCTCTCCGTCAGCATGGGTTTAAGGGCATGCAGACGGAAGGGCACTTGACCAGATATGAATGGAAATAAAATGGAAATAAGAAGGAAAAAGGGGAATACCGGATTATTTTGCGGTATTCCCCTTTTTTGATTTGGATAAAGTAAAGATAAATTCGGTACCCACGCCTTCTGTACTGATGACATTGATATTCTGGTTATGGGCGTTGATGATTTCCTTTACAATGGAGAGACCCAGCCCGGTGCCTTTGCGGTCCCTTCCTCTGGAAGTATCCAGTTTGTAAAACCGATCCCAGATTTTGGGAAGGCTGTCTTTGGGAATGCCGGTTCCGGAATCCTTGACAGAGACGAAGATCTTCCCGTGACGTTCCGTGGTTTCCACCGTTATGGTGGAATTCTGGGAGCTGAATTTGATGGCGTTATCGATCAGATTATACAGCACCTGCTGAATTTTCCCCATATCGGCATTGGCCATCAAAGGTTCGGAGGTCATTTTCAGCTGAATGGTGATTTTCCTTTTCAGACAGGTGCCTCCGAAGGTGGCGGCCGTATCCCGGATTACATTGTTGATGTCAAAATCAGTGATGTCCAGAAGATAGCCCTCCACGTCGAAATTGTTGAGGGTCAGCAGACTCCGGGTCAGTTTGTTTAATCGTTCCGTTTCCATCAGCACGATATTCAGATACTTTGACTGCATTTCCGGAGGAATGGTTCCGTCCAGTATGGCTTCGATGTATCCCTTGATGGAAGTCAGAGGGGAGCGGAAGTCATGGGAGACGTTGGAAACGAACTGCCGCTGATATTCCCCGGACCGGTCCAGCTCATCCGACATATAGTTCAGCGTCATGGCCAGATACCCGATTTCATCGTCGGAATGAACGGGGATATTGTATTTCAGATTTCCGGAAGCATATTCATTGGCGCCCTGGATGATCTGTTTTAAAGGGCTGTAGACAACCATGTTGAATACCAGCAGAATCAGCAGGGTAAAGGCAAAAATGATGATGAACACCAGATAAACGCCCTTGAGGATCTCATCCCGGTTGATGAGAATGTTGTTCAAAGGAAGGTGAAGGGCGATATAACCTTTGGTGGACATGTTCAGCGTTATGGGAGCCAGAACGCTGATGTGTTCCTCGTTAAAGTACTGATAAAAAGTACCGATGGTATAGTATCCCGTATTAAAATCAACAGGATCGAAATTTTTAATTCTTTCCGGATGGTCGGGATCCAGCTCTTCTTCTGTATTGATCAGAATATTGCCGGATGTGTCCAGCATCCAGATCTGCGCTTCCTGGTAGTCGGCCAGAGTACAGAAATTCTCATAGGTATCGGACAGACTGGCCTGCTGGGAATAATAATGCTCAGCCTGGTTGGAGGCAATATTGACCGCCTCCCGATACAAGGCGTCCCCCGCCTGCTGAGTTAATTCCCGCTGGATCAGGGTGGAGCCCAGAAAAGAAATAACAAAAAAACTTAAAAAACCTAAAATAAGATAGGCGATGGTGAACTTCAGATAAAGGGCGTTTTTCATCAGGATTTAACCTCGAATTTGTAGCCGATCCCCCATACGGTGCTGATGGACCAGGAATCATGGTCTTTTATTTTTTCCCGCAGACGTTTGATATGTACATCCACCGTGCGGGTGTCGCCGATGTATTCATAGCCCCAGATGTGGTCCAGGAGCTGTTCTCTGGTAAACACCTGATTGGGAGAGGAAGCCAGGAAGTATAAAAGTTCCAGTTCTTTGGGCGGCATATCGATGTTGGAGCCGTGATAGATAACGGAATAATTGGTCAGATTGATGATGAGATCCGGATATTCCACATATTTTCCGGCCGGTTTTTCCTGGGTGGTTTTTGCCGGCTCAAAACGGCGAAGTACGGCTTTTACCCTGGCCACCAACTCCTTGGAATCGAAGGGTTTGATCATATAATCGTCGGCCCCCAGTTCCAGTCCCAGAACCTTGTCGAAGATTTCTCCCTTGGCGGAAAGCATAATAATGGGCACATTGGACTTATAGCGGATTTCCCGGCAGACCTGGTATCCGTCGATGCCGGGCAGCATCAGGTCCAGGAGAATCAGGTTGGGCTTAAAGGTTTCAAATGCGTTGATGGCTTCTTCGCCGTCGTTGACAATCATACAGTCGAAACACTCTTTGGTCAGATACAGGGAAATCAATTCTGCGATATTGTTGTCATCGTCTACAATCAGGATTTTCTGCTTTGCTAACATGGTTTTCTCCTCCTCATTTTGCTCTTTATTTAAATTCTACAATGGTCACGCCGGAGTCCCCTTCGCCGAAAGCGCCCAGACGGTAAGAGGAGACATATTTCAGCCGTTTCAGATAATTATGAATTCCCTTCCTGAGAGCGCCGGTGCCTTTGCCGTGGACAATTCGCACACTGGGGACATGGGCCAGATAGGCGTCATCCAGATATTTTTCCAGTTCAGCAATGGCCTCATCCACGGTTTTGCCCAGAAGATTGATTTCGGTACTGACAGAGGCGGATTTCTGCATTTTCACCTTGCCGGAGCTGGTGCGCTTCATGTTGGGAGCGCTGATCACAGGCTCGTCTACCAGAATCAAGTCGGATACGTTGGTTTTTGTCCGCATTATTCCCGCCTGCACGAAAAGGTTCCCCCGATTGTCAGGCAATGTGCTGACGGTTCCCTTTAAATTCAGGCTGACGATTTTTACGGTATCGCCAAGGTGAAGATCAGAAGCTTTCAGGGAAGAAATCTTCCGGTCTGGTTTCATGGCGATTTTTTCCTCTTTTTTCTTCATTTTTGCCCCAAGTTTCCGGCGGTCGGCTTCCATTTTCTGGATAGTGGGGCTTTCTTTTTCATATTTTTGAAACTGGCGGATTGTCTGGTCAGCGTATTCCTTGGCTTCCCGGAGAATGGCATGGGCCTGTTCATTGGCTTCACGCATCATTTTTTCCCTGCGGGCGGAAAGCTTCTCATGCTTTTCTTCCAACTGTGTCTTCAGCGCTGATATTTCTTCTTTATACTGACGCAGTTCTTCCTGCTCTTTTTCTATGGTTTTTCTGCTTTCTTCCAGCGAAGAAATCACATCTTCAAAGGATTCTTCTTCCTTGCTGATCCGTTTTCTGGCATCCTCGATAATATATTCCGGCAGCCCCAGTTTTCCGGAAATGGCGAAAGCGTTGCTCTTTCCGGGAATTCCGATTAACAGCCGATAGGTGGGGCGGAGGGTATTTACATCGAATTCGCAGCTGGCATTTTCCACTCCCGGGGTGGACAAAGCGTATACTTTCAGTTCGCTGTAATGGGTGGTCGCCATGGTACGTATCTCCCTCTGATGCAGATGGGAAAGGATGGAAATGGCCAGAGCCGCCCCTTCTGTGGGGTCTGTTCCGGCTCCCAGCTCATCGAAGAGCACCAGGGATTGCCGGTCGGCCTTTTCCAGAAAGGAAACCACATTGGTCATATGAGAGGAAAAGGTACTTAACGATTGTTCGATGCTCTGTTCGTCGCCGATGTCGGCATACACTTCGGTAAATACAGCCAATTCCGAACGGGAAAGGGCGGGGATGTGAAGACCTGCCTGCCCCATTAAAGTCAGCAGACCGATGGTTTTTAAAGATACGGTTTTCCCTCCTGTATTGGGTCCGGTGACGATTAACAGGTGAAAATCTTCCCCCAGACGAAGGTCGATGGGAACCACCTGGGAAGGGGGAATAAGCGGATGGCGTCCCTGACGGATATGAATGCGGCCTTCTGTATTAAAGATCGGTTCGCTGGCGTTCTGCTCCATGGCAAGGTGAGCCCTGGCAAAAATAAAGTCCAGTTCCACCATATTTTCCAGATTGGAATGCAGCAGTTCCAGATACTCCGCAGCCCTGGCGCTCAGTTCCGACAGGAGCACCTCGATTTCCGCCGCTTCTTTTAACTCCAGTTCCCGGATATCGTTGTTCAGTTTGACCACTGCCATGGGTTCCACGAAAAGGGTGGAGCCGGTGGAAGACTGGTCGTGAATCATGCCGGGCACCTGATTTTTATATTCTGCCTTCACCGGGATACAGTAACGGCCGTTTCGCATGGTAATGACAGAATCCTGCAGGTAAGACCGGACACTGCCGTTTACGATGCTGTTCAACTGGGAGTGAATCCGGTCGTTGATTAATTTCATATTCCGTCTGATCTGCCGCAGAGCCGACGAGGCGTCGTCGCTGATCTCTTCCTCTGACAGGATGCACCGCCGTATTTCTGTGGAAAGCATCGTTAAAGGCTCCAGTGCGTCGAAGGTGGCGGTCAGGGAGTCCGGCGGCGTGTCGGCCTGCTCCGGGCGCCCGAAAGATTTGACCCGGGCACAGTTTTCCAGAAGGCCGCATATGGATAAAAGTTCGGCAGTACCCAGCGTACTGCCGATCTCCAGACGTTTCAACGAAGCACGGATATCTTTGGCGCTGCCAAAGGAGATATTTCCCTTTTTAAAAAGACGGCTGAGGGCGTCGCCGGTTTGTTTCTGCATGGTCGAAATGATTTGAATATTATCCGAAGGAAGCAGTTTTTCGCACTTTGCCTTTCCCAGGGGAGAGGAAGCGAAAGAAGCAAGCTTCTGTATGATTTTGTTGTATTCCAGAGTTTGTAATGCTTTTTTGTTCATGTCTGTAACCTTACTGTTTCTTAAAATTTCATTGATCGATCTCGTCAATACATTATACCAGAAATGAGGACAAAAAAATACTCTGAGATCAAAAAGATACTCCGTATTCATAAATTGTTCATAAGTTTTTGTTAAAATGTTCCTAACAGTTGTGACGGATAAAGCACGTTGTCGATCATTATTGCTGAACGGGAGAATGAGACTGATGAGTGATTACAGCTTTATTAAAGAGGTTATTAAGGAAAAGCCAATTAATAAAAAAGCCTTTTTCACCAAGGTGGTGCTTTTAATTTTAGGCGCAATTTTATTCGGCACGATCGCCGCCATTACCTTTGTGAATGTTTTGCCCCAGGCAGCGAAAAATATAGGAGCTAAAGAGGAGACTCCGCAGCTGAATATTGAAGATGATCAGCAGATTGAGGAAGAGAACGGCGCCGCTTCCAAAGAAGAGGAAGAGACGCAGGTCATTGAAGTTCCTGCAGAGCTGGGGCTGTCCGATTACAAACAATTTTATCAGGATATGGTGGAGGCTTCGCAGACGGCTTCCAAATCTGTGGTAACGGTGAACGGCATTACCGACAATATGGACTGGTTCAATAACAGTTATGAGAATCAGAGCCAGATTTCCGGCATTATTATAGCAAATACCAGCCAGGAATTGTTCATCCTGACGGAATACCGGGGAGTGGAAGGCGCGGACCGGCTTCAGGTAACTTTCTGGGACGGAACCGCAGTGGAAGCCAGTTACCAGAAACACGATCCAAATACAGGGCTGTGCGTGCTGAAAACGGCAGCTTCCGGAATTGAGAGCAGTACTCTGTCCACGCTGGTGACGGCGCCCCTGGGAAATTCCTACGGAGCGAAGCAGGGGGATCCCATTATGGCATTGGGAAGTCCCATGGGATACAGTGATTCCATAGCCTTTGGCATGCTCACCTCGGTTTCCAATGAAGTTTCTGCCTGGGATTCCAATTACACGGTTCTGACCACGGATATTGTGGGAACCAAGGAAGGAAGCGGGATTCTTCTGAATCTGGACGGAGAGATTATTGGTGTAATTCTGCAAAGTTACGCCGGCAGCAGCAATATGGTGACCTGTCTTGGGGTGTCAGAGATTGCGGATTTGATCGAAAGCCTCTCCAACAACAGCCAGCGTCCGTATATCGGCATTAAGGGGCAGGCGGTGACAGAGGAAATCTCAGAAGGCACCGGCGTTCCCATAGGGGTCTACGTCAACGAGGTTCAGGTGGATTCTCCTGCCATGGTGGCCGGAATCATGAACGGGGATGTGGTCACTGAGGTGAATGGCCAGACAGTGAAAAATATGAATGAATACACCCGCGTGGTGGAAGAAAGCCGCCCCAATGAGGTAATAAAGGTGACGGTGATGAGAATGGGCGCGGAAGGCTATGCGGAGATTGTATTTGACGTAACGGTTGGAGCATTATAAAATAGAGAATGTGTAAGGAGAAAGACTGGTTTTTCTGCCATGCAGAAGAGCCATTCTTTTTTGAGCGAAAGATTGAAAAACCAATAGCAGAAACAGAAAGGCTGGTAGAAACATGAAATATATCAAAGAGTTCAGAGAAGGCGACAGAATTACAGGGGTATATCTGTGCAAACACAAGCAGTCGGCGGTGACGAAGAACGGAAAACCCTATGAGAATGTAATCCTGCAGGATAAGACGGGAACCCTGGATGCGAAGGTCTGGGATCCCAACTCCCAGGGAATTGATGAATTCGACACGATGGATTATATCGAAATCATGGGGGACGTGACCAGTTTTGCCGGAGCCCTTCAGATCAGCATCAAGCGCGCCAGAAAAGCCGGCGAGGGAGAGTACGATCCGGGGAACTATCTTCCGGTCAGCACCCGTGACCGGAAAGAAATGTATCAGCAGTTGATGAGTTATGTAAACTCCGTGAAAAATAAATGGCTTTCCATGCTGCTGAAATACTTTTTTGTGGAAAATGAAGAATTTATCCGGGCGTTTCAGTTCAGTTCGGCGGCCAAAAGTGTTCATCATGGCTTTGTGGGCGGACTCCTGGAGCATACCCTGAGTGTAACAGGATTGTGCGAGCATTACATCCGAATGTATCCATATTTGAACCGGGATCTTCTGATTACAGCGGCGCTGTTTCACGATATGGGAAAGACCAAAGAGCTGTCGCTGTTTCCCGTCAATGATTATACCGACGACGGCCAGCTCTTGGGGCATATTATGATTGGCGCTGAGATGCTCCATGACGCCATCCGCCAGATTCCCGGATTTCCGCAGAAACTGGAGTCGGAATTAAAACACTGTATTCTGTCCCATCATGGGGAACTGGAGTACGGTTCTCCAAAGAAACCGGCGCTGGCAGAGGCGGTGGCTCTCAATCTGGCCGACAATACCGATGCAAAACTGGAAACGCTGCGGGAAATTTTCGATTCAGCCGGAGACACGTCAGAATGGCTGGGTTATAACCGCTTATTTGAATCCAATATCAGACGGTCCGTATGTCAGACGGATTCCCAGGGGAGATAGATAGTGTGAAAGAAAGTAGAGGGCAGCCTAAAGATGGCGCACTTAAACAAGCTATTGAAAAATAGCCATTCGAAACAGGGTTGATTTTGTTGCGATACGCTAAGAAGCAAGCTGGGACTCTTTTAT
>JBMNRB010000042.1:0-8833 GCA_050944435.1 Ruminococcus sp.
ATCAGGGTATGGACTGTACCCGGCCGCACCTTCAGCTGTACGCCTTTTAAGGCACGCACACCTGGAAACTCTTTTACGATATCATGCATTTCCAGTACGTATTCTTCACTCAAACTCATTCACCCCTTATATCCTTCTCTTAAATCAGCAGATGCCGGCTGTCTGCCGGCATCTGTTTGAATACCAATCTCTTATCAGCCGATATTCAACTCATAGTTATCATATTCATCCACGTTATCGGCGGTAACCGGTTCAAAAGGAATCCATACGGTATGTTTTTCCTCATCCAATTCCCATTCCGTTCCTTCATTGGGCGCTTTTCCTGCAACCAGGTTGGCTGCCGCCATCAGACATCCATAACCCTGTCCTTTTGCATTCTGGAAGACGGTCATATACATATCGCCGTCATGGATGGCCTGACGTCCATCCGTCGTCGCGTCAATTCCGACGATTGGGATGGAAGACGGATCCAGTCCCTGAGATTTCATCGCTTCAATGGCGCCCAGCGACAATGCGTCACAGTTTCCGATAATGCAGTCGTATTCTATCGTTGTCAGAAGCGGAGTGATCATATCCTGTGCCGTCGCACGATCCCAGTCGGCAACCAGCGGAGCCGTTGCCTCTTCCGCATTGATTCCGTTGTCCTCAAAAGCCTGAAGAAGAGATTCTGTACGCTTGGTGGTGGACACCTGACCCAGTGTACCCTGAATCAGAATATATTTGATATCCGTCTTGCCCAGCTCTTTGAAATAATCCGCCAGATACTGTCCCTGGTAATATCCGGAAGTAGTTTCATCAGAACCCACATAGACCACATTTTCATTTAATACGGTATTGTCATCAAAGATATCATCCGGCGGACGATTTACGAATACTACTTTCATGTCTCCGGCTGCGTCCACGATCTGCTGGCAGGCGTCTGCCGCCGCGTCAACGGGATTTACGACAATTGCTTTTTGTCCGTCGTTTCTGGCCGTCTCTACAAACTGCAGAAGTTTACTCTGGTCATTTTGTGCATCCACTGTCGTCAAGTTAATTCCCAATTGTTCCGCCGCTGTAATGGCGCCGCTTTCCATCTCAGAAAGGAACTCGTCTCTGTTGGCAATAACCATGGTAACTTCGCCAAGGTCACCTGAGCCTTCTGTGCTCTCTGATGATGAACTGTCACTGCCGCTTTCCGTTGTCTCTGTCGTCGCCTCTGTTTCTCCTCCTGAACTGCCGCAGCCAACCAATGTTCCGAGAACCATTACGCCCGCAAGCAAACTTGCTAATAATCTCTTCTTCATTTTCAATACCCTCCGATTTTCATATTTTTTGCTTTCATTTTGTATCGATACTGATTATATTATAATGTTTTTTTCAGACTGTTTTTTATAGATTTCTGCTTGAATAGAGCCTTTCTTTTTCCTTTCGAAAAGTATTTTTTCATTATTCTGCTTTTCTTTTTTGCCATATAAAGCACCTCTTTTATCGGTTTATTTGTGCATTTTTCACTATAAATCATAATATTTTTTTAATTTTGTTAAAATGCGACAAAAATATGTTTTCACTTTTCTCTTCTGTTTCCAGTGTGCCATATGGTATACTTAAGGCTGACCTAACCGTTCCATAATGATTTTACTTGTAAGGAGATTGTCATGATTATAAGTTTCGCGAAAAAAAATATCCCTATATCCTTTGAAGAAGGCTATACTCCCCGCCTTCTGACGGCCAGCAATATCTCTGTCGGCTTCAGCAAGCATCCCCGCATTCTTCACAATCACGATGACCGTCTGGAGCTGCTGTTTGTCCGCACCGGCTCCGGTTCCTACATCGTCGGTGATGAATGCTTTGACATTAAACCCGGCAATATCATTGTCTGCAATCCGGGAGTCCTTCACGACGAACTCCCGGAATATAACCGTCACCTTTCTATGCTTTCCGTGGGCGTAACGAACGTGAAAGTAAAAGGTCTTCCGAAAAATCATCTTATTCCCGACACTGTCAAACCAATTTTGAGAATAGACAAAAGTACGGTTCTGATGGAGGGTATTTTTCAGTCCATCTTCGACTCGCTCACCTTCGGCAGCGAATCTTCCCAGGAGACCAATATATACCTGACCCAGGCTCTTCTTTCTCTGGTTCTTCACGCTTTTGAGGAATACGGAAAACCTGCCCAAGATTATTCTAATCCCAAAGACGATTCCGACCTGCTGCATGATATCAAAAAATATATTGATGAGAACTACGCTGAAAAGCTGTCAATTCCCCAGATCAGCGAAAAATTTTTTATCAGTCAGTCCTATCTCTCACATCTTTTCAAAAGAAAACTGGGATTTTCTCCCATGCAGTATATTGCCCGCCGGCGCATCGGAGAAGCCCAGTGCATGCTGGTTCTTACTGATAAGTCCATTACCGAAATCGCCATTGAGGTGGGTTTTGACAATTTAAGCCATTTTAATGTACAGTTCAAAAAATACGTGGGGCTTTCTCCCATGACTTACCGGAAAAAAAACATACTTCCCGACCCTGAAAACGATGAAGAATTTTATGAGTAGCCGTACGCAAAGAAGGCATTCCCCAAAAGGAGAACGCCTTCTTCGTTTATAAAAAGAAATGAAGAGAATGCACTTGCTATTTATCACCATTGTATTCATGAATAGCGTCAATCATAGCCACAATATTTTCCAGCGGAACATTGCACTGAACGATATGGATAGAGGCACAGATGTAACCGCCGTTTTTGGAGAAAATCTCACAACGCCGCTTCACCTGATCTTTTACCTCCTGTACCGTTCCAAAGGGCAACACTTTCTGTGTATCCACACATCCCCCCCAGAATACCATCTGATCTCCGTAAGTATCTTTCAGCCGCTGGGGATCCATTCCCGCTGCCGAACACTGAACGGGATTCACCGAATCAAACCCGCTTTCAATCAATTTGGGAATAACATCAAATATTGCTCCGCAGGAGTGTTTCAGCGTATGCCATCCCGCCGTCTCATGCACCCAGGTATTCATCTTCTGATAGTAGGGTTTATAAAATTCGTCAAAAGTATCCAGAGAACACATCAAAGACAGCTGATTGCCGAAATCTGTGCCGCAGATATATCCGATATCCACCACATCGCCCAGGATTTCATACATTTTCGTCCAGTTTTTAATCATCATATCCGTCTGATATTCAAACACTTCGTGTACGTAATCCGGATAAAGGATGGGCGCCATATACCAGTCTGACACGGTACGAATTCCCTTGGGATGTTTAAGACCGGGGCCGGCTATGAAGGCCGCGTCACCAAGGGCCGCTCCGCCCGGATCAAAAACTACCGCGCGCCCTTTGTCTCTCTTTCCGCTTCTGTATTCTTCAGCCACCTTTCTGAGATAGTTAAGATGATCCTCCGTCACGTCGGTATATTCTTCACAGTTATCCATGAAATTCATATTGTCTTCATCGATGGGCTGAGGCCGCTCCACATTGTCAAAATAAAACCCTCCGGCCGGCATATGGCCGCTGGGCGGAACAGAAGTATCTCCCTGGGGATAAATATACCACCCTCCCTTTCCGTCGTCGGTGATCTGGCATTCGGCCGGAACCAGCAGATCCACCCCCATATAAGTCATTTCTTTCCAGTCCCTGTCCGTACGCAGTCCAAAGCTTGCATTGAAGGGGGTAATCTGCTCCACGTCTGTTCCAATGGCCGCCTTCAAATCTTCATCCATGGCTCCTGTCATTCCAAAAATATCAAAAACCTTTACCGGCCGCTTTTCCAGCCCATAGTAATCTCTCAGTTTCGCCACGTTGGTCACGTGGGTGGTGGAGCATCCCATACCGCCAAAGTCCATAGGCATCTTATCCGGCTGTTTATGGGCAAAAGCCGTTCTCACTCTTTCTTTTGAAGTCATAACAATCCCTCTTATTCTTTATTTTTTCTTAGCATCGATACACTCTGATTATATCTGTCTTCACTGTTTTTCGCTAACATAATTCTGTACCCTTTTGCCGCAATATTGGCCCTTCTCCATTCGATTTTTATATAATTCTGCCATGTTTACAGGGCGAGAAAATCCCCCCGGCGCTGCCTGACAAAGCCGCACCGGGGGGATTTCCCCGCATTTTTCATATTAAGGATAAAGGTTTTAAATGTATATTTATTTCTGGAGTCTCGGATATTCTGTGGAAACAAGAACTTTACCGGCTGTAATCTTCATCCCTTCTTCAATATCTTCCAAATTGAAGCGTCCTGTTACCATCTTACGCATATCGATACGTCCGGAAGCCATAAGGGCGATTACATCCGGATAAATACCCTGACCGGACTGTCCATTGGAACCGGAAATCGTAGCTGCATTCCACTGCCAGCCATAGATATCCACCGGTGTAAGACCTACTGTATGACCGATCTGAACCGTTTTTCCGCCGATGGCCAGAGATTTAGCCATAACCGGATAAGTAAATTTAGTAGCTCCCGCACATTCTGCGAACAGTGAGATACCTGCACCATTGGTCAGATCCATCAGCATTTCAGCCTGATCTTCCGGGCTCTTAAAGGAAGCCGGATCAAATACATAGTCAGCTCCGCAGGCTTTTGCCAATTCTACACGCTCCGGAATTCCTTCGAAGGCGATCAGCTTAGCTGCGCCGGCTGTTTTCATCAAAGAGATGGCTGCAAGACCAATGGGGCCTGCACCGAATACTGCCACATGTCCGCCGGGACGGATACCGCCGCCGCGAACGAAAAGTCCATTATAGGCAACGCCGGTCGGCTCAATCATAGCGCCCAGCTCGAAAGCTGTCATCTTGTCGCCGCCGTAATAATTCATAATATCATTCAGTTTATAGCAATATTTATGATGAACGGTTGCATATTCTGCGAAACCGCCGTCATAGGTAAGGCCTGGCTCTTCCAGTTCTTTACACTGGTTAAACATACCGCGGCGGCAGGCATCGCACTCACCGCACCAATGCATGGACTCCACGGATACCAGATCGCCCACTTTTAATTTCTTAACATTTTTGCCCACTTCAACAATTTCACCGGCAAACTCATGGCCCGTGATGATGGGATACTTGCTGTGTCCATCGTACATAGAATACCCCATGTCATCTTTTCTCAGAAGATGAGCATCTGTACCGCAGATACCTGCAGCGCCCACTTTTATTTTAACCTGGTCGTCCCCGCATTCCGGTTCCGGACGGTCGGTCACTGAACCACGGATATTCTTCCAGATTTGATTTCCTCTCAATGCACGTCCTGTGCTTTTTTCACGTTCGGATAATTTATAGCCTTCCTTCGGCTCGAAATCAGCTTCTACGTAAAACGCTCTCATACTCTTTCTCCTTTACTTTCTTCGCTATTTGGTTTTATGCCGGTTATCCTCGAGAGATAACCGGCAAAAGGTAAAAGGTAGTAGGATTTATTCATCGAAGGTTAACATAACCTTGCGAGCAACAGCTTTGTTTCTTGCCATTTCCATAGCTTCAGCAAGATCATCAAATTTATAGTAGTGAGAAACCAGTCCTTTGAAATCATATTTATCTTTGATCTTGGACATGAAACGGATTGTTCTCGGGAACCAGTTGGTTGTTCCGCCGCTTCCTGCCAGATGCAGAGTTTTCCAGATTGTTTTGCCGATTTCAACCGGAACTTTTCTTCCGATGGAGTGTCCAACACAGCCAACTCTTGCACTGTGGCCTGCGATATCGAACAGAGAGGCGATACCTACATCGTTTCCAGAGCACTCGATAACAACGTCAGCTCCGCGTCCGTTGGTCAGATCTTTAATCTGCTGCTCTACGTCGCCTGCAGTAGGATCTACTGTATAGTCTGCGCCATATTTCATTGCGTTTTCTCTTCTGGATTCGACAGGGTCAACTACGATTACGGTAGCGCCTGAAGTTGCACATACCATGGATGCTGAACAGCCGATGGGGCCGCCGCCGATGATAACACATACGTCAGAAGCATCCGGATTACATCCATTGCCCCAAACTCCCCAGTAACCTACGTTGAAGTTTTCAACGAAGATACCTACTTCATCAGACCAGTCTTCCGGAATTACATGGGTATAAGCTTCTTCCAGAATCATGTATTCGCCGAATCCTCCTGGTGAGTCAGGACGGAAACCAACTTCACGCATATTCAGACAAGCAGATGACATCTTGCCGTCTTTACAGTTTGCACACTGATGGCAGGGAAGTACACAGTCACCAACAACTTTATCTCCAACTTTAACAGAGGTAACGTTCTTTCCAAGTTCAACGGCTCTTCCTACCCACTCATGGCCTGGTGTGTAAGGACCAAGGTCATAACGTCCTTCAGCAGATTCACCTTCGAAGCACTCTACGTCAGACTGGCAGATACCGCAGGCAATCAGTTTGATCAGGATCTGGTCGTCTCTTAACGGCGGCAGTTCCACTTCTTCGATTCTCAGGTCATGAGGTCCGTACATAAAAGCCTGTTTACATTTCATAATTCAAATCCTCCATTTTCTTTCTATGATCTTTTTTCGGACCGGACAGCCTTTCGCTGTCCCGGTCATTACGTTCTTAAAATTAATATGTCAGTGTGTAGATATGACGTCCGCCCGGCTCGTTGGGTCCTTTGATAACGGCTTCAATATCTTCACGTTTTCTCTGGGTCATCATATCGATTGGCGGAAGTTCTCCTGCCGGATATTTTTCCAGAATGTCATTAACCAGTTTCTCCAGGTAATCCAGAGTTCTCTCCACACCTGCACGTGCTTTTTCAGCATCTGCCAGTTTCGGATTTCCAATAACGCCTTCCGGCTGTACAATACATTCCATTGCGCAGGAACCAAAAGCATTATACCATTTGATCGGGCCTACTCCGCGCTCAGCTGAGTTGTTGATGTGTCCCGGAGGAAGCAGCGGATATGCTTTTGTTACTACTTCGTCTGATCTCTTAATGAATTCCGGGAACAGAGCCAATGACCAGGACTGCTCTACTTCATCTGCATGTACGAAAGGTGTGTCGTATGGACCGCCGCCTTCTTTCGTATCCAGCTGTTCTTTTGCAGCATTCCAGAAATGAGTATAAAGGATGATGCCGGGAACCTGGAATTTCTTACCGAATTTATGAATAGCCAGCGGAATTACGTAATCCTGTCCATGGCCGTTTACAACGATCATTTTACGGAAACCTGTGTTCCAGAAGCCTGCGAATACGTAGCAGAGGTAATCAGCCAGAACTTCTTCGGGAATCATGATGGTTCCTTTCTGTCCCAGATGATGGTAAGGATGAGATCCGTACCAGATCGGCTGAGCAACTGTACATCCTGTAGCTTTTGCCACCTGCTCGCAGAGACGGGTATCCAGATATGTATCCTCACCATATGGAGCAGAAGGTCCGTGATTCTCTGTAGATCCTACCGGAATCAGGATAACGTCATTTTTTTTCAGACGCTCTGCCACTTCTTTGTTTGTCATGTTCTGATAGTAAATACCATTTGCAGCTTCCATGTTGCCGCCCTGTGCGGGAATTTGCCATTTTGACATTTCTTAATCCTCCTTGAATTAAAATTTTATTTGTGTAATTTCTTAATTATCAGATTCCACTTGTTTCATATAAGCAATCGCTTCCTTTGCCGCCTCCAGCTCACTGGGCCAGGGGAGACACTCCACGGATAAATATCCGTCGTACTCCGCCGCCTCAAGGGCTTTCAAAATCTTTTTGAAATCAAACTGCCCCGTGCCCGGATATCTTCTGGAATTGTCGGCCAGATGGAAATAACCGATTTTGCCTTTACACCTTTCAATCGCCTTTACCGGATCGCATTCGTCGATGCCCATATGGAAGGTGTCCAGATGAACATAAAGATTATCGATTTTATATTCTTCCAGGAATTCCATAATCTCGTTCGCTGTGGTAAATATATTCACCTCGTAGCGATTGATCACTTCCGCATTCAGCTTTACGCCCCGTTCCTTGGCATAGGATGCCAGTTCTCTTAAATTTCTGGCCAGTCGGTCAATGTACTTCTTACGATTTCCGCCGGCTGGAACATCTCCTTTAATCCATCCAACGACCAGGTCTGCTTTCATTTTCTGCGCGATATCCACGTAATCTTTCATACCCTTCATCGCTGCGTCCGTCACATAAGGCCTGTCGTCCACAAGACTGCACTTGCCTTCTGTATTCAGCCTGCCTGTGATAATCATGGCCACCTTAACGCCATATTCTTCTTCCGCCTTCCGGATCGCTTCAAAATCGAATTCTTCATCCGGTCTGGTGTGTACCTCAATGGCCTGATAGCCCAATTCCGATGCTGTCTTAAGATTCTCACATATGGAACCTTTCAGCAGAATCGGTGAGGAAGAAGGTGCGTCATCCGCAGAAGATACGGCATATTTCCACTTCTTCACCTGATTGCCTCCTTTTTCAGAAATCACTTTCTGTTTTCTTTTTTTGTCTTTCCCCTTGTTGTTAAGACTATTATAGGTTGAAAATGGCTTTCCCGCTATAGATATCTTGCTTGAAAAAACCTCCAAATGGGGTGCTTTTTCTTTTTTCCTTTTCCATAATTTATAATTCTTGCAATGAGTTTTCCTCTTCCGGCCCCGCTGTCTTTCCCTCCCTTTCGATTTTCTTCTCAGGCCAGATACGCAAAAAAAGGGGCTGTGAAAAAAGCATAGCCCAAAACAAAGAAGGACCAAGGGGCAAAAATAAGCCCAAGGTCCTTCTTTTGTGTTAAAATTAACTTGCGATGATAATTATTAACAAGTCTAATTCTAACGCAAAACAGGCAGTTTTGCCAATACTTATTTCCGATTATCTGGATATCTGTGATCCAGTGCTGACATTTGACCGTTTTATGGAGGAAATGGATCTGG
>JBMNRB010000043.1:0-7414 GCA_050944435.1 Ruminococcus sp.
CGGAAAGGTGATTTTTTTGTGGAACAAACACCGCGCACCCGCATAGCGGGTGGTTTATATTTCGCACGTTTCCGTTTCTTTACCAAGAAACTCCAACGCACTCAACTGGGTCTATCCGACCCATAAAGCAAAAGCGGCAGGAGGGATAATTCCCCGCCTTGCCGCCTTTTTTAACTGTTTTTCGTATTTTCCCTTTTTTTGTGAAAACCGACCGCCCCCAGTGTGCAGACAGAACCTGCCAGAAGACTTGCCCAAAGAATAACGTTCGTACTATCTCCAGTCTTAACCGGATTGGCGTTCTTTATTTTGGACGATGACGTCTGACTTTTCTCCGCCGCTTTCACAATCGTCGGTTTCTTTGCGGTATCCTGCGTCTGTATTGTGGGAACAGGCGCCGGATCATAATCATTGTAAAAAGTAATATCTTGTTTCTCGCTCACCATCTGCTCATCCGTATGAGCCGCAATCACCGCCTGGAGACCTCCGGACTCGCCGTTGGTCACCGTTACTTTTACATAGTAAACAACCGCATCATAATTTCCTCTTTCATGATTTCCCACTTGCTGGAAAATTTTGTAGCAGTATATACCGGGTGTTGAGTAACTGACAGGAAAAACCGCCGAACTCTCCCCTGTAATTTCCAGTGTGCTTTCCGCCGGCATGGGCGCATCATCCACCGCCTGGAGCACAACTGTATAGGTTTCCTCCGGAGATGGCGTCTCGCCTGATAATTCTATGCTGACCGGAATTTCCACTTCCACATTCACCTCCGCAAAAGCGGAAATAGGGGAGACCGTCAGCCACAGAACCAAAAGCAGGATCGCCGCCGGAATTCTTCTTATACTCGTTTTCATCTCCTCCTTACGTTTCCGGCGAATAAGGCTTCATTACCGCCAGAAGAACTGTTCTTGCATCCGTAAATTCCGAAGAACAAGTTGACATCGCCAGGATCTGGGAATAATTCTCTGAATCTCCGATTCTGTCCATCTTATCCTGATGAATATACATTCCATTATTTTTCACAAACTCCAGCAGACCGCCGGTGTCTGTCTGCCATCTCTGAGGGGTGAATATATTCTCTTCCGAGGCGGAAACCCGCAGACAGGCAAAGATTTCCAGTTCATAAGAACGATCAGGCAGAATCAGCATACCTGTAGTGTTCTCATTAAAAAACTTTTCTTCTTCGTACAGATCCAAGTCGCCAAACATCTTGCTGTTGGCCATGTGATGGCCGTAGAGCAGGGAATATTTTCCACTGAAAGTATTGTCGCAGCCAGAATCCAGAAAAACGCTGCCGGACAGGGAGAAATTGCCGTATACATCCTTGTTGATATAAGTCAGATTATCTTCCCCCTGAAGAACCGGATAATCAATTTCCGTATTGTCCAGGGTCAGCCATGCGCAGACGTCGGGATTGATGGCGCGCAGTTCATCAAAGGTTGCGCCTCCCTCCTCGGCCGCCTCCGGCTTCAGCTTCAGAAGTTCCGCCTGCACGTCATCCACAGAGGCGTATACCTGGGCGTTGTCCCAAAGAGAATAGGCCGAATAGGCTCCCGCAATGATCAGAAAAAGAACCAGCGCCCCGCTTATCAGGAAATTGGCTGTTTTCAGGAAAAATTTCGAAGCATTCACACAGCCTCCTCCTCTCATTTATCCGCCATTTGGAACAGCTTTGGGGCAGTTTTGCCCCAAAGCTTTCTCATGTCATTGGAAAATGCTTCCCTCTTTTACTTTCTGTAATCAGTCGTCAATTCTGCGTCTTCTTACGATCATAACAGCGGCTATCACTGCCACTCCTGCGAACACCAGAATGTAGGGCAGGCTGTCCATGTTGATGCCTGTATCCACATCGCCTGTTTTATCATTTACAAATGTTAAGAGTTCATCTCCATCAAATGTATCCTGAGCGCTGGAAACCTCACTACCGTTCACCGTAGTTTCATATTTATCTGCGGCAATCTCTTCCACTTTGTAAGATACGCCATAGGGAATATTGGAAAGATTCAGCGTATCACCGTGTTTCAGATGGAATGTCGTCTCTTGTCCGATGACGATGGCTTCGGGATTATCGACATATGGAGTTTCGCCTACTTTGATTGTGCTGTTTACGTTTTTACCCTCCGGAGCAGTCAGTGTAACTTTGAACTCAAAATACTTTTCTTTATCGCCGAGATTACCGGTAACCTCTTTTTTGATGCTCAGCGTACCCGCCTCATATTTGTTTTCAAATGCAGTGTCGTCTTCGCCAATTTTATCAACAGCGTCAACGCTTCCTTTTCGAACAGCCGTGTTGCAAACCAGTTGTCCGTCCTGATTTGTAACGGTAACTTTAAGATAAACCGTTCCGGTATCTGTGGTCACACCGGCGGTATTGCTGCTGTTTTCGGTAATCGCATAAGTATAGATACCAACGCTGTCATAATTCGGCAGGGTAATCTCAATATCCGCCTTGGAATGTTCGCTTCCCGCGGCGCCTTCAGCATACACTACATCTGAAATGGTCGGTACCGGTATATCCCCTTCAGCAATTTCCTCTCCGGCGTCTGTCACGTCAACCAGGCTGATGGAAAATCCGAATGTGTCAGCCGGAGACACTACGCCGTCGTCGTTTGACGCTATGTAATCTTTGGTGATCGTAACTGTCCCCTCCTGGGGCTGCGGACTACCATCGGCAGCAAAGGCCGTAGCGCTCATGGAAAACATCATGGTCGCTGCAATGATGCCAGCGAGAAGTTTTTTTGTCCTTTTCATAAAAAAGTTCCTCCTAAAATATTTTTACTATTTATAAGCGCCTTAATCGGCGGCTTATACTGATTCAATGGGCTACAACACCCGTCTTCGGAGAATGGTGATCACTTTCGCTTTCACATCCTCCAGGGGGATGGAACCGAAATCCCGGCTGTCCTCAGCCTGGGTCCGGTAATCTCCCAGAATATATACGCATCCTTTTGAAACGGTATAAGACTCCTCTTCTCCGCTCCTTGGATAAGTGGGGAAAAGGATTTCTCCCCCTTGAACTGTTCCGTTGACCGTCAGGGTTCCGTTTTCATCCATGGTGATCACGTCTGACTCAATCCCGATAATCCTGCCCGTGCGCAGCCTTCCCCCGGCCTCATAGACAACCACGTCGTCCTGCTGAAACTGGTTCTGCAGGCGGAATCCGATCATAAGATCTCCGTCTTTGACCGCCGGAAACATATCGGTCCCCGCTGCCTGCCCTACCAGGAAGATTCGGGTAAACAACACCCATCCTGCGGCTGCTATGACCGCAATCCGGATCAGCAGCCTTCCATATCCCCCTCTTGTCTCCGCCCTGAGTCTCCGCCTTCGTATTGTCCGGGCAAGGGCGGATATGTCTTCAGCTCCCATCCTCCCTCTCCTTTCTCCCCGAATCCAGTTCCCTTTTATATCTGCGGATTAACCCATTGGCCGTTTTTATGTAATCGTTAAGCAGCGCGTCGTATCTGGCCCGCTCCGCGCTGAGCGCCACCTCATAAAGCTGATTCAGTTCTTCCAGCTTTTTCCATAGTCTGCGCTCGTCCACGCCTCCAAACAGCGCTTTTTTGAATTTCACCTCTTGGAACCACCGGATCAGCTTTTCATGCTCATGATTCAGCGCCTGAACTTCCCGGCTGTTTTCGGAATGATCTGTGGATGGATTTTTGTTTTTCTTTGATTTTTTCATCTTGCCGTCCATTATCTTTCCTTTACTGCATACGGCCTTTTTGACTGCGGATGATTAAGCCCAAAACACCGGCAAGCATAATGGCCGTCAGTATCATATGGAGCCGGAAATCCAGATCAACTCCCGTATCGGGGATGACGTCTTTATGATTGGTAACGGTAATCCTATCGCCGTCATCCACGGTAACGGTCATTGTTTTTATTTCGCTGTCCTTTGCCTCAGACGCCGTCTGTGATTGTCCTCCATAACTGGCTGTGGCAGTGTACCCCGCCGCATTTGTCTCCTGCAGGGTCAGCACAGCTCCCACCGGTATATTGGAAAGAAGGCTGGATTGGCCGTCTTTCAATTCAAAGCTGCCGCTTTTTACTGCTCCGGAGGCGTCTTTATAGCTATAGGTAAAGCTGAATGTTTTCTGAACATCTCCCAGGCCCCCGGTTACCTCTTTTTCCACCGTTATATTCTTGCCGGCAGGAACGTATTTTGCGTAATAGGTGATATTTTGGGTGATCTTTTCATTCTCCCAGTCAACCTTCTGGGTGCAGGCTTCGTCCTTATACCACCCGTCAAAGGTATAGGTAAATCCGTCTACCGTTTTGCTCTGGGGATAAATTTCAGGCTGCTCCGTATCCGGCCGGTCAAGCCGACTGGCCGCATACCCGGAATCCACACGGGTGCTGTACCTTTCCGGATCAACAATCGCAAAACCCTCCGCCCCCACATCTTTCAGCGCAAAATTAACTGTATATTTATCTTTTTCATTCAGCATCAGCATACCGTCCAGGTGATACGTTTTTGTCCCGCTGGGAACCACCGGCAGCTGATTGTTGTTTCCTTCGTTCGCCCCATTGGAGACGATCACACGTATCCATTGAATGGTATAATATCCTTCCTGATACTTTTGTTCCTCGGTCCGGGCATAACGATAGGTGACCCCGTTATATGTGATATTGGGATAATCGCCGTCATTGAAATTTATGTTTGTCCGGTTTCTGATAGCCGTATCCCCTGAGTAAAGAATGTAGTCTACACTTTCTTGCGCCGGATCATTTACCCCTGAAATCGTCCCCACCGTCATTCCATTCCACACATTGTTGGGATTTTCGCTGGAATCTTCTTCCACGCCGGGAATCAGGGTATAGATGTAGAGATTATAAGTATCTTCTGCCATTACCGTGACCGTAAAAGTATCTGTTTCGGTGCTCCATCCGCTTCTGTATGTATGGGTAATGGTAACGGTACCCGGTTTGTTTCCACTTATGGTGAGCCTGCTGCTGTTTCGTCCGCTCGTTATGGTCACAACGTCGGAATCCCCGCCTGTTATTTCCCAACTATGACTACCCCAACTTGATCCGCTGCCCTCAAGCCTAGTCGATTCGCCCTCCTTGATGTTTACGCTCTCTTCCACAGCCATCAGGGAAATTCCCTCATTTGGATCGGCCTGTTCCCCGGTCTCTTTTTCCTCGTCCGCTTCCTGGGGCTGTGTTTCTTCCTCCGGGACAGTTTCCTCCGGCGTCTCTTCCTGCTGTTGCTGTACTTCCTGCCACTTTGCATACAGGTTGACCGTTATGGTTTCCGTCACTGTTTTCTGGGAGAAGTCCGTGAATTTCTCACCGTCTTCTTCGGCTGTGTACCATCCCTCAAAGGTATTTCCCTCTTTTTGGGGCTCTTCTGGCTCCGACAGCGTCTCGCCGTCTTTCACGGTCTGACTGTAATACAACTCTCCTTCCGAATAAAAATTGTAAGTGGCCGCCGGCTCCGGAAGGCCGCTTCCATCACCGCCCGTGTCATCGCCTTCGCTTACTGCAAAAGCCTGGATGGAAAAGCTGCAGATCATAATAAGGGCGATAAAAACTGAAAAGAATCTCTTCCCCAATCTGCCTTTTCCAGATGAATGATGCTGACTCATACTTAAACCTCCTTATTTTGTTCACATTCTGCGGCTATAATAAAATCAGCCTGGCGAACATATAATATTTCCAGCCTGGCGCCGGTATGTTTTTCTTCCTTTTGGCAACCATATATTCAGAGGACGAAAGCTTTCTCTGGTATAAGGCCGTAAATATCTTTCGCAGAGTTCAATACTCTGCGAAAAACCGCCGGTTATCCCGGTAAAGAGAAGAGTTTCTCCTCCATCTGACGGGAATATCTGACGGCCTGTTTTCTAATAACCAACCGTCAGTTTATCCATATTTTCCCGTTTCAGTTCCATGGAAGAGTGCACGTAACGTTCCAATGTGATCCTGGGACTGGAATGGCCAGGATTTCTGACAGACTTTTAATCTCGAACCCCACTTCTATACAGCGGGTGGCAAAACTGTGGCGCAGCGTATGAAAATGTACCCCTTCCAGGCCGCACTCCTTCGTATACCGGGCCATGCGGTACTGGAGAGTGCGGGGTTCCATATACTGGTTTTCCTCCCCTGTCAGCACATAGGCGGCAGAATTTTTCACCTGCCATCTTTTGCAAAGATCCGCCGTATAGTCATTTAAGGGAATAATTTTCACCGACTGAGCACTTTTAGGGGCGCCCAGTACAATTCTTGTCTTTTGTTCTCCCGTTTCTTTCAGGTTTTTCAGCCGCTGCATCGTCCGGCGCACACAGACGGTACGATTATGGAGAGAAATATCTTCCCAACGCAGGGCACAGATTTCTCCAATTCGAAGGCCCGTAAGAAGGGCCAGCAGTACGCCGAATCTGCATGCATCCATATCTTTGAGAAGATACCGGACAAAACAGCATTGTTCCTCATTGGACAGAACGCGCATTTCTTTTCTGGCTTCCCTGGGATAAGTCATGCTTATGGCCCCCATTGATGGTATCTGTCTTGCCGCATAAACCAGTATGGAATGGACCACGGAAAGAATATCATGTACCGTTTTTGCCGAAAGATGCTCTTCATTCAGCAATTCATAGCTGAACTGCTCGATAACCATCTCAGAAACCGCCTCGGCAGGGTACTTTCCCAGTCCGGGCTTAATGTGTTTTTCCAGGGTCGCCCCATATTTCACATAGGTAGATTCTTTCACCTGGCTTCTTTTTAAGAGAAGCCACTCATCGCAGCAGAGAGAAAACTTCTTTTTACAGCCTTTCCCCGGAGGCGTCTGATGATTTAAAACCGCCGCCCGTGCATAATTTGCTTTTTCCTTCGCCTCATAATAGGTTTTCCCATAACAGTATCCGTAGCGAATACCTCCGTCCGTCTTATGGCCCTTAATGTAGCGCGCTTCCCACCGTCCATCCTTTCTTTTATAGATGTTTTCACCTTTTTTGCTCATATGAGCAACCTCCTTTTGTTTGGATGATACCATTGCTGACGACAATTTTGACGGCGTTAAAGGAAAATAGCCATTTCTTTTGCTTTCTGTTTTTCCCTTATTAAAAAATACAGCAGAAAAAAGCGCGTAAAAATTGCCCATTTTTCTTAAAATAGGCTTGCTTTGCTATCCGAACGGTGATAAAATAAGGTTCATAGAGTATTGAACTTTACGAAATTATTTCCTATTTGTATATTGTATTTATCTGGCAGGTACGTTTTTCGCATCTGCTTTTTCTTTGTCTTTTATTGACTTTGGAAAAATTTTGACCGACTGGCCAATGATTGGATAAATCAGCACCACCCGTCTAACGGGTGGTTTGCTCTGCGGCTATAAGCCTTTGTTACCGGCCAGCGCCTAAAGACGCTGGCTTTCACTTCGTTCAAGCCATTTCGCCTTTGCCGCTTTTGCCAC
>JBMNRB010000044.1:0-6794 GCA_050944435.1 Ruminococcus sp.
GTTAGAATTAGACTTGTTAATAATTATCATTGCAAGTTAATTTTAACACAAAAGAAGGACCTTGGGCTTATTTTTGACCCTTGGTCCTTCTTTGTTTTGGGCTATGCTTTTTTCACAGCCCCTTTTTCGGCGGAAAGAAGGTAAGAATGGCAAAGGGGAAGAAAACAGTATTTTTCTGTCAGAACTGCGGATATGAATCGGCAAAATGGATGGGTCAGTGCCCGGGCTGTCAGGAATGGAATACATTTGTCGAAGAGGCGGTTTCGGACAACATCTCCGGCAAGAGCAAAGGACAGGGGAAAACTCCGCAGCCAGTTACTCTGTCCGGGGTTCAGATGGAAAAAGAAGAGCGGATGATCATTGGAATAGGGGAGTTGGACCGGGTGCTGGGAGGAGGCATTGTAGGAGGCTCATTGGTACTGGTAGGAGGAGATCCGGGAATCGGGAAATCCACCCTTCTCCTTCAGGTCTGCCGTCAGCTGGCGCTTTCGGATAAAAAGGTATTATATATTTCCGGAGAGGAATCCCTCCGGCAGATTAAACTGCGGGCGCAGAGAATTGGTACTTTTAATGATCATTTGCTGCTGCTGTGCGAAACTAATCTGACAGATATCCGTCAGGCAGTACAGCAGCAGAAACCGGACGTCATGGTGATTGATTCCATCCAGACCATGTACAATGAAGAAGTATCCTCTGCTCCGGGCAGTGTATCTCAGGTCAGAGAATCAACGGGAATTTTGCTTCAGATGGCCAAGGGGATGGGGATTTCTATTTTTATCGTGGGACATGTGACGAAAGACGGTTCCGTGGCCGGTCCCCGGGTATTGGAACATATGGTTGATACTGTGCTGTATTTTGAAGGAGACCGTCATGCCTCCTACCGGATTTTACGAAGTGTAAAAAACCGTTTTGGTTCCACTAACGAGATCGGTGTTTTTGAGATGGGAAATGAAGGTCTGACGGAGGTGAAGAATCCTTCGGAGTTTATGCTCAGCGGGAAACCGGAAGGGGCCTCAGGTTCCATTGTGGCTTGTTCCATAGAAGGAACGAGGCCTATTTTGATTGAAGTTCAGGCTCTGGTCTGCCGCAGTAATTTTGGAATTCCCAGGAGAACGGCGGCGGGGACAGATTTTAACAGGGTAAATCTCTTAATGGCGGTTCTGGAAAAGAGGGGAAGAATGAATCTGTCAGAATATGACGCTTATGTGAATATTGCCGGAGGAATCAAAATGACGGAACCGGCCATTGATTTAGGCATTTTGCTGGCAATTGCCTCCAGTTATAAAGATATCGTAATTCCGGAAAGTGTGGTAGCTTTTGGCGAAGTGGGGTTAAGCGGGGAGGTGCGGGCGGTCAGTATGGCCAGACAGCGTGTGAAAGAAGCGAAAAAGCTGGGATTTGAGACGGTGATACTGCCAAAGGTCTGTGAAAATTCTGTGGGGCGGCCGGACGGCATCCGCCTGATTTATGTAAATAATATAAAAGAGGCGGTAGAAGCCATACAATTAAATATTTGACTGCACTAATAAAAGAACAATGATAAGAAACTGAAAGAATCTCTTCTTATCATTGTTTTTTTGCGCTTAAATGCAGCATGATATGGATAGAAAATAGCAAGAAAATGATAAGATATTGTATGGAAGTCGGCAAAATGACATGGTACGTTGATTAATAGTGTACAGATTTAGCAATAATCGACAAAAATGTAAAGGAGTGTCAGGATGCTGGTGCAGGAAGGTCAGGCAGCATTTTTTAACTGTCATGTTCATCATGCTTATTATGCGAAAGGGTACGTATCTTTTCTATGGGTACATTTTGACGGTTCCAATACAGGAAGGTTTTACCGCTGCTTTGTTGAAAAGATGAAGGGTATTGTTTTTGAGGAAGATCAGGCGGAAGATATATATAAAAATATGCTTTCTGTTGTGTCAAAATATCAGAACAATCAGCGGGTAAATGAGGAAGAAAATTCAAAAAAACTGTACCAATGTCTTTGCACGCTGATTTTTTCAGAGCATATGGATCAGAGAAATGAAAGCGGTGTTGCCATCGTCAGTCAGGCGAAGGAATATATTCATAATCATATAGGGGAAGAATTGTCGCTGGGAACGGTGGCAAACAGTGTAGGGCTAAGCGCCAGTCATTTTTCAAGGATCTTTAAAAAAGAAACCCAGTATTCTCCCTACGAGTACATTATTCTGGTGCGAATCAATAAAGCGAAACATCTTCTGAAAACTACAGATATGCCTATTAAAGAAATCGCCTATGAAGTAGGCTATCGCAGCGAGTCAAATTTTTGCAATTCTTTCACACAACGTATCGGCATCTCTCCTATTAATTTTCGGCGATATAAGTGGTAATAACAGGGCAATTCTTGCGTGCACCCGCACATTTTTTGAATACTTCCTTTTTGATAAAAAATATAAAAAAGAGTAAAATATCACATGGACATGATAAGATTTCTTATTAAACTGCACAGGATATAGTGCTAAAATTTTCACATAAAATCAGTTGGAAAGAGCGGAAAAGTTGTAAAAAATACATAGCAATTTCCTGCTGATGAAATTAAAGGGAGGTAATAAAAAATGAAAAGACGTATCTTGGCAGTAATGATGGGGGCAATTTTGGCAATTTCAATGACTGCCTGCGGAGGCGGAGACTCGGCTGAAACTTCTTCAGAGAATGGAGCAACAGAAGAATCTTCAACAGAAGAGGCATCGGCAGACAGCGGTTCAGGGGAGTATAATATCAGTATTATCCTGAAAACACTGTCGGCGGAGTACTGGAACTTTGTAAAGGCAGGATGTGATGCTTATGCAGCAGAAAATCCCAATGTATCTATTGATGTAAAAGGACCGACTTCAGAGACAGCATTCGACGAGCAACAGAATATGATTGAGACAGATCTAAATTCAGGCGCTTATGATGCATTTATTATTTCGCCGCTTCAGGCGGATACAGTAACCACACTGATTTCAGGGGGAGAAAAACCGATCATCGCGCTGGATACCGATATCGATGCTCCGGAAGTTCTGACCTTTGTCGGAACCGGCAATGAAAATGCGGCAGCCCTGGGCGGCGAAGCAGCAGTGGAAGCAGCAAAAGAAGCGGGCTGGGAAGAAATCAATGCCATCTGTATTACAGGCGTACAGGGCGAGACTACGGCGACAGCCCGTCTGACAGGCTTCCAGAAAGGTATCGAAGAAGCAGGCGGAACTTTTCTGGCAGACGAGACACAGTATGCGGATGCGGTAGCGGACAAAGCGGTCACTTCCATGGAAGCAATCATGCAGAATCATCCGGAAGGTGTTGCCATCATCTGCGCCAACAACGATGATATGGCAATCGCGGCGGCCAGAGCTGCATCCGGAAACGCAGCCTATGAAAATACCATTTTCCTCGGTTTTAACGGTGATAAGACGGCCTGCGAAGCAATTCTTGCCGATGAGCTGGATATGTCTGTGGCACAAGAAGCTTACAATATGGGTTATCTTGCCGTACAGGAAGCAGTAAAGGCGTTGGAAGGCGAAGAACTGGAAGAGTTCACTGATTCTGGATGTGACGTTGTAACGAGTGAAAATGCCCAGGAACGGCTGGATACACTGAACAGTTATCTGGAGTAACGCTCCGTGAGGGAAAGGAACCTGAAGTGATGACATGAAGTGGAAATGCCCTTATCGGCGAGATGTTTCTGTTTGATAAGGGTATTTTTAAAGTAAGGTAAAGGTGACGAGTCTATGGGTGAATATGTTGTTGAACTTCGGAATTGTACGAAAACATTTCCGGGAGTAATAGCTCTTGACGAGATGCAGCTGGCGGTAAAACCGGGGGAGATTCTCGGACTGATCGGAGAAAACGGCGCCGGAAAATCCACGCTGATCAAAGTTCTGACGGGTGTGCATAAGCCGGATAAAGGCGAGATTTATGTGAATGGTGAACAGAAAATCTTCCGCAACCCTAATGATTCAGCAGCAGCTGGTATTGCCTGTGTATATCAGGAGCTGAATATTGAAAAACTTTTGAGTATTACAGATAATATCTTTATTAATAAATGGATAAAGGGCCGGGCGGTCTGCTGGATTATAAGGCCATGAACAAGAAAGCGAAGGAAGTAATGACTTCTCTGGGGCAGGATGTGGATCCGGAAAAACCGGCGGGGAACCTTCGGTATGGGTGTTCAGCAGATGATCGAGATTGCGAAAGCGGTTCTGATTAACGCGAAGATGATTATTATGGACGAACCTACTTCTTCTCTGGGAGAAAAGGAAGTAGAAGAACTGATGAAGACCTGCCGTAAGCTCAGGGATCAAGGTATTGGTATTGTCTTCGTATCCCACAAGCTGGAAGAACTCTTCGAACTGTGCGACCGTGTGACGGTTATCCGTGACGGCCAGTACATTGATACGCGTGAGATTAAAGAATGGAACAATGATTCTCTGATCGCGGCTATGGTAGGACGTACTTTGGATAATTTGTTCCCGAAGGAATTCGGCACCAAGGGGGATGTGGCCCTGGAAGTAAAGGATCTGGAAGAAGGCGGTGTCCTTCATAAGGTCAGCTTCAAGGCCTACAGCGGTGAAATTCTGGGATTTGCAGGTCTGGTAGGCGCGGGACGTACGGAGACCATGCGCGCCATCTTCGGCGCAGATCCCATTGACGGCGGGCAGATTTTTGTTCATGGCAAGGAGGTTAAGATCAAGAGTCCCTCCCAGGCGATCAAGGCGGGCATTGCGTTCCTGACCGAAGACCGGAAAGGACAGGGTCTGGTGCTGCAAGAAACGATCAAGAGCAATCTGATCCTTGCCAATATGAACGGCTTTGCCAATAATATGTTTCTGGATAAGAAAAAGATCGATAAGACCAGTGAAGAAAATATTGAGGCCCTGCGGATAAAAACGCCCTCGGCTGATGAAATTGTAGGCCAGCTCTCCGGCGGCAATCAGCAGAAGGTAGTTATCGGAAAATGGGTCAATACCAGTGCGGATATCTTTATTTTTGATGAGCCTACCCGCGGTATCGACGTAGGCGCCAAGATCGAAGTATACCGTGTTATGAATCAGCTTGTAAAAGAAGGAAAATGTGTCATTATGGTATCCTCTGAACTTCCGGAAATTCTCGGTATGAGCGATCGTGTGATCGTTATGCGCGGCGGAAGAGTCATGGGAGAAGTGGAACGTGACACAGATAACTTTAATCAGGAAAGCCTTATGAAAGCGGCTTGGGGAGGTAAACTGGAATGAAAACAAAGAAATTAGGCGGTTTAAGTTCAATGATTGGCATCATCGGGGCATTTCTTATTTTGTGTATCATCCTGACAATTGCCAGCGAAAACTTCTTAACTTTTTCAAACTTATCATCTATTTTAAAACAGACGCCATTTACAGCGCTTATTGCAATTGGCATGCTGTTCTGTCTGATTACGGCAGGTATCGATCTTTCTGTAGGCGCCAACGCTACCTTCTGTGCCTGCCTGATGGGTATGATGCTGCAAAAAGGCATTACAAACTCTTTTGTGCTGATCGTGGCGGGTATCCTGGCGGGTGTACTGGTAGGTCTGATAAACGGGACTCTTCTGACCAGACTGCATCTGCCACATCCCTTCGTATCCACGCTGGGTATGAAGAACGTACTGTGGGGCGCAGCACTGGTAGTAACCGGTTCTCAGATGGTCGGCGGATTCCCGGAGGGCGTTATGTGGCTTGGCTCAGCTGAAGTGACCGGGATCCCGGTAAGCATGATACTGGTTATTATTCTTTATATTATCCTACATATCGTACTGACAAGAACTACCTTCGGCCGTTCCGTATACTGCGCGGGCGGCAACATGGAGGCAACCCGGCTTTCCGGTATTAACTCGGCGAATGTGTTGACCGCATGCTATGTACTTTCCGGATTCACAGCAGCTCTTGCCGGTATTGTGTCTATCGGACGTTCCGGTGTCTGTAACGGCACCAACGCAATTCAGCCTTATGATACTGACGCTATTGCATCATGCGTCCTGGGCGGCGCATCCTTTATGGGCGGAAAAGGTACTGTGCTTGGAACCATGATCGGTGCGCTGATTATCACTACACTGAGAAACGGTTTCTCTCTTCTGTCCATCAATACGGCTGTTCAGAATATGGTACTTGGCCTGGTTATCATCCTGGCAGTGCTTCTTGATGTAGTTCGTGAGCAGATGGCGGCAAGATCCCGTCGCCTGGCAGCGGCTGCAGCTGCGGCAAAGCAGTGATTACATATTACCAATACTTAATTCTTAATTTTTCTCTTTATACGGAGCTGTTGCAAAATAGATGAGTAATCATTTATGGAGCAACGGCTCCCTTAGATTATTCAGGTTTATATTTTGCATATAACTGCGGAATATCGTTGACATGGTAGTCGGTGATAGCGGATCCATGTTGGAATAGCAGCTTTTGTTCAGAAAAAATAAAGTCTTAAAAAATATATTGACATGGAATAATGAATATGATACTATAACATCCGTTGCGGCTCAGGTCAGCAGTTAAAAAAATAATAAAAAAATGAAAAAAGCTATTGACAAACAAAAAGAGCTGTGATATTCTATTATAGCTGTCGCGGGGGACAAAAGTGAGAAAACAACGACAGTGAGGACATTGATAACTGAACAGTAAAACACAAATCCTTGAAAATTCGAAAAAGAGATATTCGGAGAGAATGGAAGACCAACAGTAAACAAGGGATAAGATAGCCAAAGGTTGTCTTGGACCTGGACAAATTTTTAGTTGAGAGTTTGATCCTGGCTCAGGATGAACGCTGGCGGCGTGCTTAAC
>JBMNRB010000045.1:0-5385 GCA_050944435.1 Ruminococcus sp.
GGGTGGCAAAAGCGGCAAAGGCGAAATGGCTTGAACGAAGTGAAAGCCAGCGTCTTTAGGCGCTGGCCGGTAACAAAGGCTTATAGCCGCAGAGCAAACCACCCGTTAGACGGGTGGTGCTGATTTTGAGAGACGGGACGAGGTGATCAAGTGGCAAACAGGAAAGATTTAACAGGATTGAGATTCGGGAAACTGACGGTGATAAAACGGACGGAAAAAAGGCAGAATAATTACTGGATGTGGCAGTGCCGCTGTGACTGCGGCGGTGAGATTCTGGTCAATACAAGGCGGCTGACCCGGGGAACGGTTACCGACTGCGGGTGTGTTCCAAAGCTTACGGCCCGCAACGGTTCCATAGCAGAGGATCTTACGGGGAAACAGTTTGGAAATCTGACGGTGATTCGCCGGGCATCCAATAAAAAAGGACGGACCTGCTGGCAGTGCCGCTGCAGCTGCGGAAAGATGCATACTGTCTCGGCCCATGATTTGAAATCGGGAAAAGTAAAAAGCTGCGGCTGCCTGCGGCGCAGGAAAGAACAGGGAATGCGGGACATTACAGGACAGAAATTCGGACGGCTGACGGCGCTGTTTCCCACAAAAGAACGGGATAAAAAGGGATCCATACTCTGGCAGTGCCGCTGCGACTGCGGCAGGGAACTGAAAGTGAGCGAGGACGGTCTGGTTCACGGTCATTATCGGAGCTGCGGCTGTCTGAAGCAGGAGCTGCAGAAGAATATTGCCTCATCCCTTACCTGGGTGGATAACACCTGTGTGGAGTGGCTGGAAAAGAGAAAGCACAGAAAGGACAACACCAGCGGGTTCAGGGGAATCTGCCGGGGAAAAAACGGGAGTTACCGCGTCACCATAGGATTTAAGAAACAGAGGTTTTATGTGGGAACTTTCCGGGACTTCGATGAGGCTGTTCAGGCCAGGCTCAAAGCTGAAGAACTGATCCACGACGGCTTTATTAAAGCTTATTACCGTTGGAAAAGGCAGGGCGGGAAAAAACCTTTTATTTACGAAGTGGTAAAAGCAGACGGAGAATTCCAGGTGTCCAGCAATATTTTGTAGGATGATGACTATACAGCGCAAATAAAGACGGGATGTGACTATAACATAATGCTGGAAAAAAAGCAGTTAAAAGGAAAAGAAGTAAAAAGGAAAAGGATACAGGGAAAAGAAATTAAAGGCAAAGGCCAGGCGGGGTATTCTTCTTTGGATGTATGCGTGTGCTGCGGCCGTTATATGCCGGAGGGAACGGGAATGGTATGCTTGGAATGTCTGAAAAAATACGGCTGATACGATATATATACAGTATTCGCAGGCGGCAGCGGATAACGTAATAGGGCAAAACGGATTCCTATTCTTCCCTCAATCTGATATAATCGAGGAAAAGAAAGAGGGAGGGATCGTATGCCTTATTGTTCAGAGTGCGGAAAAGAAATAAAGGATAATGCGCGGTTTTGCAGAAATTGCGGAGCGCCGGTGGAGCAGGAGGAGCAGCGGACGGATGCGTACCGCCCAAAAGCGGAAGTGAAAAAGACGAGTGTGATTATCGTCGGAATGATATGCGTTACGGCAGTTGCGCTGGCGGTGATTGGCCTGGCGTTTTGGAGTTTGTCCCGCAGGGAAAGTCAAAGTTACGGCGAAAGTGAAAGGACAGCGGCAGAGCAGACCGGGGTGCAGGAAGAACAGAAGGAACAGGATTTTCTTTTGTTTGAGGGAGAAACATTTACATTGGAACTTCCTCTTTCCTGGGAGGGAAAATATTCTCTGGAAACGGGTTCGGACTATTATGCCTTTTACAATATAGAAAATAACCTGGCCGGGTATGGCGGAAATTTATTCAATATAGAAATGTTTGGGACAGAAGGAGAGTGGGAACAGCTTCCGGCGTATCAGTATCTGGATGAAAATGACGGCGTGTATTATGTGGCGTCTTTTCCTACAGATGTGCAGTTTGATTCTTTGGATCAGGAAAGGAAAGACAATTACTATGAAATGAGAGATGCGGTGGAGGAGATTTTGGAAACATTTTCTTTCCAATAGAAATACAGAGAGATGTTCAGGCTGTCTGCAGCAGAGACTGGAGACAGTCTTTTTTTGTGCAAAAATCACGGAATTTTAGAAAAACAGAAGCTGAAACAATGCATGAAAGAACATGAAGTCATGCAGGAACAGTTTGAGCGTCTGAGGTATCTTAATGCGCTTGAACTGGATGCCAATGCCAGAGGGATTAGAACGAAAAAGCCAGGAAAAGCAGGGGTTTTGTTGTCCTGCGGTTTTATCGGATTTGATATGAATCTGTTCTGGAATACGATTTATTTCAAACTTCATATAGCAGACGGATCGGATGGTTCTCATTTCGATATCTATTATTCAAATCGAAAAAAGTTAATAATTTATGATAAAAATGTATAAAAAGTAAATAAAAATTGAAGATTATATTGACAAAATGCACAAAGGCAGATACAATAAGAATACCAGTTGACAGATTTACTCCAGTACCCGGGTAATTCCGTGTAAATGATAGGTGAAGACGGCGGAAGAAATTGCTGGGGAGGTTTGTGATAAGGGAAGATAAGAGCAAGTAAATGGGATTTGTTCGAGTAAAAGGAGAAAAATTTATGAGAAGAAAAATTTTAGCAGGATTGTTGGCCGGTATCATGGTAGTGGGTACGTTGGCCGGCTGCGGCGGAGGCGGTGAAGAGGCTGCTTCTTCCGGTGGTGAAGAAAGTACGGAAGCAGCGGCAGATTCAGGAGAAGCCGAGGCGTCGGCAGAGGGCGATACTGACTTGGGAACGGTTACTCTTATCCTCAGTAACCGGGATGAATTCCTTTCCACGCTGGAAGTGGGCGTTCAGAATGCGGCGGCAGACATGGGCGTTGAGATGGTAACCCAGGATGCGCAGAATGATACCAGTAAATTGCTTCAGTTTGTGGAGACGGCAAGAAACGCCGGACAGAAAGCTATCATTGTCAATCCGGTAGACCCGGCCACATGTTCCCAGATTATTGAGGCGGCGGGAGATATGAAGGTGGTATTTATCAACCGTTTCCCAACGGAAGAAAATATCTTGAATGAGAATGCTGTTTACGCAGGTTCTGATGAAATGGAATCCGGAAAATATCAGGGAGAATGGCTGGCGGAACATTTTAAAGCAGAAGGCAAAACGGATATCAAGTATATCCTTCTCAACGGAATGATCGGACAGACTTCTACCACACAGCGTACGGAATCCTGTCTCCAGGCGCTGGCGGATGCCGGCATTAATGCAGAAGAGGCAACAGCTCCTCTGGCGGCGGACTGGGATCGTGCGACAGCGCAGGATATGATTACTCCTCTGGTTACCACCATCGAGTATGACTGCATCATTTCCAACAATGACGCTATGGCTCTGGGAGCGATTGAGGCTTTGAAAGCTGCAGGAATAGACCCGTCAACCATTCCCATCGTTGGCGTTGATGCAACTGTGGACGGATGCCAGGCGGTAAAAGACGGTTCCCTTTCCATGACTGTTTTCCAGGATGCAGAAGGACAGGGAGTTGCTGCTATGATGTGCGCATCTAATATGGTAGCAGGAAAAGCTCTGGATGAAGGTACAGAGTATGAACTGGATGAAACAGGAAACGTTCTTTGGGTACCCTTCGAGCCGGTAACGGCGGATAACGTGGACGACTATATGTAATGATTTATTGGGAAGAAGAGTTTTATGCGATATTTCCGGGCGTCAGTTTATGCTGACGCCCGGAATTTTTTGTCCAGATATATTTATGAATAAAGTGTGAAGATGGTAACAAAATGTTAAAATTCCAAATAATACATAAAAAACAAAAAATACTTATAAAAAATTGTCGTTTTTTTGATGAGAACATTTTTTCAAAAAAAGTGTGAATAAAATATGTATAATTATTGAGGAAAATATGAAAATAAAATTGACAAAATAAACAAAACCCAATATAATGAAAGAGACTCAAGGAAGTGGCCTTAATCAGAACCCGGGTTTTTCTGATTTTCATAAACCAGAAGAAATAACTGATTGAAAAGGTTGCACAATGGTATACCATGAGGAGTAGAGATGAGAGAATGTAGGAGGAAAGTTGAGAATGAAGAGAAGAGTATTGGCAGGATTATTGGCAGGCGTTTTAGCTCTTGGCACATTGGCCGGCTGCGGCGGAGGCAGCGACACTTCCACATCAGCAGAAAGTGAGACAACAGACGACAGCGCAAGTGCAGATGCTGAAGAAAGCACTGATGCCAGCGCTGAAGCCAGCGGTGAAGTTGGAGACATTACAATGATCATGGCTCTGCGTGATGAGTTCCTTTCCACTTTGGAAGCAGGTGCTCTGGAAGCGGCAGAAGAAATGGGAATTAACCTGACAACCCAGGACGCACAGTCTGATACCAGTAAATTGCTTCAGTTTGTAGAGACTGCAAGAAATGCCGGACAGAAGGCAATCATTGTTAACATGGTAGACCCGGAAACTGCTTCCCAGGTAATAGAAGCAGCTGGCGATATGAAAGTGGTATTTGTAAACAGACCGCCAGTAGATACCAGTATTCTGAATGAGAATGCAGTGTACGTAGGTTCTGATGAGATGCAGTCTGGAAAATATCAGGGTGAATGGCTGGCAGAACATTTTAAAGCAGAAGGCAAAACCGACATTAAATATATCCTTCTGAACGGTACGATCGGTAACGTTTCTACTACACAGCGTACAGAGTCCTGTCTGCAGGCATTGGAAGACAATGGCATCAATGCAGAAGAAGCAACAGCTCCTCTGGCGGCAGATTTCGACCGTGCAACAGCACAGGATATGATTTCTCCTCTGTTAACAACAATTGAGTATGACTGTATTATTTCCAACAACGACGCTATGGCATTGGGTGCAATCGAGGCCATGAACGCGGCAGGTCTGGATCCGGCCAGCGTTCCGATCGTTGGTGTTGACGCAACAGTAGACGGACGTCAGGCAATCAAAGACGGCACACTGTCCATGAGCGTATTCCAGGATGCTGACGGCCAGGGACGTGGCGCTCTTATGGCAGCAGTAAACCTGGTAGAAGGCAATGCATTAAATGAAGGCACCGACTACGAAGTAGATGAAACAGGAAATATTCTCTGGGTACCATTTGAGCCGGTTACTGCTGACAATGTAGCGGATTACGACGACAAATAATTAAATGAAATGTAATCGTTGACATTTAAAAAGGTGCCGGCCTACGGCCGGCACCTGGTATTTTAAGAAAGAGAAGCAGGGGTGAATGAGTTTGAGTGAAGAATACGTACTGGAAATGCATGATATCGTAAAAGAGTTTCCAGGTGTGCGTGCCTTAAAAGGCGTACAGCTGAAGGTGCGGCCGGGTACAGTCCATACCCTGAT
>JBMNRB010000046.1:0-4319 GCA_050944435.1 Ruminococcus sp.
TCGGGGTTCGTGATGGTCTGCATGGAAGCTCGGTCCAGGGTTCCGTCCGGCTTTACTGCTACCTTTCCGGAGGTATCTGGTACCTGTTTTACACAAACGATTATTTTCATGATTCTCTTATCCTCCTGTTTATTTGATTACGTTTTTAGCAATTACCATTCTCTGAACTTCTGACGTTCCTTCATAGATCTCTGTGATCTTGGCGTCACGCATCATACGTTCAACCGGGTATTCTTTGATATATCCGTAACCACCATGGAGCTGAACAACTTTCGTTGTAACGGCCATAGCTGTCTCTGCCGCAAATAATTTTGCCATAGCAGATTCTTTTCCGTAAGAAATTTTCTGTCCCTGAGAACTTAAGTATTTTCTGTGGGCTGCATCGTATACCAGCCAGCGTGCTGCACAGATACGTGCTTCCATATCGGCAATCTGGAATTGTGTGTTCTGGAATTTTGCAATCGGTTTGCCGAACTGAACTCTCTGCTGTACATATGCTACCAGTTCATCCTGAGCTCCCTGTGCAATACCCAGAGCCTGTGCAGCGATACCGATACGTCCGCCGTCCAGAGTAGCCATGGCAACGTTGAAGCCTTTTCCTTCTACGCCCAGCAGATTTTCCTTGGGAACGATACAGTCTTCAAAAATAATTTCTGTCGTAGAGGAAGCACGGATGCCCATTTTATCCTCCACTTTTCCGCGGGAGAATCCCGGGAAGGAAGACTCAACGATAAAAGCAGAAATTCCTTTATTGCCTTTAGAAGGATCTGTCATGGCAAATACAACAAAAACATCTGCCACTCCGCCGTTTGTGATAAAAATCTTATTGCCGTTCAATACGTAATGATCGCCGTCCAGAACTGCTGTCGTCTGCTGTGCAGATGCATCGGTACCGGCTTCCGGCTCTGTCAGGCAGAAAGCGCCGATAGTATCTTTTGTCATTCTTGTAAGGTATTTCTGTTTCTGCTCTTCTGTACCGAATTTCAAAATCGGCCAGCATGCCAGTGAATTGTGAGCTGCAACGATAACTGCTGTTGCCGCACATTTTTTAGCCAGCTCTTCCACTGCCATTGCATAGGCAACGTCGTCTGCACCTGCTCCGCCGTACTCTTTCGGCATGTTCATTCCCATTACACCATAACGGAAAAGTTTCTGTACGTTTTCCATTGGGAATTCTTCTGTGACATCAATTTCTGCAGCGATAGGTTTAACTTCATTTTCAGCGAAGTCTGCAACCATTTTTCTGACAAGTTCTTGTTCCTTTGTTAGTTGAAAGTTCACAGTCATTATCTCCTTTTACTTTATGTTTTTTTGGGGGTTACACCTGAGTCTTACAGTTTCCCGCCAATTTTCCCAGTTCATGGCATAACTTTCCCCGAATGAAACTTTTTATGAATACATTATAGCTGTTTGTTAATTAAAAATCAATATTTTTGTAGATATTTCACATGAAGTTTTTCCCACTTCCCATGATTATCATTTACATTAATAATTTGCAGGATATTATCAGGTAAAGCATTTCGGAAGAAATGTCAAAATCCATATCCGTCAGCTCCCGGATCCGTTTCAGCCGGTACATCATCGTGGCCCGGTGGATATAAAGTTTTTGTGCCGTCTCCGCTGCGTTCATTTTACAGTCTATGTAAGCGATAAAGGTTTTCACATAGGAAGTACCGTGCCTGGCATCGTAGTCCTGCAGTATGCGAAGTTTGGGATGAATCAGAAATTTGGCGGGTATGTCCGAAGTGAGCATATGACGAATGTAATTCAAAAACTGATCTTCAAAACGGTACAGCCAACTGGAAGATTCTGTATCCGTTCCTGTATTCAGAGCGATCTCCGCCTGCCTGTAATAGGCATACAGAGATTCCAGATCGGTAAACTGACTGCTGAACCCGGCCTTAAAAAAACTGTCCCGGAGAAAGCAGATAAACTCAGCAATAAATGAATTCACCGTCAGGTGATAGTCAGACAGATTTACCACACAGACAATGCGGGATTCATATTCCAGGGGAATCACCATGGAGAAATTTTTTAAAATGATCTGACAATAATACGACAGCGTATGATTATAATAATCCCGGCTGCTGGGCTGTATCAGCGCACAGACAAAATCACTGTCTGCATGCCAGCCCTGTCCGGAAAGCTGTTTTTCCAGCAACCAGGGTTCCACATTTTTCTGTCTGATCAGATCCAGGAGAAGGCTGTTGAGACGGCTGTCTTTTTGATAAGAATCCTCAGCTTTGAGAAGATCATATTTTTTCTGAATCCATCCGGTGAAATAACGGATCAGTTCCCTGTCATAGGCTCTGAAAGGCGTGTCAATTTCACAAAAGACAACCCGGCAGACGAATTCATTGTACAAAAATACATTCATGCAGAGGACATCCACGGCGTATATGCTTGCCCCATAGATGAAAGGTTCCTTCAGATCCCGTACTTTTGAATACGTAATATCATTCTTAAAGAATTCCAAATTTTCCGCCGGCAGACGATGTGTCTGATAATCCTGCTCCAGTCCTGAAATCTGATACAGACGGATATCTTCTGTCGAATGTGCAACCAGATAAAAATCCGAATTCATAATAATTATTTCATTATGGGGAACATCACGGAAAATATCCGCCAGGGTTTGAAAACTCTGTCCCATGTAAACGGCTTCCTGCAATTGATTCTCAATAAACTGTGCCTTTTGAAACAGACCGTTTATTCCATTGGCAAGGGAAATAAAGGAATACCGGCTCTCAAGAACAAGGCAGGCACATTTCGGAGGACAACATTTTCCGGAAGTGTTTTCCAAAAGAATCATGGCTGAAGAATCATCACATTTTATATCTTTCCTCACTTCCGAAGTGTAGGACAGATAAAGCGTATGTTTCTCCAGTTTATCTTCTTTATCATATAATTGAAATTTCTCCAGATCCAGGCATCCTTCCCTTCCCCTATACTCTTCATAAACGGGCTCCAGTTCTAATTCATCTTTGATCAGCGCAAGTCCCAGATTCATTCATACGCCTCCCTTCTCCATTAATATTTATTTAGACATACTGTATAAATTATTTTGAAAAAAGTCAATGCAATTGGCGAATTTACGAAGGTAAAAATTCATGATATAACATTTTTAAAGCGATGTACGTACAAAGCCGAACCTTATCATCATATCTGTTTACACATGGAGGTGAAGCTATGTCTCTCTCAATTAAGGACAACTATTTAACTGCAATGGATCACAAGAAGCCTGATTTTGTGCCGATTTTCGGTGTAGACTGTGCTGGGGTGGGATTCTGTGTCGGACTTGGTCCAAGTTTTGAAAAAGGACCTGTTGGCGGCGGATACGACGGATTCGGCGTGCGCTGGGTAACGCCCGCTTCCGGCGGTGGAACACCGATTCCAGCTCCCGGTGAGTTTATACTGGATGCAGAAACAATCGTGGACTGGAAAAAAATTGTCCGTTTTCCAGATGTAGAAAATTTCGACTGGGAAGGCTTTTCAAAGTCCGAATTGGAAGGCGTGGACCGCAACGAACTGGTTGTTGATTTCGGCAGCGGAAACGGCCCCTATGAACGCCTTGCATCTTTAATGGGATTTGAAGAAGCCCTTATCGCAATGTATGAAGAACCGGAAGCGTGTCTCGATCTAATGAATGCAATTGTGGATTATAAAATACAGGTAATAGAAAAGGTTGCGAAGTATTATCAACCGGAATTCTGGACCAATTACGACGACGTGGCTACAGAAAGAGATCTCTTTATGTCTCCGGAGACTTACCGCGCCTTGATCAAGCCTCCCACAAAACGTTATTTTGACGCAGTAAAAGCCTTTGGAATGCGTCCCATTCAGCATACCTGCGGTTATGCCGAAACAATCGTTGAGGATATGATAGACACCGGCGCTGAAGCATGGACTATCGTCCAGCCCACTAATGACATCAACGGCATTATAGAAAAATACGGCGACCGATTTACAATTATCGGCGGATATGATTCCAACGGCGAACCTGGAATTGTGGAAGCTTCCGATGAAATAATCGAAAAAGAAGTCATCCGTGATATCGACACATACAGTAAAAACGGCAGCTACATTTTCTTCGGTTTCCGTTTAATCAATTCTGAGGATCCCGCAGAATATGCGGCTGAATGCGGAAGAGTTCTTGCACCAGCCGTGAAATACAGAGATAAGATAGCAGGAATAGGATAGTGTGAAAGAAAGTAGAGGGCAGCCTAAAGATGGCGCACTTAAACAAGCTATTGAAAAATAGCCATTCGAAACAGGGTTGATTTTGTTGCGATACGCTAA
The DNA here is from genome assembly GCA_050944435.1 of Ruminococcus sp. GTDB lineage: Bacteria > Bacillota > Clostridia > Lachnospirales > Lachnospiraceae > Ruminococcus_G. The sequence goes on from JBMNRB010000046.1 coordinate 4,297, forward strand.
GAAGCAAGCTGGGACTCTTTTAT
>JBMNRB010000047.1:0-3303 GCA_050944435.1 Ruminococcus sp.
TACGTATACAATACCACACTCTCCCATTTTTGTCCAGCCCATTTTTTGGCTTTTCAACATTTATTTTCTAGCCCCCCTGTCTTCAAAAAGAAAAGAGCCTGTAAATACAAGCCCTTTTCGCTGGAGCAGACGGGAGTCGAACCCGTGTCCGAAAGCCTCTCCCATGTACTTCTACTATCATAGTCTGCTATTTATCATTCCCTCCGCCGCCCGAAAACAGACATCCTGGCGGTTTCAGTAGCTTCATCATACGCCTATGGACGCAAAGCTTTGTCCATATCGTTTCTCACAAGATCGACGCCAGATTCTCAATGTGTGAGTGCATCAAGGCTGACGAGCAGCAATTAGGCTGCTAACGCTACGTTTTCGTCTGCGTTTAAATTTAAGTTTGCGAGTTAACGCATCGCCTGCGGATAGCTTCTCCATCTTCAAAACCCCCGTCGAAACCGGTACTGCCCCGATGTTTCGGCAATAAAACCGTAGCGTTATTATATTACCATTGAGTTTACATAAAGTCAAGACTTTTTATAGATTTCTTACTTTAAACTCCCTTTGCGCCTCCCTGCGCTGATCTTTTTTAGCGATATCCTGACGCTTGTCATAAAGTTTCTTTCCCCGTGCCAATCCCACTTCTACTTTCACCAGGCTTCCCTTCAGATACACCTGCAGCGGCACCAGCGTATACCCTTTTTCCGCGATTTTGCCCTGTAATTTATGAATTTCACTTTTATGCATCAAAAGTTTCTTCACCCTGAGCGGATCTTTATTAAAAATGTTGCCCTTTTCATAGGGACTGACATGCATGCCGTAAATAAACAGCTCTCCATTTTCAATGCGCAGAAAAGATTCTTTTATACTGCACTTTCCCATCCTCAGAGATTTTACCTCTGTCCCATGCAGGGAAATGCCTGCCTCATACTTTTCTTCTATAAAATAATCGTGATACGCTTTTTTATTATTTGCTATCAGACGGCTGCCCTTCTCTTTTCCCATTATTTCCTATCCTCTTCCCTTTTCAATCTGAAATCCACCGTTCTCGTACCGGCATCTGCATCCTCTACGATTACCGTTACCTTCTGCCCCAAACGGTAAATTTTTCCCGTCGATTCTCCAACCAGCTGCCAGGATTTTTCATCATAAACATAGTAATCATCCCACATGGAGTTTACGGAAACGAGACCTTCCACCGTATTAGGCAGTTCCACATAGATTCCCCATCCTGTCACGCCGGAGATGACGCCTTCAAATTCTTCTCCGATACGCGCCTTCATATACTCTGCTTTTTTCAGCTTCACCGTCTCTCTCTCTGCTTCTTCCGCCCTGCGCTCCATCCTGCTGGAACTTTCTGCCACTTCTTCCAGAATCTCTTTATAGTACCGGATTCTTTCCTGATTCATCCGTCCCCGGATAACATCTTTGATAATTCTGTGAATCTGAAGATCGGGATATCTGCGGATGGGAGAAGTAAAATGACAATAATGCTTTGCAGCCAGGCCAAAATGACCTGCATCTGCAGTTGAATATCTGGCCTGCTGCATAGAACGCAGAAGGAGCCTGCTGACCATGGGTTCCACCGTTTTCCCCTCCAGATTATTCAGTATTTTCTGAATCTCTCCCGGACTGATGCTGCGCTTTTTCTTTTCCACTGGAATGCCGCTGTTCCTGGCCAGAGATAATACGTTCTCGATCTTTTCTTCGTCCGGTTCCTCGTGAATCCGGTAGACAAAGGGAAGATCACGATCATGGTATTCCTTCGCCACCGTTTCATTGGCCAGCAGCATAAAATCTTCAATAATATCCGTTGCCGTATTCCGTTCGTAAGCTTTGATTTCCACAGGATGACCTTTTTCATCCAAAATCACTTTGCTCTCAGGGAAATTAAAATCGATAGCTCCCCGCTTCTTTCTCCTTTTCCGCAGAATTTTCGACAGCTCTTCCATACACTGAAACAGAGGAACAAATTCCTGATAAGCCTCCCTTACCGCCTCATCCCCATCCAGTATCTGCTGCACTGCTGTATAAGTCATCCTGCGATCCACGCAAATCACCGTTTCCGCAATTTCATGGGAGATAACTTTTCCTTTTTCATTGATTTCCATCAGACAGCTTAAAGCCAGCCTGTCCTCGCCCTGATTTAAAGAGCAGATTCCGTTGGAAAGTTCCTTTGGCAGCATGGGAATTACCCGGTCTGCCAGATAGACGCTGGTTCCCCTTTTCACTGCTTCCCGGTCCAGTGCGCTGCCCGCCTGAACGTAATTGCTGACATCCGCAATATGAACCCCCAGACGGTACCCTTCAGACGTCCTGCTCAAAGTAATGGCGTCATCCAAGTCCTTTGCATCTGCCCCATCTATGGTGACGCAAGGCAAAGATCTTAAATCTTTTCTTCCCTGGAAATCCCCCTCATTCAGTTCCTGTGCCGTCCTTTTTGCCTGCTTTAACACTCTGTCCGGAAATTCCACCGGCAGTCCCATATCTTTCGCCACTGAAATCACATCCACTCCCGGATCCGCAGCAGCTCCCAATACCTCTTTTATCCGTCCCTCAGGACTTTTATTTTTGCTTCCGTAAGACAATAACTCTGCGACTACCTTATCGCCGTCCCTGGCCTCTCCTGCCTTTTCCTGGGGAATAAAAATATCCTGCTGTATCCTGGACTGATCCGGAACAACAAAACCATAATGGCGGCTTTTTTCATAAGTTCCCACCACCTCTTCCAGTCCATGGGATAAAATACGAACGATTCGCCCTTCCTTTCTTTTATTCTCCTTTCCTTCTTCTGTAACCTGAACTTCCACACGATCCAGATGAAAAGCGCCGTTTACCGCCTGCTCAGGGATAAAAATATCCTTTTCTTCCCCATCGGCAGATACAAAACCGTATCCTCTGGGATGACCGGTATAAGTGCCGGTAACCGTCTGATTTTTATTCTGCTGCTGATACCTGCGCTCTTTTGCTTTACGGTACCGCCCGTGTTTGCTTACGGAAATTTTCTGATCCTCCACCAGCGCGTCCAGCACCTGCTGCAGATCCTTTCTCATACTTTTGGGGATCGCCAGCAGAGACGCAATTTCCTTTGCTTTCATCGGCTGATACTCTTTGGAAGAGATCAGCTCCAACAACAGTTTCTTCCTTTTTTTTAATTCTTTTTTATTCACATTCTCTCCTGTTTATTCAAATCAGCACCACCCGTCTAACGGGTGGTTTGCTCTGCGGCTATAAGCCTTTGTTACCGGCCAGCGCCTAAAGACGCTGGCTTTCACTTCGTTCAAGCCATTTCGCCTTTGCCGCTTTTGCCACCCC